>NZ_JALNTM010000001.1:399663-915228 GCF_023161845.1 Pseudoalteromonas sp. 2CM39R
GGGTATCGCTCCGCTCGACCCAACCTACTCAGAAAATGAAAAGGTCGAATGCTGAGAAGAACACTCGACCTAAATAACCCCACAGATCGGCTGACATCTAATATCTGACCTCTAACGACTAGAAACCAGCGATTTTACATCGCGTCCCAGCGCCTAGGACCTAGAGCCTATAACGCGGGATGAACCCGCTGCTACATGTAGGCGTGAAACTTGTTTCGCGCGTCTGACCGCTTCTATATGTTGGGTATCGCTCCGCTCGACCCAACCTACTCAGAAAATGAAAAGGTCGAATGCTGAGAAGAACACTCGACCTAAATAATCCCACAGATCGGCTGATATCTAATATCTAACCTCTAAAGACAAGAAACCAGCGATTTTACATCGCGTCTTAGAGCCTAGAACCTAAACCCTAGCGCCTATGACGAGGGATAAAACGTAGGCGTGAAACTTGTTTCGCACTATTAATCTTCATTTATTTCAGGAATTACACCTTTTAAACGGGTGATATCTTCATCACTAACGTCTGCAAAATGTTTAAAGTGAATCGGCCAATCTTTGCAATATTCTTCAATCTCTTTAATGATGTTTTTTGCTGCTGAATTTGCTAATCCAAATCGCTTAGCCTGAGATAAAAAATTGCTTTTACTTGCATAACGGCCATCATCACCAAAGCCAAGACCATGTTGTTTTGAGTTGTTGATTGGAGTGATGTCATAGGCTGGACTTAATCGCCAATTTTTTTGTGAAAATGAATATAGAAATGCATGATTGCGAGTGTGATCATCTGTATTACCAATATATGCATTGAACACCATTCGCTTAAACAACTCTTCAGCATCACCTGCATTTTGCATTGTCTGATGCCTAATGAATTCAGCTAATTGACCATATGAATAGTCACTTGAAAGGTCACTCATAGCAACTTTGGGTTTTTGCAGTAAGCTATTCGCACTTAAAAAGTGGTGTGTTGGTAAACCATTGCTTACATCAAATCGCTCAACAAGTAGCACATCACCGGTATGTGTTTTATGAATAAAGTTAGGAGCCGTGCGAATACCAAGCTGTTCCGCCATTTTCATTGCAGCATGCTCGGCTCTGACTAGATTGAATAAGTCATCTTGGCGATTGAATTTTGCTAAGTAGAGTTTGTTGTCAATTTGTATAGAGGTCTTTGGCCTAGCTCCCCCCATGCTTTGGCCAAACTCAAATGCTTTCTTAGCTTCATCTGAAATTGTTTTATTCGCCAGCAAGTCATCTTTAGCTTGATCTAGCAAGGCTAAATCAGACAAGGTGTTTTTGTTAGTTTTATGTTTTGAGGCACTTCGCGAAAGGCTAAAAACAAGAGCTCCTACACCATACCCAGAGCCAGCTAATAAAAACTCTAACTCGTTTTTAGGTTTTGTATTATGAAGCGAAAGAATTAACTTACGTCCCCACGAGTCAGCTCCGGCATCACTCAATACGCCAAATACACCTCTGTTTGCGCTGTAACTGAAAACCCCCGATTTTAGTGGCAGATGTATTGGATCTAGAGCAAAGGCATCGTTTCGGGCTAAATAGCTCTTACCATAGTTGAACTCACCTCGACCTGATTGATTATCTAATTTAAAGTAACCACAGATAACGGGTTTTTCTTCTAAACCATCTATAAATACATAGCACTCAGAAGTCATCATTGATTTCCTGTGGTGAATTTCGTTTGCGTTGGCGAGCATTGTATCCACCTACGTCGGCCGCTAATTCATTTATTTCATCAAGAAGCGATCCCTGTAAGTTAAGTACAACCAGCGCTTCAAAAAGAATGTCACTTTTCACAACATCACCTTGCTCCAACTTTTGTACAGTCGAACGTGATACCCCAATCATTTTCGCAAATGTACTTTGCGTATAATGAAGAGTTCGGTGCTGGCGAATCAAATCTCCCAGCTTTTGTGCCATTTTTGTAGCCTGTTCAGAACGCATATTGATTGCATTTATAATCATTAGGTATTTAATGATTAGTTTAGCGGTATTTAATGTTTTTGCAATAGAGGAGGTAAAGTTAGCGAGAGTAAAGGTACGAGTAACGAGATGCGAGATATGAGGTACCAGCGATTTTACATCGCGTCCTAGTGCCTAGAACCCAGATCCTAGCATAGAGTAGGCGTGAAACTTGTTTCGCGCGTCTGATCGCTGAAGGCTTCTGACAGTTATTATTTACGTTCGATTCGGCACTAAAGTACCTCCTACAATAACTCCTGCAGGAGAGAAGAACACTTGACCTACATAACCCCGCAGCATGCCTGACATCTAATATCTGACGTCTAACGACTAGAAACCAGCGATTTTACATCGTTTCCCAGCGCCTAGGACCTAAATCCTAGCGCCTATGACGCGGGATAAACCCGCTGCTACATGTAGGCGTGAAACTTGTTTCGCGCGTCTGATCGTTGAAGGCTTCTATATGTTGGGTGTCGCTCCGCTCGACCCAACCTACCTGGAAAATGAATAGGTCGAATGCTGAGAAGAACACTCGACCTAAATAACCCCACAGATCGGCTGACATCTAATATCTGACCTCTAAAGACTAGAAACCAGCGATTTTACATCGCGTCCTAGCGCCTAGCACCTAAACCCTAGCGCCTATGACGCGGGATGAACCCGCTGCTACATGGGGTTAGGCTAAGCCGTTTCGTTTAGCAACGAATTAAAGCTGTCATTGTCGTGTAGGCTGGCAAACGCGCTTTCGTGTAATAGCTCATTACGTAGGTTAGGAGAATACTCAAGGGCCATACGAATATCAGCCATTGCATCGGCGTGTTTGTGCAGTAATGCATATGCACAAGCACGTTGCCAGTATGCGTAGCCGTAGTCGCTATCAATTTCTAATGCTTGATTACAAAGCTCGATAGCTTCACCTGTTTCGTTAATTTCTAACAGTGCATCTGCTTTGTAGGCAATGGCTTCTACGTCTTCTGGTTTACGTTTTAAGATCTCGTCAAAAATCTCAATCTTATTCGCGACATCGCTTTCTAAATTGGCACGCATCCATAAAGAATGAACTTCATTAGTGATTGAGATCTTTTGCTGGTTTAACAAGATCTCTTCAGATCGCTCACGTAGCTTTTCTTCAAGTACTTTTAGGCGCTCTTCGTATTCTTGTGTAATCGCACTAACACGTGAGTTTACTATGTCTTCTACTTTGTTTTTCACATCACGCAGTGAATTCCAACCGACTAAAACCAAAATTGAGGCAGTAATCGTGATAATGAAAAACACATTATTAATAGTATCTGTTGTATAAGTTAATGCACGGTCGGCAGTATCTAGTTGCGTATGAGCAACTTGTTTTGTCACATCTTCGCGCAGTTTTTGTTGGTCTTGGCGCACAGCTTTTAATTCATCAAGAATATAACGCTCTAACAATGGCTTATACATCGGTTCCTGAAGCTTATCGAGAGCTTGTTGTTGCTCTGCTTCGGTTAAAGCAGGGCGGTTTTCAGGCTCATTTTGAGCTGCTGCAAATGTACTAAAGCTCATTAAAAAAGTGATTAAAATTAAGGTATAACGCATGACATATTAATTTTTAGTGATTTCTGAGGTAACTGTAACATGCGTGAGCATTGTGGACTAGGCAAAAAAAAGCCAGCTCGGGGGAGAGCTGGCCAAACTGCTTAAACAACATAAAGTCGTAAGGGGTATCAACAGGAGTTAGGTACAATATACCCATTTTAATCTGAACAACTACTTAATACTTAATGAGTTTTTAAATACTTATATTCGTTCTGTCAGAATTAAAATGTTCGTCTAGACTTAAGAAGTCGTAAAACTAAAAGGTGAGAGTATGCGCCAACAACTAGTCCAACTGCTGTATGGAGTATCGATTTCTTCTGATCTTGATAGTGGCAATGTTGAATTAGCTGAACGCTTAATTCTGAATGCTGTACTTGATGGCCTTGAAATTGGCCGAGCAGGGATCTGGCTGTTAAATGACGAAAACACGGCGATTGAATGCCGGTTATTACTCGATAGAGAAAACGGCAAAGAAATCCAAATGTTAGTGCTCCCTCGTGATGCATACCCTGCCTATTTTAAAGCACTCGACACCCAACGTACGATTACTGCCGAAGATGCTCATACCGACCCTGCTACGTATGAATTTAGCGAAAGTTACTTAACACCTCTTAACATAGGTGCAATGCTCGATGCGCCAATTCGTTATAAAGGAAAAATGATTGGTATATTTTGCTGTGAGCACATAGGTGGAACAAGGCGATGGACAGAAGATGAATGCTCATTCATCGGTGCTTTGGCAGATCTTTATGGCAGAGCGCTCTCGGCACAAGAAAACGAACGTATCAATGCTGAACTTGAGCGTGCCAATCAGCATCTAGAACAACGTGTTGCAGAGCGAACTCGTACGCTTGAAAAAACCTTATCTGAACTGACCGCAATGCAAGAAAAACTCATTGAAGCCGAAAAAATGGCTTCACTAGGTAACCTTGTTGCAGGTATTGCCCATGAGGTAAATACGCCGATTGGCATTGCAGTCACAGCAAATAGCTCAGCAAAAGATAAGCTAAACACGCTTAATAAACACATAGATTCAAATACCTTAACAAAAGCGGCCTTACTTGAAGGCATGAATCATTTAAACGAGTGTATCAAAATATCGTTTACCAACCTTGAGCGGGCAGCAAAACTGATTAGTGACTTTAAACAAACGGCGGTAGATCAATCATCCCTTAATTTACTTGAAACCAACATTAAAGATTACTTTGAAAATATCTTACATAGCTTAATGCCACTTACACGTAGTCATAATGTTGAAGTAAACATCAACTGTGTTGATGACTTTTCGCTTATAACCGTTCCGGGTGCGCTTAGCCAAATATTCTTAAACCTTGTAAATAACAGCTGTGTACACGGATTTGTTGGCCGTGAGCAAAACCGCATAGATATCGCTGTAAGCATCGATAACGACACCAATAGCTACATCATAACCTACAAAGACAACGGTCATGGCATGACCGAAGATGTGATGTACAAGGTGTTTGAGCCATTTTTCACTACCAAGCGAGGCAATGGTGGCAGTGGTTTAGGTATGTCGATAGTTTATAACCTTGCAACGCAAGCGCTGCAAGGCGAAGTGAGTATTGCCAGCAAACCGGATAACGGCGTTACTGTCACCTTCAAATTGCCGCAAAAGCTCACATAACTAATTAATATTTATACAAGTTGTTGGCTAAACAATCTGGTGACTGGGTAATAAAATTAAAAATTAATCAGTTTGCTTAGCAAGACAAGAAATATCAGTGCATTCGTTGTCTTTGCAAAACTGTTTAATACGTTTTTTTGAATATAAATAATTAATGCTCAATGGCGTGATTAACAGCGCTAGCCAAAACAATACCGAACTTCTAAACGTCAACCCCACAAGCGATGCGACGACCAGCCCTGTTAACATCAAGATAGGTAAATTGGCGATAAAAAAGTTAATGCTTAGTTGTCTAGCAACGTCAGGATTAATGGTTTTCATAAGGGCTACTCGCGGTTTAAAAATACCCTTATAAAATGGACGGTTTTATAAAATGAATCAAATCAGATTTTTCTATCGGTGCAATCGATTTAAAACTATGATCTGGATCTAGCTTTATTCATGTACAACTCCTATAGTTTTTAGCAACAGGAACTTATTCACTAGTAGTTATTCATAACTATTAGAAAATCTCTCTTTATGACGAAAGGGATAAAAGCGAATTTTAGCGTTTCGTCATATTTTAGCTTATGAGGAGCACATAATGAGTAATGGAAAAACGGGCCAATGCCCGGTAATGCATGGTAGTAACACTGTCACCGCTCAATCAAATACCGACTGGTGGCCAAACGCGCTCAATTTCGACATTCTTCATCAACACGACAGCAAAACGAATCCTTACGGCAAAGACTTTAATTACGCAGAAGCATTCAAATCCCTTGATCTTGAAGCCGTTAAAACCGATTTAAAAAACCTAATGACCGAAAGCCAAGAATGGTGGCCAGCTGACTGGGGCCATTACGGTGGTTTAATGATCCGTATGGCATGGCACTCCGCGGGTTCATACCGTTTAGAAGATGGCCGCGGTGGCGGTGGTACAGGTAACCAACGTTTTGCGCCATTAAATTCGTGGCCAGATAACGCTAACCTAGATAAAGCACGTCGCTTACTTTGGCCAATCAAAAAGAAATACGGTAACAAGCTTTCTTGGGCAGATTTAATGATCTTAGCCGGTAATATGGCATATGAATCAATGGGCTTAAAAACCTTTGGCTTTGCCGGTGGCCGCGAAGATATTTGGCACCCAGAAAAAGACGTTTACTGGGGCGCTGAAAAAGAATGGTTAGCGCCAAGTGATGAGCGTTATTCAAATGTAGCTAAACCAGACACTATGGAAAACCCATTGGCAGCGGTACAAATGGGCTTAATTTATGTAAACCCAGAAGGGGTGAATGGTAACCCAGACCCGCTTAAAACGGCAGAACAAGTTCGCGAAACATTTGCCCGTATGGCAATGGATGACGAAGAAACTGCAGCGCTTACAGTCGGTGGCCACACTGTGGGTAAAACTCATGGTAATGGTAGTGAAGAAAACGTAGGCCCTGAGCCAGAAGCAGCTGATGTATTTGAGCAAGGCCTTGGCTGGAACAACCACAACTCACGCGGTATTGGTCGCGATACCATGACGTCGGGCATCGAAGGCGCATGGACAACTCACCCAACTAAGTGGGATAACGGCTATTGCTACTTACTGCTTAACTACGAGTGGGAACTTAAGAAGAGCCCAGCAGGTGCGTGGCAGTGGGAACCAATCGATATTAAAGAAGAAGACAAACCCGTTGATGTAGAAGATCCATCAATTCGTTTAAATCCTATTATGACCGACGCCGATATGGCGATGAAGATGGACCCAACTTATCGTAAGATTATCGAGCGTTTTAACGATGATTTTGAATACTTTAGCGATGTGTTTGCACGTGCATGGTTCAAACTGACGCACCGTGACCTAGGTCCTAAATCACGTTATTTAGGTGCCGATGTACCAAGCGAAGATCTGATCTGGCAAGATCCGATCCCAGCGGTTGATTACACCTTATCAGACAGCGAAATTAGCGAGCTTAAAACCAAGCTTCTTAATTGTGGTGTAAGCCAAGCAGATTTAATCACAACAGCATGGGATAGCGCGCGTACTTACCGTGGTTCAGACCACCGTGGTGGTGCAAATGGCGCACGTATTCGCCTTGCACCACAAAAAGATTGGCAAGGCAATGAACCTAAGCGTTTAGCTAAAGTATTAAGTGCACTCGAATCAGTACAAGCGGGTTTAAGTAAACCAGTAAGCCTCGCTGATTTAATTGTACTTGGTGGCTCAGCAGCGGTTGAGCAAGCAGCAAAAGCGGCGGGTGTTGATATAACCGTGCCATTTGCGCCTGGCCGTGGCGATGCCACAGACGAGATGACAGACGCAGACTCGTTCGACGTTCTTGAGCCAATTCACGATGGTTTCCGTAACTGGTTGAAGAAAGACTATGCGGTTTCAGCAGAAGAGCTAATGTTAGAGCGTACGCAATTAATGGGCTTAACAGCACCAGAAATGACCGCTCTTGTTGGTGGTATGCGTGTTCTTGGTACTAATCATAACGGTACTTTACACGGTGTATTTACAGATAATGTAGGCACACTTAGTACTGACTTTTTCGTTAACCTAACCGATATGGCTAATACGTGGAAGCCACTAGGTAAAGGCTATTACGACATTATTGATCGCAGCACAGGTGTAACTAAATGGACAGCAACACGCGTTGATTTAGTGTTTGGTTCAAACTCAATCCTACGCTCATACGCAGAGTTTTACGCACAAGATGACAACAATGAACGTTTTGTAAAAGACTTTGTCGACGCATGGGTGAAAGTAATGAACGCCGACCGCTTCGATATTTAATTTAAAATTCCGTTAAGTACAAAGGCCACACAGTTTAACTGTGTGGCCTTTTTTTTAGTTACAAGGGGAAAGGGGGAAAGTAACGAGTAACGAGATGCGAGATTCGAGGTAGCAGCGATTTTACATCGCGTCCTAGCGCCTAGAACCTAGAGCCCAGCGCCTAATGTCTTCACCATAGGCGTGAAACTTGTTTCGCGCGTCTGAGCGCTGCAAGCTGACCGCTCTTTTCGACGTCCGATTCGGCACTAAAGTACCTCCTACAATACCTCTTACATTACTCCATAAGAGGCACTTTTGTTGAGAAAAACACTCGGCCTAACCAACCCCGCAGATCGACTGACATCTAACATCTGACCTCTAACGACTAGAAACCAGCGATTTTACATCTCGTCCTAGAACCCAGAACCTAGAACCAAGCGCCTAATGTCTTCACCGTAGGCGTGAAACTTGTTTCGCGCGATTGACCGCTGCAAGCTGATGCTCTTTTCGACGTTCGATTCGGCACTAAAGTACCTCCTACAATGCCTCTCAAATTATTCCATAAGAGGCACTTTTGTTGAGAAAAACACTCGACCTAACCGACCCCACAGCTCTGCTGACATCTAACATCTGACCTCTAACGACTAGAAACCAGCGATTTTACATCGCGTCCTAGCGCCTAGAACCTAGCGCCTAATGTCTTCACCGTAGGCGTGAAACTTGTTTCGCGCGTCTTACCGCTGTAAGCTCCTTTATTTCTCAACCCCAAACCAATAACTATTTTGAAAAATACTCTCTTTTAACTCTCTTTCACTGTAGGCATACGTGCTTTGCCAAAACAGGCGATCAAAAAGGTACTTATCACCCTCTTTAGCAAGAATTTTAAAATTGAATAATGATGAATAGGCAACTTCTTGATTTGCAGTTACTTCATCTTTACAGCTAGAGTAATCAACTGCATTTGGGCACTGAGACATCATTGCAAAGCTAATGCTGTTATCAGCTTCTAATTGCCAATAACTACTTGGTGTAAAGTTAGCTCTGTTTTCGAGGCCATATTGGTCAGCGTAATAAAAGCTGCCTTTACCATCATCATTTATATACCAGTATATCTTCTGGTTGCCGCTGGTATAGCCTTGACGTAAGTAACTAAATAGCTGCTTATAGTCATCAAGTGTGATGGTTGAGTCATCAATCACTTCCATAAATTCATACCCTAAGCGAGCTTGGCGTTCCTCTTTATTTCGTTCGCGCGCCATGATCACTTTGCCATCAGGCTGAGTGAAAAATTGTAAGCTCGTATCTAGGCCATTGCCTGTTACTTTGACGGTTTCGCCATTATTGTCTAAGTCGTAATGCCACTTAAACGAGTCACTATTTTCAGGCGTATTAAATGTCACCGTCGCAGTATCGGCGGCAGTGATGGTGAAATATGTTGGTAAATAGCGAAACGTTAATCCTTCACCTGTATCTGAATTTTTGTTATTCAAACGGCCTGTATATGATTTGCCTACTGTAAGCTCAGGAACCGCAATAGGGGTAAGTTTGCGCAGTGTGCTAATCGTTGTTTTTACTTGCAATGCTTCAGCAAGTTCAGCTGACTCATTAATATAATTTTGAGCACTTTCATCTTGATAAGTTAGAGCATGACGTAGTTTTAGCACTATAAAGTCATCAAATTGGGCAATGACTTCTGCATCAATAAGATCAAGGTCAAATGCGACATCTACCTCATGACCAAGGTTACTAAATTGCTTTGTGTTTTGAGTTACAACTAATGTATCACTCTCAATTTTTAATGTTTTGCCATCTAACGTCGCCGAAAATTCAGCATGAGGGAATGACGTAGTATTTCCTGAAGCCGTCGGAATAAAGCTTGCTAAAGGTACTTCAAAGTAACTTTCTTCACCTGCTGCACTTAAAAAATTAACAGAGTGGAATGAGCTTTGCTCTACATCAGCGTAGTACGCAGAACTAAGCTCTGTATTTGATTTATAAAGGGTAACGACTTCGCCTTTATCGGTTGAAACATTAAAAAGCTCAACACGAATAGCATCATCGCGCTTAGCCAACACTTCCATTTCAAGAAGGGCTTGTTGATTACATTCTTGCAAGCAATCAATCGCTTGGGTATTTAATGCAATCACATCAGGGTTCGACCAATCAAAACGGCTTAGCTCACCATTTTGAGCAATTACCCCAGCATCTTCAGTAGCAAATACCAGCTCTACGCTACCATCGCTTGATTGCCAGTTACCCATCACTTCGCTATTGCTAAGCTCAATAGGTTGCCATGCAGCCCGGTTTTCGGCGACATTAACGGTTAGGGTATATTGATTACTCGCTTTACCATCAGAGACTTCTACAGTAAAAGCGTGGTTAGCTACTTCGAATAAGCTCGGCTCTGCACTAAAAGTTACTTGATTACTGCTGGTGGTTACAGTCAGCCACTCTGGTTTATCAATAATCGTTGTTGTCACACTGTCGTTTTGCTCATCTTTTAAATCAACAACTAAATTAGTTGATTCAAGCGCTTTGGCTGAGAGAGTGAGTGAGCCAGAAAGCGTCGGTGCAGTATTTTGCTCAACTTTTACATCTGGCGTTTTATCTGTTGATGAACCGCCACCACAGGCTGTTAGAGCCAGAGTCAGTGCCGATATGCTGAAAAGCTTTTTCATTTAGGTCCCTTAAATTTATTGTTCTATTGAAGTCAAAAAAATTTAAGTTACCCAAAATGGGTAATTCAGTAAAGTGAATATGTAACTGAACGTAAACAAAAAAGGCGAGCTATCTTGCTCACCTTTTCTTGGAAGTGCTTATTGCGCTTGTTGCGCAACATGGTCCATATATTCGTCAAATGTGCCCTGAAAATCGATAAGCCTTTGATCTTTTATATCGATGATCCGAGTCGCTAAAGACGATACAAACTCACGGTCGTGGCTTACAAAAATCAGCGTGCCTTGGTAATCTTTTAATGCATTATTGAGTGCTTCAATGGCTTCCATATCCATGTGGTTAGTTGGCTCGTCCATAATTAGCACGTTGATGTCTTGCATCATGAGCTTACCAAACAATAGGCGGTTTTTTTCACCACCCGAGCAGTTACGGACTTTTTTGTTAGCGTCGTCTGCGGTAAATAATAAACGGCCTAACATAGCACGCACCATTAAATCGTTGTGCTTAGCGGTGCGCCACTGCGACATCCAATCAAATAAAGTTAAGTCGTTATCAAAGTCTTTACTGCTGTCTTGCGGGCAATAACCAATGCTGGCATTTTCAGACCACTTAACCACACCTTCGTTACTTTGTAATTCATTCACTAGGCAACGTAATAGGGTAGTTTTACCAACACCGTTTTCACCAATAACCGCAAGCTTAGCACCGGCTTCAAGTAATAGCTCACCGCCGCTGAACAGGGTTTCACCATCAAAACCATGACCTAACTTAGTAAGCTCTAATGCTTGGCGATACATCTTTTTGCCTTCGTCAAAACGGAGTGACGGGCTAATACGGCTTGATGCTTTTACTTCATCAAGCTTAATTTTATCCATGCGCTTAGCACGAGAGCTCGCAAGTTTCGCTTTTGAAGCGTTAGCACCAAAGCGGTTTACGAAATCTTGTAGCTCGTCAATTTCGGCGCTCTTCTTTGCGTTTTCCGCAAGTAGCTGTTCGCGTTGCAAGCTTGAAGCTTCGATCCACTTTTCGTAGTTACCCGGGTAAATTCTTAGCTCACCGTAATCGATATCGGCCATGTGCGTACACACCGAGTTTAGGAAGTGACGGTCGTGCGAGATGATAATCATCGTACACTTACGCTGGTTAAGCTCGTTAGCTAGCCAAGTAATAGTGTGAATATCAAGGTTATTGGTTGGCTCATCAAGTAGCAAAATATCAGGGTTTGCAAATAGTGCTTGTGCTAACAGCACACGAAGTTTCCAGCCCGGCGCAACGTTTGCCATTAAGCCATAATGAAACTCTTGCTCAATACCCGCTTGGATCAAAATTTCTTCTGCGCGGCTTTCTGCTGTGTAGCCATCCATTTCGGCAAAAACGCTTTCAAGTTCAGCGACTTTCATCCCGTCTTCTTCACTCATTTCTGGCAGAGAATAGATACGGTCGCGCTCTTGCTTAACTTTCCAAAGTTCTGCATCACCCATGATCACCGCATCAACCACAGTGTATTGCTCAAACGCAAACTGATCTTGGCTTAGCGTACCTAGCTTTAAACCCGGTGCAATCGACACATTGCCAGACGTTGGCACAAGCGCACCACTTAGAATTTTCATAAAGGTCGATTTGCCGCAGCCATTCGCACCAATTAAACCATAGCGGTTACCGTTACCAAACTTAGCTGAAATGTTCTCAAACAGAGGCTCTGCACCAAATTGCATGGTGATATTTGCGGTTGAAATCAACGAATTGTTCCTAGAAAAATACTGACAGGGTTATGGGCGCAGCAACTGCGAAAATAAACAAGCAATAGGGTAAATAATAGGCCGCGGATTATACAGATCAGCCCCTAATAACGCTATTAAAAAAAGAGAAAGTTTCAAGGGGAAAGTTAGCGAGTTTCAAGTTACGAGTAACGAGATGCGAGAAATTAAGTAGCAGCGATTTTACATCGCGTTCTAGAGCCTAGCATCCAGATCCTAGCGCCTAATGCTTCCCCGTAGGACTGGCTTTAGCCGGGAAGTGTCTTAAGTTACGAGGGGAAAGAGTAAAGGGGAAAGGTGCGAGTAACGAGATGCGAGTTTCGAGATACGAGGTAGCAGCGATTTTACATCGCGCCCTAGCGCCTAGAACCCAGATCCTAGCATAGAGTAGGCGTGAAACTTGTTTCGCGCGTCTTAGGCTTAAGGCTGAAAGCTGACAGCTCTTATTTAAATTCGATTCGGCACTAAAGTACCTCCTACAATAACTCCTGCAGGGTTCTCATTGCAGAGAAGAACACTTGACCCACATAACCCCGCAGTACGCCTGACATCTAATATCTGACGTCTAACGACTAGAAACCAGCGATTTAACATCGCGTCCTAGGGCCTAAACCCTAGCGCCGAAAACCTAGAACCTAGCACCCAGAACCAAATGTCTTCACCGTAGGCGTGCAACTTGTTTCGCGCGACCAAAATTAAAATGATAACGCTTTGTCTAATGCACCTTTAAAGCGCTCAAAATCCTCGATGTGAGGAAGGTGGCCAATATCGTCTAATTCAATTAATTGCGATTTTGGGATCATATTTGCCGCGGCTTTGCCTAATTTATCGTAACGGCCAAGCTCATGGTCAACATTTGCTTTTTTCCAATTGCGGCCAGGGCCAGTTCTGTCGCGGGTGCCTATAATTAAAGACACAGGCATGTTTAACTGATCAAACTGTGTTATGACTGGTTGCGTAAAAATCATATCGTAGGTTTTAGCATTAACCCACGCCATATGCTTATGATCAGGGCCTTGAATTTGACCACTAATAAAATGGGTTAATTGCTCGTAAGAGCTATTCCATTTACCGTCGTAATAGTTTCTCTTCTGGTAAGCAATAACCTTTTCAGGTGTTTTAGCCAATTCATTTTTAAAGAAAAAATCAGTGTCTTTGTATTGCACATAATTTAAATAGTTCTCTAAACCAATTGGGTTTAGCAAAATGAGTTTACTAACTTGGCTAGAAAACATCAGGCTGTAACGGCTTGCTAGCATGCCGCCCATTGAGTGGCCAAGTACAATGGGGTTTTCAATATTTAAAGATGACACAAGCTGATGAGTGTTATTGGCTAATACAGCAAACGAAAATTGATAATCGGCAGGCTTTGATGATTTACCAAAACCAATTTGATCCGGGATCAGCACACCATAGCCTTTACTATTAAGGTACTTGGCAGTATTAGTCCAATAATGACCGTTAAAGTTTTTGCCATGCATGAGCACAACGGTTGGCATATTATTACTTGGTTTAAGGTAAGAGTAAGCCATTTTCAATGGCGTATTTTGTGACGAAAAATTAAAAAACTGTACAGGTAAGTCGTATTGATAATTGCTTAACTCAGCATCAAAACTAAGAGACTGCTCTTTAGCGACTAGGCTTGCAGAAGACCATAAAACAAGTGCTGAGACTAACAGTATGCGTAAAAACATCATTATCCTTTCTCAATATGCATAAAGAATATTCAGCCTAGCATCCTAAATAAAAATTTATAATACAAATACGATTAAATACTGGAAGAAGTTAGCAAGGTACGACAATGAAACTCGTAGGACTGGCTTTAGCCGGGAAGTGTTTTAAGTTAGCGAGTTTCAAGGGGAAAGAGTAAAGTTACGAGATGCGAGATGCGAGATGCGAGATAAGAGATACGAGATAAGAGATACGAGATAAGAGATACGAGATAAGAGATAAGAGATAAGAGATACGAGATAAGAGATACGAGATACGAGGTAGCAGCGATTTAACATCGCGTCCAAGCGCCTAGCGCCCAAAACCTAGCACCTAATGTCTTCATGCGTCTGAGGGCTTACGGCTGAAAGCTCTTGTTTATGTTCGATTCGGTACTAAAGTACCTCCTACAATAACTCCTGAAGGGTTTTCATTGCAGAGAAGAACACTTAACCTACATAACCCCGTAGCGCGCCTGATATCTAATATCTGACCTCTAACCTCTAACCTCTAACCTCTAACCTCTAACCACTTAATCCAACTTACTAAAATCTACTTCTGGCAGGCTCTCAAACCCTGGGCGGGCGAAGAAATACCCTTGCATTAAACTTACGCCGGCTTGGCGCAACCATTGATACTCTTCAACTGTTTCAATGCCTTCGGCGAGGGCGGTAATGTTGAGCTCTTCAAACATAGCAATACAATGATTAACAATAACTTGTCGCGCTTTATTTAAGTGAATATCGCGTATTAGCTCCATATCGAGCTTAATAATATTGCTCTGAAAATCAGCCAATAAATTTAAACCTGAGTACCCAGAACCAAAGTCGTCGGTTGCGGTAATAAACCCGAGTGATTGGTAATACTCAACAACACGTTTGATGTGCGTACTGTCTTCAACCTTTTCAACCTCGGTAAACTCAAACATAATTTGTTCTACCGGAAAACCATATTGTTCAGCAGCTTCAAGGGTTGTTCTAATACAGCGCTCAGGCTTGTATATCGCGTTAGGTAAAAAGTTAATACTCAAAATAGCATCAAGCTTCAGTTTAGCTGCAAGCGAAATAGCTTTAATACGACAAAGCTGGTCAAAGGTATAGCGGTTCTCATCGTTAACTTGTGAGATAACAGAGTAAGCCGACTCATTATTAGGCCCTCTAACTAAAGCCTCATAGCCAAAAATGTGTTTATCGGTGCAATCAATAATTGGCTGAAAAGCCATTGTAAAATCAAAACCGAGTTCTAATTTGTCTTTACATTTATTGCAACCTGTTGGCTGGCAATGAGTTTGCTTGTCCTGCATGCTTACCTCAGACTAAAGTCTTCTTAATACTTAATAGTGCTAGTAAATTGCCAATTGTGCAATGTTGTTGAGTTAAAAGTATAAAACTATAGGGAAAATATGTAGCCGTAGTTTTACATAGTGTCAAACAGGCATTTATTTACTATAGGTTTTTTATTCACAAAGAGAAGAGAATGAGAAAACAATGAGGTATAAAAGCTTACTTCTCTAAAGCGCAGCGTCTGTTATCCTCTTTGTAAGTATTTGTTTTTCTTTGTGCAGCGCACAGTGTCTTTTAATCTCTTTGTGAGTACTATTTCTTCTATATAGTGCCTAATTACTTACGCTGGAGTATAAAAAAATTCCCCGCCAAAAATACTTAAAATCAGTTTGATATCTTTTTAGTACCCAGCTTTAATGATATTTTAGCGCCAAGCAATCTTGCCAATATAAAGGAAGTAATATGGCATCCAAAACCGTCGAATACTACAACCAAAATGCGCAAGCATTTGTCGATGCCACACTCGATGTAGACCTCAATGAACTTTATGACGAGTTCTTACCGCTGATCCCAAAAAAAGGCGCTTTACTCGATGCCGGTTGTGGCTCTGGCCGCGACGCTTTCATCTTTAAAGAGCGTGGTTATAGCGTAGATGCATTCGATATCAGCCCAGCTATGGCAAAGCTGGCGTCAGAATACTTAAACCAAGACGTAGCTGTAAGCAGCTTTCTAGAGCTAAACGACGTTGCCAAATACGACGGCATTTGGTGCTGCGCAAGCCTTATTCACGTAGCAAAAAACGACTTAACAGAAGCATTCAATAACCTTGCCCGAGCATTAAAGCCACAAGGCATCGTGTATGTATCGTTTAAATACGGCGACGGCGAGCGCGAACACAACGGTCGCGAATTTACCGACCTAAACGAACAAGCCCTTGAGAGCATTATTAAAGGCACCGACCTATTTATCCTCAAGTCGTGGCAAAGCGCCGACCAACGCCCAGAACGCGCCACAGAAACATGGCTAAACGCCATTTTGCATAGAAGAACGATATAGTCGTTTGGCTGCGTTTTCGAAGTTCAAATAACAAAAAAGGTCGGCAATTGCCGACCTTTTAGCTTTAGTAATTAAACTCTTTTGCATCAAATTCACTTCTGCGTTCTTGCAGCGTTAATTGATGCTTTCTTGAATTCCATTTATTGTTTCTTGGGTTTGAGCTAAGTGCCGAAGTAATAGACTTTGCAGTGTTAGCATAAAAACCAATTTTGCTTTCAAGTGCACAACGCCAATCGTTTCTGCTGTGACCAAAGTAAGAGTGGTTTACAACTTTACTCTTTAACCTAGCGTAATGATGACGCCTTAATGAGCGCGATTTTTTCATATTCTATCCCCACTTTGGAAGTGGCTACTGCTTCCAGTAACCGCCTAATCGGGAGATGAAATTCAATATTAGGTAATTGCATAGAGCTTGATATCCTTAAAAGCTCAATAACACGTGGTTATTTTTAAAAATTGTTCAAGTTTTTGATAGTTCTTTAGTCTGATAAAACAAAACTTGAAAACTGATTGTATCCCATTGCAGTGCATTTCCGCACTAAAATCCTCTTCAATAAATTAGAGTTATTATTTCATTCATCGAAAAAACCTATATTTTTCATGGTTATTCATCTTACCTTGAGCCATAAAGTTCAGGTTTACACTATATAACCTTTTAAAGTTTTAGCATAAAAAGTGTCTGTGACCTAGGCTCGCTTGTGATAACCTTAAAACACTAAATATTAGGGACTTGTTTATGATATATCTTGACTCAGCAGCATCTTATCCAATATTACCTGAAGTACAATCAACATTGATGGACGCATTTGAGAGTTGTTATGCAAACTCTGCATCTAGTCATATTTTAGGTGAGTCTGCGTTAGATAAGATCAATGAGGTAAGAGAGCTATTAGCTGATGAAATAGGGGCTTTTCCAAGTGAAATAGTTTTCACCAGTGGCGCAACAGAATCAAACAATATAGCTTTTAAAAGTATATTGCTTGGTGATGAAGACCTAAAAACTAAAAAACACATTGTGATTTCATCAATTGAGCACAAATGCATTTTTGCAATCTGCGACTACTTTCAAAAACTAGGTTATGAGATTTCACTTGTAAAACCAGATATTAATGGGGTGATTACAGCTGAAAGTGTTAGAGCAGCAATAAAAGAAGACACAGCTCTTGTCTCTATAATGCATGTGAATAATGAACTTGGCACAATTAATCCTATTGCAGAAATTGGTGAGCTTTGCTTTTCAAAAGGTATCATCTTTCACTCAGATGCAGCTCAAAGTTTCTGCAAAACAGATATTGACGTTGATGAGATGAATATTGATGTAATGTCATTTTCTGCACATAAGGTTGGTGGACCTAAAGGGATTGGTGCTGTTTATATTCGTGACCTCAGAAAACGTAATCTTCTACCTGTTATACATGGCGCAGGTCAAGAGGATGGGTTAAGAGGTGGAACTGTTGCAGCGCCATTAATTATTGGTTTTGGTAAAGCAATCGAAGTATTTCCACAAACGTACAGCGATTTTGGAAATGACGCACCAAAATCTTACTTCTTAAAAAAACTAGAAGAGCATGAAATCGAATATCTCATAAACGGGCAAGGTAATATTTTACCTCACATACTTTCATTATCTCTTCCGAAAACTAATGTAGGTGTACTGGTTCGTGATAATGAGAATTCTGTTTGTCTTGCTCAAGGATCCGCATGTTCTTCAAAAGAGATAGAAGCTTCACACGTTTTAACCGCATTAGGGTTAACTCGAGAGCAAGCTGAGCATACTTTTAGAATTAGCTTTACCCATGAAATCAAAAAAGCTGATATTAATTTCTTAGTCACAGCGATAAAAAAAGCGGCTTATTGAGCCGCTTCCTTTATTTATAACAAGTTACACAGGCACCACCGCCTTCGGCTTCGTCATAAATATCATCAAGTTCATTAAACTCACAATAACCTTCAAAATCACCTAGCAGAGCATTTCGGCGTTTCTTTTTGTTGAAACGAGCTACTTTTTTCTCATGATTTTCGATAATACGCTTTTGAACAGCGGGATCTTCTAGAGTCTCTAAAGGCTGGCCTTGACCCATCCAATAAAAGCGTTCCCCAACAGTCGTATTTTCATCATCACCTTTTTCAAATGCTTTTGCTTCTTCAAAAAGGTCAGGGTGCTTTTCCATTAGCTTAACCCATTCAATTTTCCTTTGATAAAAACAAAAAGTACATCCTGAGCGAGAGCGCCACTTGTAATATTCAGGTAGTTCTAAACCATTACGTTGTAATATATTTTCGATATCACTACGAACAATGCCATGCTCTCTAAATGGGAATACTGACTCGATAGGCTTCTCTATAGTCATGTAACCCGTACGTTCAGGTTCATCAGCACGAATACCCACATAATTCTTTATTTTGTATCCATCTTTGATGAAACCATCTAACCATTGTTCAAATGGTTTTAGTTTCATTTGGACGGTACACCAGCGGTCTCTTTGTGAAGGTAAGTAGTTACCATGCTCTTTTAATAAGTGGGCAAAATCTTTTTCACCACGTCCTTCAATATTATTTAATGAACGAGCATTTAACCTATGTATATAACCTAACTTCTCTTCTAGTTGGTCTATAAATTCATTGGTTTCAGGCAATTCATACCCTGTATCTGTAAAAAAGTATTCTACATCTAATTCAGGGTATGTTTCCTTTACAAACAGCGCCAAAGCACTGCTATCTTTGCCGCCAGAAAGCCCTAGTACGTGTTTAACTTTTTCAGTCATCAGCTACCTCTGACTCACTCTGTTCCATCAAGTTAGTTAACAAACTCGTTAATGCTGCAAGCTGTTTCTCTTTCGACATATTAGCAATTGTAGTTTGAATATTATCAACAGCAGCAGTTACGTCTTTATCTTGATCTAAATTGTACTTAATAAATCCACCAAATTCTTGATGATTACCTTCACTATCGGTGGTAATAAATGCTAATGGCTTAGAATTTCCTTGAGTTTGAATATTTCCAAATGACTCAATTCTTCTAAACTGAACACATAAATTTTGTAATTCATCAAGGCCATTACGTAAATGCTTATCGGTCCAATTTCGTTCTGGTGTACCTGTGGCTAAATTAATAATAAATTCAAATTTTGTTTTACCATCAATGTGCTGTGAAATACGCTTTGCAAGCTCTTTTACATTTGGTCGCTTAGCAATCTTTTCAACAAAATCACAACGCTCTTTTAGGATTTGATTAAAATCTTCACCTAACATTTGAACTATTATTTGCTTAAAACCACTTAGCAAAATATCGTGCTGAGCACTTAAATCTTCAATAGCAGTTTTTAAATAATTTCCAAGTTTGTCTTCAAGTGCAGGGTCATCTTTCTTAAACCCAAATACAGCAGGTAGATCATCTAAAATTAATTTGTAAGGATCGTTTGCTGCAATAACTTTATTTCTAAAGTCACGAGCTTGCTTTGTTAAACCATTGCCTTTATCACCAGTAAAACTTTCGCCACTAGTCTTTTTAACCCATGTAGGCAGCTTATGAACTATCCCCACAATATGTTTAGCAATGTTTAAAATAGCAGCGTCATTTTTAGCTTCACCTAGAGTCGCCTGAGCTAAATTGTCTAGTAAGTGACTTTGTATTTCAGATATCTCGAAATAACGAACCCCAGCTTCATTTGGATGTTTGTATATTTTGTTTACTAGCTCTTCATCAAGTTCAGGAATAAAAATGAACTGGTTAGTCGAATCCCAATCGTAAAAAGCAACTTGCCCTTCGAGAGACTTTAACAAAGCTAAACCATAAATACGGCATAAACCTGCAGTTAAACCAAAAGGAGGACGCATCCAAAAATCATAGAGTTCAGCTAATGTTACTTGTTTGTTCTTTGAGTTTTCTTTTATAAAGCTAAAGCCACTTTTAAATAACTCATACATCTCAGGGTTGGCTTTTTGAGAGTCTTTACTCCATTCAGCTGGAAATAAAAAGCCTTCTGATGTTTCACAGTGCCAACCTTTACTTTTTAGACAAGAAAGATAAAGGCCTTTTTCAGGTGGAAATGCCTTTTCATCAAAACCTAGATCTTTTTCATCGCCTTGTTCAAACATGGCGTTCATTAACTTACGAATAGCGCTATTCGCACTACCCGAGGGCTTAGAGCGGTTAACTAATTCGTTTATAACGACAGGTGACTTGTTAAACAAATCATTTGCAATTTTTGAAGCGATAGATGTTAAAGGTGCTGCTTGTAATTTTTTACCACAATGAAACCAGTCAGCATTTTTATAAACATATTGCAGCTCATGATCTACGTTTGCTTGTGCAAACTTAATTCTGTTCTCAAGTTCGTTCTTAGCTATAAGGTCATGAGATATTTTCTTTTCATCTTTGAGTATTTGTTTTAAAGCAATTAATTCAATAGCTGCATTTTTTAAATTTGAAAAGTCTTTAAACTTACCAACAATACTAAAAGGCATTGTCTTCTCATGCGCTTTAAGTTCTTTAGCAATATCGTCATTCACACATAAAATAAACGTAGCAAAAGCTTCCCCCGTTTTTGGAGGGGTCACAAATGGTTTAATAAGAGCAACGTCGTATTTGTTTATAAGCTTGGTTGTTGCCCAGCGCATAGTTCCTGTTTTGTGGTAATGAGCTGTTGCTAAAATGTTCTGTGGTATATCACATATTTCTGTCCAATCAACACCATAGCTTATTGCTTCAATACGTTCGTGAATTAAATTATTTATGTCAATATCACTACCTTGAAACACAAATAAAGCATCATGTTTTTGTCGGTAAATTATAACCGTCCAGGTTTCTAAATCACTCAAAGCTTGCATTATTTCGTCAGCTTCATAACCGCGGCTAACAAAATATTTTTTTATAAACTCGTGTTTGGCGTGTAACTGGTGATGAAAACCAAAAATAGTAAGTAAAGCAATTAGTTTAGTAATAGCAGTGTGTAATTCACCGCCTTTTTGTTCGGCTCTATAAATTGCGTCACAGCCTTCTAGCCACGCTTTGCTATCTTGAGAAGTAACAATTAAATGATGTAAGTTATGATGCAAATAGTCCCAATACATTTCAGGACGATATAAGCTTAACTCTTCATTAAGCTCACTATATTCAGATTCTAAAAATTCTCTGAAACCATATTTTTCGTGTGATGCTAAAAAGCCAAATAAACTTCGTTCATTTTGTGAAAAGCGACGACGAGATACAGGGCCTAGTAATAAGCTAACAATAGGATCTAAAGGTAGTGTGTTGCTTAAAGCATCAACATTTTTGTTTTGATTCGTGAATACAGAGCTTACTATATCAACTAAACTTTCATATTTAGATTCGAGAGCATTAACAACTTTAGGTGCTCTAAAAATTGAGTCACCAACAAGCACTAATGATTCATCAATAGAAGGATTAAAACTTAAATCTCTGTAACGGCCTTGAACTTTGCTCCACTCTTGCTGTGTTTTTACATCTTTATTTTTAGCGTAATCAGAGAATGCTTGGTGTAAAAAGCCAACCAGTAATACAGGACGCTTAGCTTGTTGAACAATATCAGCAAGTGACTGAAATAAGTGCAAGTCTTTATTTGCACGTGATTGATAATCTAGAGCTTTACCCATTTCATCGAGTAAAATTAACACGCCGTCTTCGCTTTCTGTTTGTTTTTGTAGAAGTGACTTTATCTGTGCTAAGCATTGGTCATCATCAAGAGCTTGTATATCTTGTACATCAAATTCAACGTTAAACGCTTTCAATAAGCTTATTAAAATACTATTTGCTGGTGCCTCTAGGCCACAAACATGCTTAATGGTCTTCCAGCCATTAGTAATTTTAAACCTATCATCAAATTCAGTTATAACTTTTTGAGAACTATTTAATTTGTCTAGTGCGTAATTCCTTTGTTCTGAATCGACCGACAATAAGCATGATAAAAACAAAGCTACAGTTGATTTACCTGAACCATATGGGCCGGTAATTGTATACGCTCTTTGCGTACTACCTTCGAACTCACGGCTAATAGTATCGAGTACATTTATTGCTGTACCATGAACAATAAAGTCGTCTATAAAAGGTTTTAAATTACCACTATCAACATCAATGCGAGTGGAACTTTTATATCGTTGGTTAATTGCAATAAGAGATTCAGACATTGTATTTGCCGTAATATTCATTTAAGTAATTAATAGTATTATTCTTTTCTGATTCAGAGATGTTTACTTGTCTAAGTCCTAAAGAGTCTACCCATGAAATGTTTTTATTAGTGTATTCTTGCGCTTCATCGAGTTTTTGCCCTAAACCTGATTCTGATAACCTGAATATTCGTCCAGGCGAACACGGTTTAGTCAGTAACGAATCAAAATCGATAGTGCTCACTTTAGATTCAGTTGTTTCTACTTTAAAAAACTCCAGCAGGGCATAAACAAATATTTCAATAGGTAGTTCAGGCCTTTCAGTTAAGTTACTAACATAAAAAGAGCGGCCGTTATCCTGTACTAAATTAAGTTCAGCCAGAGGAGAGGTGAAATGATCTTCATCGACTTTTTTCGTTGTTGTTTTAACTTTTTTGCTATACATATTTAAAAAACAATCCATGTCTTTTTTGATAGTTGTAACGTTACCAATTTCGCTTTTGACTAAGCGCTTAGCATCTTCATAACAGTCATCTATCAGTTTTGATTTTTCAAAATGCTGAACATTAGAGTAATTAAAAAAGTAGCGATAAGCTGTTAAGTGTTCGTCATTAAAGTTTAACCAAAAGTGCAGTAGCCATATAGAGCCAGGCAACTCTAAATAAGGGTCTTTACCGCCCTTATCAAATAGGTAAAGGCCTTTACTTTCAGTTACATTATGAAGGGTTTTATTATTTTTTCTAATGCTTTCTATAATGCCGCTCGACTCAGCCCAATACTGAATCGCTTTAACCATATTCTTACCAACACCAAGCTCAACAATAGAATGACGAATACTTTCTTCGTCGGAACTTGAGAAATTACCATTTGAATTCAAATGATTAACTGCTTTGAATAACCATCCATAGCGCAGAGGGAAGGTGTCGTGCCCTGTAAATTTCGCTTTCATGCTAATTTAAAACCTTTGATTGGAGAAAATGTCCAAGAGCAATGTTAACTTTATTTTTTTGACAGCGAAAGAACTTTATCTCAAAGCATGTTTTTTTATACAGTGCTTTTGGTTGATCTGCAACATATTGTTAGGCTAATACTTTTGCTATAGTTTTTGGCGAGTATGAATACGAGCTTAATCGTGTTAATTTATCACATACTTTTAAATCTTAAGGAGAAGATGTGTTTCAAAAGTGTCTTAGTAGTTTGAGTATCAATGCTTTAAAACTTCTCGCTGGTAAAGATGCGCTGTCATTTTTCGAGAGTACATTAAGCATAGACAAATCGTATTACGATGAAAATAACCAGCAGAAGTTATTAGTTCAAGCAATAGTTAACTCAAACCCTGCCCGTATGATCCTAGATAAAACTAGTCGTGAGTACTTCATAGATAGACTAAGTAAAGAAAGCCTAAGAGAGTTAATTTTTAGAATTAATGGCTTTGATGTGGAAGAAATTGATGCCAGTTATTATGTTAGCATTAAAGAATTTTGCAATTCACAATTAGGGTTAGCTGCTTTCCTTAAATCTTTAGATTTAAATGTAATTGATTTTAGTAAAAAGAATGAAGAATATAAGGCCTTTTGTTCTGTTAAGCCAGAGTATGGTTTATACCCTTATCAAGTAGAGATATCTGATAAAGTATTTAGCTCTATAGAGTTTGGCAATAATAATAAAGCAATAATTCATTTGCCCACTGGTGCGGGTAAAACAAGGACTGCAATGCATATCGCATCTCGTCATTTAATGACAAAAAAGGATGCTTTAGTTCTTTGGCTGGCTAATTCAGAGATCCTTTGCGAGCAAGCTTCGGAAGAGTTTAACAAAGCATGGAGAAAGTTAGGAAACAGAGAAGTTATCCAAGGTCGATATTATGGTAATAACCAATTCTCTCTTGAAAGTATAAAAAGTGGCTTTGTGGTAGGTGGCTTACAAAAGCTTATTTCCTATTACAATTCAATGTTACCACATCAAACTGCTTCGTTTGATACTAAAGTTACTTTAGTAATTTTCGATGAGGCCCATAGGGCATTAGCCTCAACATACAAAGAAATCTTAAATCGTTTTTTAGAATACTCACCGCAAGCAAAGTTAGTCGGCTTAACTGCTACGCCAGGAAGAGTTTATAGAGATGATAAACCAGAGCTTGACCCTGAAAACAAAGCTCTAGCTGAGTTGTTTGGTAATAATAAAATTACTATGGATGTTGCTCCTTATCAACCTATGGAGTTCTTAATCAAAGAAAACTACCTCGCAGATCCTAAATTCATAGAGTTGAATTATGATGATATTGATTTATACGAAAACTCTAATGAAATAAATATTAGTGAGACTGAGTTATTGAAAAAGCTTAGTAACTCAACTAACCGTAACTCTGTAATCTTGAAAACAGCTATTCATGAAGTTAAAAATAATAAATCTAAACTTATTATATTCGCTTGTGATATTGAACATGCTAGAAACCTTGCGTTTTCTTTGTGCTGTATGGGAGTTAAAGCTGAATCTGTTGATAGCAAAAGTACTTCTTCTGAAGAGAAGTCTCAAATTATAGATAATTATAAAAATGGCGATTTAGATGTTTTAGTGAATTGTGAAATGTTAACTACAGGCTTTGATGCACCAGAAACTAATGTTGCTATAATCGCTCGCCCAACAAATTCCTTGGTTTTATATCTACAGATGATAGGTCGCGCATTACGAGGAAATCCAGATTTAACACCTAAATCAGCTCGAATCTATACAGTCTTAGATGAGATATCAGAATTTAATAACGTTAATTTAGCTTTTAAACATTGGAATGAAATGTGGACAGAGCTTGAAAATGAAAAGAATTAAAGGATTAAACAATGTCTTTAGTAAACCCTAAACAATATATTATTTCGGCACGCTCAAATGGATATAAAGATACTGCCTACGCTATTGCTGAGTTAGCTGATAACTCTATACAGGCAGGTGCAGATAAAGTTGAAATATTAATCTTTGAAAATAAAAAGAGAACTATCGAAGAAATAGCGATAGTTGATAATGGTATAGGAATGTCTAAAAGCCTATTAGCATCAGCATTAGGCTTTGGAGAGTCAGGAAGAGATAAAGATAAAGATGGAAACCTATTAAACGATGATACTAAAGGTATGGGTAAGTTCGGTATGGGCTTACCAAATGCATCTGTTTCCCAATGTAAGAGAATACAAGTCTGGAGCTGGAAAAATAAACAAGAAATTTATTATACATATCTAGATGTTCAAGAAATTATCGATGGTGATTATAGTGAATTACCTGAACCAACGTTAGCTCAAATGCCCGAAAAGTATTTAGATTCAATGTTTGACGGCAAAATGCCTGATTCTGGCACGTTTGTGTTATGGTCCAACCTAGATAAATTGAAATGGAAACGCTCTGCTACTTTATTTGCAAAATCTCAATATGAGATCGGTAGAATGTATCGCAGATTCATTTCGAAAGGTCAATGCTCGGTTCAATTTAAAGTATTTGATACTTTTGGTGGTAATAAAATGCAGGCTTTAGAACGTGAGACTAAAACTGGCTTCATTAAAGCAAATGATCCTCTGTATTTAACTGCTGACTCAGCTTTGCCTGAATTACCAGGATTGCACCCTGATGAAGCTCCTACCTTTTTTGAACAACTAGAATCTTTCCCTTTCGATGTAGAGTTTCAAGGAGCTCAGCATACTATACACTTAAAGAGTTCAGTTGCTCGACCTGAGATGATTACAAGAATTCTAAATTTAGGTAGTGAAAATCAAGCAGGTAAAACTGAGTATGGTAAAGACTGTTTGAGAAATTTTGGAATATCGGTCATGCGAGCAGACCGTGAAATAGAACTTATAACTAATGAGTTCTTTCTAAAAGATGACCCGTATAAAGCGCGATTTATGGGGGTTGAAATTGATATCCCACCTTCTCTTGATGAGGTGTTAGGTGTCACAAATAATAAGCAACATGCTCATAATCTAAAAGAGCTTGATGCTGATAAAATGGATTTTGACGAAAAAGAGCCAATTGAAAAAGATGATCTAATAATAAAATATTTGAGGGATAATGGAGATGAAGAAAGAGCCGTTCTCTTTGAAATATCTACCAAATTAAAGAAAGTCGTCTCTAATGCTCGTAAAAAAGCTAAGCTTTTACCAACGACTAAAGTGGGAGCTGTAACTTCTGAATTAGATGAAGATGATAAAGTAAGTATTCTAGTAAACACAGTAATGAATAAGCGTGATGAAATAAATCCTGGTAACACGCTTTCTGCAGACCCAGACTATAAAAAGTTAGAGAAAAAGTTAGTCGATGATTTTGGCTATGATGAAGCGAATGCAAAGCTGACCACAAAAAAAATGGAAGATTTACAATCTAGAATAAGTGTTCAGTACAGTAAGACTTCTAATCAATCCTTTTTCGAAGTAGAAAATCTACAAGGTATTGCTGTACTCATAATCAACCCTGAGCATGAGTTATACATCAAGTTTTTAAGTCAAATGTCAGATAAAGACAAGATGATATTCAAGGTATTACTTGGTGCTTGGGCATTGATGGAAGATTCAACAACTAATGAAAATAAACGTCGGCAACTAGAAAGAGCTCGCAATGATTGGGGTGAAGTTATTGAAGAGATGTTCGAAGAATTAGACCTTTAATATCGTTGAGGCTAACAGTAATTAACTGTTAGCCAAAGATAGAGTGTGGAATATGAAAACACTATTTGATGCCGCTGGCTATTTTTTAAAAAGAAACAAAGTAGTTGATAACTCGAAAGGTGAGTTAAAAATTGAAAAACCGCAAGGCTTAGTTTTCCCTGATGATGCTAATTTAACTATAAGGGTTGCTAATATTAAGTCACCTGATGCTTTTGATTTTAGTTTTTTTAATAATAATTTATTAATAGAAATAAACTCGACTCACCCACTTTATGAGTTGATCTACATCCGCTTATCTGATGAGCAAAAAGCTCTATTTGATTTTTTTATTTCTAGCATCTGTCAAATGAGTATTGATACAACTAATAGTAAAGTTCAGCAACTGGATCGGAAGTTTTGTAGACGATGGGGCGAGTATTTGGAAGAGAAATTGATGAGTATGCACTTTGAGTAATTTATTTTCAGGGGATAAATTAAAATCAGACTTGGAACTAGTTCTGCCTTCTTGTAAAAAAGTAGTTGTTGTATCTGCATTTATTTCTAAAGTTGGTTTTGAATGGTTAAATAATTTAGTAGTGACTAACCAACCCTCAGCAATCTTAGTTGGTAGATTAACCCCAAGTGACTTTTTAACTGGTGCAAGCGATCTAGAGACTATAAAGACTGCTCTGAGTGAAGGTTACACTGTCAAAGCCCTATCAAATTTACATGCGAAAATTTACCAAATAGATGATGATTTAATTTTTAATGGCAGTGCTAATCTGACAGGTAAAGGTCTATCAATCGTTTCAGAAAGTAATTATGAAGCATGTACTAAAGTGGTCGGGTGTATCGAGTCTAATCGTTTTATTGAAAATATAGTAAGTGCTGCTGTCCCTATTACATCTTTAGCCTTAGAACGAATGGAACTTTTTCTTGATAGATTTGAAGGCTTAGATATGGTCGGTGTACCAGCCACCTGGCCTTTAGATATACTATCTCAACCGAGCAGTTTATTTGTATCAGATTTCCCGTTGACCCAACCTGGGTATAAAGCATATGAATATGAATTAAATCCTTCACTTCCATTCGCCCAAATTGAAAATGCTAAAGAAGATTTCGCTTTAGCAAGTAGCCTATTTAAGCAAACGAAAGCATATAGATGGATAAAAGCCCTAGTTAATGAAAATGAATCAGAACGTGATTTAGGTTTTGGGAAAATATCAAGTTTATTACACGATGAGCTTGCAGATGATCCAGCTCCGTATCGCCAAGAAATAAAAAACCTACAGGCTAACTTATATTCCTATCTCAAACTTTATGCGAGTGATGAGATCGTGGTTTATGTGCCAGGTAGAAGAAGTGAAGTTTTGAGAGTTTTATAATTTTAAATTAGTAAAGGAAGAATATGGCCAGCCAGTTAGATAAAGTTTTTACAGCTGATCCAAAAAGTGTATTCGAATTATTTCTGTCAAAAGGAACGGTAGGATTTTATATACCAGCATATCAGAGGGAGTACTCATGGGATGAAAACAACATAGCTAGACTATTTGAAGATATTTGTGGCGGTGTATGTTCTTTGTATGAGCATGAAGATGCTATTACTTTTATTGGCACTATAATTTCGATTTTGGATACAGACCATAAAACTATAAAACCGTATATACACGGTGAGTTACCATCAGAAGTTATGTCTGTTATTGACGGTCAGCAAAGACTCACAACCCTTTCTTTACTTGCTACATGTTTTTACCAAAAGCTTGTTGAATTGCAGTATGAAATAAGTTCAGCTTCCAAGGAGCTTAATTCTTGGATACAAAATACTGTAAATCCAGTCTTAAATCGCTTAAGGCAAGTTTTGGAAATTGATCGCTTCTCTAGTGATGAAAAGTATCGTTATTACCCTAAAGTAACTAGATCTTATGCAGATCAATGGTCAACAGACTCTGAGACAGCACAATATGATTCTCCAATTGCCAGTTATTTATTTGGTTTTCTAACTTATATCCACTCAGAACAGCAGCTCAAACCGAAGGAAGTTTTTATTTATGAATTATCAAAAAATATTTCAGATGAGAATTTACCTAAACATGAAAGAATTATTGATAATGTTAAATCACTAAGTAAAAAAATAGATTTGATAATAAATAAAGGAGGCGATGACACCTATCGTTTTCCTCCAATAGATGACATTCTTTCTAATGATGAAATACAAATTCGCCTTTTAGATAAAATAATACCAAAAAACTTAATAGTATCACTTGAAGATATTGCTGAGGGTGAAATAAGCAAGTTTCATAAGATCATTCGTTTATTTATTTTAGTTAATTTTTTCCTAGATAGAGTTGCTGTTACAAGTGTGGTTGCTACCAACGAAACTTATGCTTTTGATATGTTTGAGGCTTTAAATACTACAGGCGAGCCACTAACTGCATTTGAAACATTTAAGCCCAAAGTTATTGACTTAGTCGGAGTTAAAGCTTATGAAAGTTCGCAAGAAAGAGCTTTCATTAATTATATTGATGAAACTTTAGATAAATATAAAAAAGCAGAAGACAAGCAGAATGCAACAACTAGACTGCTGAAACCATTTAGGCTAGCTTTAGAAGGTGATTCTCTATCTAAGCACTTGTCAGATCAACGACGATTTCTAAACAAAGCTTTTGATAGTCTAGATTGTGTCATGAGCAAACAATACTTTGTAAAAAGTATGTATGAAACCTCTATTTTTTTAAAGCAATGTTGGCCAGAAAAAAAACAAGATTCTCCTAATTTAGAGTGTTTCAATGGGTTTAAAAGTAAAGCTTTAGAGCTATGTTTAGCGATGTTGCGAGATGCTAACCACAGTATCACTTTAGGAATTTTTGTAAGGTATTTTTCCGAGTATAATTCCTCAAATAAGACAGAGGAAGACTTCAATAAATTTGTCAGTGTTGTTCAGGCTGTAACTGCATTTTTTGTTCTATGGAGATCTACAAGGCACGGTACAGATGGTATTGATAATGCTTATAGAGACTTGATGAAAAATGGTCATACCCAGGATGGGACTTTGATATGTAAACCCATATGTTTTTCGATGAATAGAGGTATTGTTGAATTACCAAGTGTAAAAGATTTACAACAAGCTTTATATTTTAAGCTCAATGATAAATTTAAGGTACCTATTTGCCGAGATACTTATATTTCTAGAGCGAAAAACATTCAAACGTTTAAAAATAATAAAGCTTTGACACGTTTTATGCTTCTTATTGCGAGTGATGATGTTGTATGTTCAAGTAAACATAATGGACTTGTTGAAAAGGGAGTTTCAGGTTCGGCTCCTAATTTTAACTTAGAAAAATGGGAATATTTTAAAACAATAGAGCATATATATCCTCAGTCAAAGCCGAAAGGTTGGGCTGATTGCTTATCAGAGATTAGTAGTGAGCATGTTATTGGTAATCTTCTTTTACTTCCTCAGTATATAAATAGCTCATTAGGAAACAGAACATGGGAAGAGAAAAAGTTAATTTTGACACTTTTGTGCTGTAAAACTGAGGAGAAAAGGAATGAACTAATAGATTTAGCGAAAGCTAAGTCGATAGAATTATCCTTTTCTACAGAATCTATTGCGATAGGTTCAAAATATATGTCACATGTGGAAGCTGCCTCTAAAGCTGATGATTGGACTAACGACTTTGTTAACAAAAGATCTGAGAATATTTATGGATTAGTTTGGGATAATGTGATTCAGTGGCTAAAGTAATTAGCTAGGTTGTAATTTAATTAGTTTATATTTATTAATTTTTACATTTCTTTCATGCAAGAAAGCTTCAAGTTGAAGCCTAGATATATTCAGCCCATCTACTTTTGTTAAATCTAGCATAAGGCGTTTATTAAACGCCTTTTGTTTTTTATAATCGTCAAAAGTATCATCAATATAGTCAATTTTATTGAGAAGCAGCGGGCGCTTTTCTTTAATGACATAATCAAAGAAATCTACATCTTGCTCTGCCATTTTTATTTTTACGCGCTCTTTAAGCTGGGGCAGAGGCGAGTCATAAAACCCTTCATAACCGAGCAGTGTCACCTTACCTGAATGCATATGAATTTTTATAAGTTGTATGTCATCAAGCTCACCGTACATTTGTAAGGCTGCGCCAACGTAGATACGTAATACAAGCGGTAATAAATCAATAAAGTCTTTGTGAAAGGTTAGTGCGTGAGGTTCGTCATTCTCAAAGTCAATTTTGCTTGCTGGTAATAGTTTATTGGCTTCGATACAAAGCTCTTGAATTAATTCACTATCAGAAATTTGAAACAAAAGTTCGGTAGCTTGAGTTTGAGCAATTTTGTAAGTGTCAAAAAAAGCTTTTATGTCTCGCTTTAAATCTTCTGGCTGTTGGGTGTAAGGTTTCCTTTTTTCAAACATTGCTAAAGCAAAATAAAGTAACAAGTCTTCTTTACGCATTGTTTCAGCAGTTTTAAGCTCTTCTTTATCAAACCATTTTAAAGCTAATTGTAATGCTTTTTTATTTGAGCCTATTACTTCCTTTAACTTATCACTTTTATCAAATTCATCATTTGCTGGGCAGCGCCCTAAAGTTAAGCAAGTTAGCCAAAATGACTCAAAGAGTGAGTGGTGTTGTGTAAACAAGATACGTGCTTGGTCTTCATTTACAGGCTCTGGTGCTGTTAAGTGTTGCCACTTATATGTACGCTTGTGTCGATTTTGTAAAAACTGCTGTTCAAGCTTTTTATCTTTGAATATGTAATAAATACCCGGTGAAACAGCTATAGCATTTTCGTCTACGCTCATCTCTATAAAGGCTTTTAGCTCAGCTTGAGTATAATATTTTTGAAACGTATTTCGGCTCGTAATAATGCCATCTTTGTATGGCTGAAATTGACTGATTAGTGATTCATTTCCCAGCATTGCTGACACAACCAAAAGCTTATCGGTAAGCTCCCAAGCACCTATTAATGCCTCGATTCTTTCATCTCTATCTTCAATAACGTTAATAACGAAGCCGATGTTAACAATGTCAGAATTGACTTTGTCTGCATCAGGGCGGTAATTAGGATCCCAACCTAACGCATCTAAACCATGTGCTTCGAGTTCTCTGAGGTCATCACCACGCCCACACCCGTAATCAAATACAGAAAGCTCACCAGCTAAAAAACCATGCTTTGCTAATGTCTTTAGAGGAGCTGATAGTTCATGTCTAACTATTGCAGTTAAATGTCTGTCGATAGATTTATCTTCGTCAGTTTTTGCAACTGCTGAGAGTCTAAAAAGCCTACCATCGACTAGCTCATAGCCTTTTTTGGCAATTAGCCTTTCCCATGAGCTTTTGAAACCAATCATTCGGCTGTTTTCATAAAGTCCCGCTTGTTCCCCCTCAGCTGTGATATCACAGAATAAAGTGTAGTGATTATTATCTGGTGGGATCATGGTTTCTTTTCTATGAAGAATAGGCGGGTTGTCTGTGTTTTCGTAGCTTGTAACTTTATGAGTTAGCTTAGCAAGGTCTACCGTTACACTTTGATTCAGTTGTGGATACGATTCAGTATAAAAATCAGGGTAACTTAAAAGGGATAGTCTAAAATCATTTTTAAAAAGCTTTACTAAGTCGTAATCAGCTTCAGCAATCTTTAAAGCTTGGGCAACAATCTTTATGAACTTTACGATTTCTTGAGGTGCGTGTTCGAATGCATCTTTATGAAAATATATTGCATCTGGCAGTTTTTTGGCGACTTTAACTTTTTTAACTAACTCTTTAAATTGCTCTGAATTCATATCGCTTCTGCTTTTTTAAGGGCTTTTCTCTAATTGCCTTTTAAAAGGTTAGGTATTAGAGTGAAAATTTGGAGTTAAAATAACTAACTTAGATCTTTAACCTCTAAAGTTTTTAGCTCCTGCTCAGAACATTTATCTAGGTTGCTAGAAATTCTTAAAGCATGGTTTTGAATTAGCTTTTCAATAGAGTTACGAACAAATCGAGCATTTGAAAAATTAGCTTTGCATCTCTCTTGTTCTATATATGTCATAATTGATGATTCAAGTGGTTGTGATAGTTGATAATCATTTTCTTCAGTTAATTTTTTGAAGATCTCAATTAATTCCTCAGAATTAAAATCATCAAAGTGAATATATTCAGAAAATCTCGATCTTAAGCCGGGGTCACTATCTAAAAATTTATCCATTTCAGCTTTATAACCTGCTATAATAACTACCATATCATCTCTATAGCTTTCTAAGTTAGTTAGAAATGCAGGTAAGATTGCCTTCCCGAACTCATCACCTCCCCCTTGAAAAATAGAATATGCCTCATCAACAAATAAGATAGATCCTTCCGCTTTTTTAAAAATTTCGGCAGTTTTTTTCTCTGATTCTCCAAGGTATTGCCCTATAAAATCAGAACGAGTTACTTCTAATATGTCACCTTTAGATAGAAAGCCAAACTCTTTGAGTATATCAGCAACAATTTTGGCAACAGTTGTTTTTCCTGTGCCTGGGTTACCAGTAAATACCATATGTTTACTTATTTTGACTTCTTGAAATCCAATGTCTTTTCTAGCTTTTTGAACTTTTAGAAATGCATCAATTTTATTGATATGTTTTTTTACAGATTCTAGACCAATCATTGAGTTGAGTTTTTCTATTGGCATATTGGAGCTGAATTTCTTTTCCACCTCTGTTTTATTATTTAATAAATCTAATAAGTTATTAACTAAATCAGCCTTTTTTCCCTGAGTACCTGTTTTATACATGCTACAAACCGATTTTAAGTCCTTATAAGTAAATGCATTTAAAACATGCTCTGGAGTTTCATCTTTTATAATGTGATTAACTAAGTCTTCCTTTTTACCTGTTTTCGGTTCCCCTAGTTTGTGTAATGCATCCTGAATCTCTGTTTTATAAAAAGCGTTCATAAGCTCTTTCAAAGTCATTCTGTAACCCTATTATTTTAATAAATAAAAATAAGCGCGACCGCGTTTTTCAAACTTAAGCAAACCTCGCTCACGGCTGTGCATTAATTCACATGCACTTATTTTAAGGTGCTTCATCGCTTCTTTGCTGGTAAGCCAAACACCCTTTGGATTTTGCTCTGTCATTTTAATTTCTCAGCTAAGTTAAAATTAATATACATAACTCTTTGTACATCGACAAATTTAGCTATGGAGGGTACTGCCGATTTACCCCCGTGTTCACACCCGAAATTGGATCAAGGAACGGGCTAAAGCCCGACTTACGGTGGCAAGCAACTATAAAAGAATAATAAACGCGTAAAACCGAATGTTTTTATTGATTAATTTATTTAGTATCAATAATCTATACAGATGGATTTTAAAAAATAAGAAAGCAATGGAAGCTGATAAAAATACATCTAATGCTGTTTCTAGTACACGCCCACTCAATATTGTTTGCCCTGACTGTGAAGAAGAAAATACTTTAGAGTACGGAAATCATATTAAATGTCACAAATGCGAAAATTCATTTGCAGGTCATACGTATCAAAGGTTTAAGAAGCCATTTTTTACAGCAAAGTTTGCTTTGTTTATTGGTGCTGTAGGTGCATATAAGCTTGATAAAGAGCTACTTGAGCCAAGCCGTTATTCAACGGGAGCTATTGTTGAGATAGTTAGTTTTTGTTCAGACCCTGGTACAAGCTTAAGCCGTTATGAAAGGAAGTATTTAGCTAAAAACTGCATTTGTGCTTTAGATCAAACAATGAAAGAAGTGCCAGAGGCTGAGTTAAGCTCCAAAGCTAGTAAGTTTCAGAAAGTATTTTGGAAAAATTATCAGCAATGTAAATAGCGGCATTCATGCCGCTATCGCTCTAAAATTTACTTAGATTTTGGGGGATTATTACCTCTGCCTGGGCCTGATGGGTTACCTGTTTTACTAGGTCCATTTGGTGGTGCTGGGCGTGATGATTGCTGGTTGTTTGCTGCTGCACGTTGAGCTCTTGCGGCAAAGCTTCCCTGTTCAACTAAACCATTGTTTGCTTTTGCTTCAGCTGATTGAATTCGTGCAGCGGCACTTTGAGTCATGTTTTTCATGAGTATATCCTTTTTAAGTTTAAAAATAGCTCTTCGCTTAGAGAGCAAGTTCATCTTACGGAGCACTCTGGGACAATTTGGGACAAAAAATGGAAAAATACGAAGAATTACAAAAAGAAATAAAATTTATAATAAATAAGCTTGGGTTGAGTATCACTGAAGTAGCTAAGAGAGTGTATTGTGAAAGGTTTGAAGATGACGACACAGAAGAAGAGCGTAAGTTTGTAGAAACCTTTCGTAAAAACTTAAATAGGCAGGCAAAACCTGAGTTATTAGAAAGCTATTTGGGCAATATTGCTCAATTGAGGGAGTTTAAAAATTCAGATTTAGCAATCTCTAGTGCTCTTAATTTAGGTTTCATTCCGACAGATATTCAAAGGGGTCTGCAATCTATTTCTGAAAAGATATTGTTTGAAGATCGCTTAAGAAAAGATAGCATTGAATAAATACCTCCCTAGCTAACACATAGGGAGTAATTACAACCAAATTACACGGATGTAATGTTATGAATAAATGGATTTTATTACTCGCTACTTTGTTTGTGAGTTTCAACACGGTTGCTGAAGAGCAATATTCAAAAAGTCGCTGCGATAGTATTGAGGCTGAGCGCGAGGGCATTCGTAAAAGAATGAATCGTAGCTACACGGCTAGGCAAGGTGAACGGTGGAATCAGCGTTTAGATGAGCTTTTTACGCTGCTTGCGAGACACTGCAAACACCCAAAAAGAAGTTCTGGTAATGGCGGTAATTATACGTATCGCTCGAACCCTACCGCACTATTAAACACCAAAGTACATAACTCTACGGTGTATTCAAATTCATATAATGACGATAAAAAGCGCCATGCTTGGGGGCAATTTTATCGATTACCTGATCGCTGTAGAGCGAAGAATATTCAGCAAGCTGATTTTGTATGGTGTAGCGAAAATAAAGCTGAGCAAAAGGCGCTATTTGAATCGGCTTGGAGGGGTAAACAAAAGTCAGAATATAAAGATGTAGTTATTACAGTAAAGCCAACCATTACAGAAATAAATACAAACAAAGCCACAAGCAAAGTTGCAATAAAGAGCCCGATAACCGAGCCACCAATTCAGCAAGCTTCGCCGCCTTTAGATGAGAGTGTTGGTCTGCAATTGACAAAGTTGAATGACCTTAAAATTTGGCAATTAGCCTTGGCTGGCATTGCGGCCATGTTGTTTGTGTTTGGTCTTTATCGTTGGTTCAAAGATTGAGTTATTAGACGGGCTAAAGCCCGACCTACAATGCCTCGCAACTCGCAACTCGCAACTCGCAACTCGCAACTCGCAACTCGCAACTCGCATCTCGCAACTAAAGCACCAACACCTCTCCTTGTAAACTCGGTGAGTCTGCAATACAGGTTTGGAGTTGTTCTATCAACAACAGGGCATTCGCTGATGGTGTGCGTGAATGTGGCCAGAGGGCGTAAATTGGCCTTGCGGGAATGTTGTGGGGTGATTCTATATAACTAAAGTTGCTGGTGTCGTCTATACAGCAAATTTCGCTCATGGGTAGTAAGCCAATGCCATAGCCTGCCTCAACCATTTTTCTGGCGATTGTAATATCAAAACAAAAACTTATGTGTTCATACTCGGTTTTTAATTTATTTAGCAAACCGCTGGGTAGTTGTGACTCTGAATATGGCAGTATCAGCCTTGATGTTGGGGCATCTTTCTTTTTAATCAGCTTTATTGCGATCATGCCTAGGCGCTTTTGAAAATAGCTTGAGTCTTGTTGTTCGCCGATGCGAATGGCTAAGTCAAAACGTTTTTGGCTTAGTTGGCTGTTGGCATTACTTGGGTAAATGTGGAGGTTTAGCGCAGGGTTTGCCATCGCAAACTGATTAACTGCACCCATCAGTGGGCCCGCAATGATGTTTTGTGGGCACAAAAGGTAAAACTCTTTTGCAGCGGGCGAGTCATTTAATTGCTCAAGCTGGCTGTTAAGAGCAAGCACTTGCTCGCCTAATTCGTTATACAGTGATTCGCCTTTGGCGGTTAACACAATGCCTCGGGCGGTGCGTTGCAGTAATGGCTCGGTGAGTTTTTCTTCTAATGCCTGAATGCGCCTTGATAGGGTCGATAGGTTCAGTCCTAAATCTTTTGCTGTTTGGCTCATGCTTTTACGGCGCGCTATTTCAATAAATAAATGCAGATCATCCAGCATACGACTCCCTCAATCTTAGTTTGCATTTTCGTGACTGTTGCCACTTGGCCTGTGCAAATATAGTAACGCCAAGGAGGACATATGAAAATTCATTTTACTTTTACTGCGGTATTTTCGTTTTTAATGTCGTTTTTACTTTCGGCGTGGGTCACTTATGTCAACTTAGGACTGAGCGATACATTTTTTCTAAGTTGGATGAAGGCGTTTGCTATTGCCTGGCCTGCTGCGTTTGTGGTGGCTTTTACGGTTGCCCCGCCTATTCGGGCATTGGTTTTAAAGTTATATAGTAAGGAGTCAGTATGATTAATATCGTGGCAAAAATTACCCCAAAGGCTGCATTATTTGACGACTGTAAAGGGCGTTTACAGGGCATTTTAGCAGCTACTCGTGCAGAGCCTGGTTGTAATCGTTTTGAGCTATTTGCGAGTAAAGAGCAGCGTTGTTTGTTTTTAGTTGAGCAGTTTGAATCGCAAGCCGCCCTTGATGACCATTATGCTCAGCCTTATACCAAAGCTGTGTTCGTGTTTTATGAAAATGCCTTGGCAGAGCCTGTTGAGGTAGAGAAGGTGGAGGTGTGTTGAGAAAAAGTTAGCGAGATGCGAGGGGAAAGGAGCTAGGCTCTAGGGACTAGGGGAGGTCGATCTGTGGGGTTGTTCAGATCAATAGTTCTTCTCTGCAATGACAACCTTGTAGGAGGTATTGTAGGAGGTACTTTAGTGCCGAAAAAAACTAGGCTACTGGGGAAGTACTGCTATTCGTAGCCTAGTTTACAAGGTTGAAATGGTTACAGCATATGCAGGATTTGTTTGGCTTTTTCGCGGGTTAAACATGCGGCCATTGGGCGTTTTGCAAATAGCTTGGCTGAGACTGTTTGTTCTTTGCCCATGTATTGGTTATGCAGTGTTTGCACATTGACTTTACAGGTCACAGAATGGCTGTTTTCTACATATCGAATTTCTACTCGTTCTACTTTTTTAATTAAGTTTTTATAAGGATAGCCTTCATCGGTATCAAGCTGAGTAATTACTGATTGGTTGGCATAACTAAAACTTGTAGCAAATAAAAGTAATAAAATAAGTAAGTATTTCATGGTGGTTGTCCTTGTCTTGTCGCGGTTGGCAATATGAGTATTACTCGTGTTACTCCTACTGACAAACGATTAAAAATTACCTATGCTTAAGTTTTAATTAACTATAAGTGCGTATGCAGTTACCTCCATTAAAAAGCCTTTGGTATTTTAAGCACGCGGCAGAGTTAGGTAGTTTTAAGCTTGCGGCAGAGCAATTGTTTGTTAGCCAAGCTGCGGTTAGCCAACAAATTCGCTTGTTAGAACAACAGCTTGATTGCAGCTTATTTACTCGTCATACCCGTTATGTTGAGCTGACCCGCCAAGGCGAACAGCTATTACCCCATGTACTTAAGGGGTTTAGTCATTTGCAAGCAGGCGTGCAGGCTGTTAGCCAGGATAGCCACCCAAATACGTTAAACTTAACTGTGCTGCCTTCGTTCGCCAGTGGTTGGTTACTGGGCCGTATTAGTGATTTTCAAAGCAAATACCCCAATATCAAAGTGCGTATTGAACCGAGCGATCAACTTGCTGATTTTTCAGCAGGGCAGGTTGATTTAGGTATTCGATATGGGCAAGGTAGCTACCCAGGTTTGCACAGTGAGCTTATCAGTGATGACAGCCTATTTTTGGCTTATAAACCCGGCGCTATTGATGTTAATAAACCCCTTAAACCGCAGGTGTTGGCACAAAAACTAATTAAAGATGTGTGCCCTGATGCTGAGCGCGGTTGGTCAACTCTGGCTCAGCAATTAGCAGTAAGCCCTGATGCACTACCTGCACTTGAAATTGATAACGCAGCTTTGGTTATTCAAGCCACGTTAGCAGGGCAAGGTATTGCATTGGTAAGGCGGCGGTTAATCGAAACTCAACTGCAACTTGGTCAGCTAGAGATTTATCCAAGCTTTGAATATCACTGCCAATTTAAGTATTACCTTGCAGCGCCTACCGATCATTTTAAATGGCCAAAAGTACAGCTGTTTAAAGCTTGGTTACTTGAGCAGTTTGCTATGGATGATCAGCAGTTTGATAGTGGAAATAATTAACCTTAAGCCCTTCATGATTATTGCTCGTTCGCTATGTAAAATTGTTAGGCAGGTAATTTGTCATTCTTTTAGATGAATTTGCCGCAGATTTGTTGCAGTTTTATTAGAAACTGATAATCTGTACCCCTAACCTTTACAGTGACGTAAATTAATGATTAAACGGATTTTAATGACAACAGCCTTGTTGTTGCCCGCTTTTGCTTGGGCGCAGCAAAGCGCTCCTTCAGATGCATGTCAAAGCATGCAAGCCGAACGTATAGAGCTACAAATAGCCCTGCGTAAAACCAATCTTCTCGACAAAATTGAAGCCTATAAGCAGCGCATTCAAAGCTTGTCGGCACGAATATCTGAAACTTGCTTTAGTGAAGAGCAAATTGCTGAGCTAAAGTCGTCTTTGTATAACCCTGATATTACTGAGCTTGAAAACACCTTGGCAAAGCCATTAACAGAGCAAGCCTACATCAGCAAACAAGCAGCTTGGGACCGCTTTTATGTTATGCCGCCACGTTGTGCTGCTCGCTCGTTACAGTTGCAAAACCTTGAGTCGTGTCTTGAAAATAAGCAAATTCAGTTTCAGCAATTTGATATGTTATGGCAACAAAAAAGTGCGCAACTTGCCCGTACAGAAGCAAAACCAACAGATTCGTTTCATGAGTTTGTTTTACCTAGCAAAGCCGAACGAGCTAAGTTAAGCGCCGAGCAAGAATTAAAGCGCTACAGCTACAGCACAGATTCGTTTTTACCAACCAACATCATTGTGTTGTGTGCTTTAGCCGTATCGGTGTTCTTTGGTTTGATATTTATTTTTCATTGGTTAATGCGCCCACGGTCAGTGGTGAAGTGAGCATTTAGTTAGCGAGGGGAAAGTTAGCAAGGGGAAAGGAGCTAGGCGCTGGGTTTTAGGCGTTAGGACGCGATGTAAAATCGCTGATTTAGTCGTTAGAGGTCAGATGTTAGATGTCAGTCGAACAGTGGGGTTGGTTAGGTCGTGCGTTCTTCTCTGCATTTGAACTGCTCATTTTTAGGGTAGGTTGGGTCGAGCGGAGCGATACCCAACATAATCCATGTAAACCTTTTCATTTAGACGCGCGAAACAAGTTTCACGCCTACGGGGGAAAATAGGCGCTGGGTTTTAGGCGTTAGAACGCGATGTAAAATCGCTGCTACAGACTCGCATCTCGCAACTCATTCCTCGAAACTCGCACCTCGAACCTCGCATCTCGAACCTCGCATCTCAAATATCGAAACTCGTACCTTTCCCCTCGAAACTCGTACCTCGTTACTTAATCACTCATCCGTTTTAAACTGTTTGGCGCGTTCTTCTGCGTCAATTAACGCTTGTGATTTTGGCTGTTTGTTTTTGCTTTCTATCACAGGCTTTTCGTCTGAATTTGGGTCCCAGGTTGGATCAAGCGATAGGTTCGCAAATGGATTATACGGCTTATCGTCTTGTTGCTCTGGCTCTTTGTCGGCTTTTTCACTTTTTTCTTCAGGCGTTTCTTCAAGCTTATCGTCGTTACTCAGTTCGTCAGACAAATCAACAGTTTCTACCGCTGGCTGTGATGGCTCTTCTACATAAACGGAAGCTGGTTCATCTTGTAGTTCTTGTTCAAGTGCTTGTAAGGCTTTAGCTAAATCATCATCGTTAATGTCGTCGTGTTCTTCTGCTGGGTTTGGCGCAGTGACTGTGTGCTCATCTTCATTAAAATGATCAGCAAACGATAAATCATCACCCATCAATGACGATAAGTCATATTCAGGCACTTCATCTTTAGACGGTTCATCGTCGGCAATCGGCTCTTTTGTAGAGTATTCATCAAAGCCAAACGATGACGAACTTGTAAAGCTTGGCTCTTCGATTTCTGGTTTCTCTAGCTCATCGATTTCCGGCTTTTCGAGTTCTTCTATCTCGGCTAACACTGGTTCATCGTCGGCAATCGGCTCTTTAGTTGAGTATTCATCAAAACCAAACGATGACGAACTCGTAAAGCTTGGTTCTTCAATTTCTGGTTTTTCAAGCTCATCGATTTCCGGCTTTTCGAGTTCTTCAATCTCAGCTAATACTGGCTCATTGTCGGCAATAGGCTCTTTAGTTGAGTATTCATCAAAGCCAAACGATGACGAACTCGTAAAGCTTGGTTCTTCAATTTCTGGCTTCTCTAGTTCATCGATTTCCGGCTTTTCGAGTTCTTCTATCTCGGCTAACACGGGTTCATCGTCGGCAACCGGCTCTTTAGTTGAGTATTCATCAAAGCCAAACGATGACGAACTCGTAAAGCTTGGCTCTTCTAATTCTGGCTTCTCTGGTTCATTGTTATCAGTATCTGCAAATGGCTCAGGTGTAAGAGGCTCATCTTCAATAGGCTCTTGGGTTGTGTACTCGTCAAAGCCAAATGATGACGAAGCGGTATAACTCGGTTCTTCTGATTCCGGTTGTGTTTCAGGCTCGTCTTGCTGAACGTCATCAGCTTGCGGCTCAGCTTCCTCGTTGAGGTTATACGATGAACCTTCTAGGTTTGCTAATTTTAGTTCTTGCTCTAGGCCGCGCTGCTCATCCAAAAAGTCGTCATCAGCGTCATTTACGTTTTTCTCGTCGTAACCAAGTTCAAGATCTTCGAATTGATGGGCATCAGCAAAGTCTTCTGCTGGTGGCTGTTCAGGTGAAGTTTCAGACTCTTGCTCTTCTTTATCACGCTGAGCACTAAAGTGCATAAGCTCAGAAAGCTCGTCATTATTGTCAGTTTCGGTTGCAGTAAATGTATCGTTGGCAAGCGGGTAGCTGTCTTCATGAGGGTGCTCTTGTTCTTCAGCCAGCACTGCGGCTGTTGCTTCTTTGAGTTCCTCAGCTTCTTTTTCAGCAGCTGCTTGTGCTTCTGCAGCTGCTTTAAGGGCTTTAGCTTGCATTAGGCTTTGTTCAAGTTCTGAATCGGCGTCTGCTTTTTTGCTTTGACGAATACGCACAATCACTAAACCTGCAACAAGTAATACCAACAACACAATTAAGCTTGGCATTAATAATGAGCTTGAAGAGCTATCGCTGTTTGCAGGAATAGGTTCTGGCATAGGTGCAGGTGTTGGCGCAGGTTTTGGTGCCGGTTCTGCTTTTACTTCAGGTTCAGCTGGTTTTTCAGCAGTTGCAGTCTCAGCACTTTGGGTTTTAACTTCAGCGGCTTGATCTTGAATAGCAGGGCTAGTAGTTGATTCTACTATAGGTTCTTCAGGAGCATCAGAAATCGTAATACGGTCAACTTTTGCTGGTATTTCGGTTTGTTCTGCAGAGGCATTTGTTTGCTCTGTTGGCTCTGGTTCTTGAACTTCTGGCTCAATTGCTGGCATTTGCTGTTCGATAGGCTCAACGGTTTGCTCTGCAATAGGTGCCGTAGTTTCTTCAGGTTCAGCTTGAATAGCGCCTGAGTGCACCCTAGGGTTAGCCGCTGCAGTTGAATTAACTGGGGCTGTTTCTTTGGTTTGTTGCTCTAGTTTTTCGAAAGCAGCTGCATTGTTTACTGGCGTTGGATTTTTGCAGTTTTTCTCATAGTTTCTGGCAGCTGAGCGATAGTTTTTATTGCTGGTGTTAAAGCGATACTCATGCATTTGCTGTTTTAACAAAATACACATGGCTTCGTTGTACTGCGCTTTACTCGTAAAGCTTAAGCTTAGGAGTAATAAGAGAAAAGTTGTTTTTATAATTGGCATAAGTTCCAGACCAGTAAGGTTTAGTCGATGACCTAACAGTTAATTAATTCTAAGCTGAGACGAGTAATTTATCCACATTTGGTTAACAAATTAAGCGTATTTGTAGTGGTTAATCAATTACCATGAGCGCACGGTATTCGTCGTAAGCAAATTGGTCGGTCATTCCGCTTATGTAATCTTGAATTAAGCGGCAGCGATAATAAAACTCGTAGGCGGCAAAATGATCCGGTTCGGCTTTTAAGGCATCAATGGCTTTTTGGTAGCTATTTAAATGTTTATTAGATAGTTTTTTAACCAGACGAGTTTCAATTAAGTAGTTTTGGTCGCCTTTTAAAACACGTTTAAAAGCATCAGCATCAAGGGCTAGTAAAGGTTTATAGCAGTCAAGTAAACCGCTAATTATACGGTAACCCTGTAGCTCTAAACGCTCTACTTCTTTGTGGCAAAATACATGCTTTAATGCCACTTGTTTTAAGGTGAGCGTGACGGCATGCAAGTGACTTCGATCTTCTAATAAAGCCTGATTAAAATCACCGTGGTAAATGGCTTCAATATTATTAATAAACCGCTCTGCTGCGTAGCTTACTAATGGGTGTAGCAAGGTCACGCGCAGGTAGATAAAAAATTCGCTGTTAAAATTGTACGGCTGCTCTTGTGCTTTACTTAACGCATAATCAATGGCTTTTTCGGCAAAGTCGCTGTGTTTGGTATCGTCTATGGTTAGGTTTGTGAGTGTGCGGGTGTATTGCTCTTTTAGCTTTTCGCAAAGCGACTCAACACTAATAATGCCTTTTTCTACGGCATCTTCAATATCGGCCAAACAATACGATATATCGTCAGCTGCTTCCATAATGTAGCTAGCAGGATGACGGCAGTATTGCTCAATTTCTAGTTCAGTTTGTAGTGCTTCAATAAACGGCTTTTCGCTGAAGTAGTAACCCACTTTTTTCATTAAGTAGTTTTTATCTTGCGGGCTGTCTATTTTCGCCATGCTGGCCGGGCGTGTATATTTTAAAATGCCGGCACTTTGGCTGTAGGTTAAGTTTAGAGAAAGTAATGAATGAATTATGCGAATACCTTGGGCATTACCTTCAAAGCTTTTTATATCTTGGGCTAGGTGTTTAAAGATCACACTAATTCCAATGCCTTTACAGCGCTCAGGGGTTAGTGAATCTAAGTGTTTATCAAACCATTGGTTGATGGCTGCTTCGCCAAAGTGACCAAACGGTGGGTTGCCTATGTCGTGCATTAGGCACGCCATTTCTACTAGGCTTTCTAGCGGACGCTCAAGCCCAGCTAGGCCATATTCTTTTTGTTTGGCATCACTAAGCTTATTAAAAATGGTTTGCACAATAAACCGGCCCACTTGTTGTACTTCAAGCGAATGGGTCAGCCTTGAGCGTACTGCAGCATTACGCTCGAGTGGAAAAACTTGGGTTTTTTGCTGTAAACGGCGAATTGCAGCACTGTTAATAATGCGGCCCCGATCACTTTCAAGCGCAGTGTGTAAATTATTGGTAGAACGCATTTCGCGCGCTGGAGTAATTTTTTTACCAAAATCGATCATTTTATATTCCCACAAAGCGGTAAAATCGGGCTTTTGCGTTTTGTTAGCAACATTTTGCCATTTATTAAATTAAATCTAACAGCTTGTATCTTAAATTAAAATATTCATTTTTATTAAAGTTATTACTTTAAATCGTGGCCTTTATTCATATATTATTCAGTTTTACGCACTTCTTCATTATCTTGTATTAGAAAGGAAAGCCTTTTGGCTATAAAGCAATGATGCAAACTCTGTCTCAAAAACCATGGCTCCTAGCCAGTATTCTTCTGTGTTGTATTGGTTTAACGGCTTGTAAGAGCACCCCAGAGCCAAGCGCTGAAAGCACCTTAACGGTGGCCGAAAAAAATGCCATTAAGGCCAAGCAGGGTGCACTGTATGCGCGAGGGTTTTATGAAAGCCAACTTGGTAATATCAACTACGCCTCTGCTAGGCAATGCAGTAACTTTAATTTGCAAAGCCACCGTGGCTCAATTCGTTATGCAGAAAACTCACTTAACGCGGTAATAGATGCCATCGACAACAATTTTGATGTTGTTGAGATTGATGTGCGAATTACTCGTGACGATGTGTGGGTTGTACATCATGATGCCCGTACAGGTCGCGAAACAGGCACAGTTGACAATAAGCGCCGCAAAATTGAGTCTATGAGCTATAAAAAAGAGTGGGGCTATTTACGTCATCGTAACCAAGATACCGGGTTACTTACCGATGATATGCCACCTTCATTTAGAGAGCTTGCTGCCACATTTGCGCGCTACCGTAAGCCTCATCAAAAACTGAATATTGAAATAAAATCAAAGGCCTCAGTTAACGATTTAAAAATGCTTGATTATTTAGCATATGAATTTGTTGGCGGTGGTAACTACTTTTTCAGCAGTTTAGAAATGCGCAACCTGACTCGTATGCGCGATATTAACCCAGATATTTACTTGGCATTTATTCAGTCACCAGCAAAAGCCTCGATGAATAAGTTAGCAAGTGACCTAAAACGCGGCGCTGGTAGCGACCCAATTTACGAGCGCAACAAAGAAGAGCTTGAGAGCTTACAAGCACTTGGTAATCGCTATCATCGTGAAAAACGTTACGACAGCCCAGTTAAGCTTGATAAATTAGCAAAGCAGCTAAAACGTAACTTTGGCTATGTACTTGATATTCGTCATTACAAGCAAAGTGCAGCACGCTTAAAGCCGGTTGCTAAAGCACGCGGTATTATGATTGCCACTTATTCTATTAACGGCCACGACTACCATGAGCGCAGCCTATTAGCGCAGTCGCGTTCTCTGCGCCCTGACTCTGTGATTATGGACGATACCGTTTATGGCTTTTGTTCTGTGTTTGAATTACCAAAAATGCAGCCGTATTTTAGCGATGAAGCAGACGCTAAGTTAATTGCTAGCATGCCTGCTGACCTTGATTTAGAGCGCCTTGATGAGCTGTATGCTTATAAAGGTAATCAGCTTTACCCAGCGGTGGGCGGCACGCTTAAATCAACTCAAGCACAAACTTATATTCCCAAAGTAACATCGACTCCTTCAGCGCCTAATTTAGAAATAGGGACTCGCCAAGCCGATGAAGATTTTAGCCTAGAAACAGATCCTGCTGTTGAACTAGAACTGCGTAAAAAACAATAAGAATAAAACTATGACTGATTTAATAAAGCCGTTTTGGTGGCGCTGTTTGCTACTTGTTTTAGCTACTTTATATTTATTACCCGAGGCAATTTTTAATGCCCAGTTAGTCTCTTTAGTCGGTTTAGGTACCCCTTCGGCAGAAGACCTTGAACACCTCGAAATTTATGGCCGAGCTGTATCTGGGGTGGGTGTTGCGCTGCTGTTAGCTGACTTTCTACCTAAAGCCATGGTTGCCAAAGTAGGCCGTGGGATTATCTCGTTTATCGCTTTATTGTGTTTAGTTTGGCCGGTGGTGTTTTTTGGCCAAAAATATGCCATTGAAAAAACCTTAATTGAGCCTTCAACCGCAGAGCAGCGTCAGTTTGCTACCTACAGTGCTGCACTTAGAGATGCGCTAGCGATTAACTCAATTAAAGTGAATGACCTTGATTACAACCCTGAGCAATTACATAGCTCAGAAAACCTGACCTTTTTGGCGCTATTTGGTGGCTTACTGTATAGCGATGCCGCGCTTTCAGACAACCTAGAGCAAGATAAGCGTAAGATTATTGCTGCGTTTGTACAGAAAAAAGCGTATCAAGATTTTGATAAACATTATAAAAACTACAGCCAGTTATATGATGAGCTGGTGGTTAAATACAAAGCCTATGCTGATGGCAGTAAAAAGTACAACAGCACTTTGGCAAGTATAGGCGAGCGCGAGCAAGGTTATTGGCAGCAAGTTGAACAAGAGATCAATAGTGGCTGGAGCAAATACCAACAAGCGCAAAAAGCCCATATTGCAAAAGCGTCAGCACGCGCACAAAAGTATGGCCCGAAGATTTATGATTACCACCACAGCATTGCAAAATGCCGTGAGCGTTATGACAAAAGCAGCGAAAAAGACCGCCGAAATCGTTGTTATGAACGCGAAGTAGCAGACTACCGAAGCAATATTTTAAAAGCCGGTATTGGCTACATTGAGCCTGATTACTGGCTTATTGAAGAAGATGTTTCGGTTGCTGAAAATGCCGCAGGCACTATTTTAATGGGAGTACTCACTGGTGGTGTTTATACCGCATTACAAGCTGCTAGTTTAGCAACCGGTGGTGATGGCGGCTTTAAAGACAAGCGCTACAAATACACCGATGACCCAGATCATTACCAGCTGCGTTTTTTACAACATCCAAATTTTCATAAGATGTTTGTGAGTGAAACGGGCTACCCATTTACAATCGAAAACTTAATGGCGTTTCGTGCTCACGAAACAACACAAAAGAAGCTTAGATCACATTTTGCCAGCAAAGGGTTACAGCTTGAAAGCAACTGGAATGTGAATCAACGCCAAGCATTTGCTAATGCTGTTGCCAATAAGGTTACAAGTGAAGCTAATGCACAATGGCAAAGCGAAATGCGTAAACGCGGCATGAGTTTAAAGCCAAACTTAAGCTGGGTTGCGTTTCAGCTACACCCACAAATTCAAGCAAAAATTGCAGACAGAATGGGTGATTTATACGTAAAAAACATTCGTTCCGATTGGAATAAAAAGAACTTTAAAGACAAGGTGCTTGATCCAAACATTGCAAAACGGACCGACAAATACCTAGCCATGCTTAATAGCTCAGAAGGTAAATTTGCTGATGGTGGCGAGTATGCTGAGTACGGTAAGCAAGCATTGCGTTCGGTGATTATTCCGCCTATTTCGATGTCGTTATCACTGTTTTTGATTTGCTTAACCTTTAGCAAGCTGCCGTTAAAACTGTGGCAACTGGTTAAACCTAAGCAAGAAAAGCAACCAACCACTGCTGTATCTGTTTTGCAAAAGCTGATTATGCCTGCGCTGATTTTGATAGTGCCAGTAATGTTTGTGCATAACACCTTTACCGAAGACGATCAAAGCCCGGTTAACTACTTTTTAGACAAGGTCGATGAGTCGAGCAATCCGGTGTTTAGCTATGCTATTCGTTGGACTTTGCATGCCCAGCCTCTGCTGCATCCTTTAGGGTTAAAGTTTGAGGAAAAACTGCATATTTACGAGAACTTTAGCCCGCTGAGCCATGCTTTAGCCAAGGTTGATATTTTGCGCCACGGCGATGCCAGTTTAAGTGCTGAGCAGCAACAGCGTAGACAATATCTGGTTGAGCAAAAAACTAAACTTACCATTACTACAAACCCGGCGAACGCCACTATTCGCATTATGAATATAGGCCCTAAATACCGCCCAGGCATGACTTTAAAAACTGGCGCTTATGATATTCAAGTGTCGGCGCCTGGATATAAAACGTATCGACGTTGGCACCAAGTAGATGCTGGCGAACAAACATTAACCATTGATTTAAGCAATTAATTAAGCAAGGAATGAAAATGCAACATTGCCAAACTACGGTGTATGCCACCGATCTTCACTGTTGTGATTGTGGAGAAGCTCTTGAGCAAAAAAGACAAATGCACACGGTTGAAGAACTCAGTCCTGACTTGCTGGTTGATGTAAAAAATTATGCGCCACAAGCGAGTACGATCACAGGTGTTGTGAAGTCGATGTATTACTATAAGCGTCGTTATAAAACCAATAACGACAACATGCTATACGGTTATTGGTGGCTAGAAGTTGAAGACAAAGACGGCATTATTCATGAATTTAGTGTTGATGCTGAAAAAGATGTGATTGCTAACCTACAAAAGGGGAATGTGATCACCGCTTTTCAGGAAACACCGTTAACGCTTAATTATCGCATTGCTGATGGCAATGCTAGGCGGGTAGTTAAAAATGACCGCTTTATGCCAGTTGTAATTGTGCATTTTGCCGACCAACAATATCGCAGTTGGGACAAAACCATTAGCCGAAACTACACTGGCGGAACGATATTGTGGCTGGTGCTAAGTGTTATTACATTCTTAATCATGTTGTTTGCTGCAAAGCTTGAGTTTTTGCCTGCGCTACTTGCGTCATTGCCAGTTGCTATTGGTGTATTTATGGCAGAGCACAACTACCATAAAAAAGCCAAAGCCAAACAAGAAGCAAAGTATGATGCGATTTTAGCGGCAACAGATGTGATGCTATCGACCACCCTTAATCAATTGGGTTATAACATGCTTGCAAGAACGCCAAGTAAGTCAGATGTTATTTGTATCTCTTGCCAGCAGCGTATTAGCCAAGATGCTGCGCATTGTTATTGCTGTGGCGCTAAGCAACACGTTGAAGCGATTGCTGAAAAAGAACAATCACTTGCAAAAGATGATGAGCAAGCCATTAGCATTCAAAAAGCGTTAGAGCCAAGCAAAACAAAACCAACCAGTATTGCCCAGCTTGAGTATGCCATTATGGATGAGTATAGCCTTGCATATGAAAACGCTTATGAGCATAAAAATGTTTGGGCACGTAACGAAAAAGGCACCATTAGTCATTGTGCCGTGCTTGGCAAAGTATTAGAAAAAGAGCAAAGCGCACATGCAAATGAAAGCCGCCAAACAGTGACCACGACAGAAACTACAACCACTTATCGCGGTGGTATGTATGTTGGTAGTGATGTTAAAGAGCGCGTTGAGGTATATCGTAATCGTAGCACCACCTTAAAAGGTGAAATCATGCTCGAAACCGCATCGGGTGAACCGTTTATTTTTAAAGCGGGTGAAGATTTACTGGGTTCTGTTGATATTGGTGATTGGGTGTATTACGCCTACAGCAGTGTTGATACTAAGCGTTACTCTGAGTATTACCGTGAGTATGCGGTTAATGTGAGTAAAGACATTAAGTACAACAATTCTTCAGTCAGAAACTTTGGTATGGTGCATGGTTTTAACCGTATGGTATTGCTTGGTCTTACGTCAGTAGGGCTAGCGTGGTACTTTGATGCCCGTGATTTTTACCCATTAGTAAATACACTTGTACCAGATGCTGGTATTGATTTACTCAATAATTATCCGCAAGTGGTTGAACACTTAGATGGCCTACCAGTTGCTGTGTTTATTGTGTTAAGTGTGGTTACAGGCGTTTGGGGCTTTATTTATAGCCAAATAAACGGCTCACGTTTAAAGCGTAGTGTGAAAAAGCTTGAAAGCATGATCACAAAATTTTCAAAACAGTTTGGTAAAGTTTCTGAGCAAATTAACAAATTGAACTAAAAAGGGTTTCGCATGCGTATTTGGCAATTGGTTTTAGCGGGTTTATTAGCGTTCAGCTCTCTTGTAAAAGCGGAGCAAGAGCAATCTGTGGTACTTATTTCGATAGATGGATTTCGCTGGGATTACATTGAAAAACACCATGCAAAGCACTTAAAAGCAATCAGTGAACAGGGCGTGAGAGCTAACAAAATGCGTCCTGTTTATCCGACCAAGACTTTCCCGAATCATTTGTCGATTATTACCGGCTTATTGCCTGTTAATCATGGCATTGTCGAGAACCGCTTTTGTGATACTGAGCGTAACGACTGTTACAAAATGGGTAAAGGGAAAGACGACAGCACTTGGGTAAATGGCATTCCGCTTTGGAACCTTGCACAAATGCAAGGCTTAAAAGCCGCCACCTATTTTTGGCCTGAATCAGATGCGCGCTTTAACGGCATGCTACCTGATTACTTTTATCATTATTCAAAACATAGCGATTACCAAAAGCGTGTTGATCAAATTATCCAGTGGTTGAGCTTACCAAAAGCACAGCGCCCACGTTTAGTGATAAGTTATTTTTCGTTGGTCGATAGCATGGGGCATGAGTTTGGCCCTGATGCTAAAGAGACTTATGACGCAGTGCAAAAGCTAGATAGTTTAATGGCTGATTTATCGAACCGTTTAAGAGCGCTTGATGAAAACATTAACTTAGTGATTGTGTCTGATCACGGTATGGCCTCTGTAGATCCAAGCCTTAGCATTAAAATTGATAGCCTGCCGCAAGACGAAAACTTCATCGTGCAAAACACCGGCCCTCGGGTTTTATATTATGCAAAACCAGATAGCAAAGCAGACATCAGCGGATTTAGTAAAAAGCTCGCTCAAGCCGCTGATGGTCGCTATATCGTGCTAAGCGAGCAGCAAAAGCGTGATTATCACTACGATAAAGGCCCGCGCGTTGGCGATATTATTTTACAAACCGACGCGCCTCGGGTGTTTACCGACAGTAAAATGGCCGGTTATTTAGGCACCCATGGTTACGCTTACAGCGAAGATATGGCTGCTACCTTTATCGCCACCGGCCCCGCCTTTAAACAAGGCCTTCGTTTAGACGAAGTAAGTAATTTAGATGTGTACCCGCTGATCGCCAAAATACTAGGCCTTGAGATTTTAAGCCCAATCGACAGCGACGGTGAAAGTTTATGGCCCGCGATTGAGGAGTAGTTGTGAGTTAGCGAGGGGAAAGGCTTTAGGGGAAAGGCTTTAGGGGAAAGAGTAAAGTTAGAAAGGGGAAAGGAGCTAGGAGTTAGGCGCTAGGACGCGATATAAAATCGCTGGCTTTTAGTCGTTAGAGGTCAGATATTAGATGTCAGTCGATCAGTGGGGTTGATTAGGTCGTGTGCTCTTCTCAGCGATTTAAGCCTTGTAGGAGGTCTTGTAGGAGGTCTTGTAGGAGGTACTTTAGTGCCGAATCAAATATAAATCAGAGCGGTCAGCCTTCAGCCTTCAGCTTTCAGACGCGCGAAACAAGTAGCGGATTTTTAGGGTAGGTTGGGTCGAGCGGAGCGATACCCAACATAATCCATGTAAACCTTTTTATTTTGAAAAATAAACCAATCAATCAAACGCGATGTAAAATCGCTGCTACAAACTCGAACTCGTTCCTCGTCACTTACTCAAACCATTCCCGGCTAAAGCCAGTCCTACGGGGTAAACATTAGGTTCTGGGCGCTGGGTTTTAGGCGTTAGGACGCGATGTAAAATCGCTGGTTTTAAGTCGTTAGAGGTCAGATATTAGATGTCAGTCGATTGATCTGTGATCTGACCCCGATAAAGTAGACACGGGGTTTAATTAACTTGTTCGTACTGCATGGGACTTTTATACCCTAGGGTGCCATGCCTTCTTACTGAGTTGTAGTATTTTTCAATATAAAAATACGTTTGTGTTGTCATTTCACTACGACTCAGTTCATTTAAATTCTTTATCCACTCCTTTTTATACTGCGCGAAGAAGCTTTCTGAGCATGCGTTATCCCAGCAGTTGCCTTTTCTAGACATACTCACTGTGACACCTCTATTAGTTAACCACTTCACAGTTTCCTTTGCGACATACTGAGCTCCTTGGTCTGAATGAAAGAGCAAGTTCGCACCATCAGGTTTGCGTGCTGACCATGCTTTTCTCAGTGTTTTAATAACTAACTCGGCGTTGTTTATCCGACTTGTTACCCAGCCAACAACCTTACGAGAATACAAATCAAGAACGACGCATAAATACTGCCAACCATCTTTACAGCGTACTTGTGTGATATCTGATACCCACACGGTATTTGCTGTCTCAACATTAAACTGGCGTCGTAATAAATTACTCGCTTTGATTGTACCTTCTTTCTTCGCGCGACTTGTATAGCGTCTCTTACCTGACTTTGAACGGTAGCCAACGCTTTGTAATAGTCTCTGCACACGCCCTTTACTGCAATCAAAACCATGCGCTACCGCTGCCTCCCAGAGCTTCCTATAACCAGGAATGCAGTGCTCTTGGTCGCTGACATGCTTTAGAAATTTCAGTAATGAACTGTTCTCTTTGTGGCGTGTGCTAGGTAATTGCTTTAACCATTTATAGTATCCAGCCGGCGACACAGATAACCAACTGCACAACTTCTTCACTGTACGTTTGGCATCTGTGACCTTGTGGATATATTCGAACCTTATTCTTTTAGGCTGTCGAAGTAGACCTTCGCCTTTTTTAAAACGTCATTCTCCAACTGAGCACCTTCGAGTTGCTTCTCAAGCTTGCGAATTTGGCGTTCTAAATCTGTGTATGACTTGTCTGGGCCTTGGTTCTTTAATGGCTTTGCTGTTTTCTTCTTCGAGGTCATATGACTTCTCCAACTTGATAGCATGTCAGGATGAATTCCGTATTTATTCGCGACCATCTTAACTGTATCTGTGGTGTCTAACGACTCTTGAACAACTTTTATTTTAAATTCGAGGGAATGTTTACGATATGGTTTTACTTTCATGATTACTGACTCCAAAAAGGTGTCTACTTTTATGGAGTCAGATCAGATCTGTTGGATAGGTTAGGTCGTGTGCTCTTCTCAGCGATTTGAACCTTTTAGGAGGTCTTGTAGGAGGTACTTTAGTGCCGAATCAAATTTAAATAAGAGTTGTCAGTCAGGCGCGCGAAACAAGTTTCACGCCTACGAATTAAGAGATTAGGTTCTAGGAGCTGGGCGCTAGGTACTAGGCTCTAGGACGCGATATAAAATCGCTGCTACCTCGTATCTCGCACCTCGAATCTCGTATCTCTTAACTTTACTCTTTCCACTTTAAACTCGCTAACTTACGACATTTCCACTTTAAACTCGCTAACTTACGACATTTCCCCTTTCCACTTGTAGCTAGCAACTCGTAGCTCGTAACTACAACTTCGTTACCCACCCGTATTCACCATGGCTTTGAAACTTGTAGCTTTGATTACCGGCATCAAATTGGCCTTGTAGGGTGTTTTCTGTGAGGGTCATCACGGCTTGATGGCCTGTTTTAGTTTGATCATTGACCTTGCCAAACACACTTCTATCGCCATTGCTGGCTTCGATGATGTTACTAATTTCTACGGTGTAACTAAGATATTCATCGATCACTAAAATAAAGTGATCGCCGGGTTGTAGGGTTTTTAGGGTGTCTAAATCAAATTCGCTGAATGCGGTGTTTGCTAATTGGTCAGGCAAACGGCCTTGTTTGTATAGGTAATCGTGCGCATGATTAGATAGCTGATTAAGTGGCGCAGTTAAGTTCACAATGGGTTGTGGGGCTATTTGATCGGCTTCTGCTTTGTAAGAGGCAACAAACTGCTGTGTGCTGGGTTTTGTTTTAAAACCATCACTTTGAATATGCCACTCATTTAGTGCAAATGCTGTAAGTGGCAGAATGAAGATTAATGCAAGCGTCCTGTTCACATGTTTCTCTTACGGGTTTTTATGTTAACTCATTGTTAGTTTTTACCTCAAGTTAACAACTCGGTCAATAGTTAATCACTAAGTAGAGGTTTTTATTATCGTGTCGATAAAATTAATTTGTTTTACTCGGCTCTGAATGCTGAGCATAATCCGCGTTTTTATGTCACCGAAACTCCAAGACTAGAGGTACCGACTATGCGCGGGTGGATCATTTATAAAGATAGCCAAGGCTTGTTAAAGCAAGAAACCTATGAAGCAGGACTTTAGGCATTGAAGTAGCCAAAGAGCCTTGTTTGGAGGCCGTTTAAACTTTCAAAAGGCGTGTTTATAACACGCCTTTTTTGTGTCATCTGTATAGTAAATAAATCTTAAAATACTACAAAAGTGTACAGTGCCATCTGGCAAATCATAGGATATGGTAGATTTTTAATTGCCAAGGAGTGTGTACATGAGTCAGCTCATCAGTCGAGCAACCGCGGGTTTAGTGGCCGTTATTATTGGCTTTACCAGTTCAATCGCGCTTATTTATCAGGTTGTTATGGTGTTAGGTGGCACACCTGATTTAGTTGCCAGCTGGGTATTAATGCTGGGTCTTGCGATGGGTGTCAGCTCGATTGCGTTGTCTTATTACTACAAAGTACCCATTCTTATCGCTTGGTCAACAACCGGAGCGGCACTCCTTATTTCAAGTGCCCAAGGTTATAGCTTAAACCAAGCTGTTGGCGCGTTTATGTTCTCTGCTGCGCTGGTGTTTTTATCTGGTATTACCGGCGTGTTCGAAAAAATGATGAACAAGATCCCTAGCCAACTGGCCTGTGCCATGCTTGCTGGCGTGCTGGTGAATTTTGGTATTGATGTGTTCAACTTTATGAATGAGCTGCCTTTAGTGATTGGGTTAATGGTGGCTGTTTATTTATGTGGCAAGCGTTACTTCCCACGCTTTGCTATGCTTGCTGTGGTTGTGGCGGGATTTTTAATGGCAGGTGTAACAGGGCAAATTGATACCTCTAGCTGGCAGTGGAAAATGAGCGAGTTTGCTTATATTGCGCCTGAGTTTGACTTGAACGCTATGATAAGTGTTGGGTTGCCGCTATTTATTGTGACCATGACATCGCAAAACTTACCGGGTATTGCTGTTTTAAAAGCGCACCAATACAAAGCCCCTGTATCGGCAGCGCTAAATGTAACCGGACTATTAAATGTATTTATTGCACCATTTGGTGGCTATGCCATTAACCTGGCGGCTATAACGGCTGCCATTTGTATGAGCCCTGAGGCAGATAAAGACCCAAGCAAACGTTATTGGGCAAGCATTGCTGGTGGTGTTTTTTACATTATTATGGCGCTCCTTGCGGCAACCTTGGTTGGTTTGGTAGCAAGTTTGCCACAGGCATTGATTTTGGCATTGGCAGGCATTGCGCTATTCGCCACTATTGCTAGTAGTTTACAGCAAGCTTTAACTGAGGCGTATTATACCGAAGCCGCTATCGTGACCTTTTTGGTCACAGCTTCAAACCTAACTTTGTTCTCGGTTGGTTCTGCATTTTGGGGAATTGTTGCAGGTACGGTGACCTTGGTTATGACTCGTAAGGATTAATGTCAGGTTTCAATATTAAAAAAGGCCCTAGTTACTGTATATAATAGCTAGGGCCTTTCGTTATTTAAGTAATGGTTTTATTACTTCAAACATTGCATTGATGTGATCACTGCGGGTATTGAGTGCTGGTATGTAGCGATACTTCTCACCACCTGCATGTTCAAAAATTTCACGGTTTTCGCCTTCAATTTCTTCTAACGTTTCTAAACAGTCGGCACTAAATGCAGGGCTTAGAATTGCAACGTCTTTAATACCTTCAGCAGGGTAGCTTTCAAGGGTTGCGTCTGTGTATGGCTTCAACCATTCAGCTTTACCAAAACGGCTTTGGAAGGTTGTTACAGCAAAGTCTTTCTCAAAGCCAAGTTTCTCTGCCACTAAACGGGTGGTTTGCATACAAAAACAATAGTAAGGGTCGCCGTTTTCTAAAAATAGTTTCGGTGTACCATGGTACGAAAACACCAACTTTTGCGGCGTGCCATGGGCATTTAGATCTTCGCTAATGCTAGCAGCTAGGGCATCAATGTAAGTAGGATTGTCGTGATAACCATTAATAAAGTGCAGCTCTGGCACCCAGCGCCACTTACGAAGAACATTCGATACAGCATCAAACGTTGAGCCAATAGTAGTGCTTGAATATTGCGGGTACATTGGCAGTACAATAACGCGAGTGATGCCTTTTTCGCGCAGCTCTTCAAGGCCCGCTTCAATTGAAGGGTTACCGTAACGCATGGCCATGACCACTTCAGTGTCGTGGTGTCCTTTGTCTTTTAAAAGGGCTGCCAATTTTTTGCTTTGCTCTCGGGTAATATGCGTGAGCGGTGAGCCGTTTTCAGTCCAGATGCTTTTATAAAGTGCTGCTGAGCGTTTTGGGCGTAACGTAAGTACAAAGCAATAAAGGATGATCATCCAAATAAAACGTGGGATCTCGACAATTCGAGGGTCCGATAAAAATTCGCGTAAATAAGTTCTAAGTGCCGCGGTAGTAGGGGCGTCTGGGCTCCCTAAGTTGGTAAGTAAAATGCCCGTTTTTTTGTTGAATCGGCCGTCATGCGGCTTATCGGTAATGGCGGAAAATCGCGACACTGAGTGCTCCTGTATGAAGTAATCGTAATATAAATCACATTGTAACGAAGTAAGCTGATTATGTGATCACTTTATTCGCTAATTTTTGATCATGATCCTGAAAGGATTCGGTTTTCTTGCTTCAAGCTGCTGCAGTTTTGCAATTGATTTTGCGCCAAACACATGCCCTTTAGGTAATAACAAAATACCGTCGTAGCTTCTTAGTGCGTGCCCAAGTACCATCCCGTTTTTAAGATCTTGAGCCGAGATAATTTTCATGGTGCCGACTTTTTGATCGCTGGCACACTTAATTTCTATGTTGTTAAGGGCTTCTAGGATTTTAGGGTGATAATAAGTTCCACTATATAGCTGTAGTTGATCACGTGCTCTTTCAAAGTCACTTTCGTCTGCGCTCTTGAATTGTTCAACCGCTAGCCAAAAATCTCTCGCTACCGCTAATATCATAGCTTTTAATGGAATTTCTTTTCCTTTTAGGCCTTTAGGTTGGCCTGTCCCATTGTAATGCTCAAACTGGTAATAAATCGCCTCAGAGACATCATGTAAATGGGTAGCAGGCATGAGCATTAACTGCGCGGTACTTGGGTGGGTGTAAAAGATTTTTTTTTGGTTTTCGGTTAGTTCTCTTGTTGGCTTTTTATAAAGCTCAGGCTCCATGGCGAGCAAGCCAATTTGTGCAAGATAACCTGTTATTTCTGCTCTTTCAATTCGCTGTTTTTCTAAGCCAAGGCTTTGAGCTAGTTGCTTACAAGTTGTGGCGATATTTTGCGCTTGGTTACCATCTAGGTAGGGGTTAGCGTTTATAAAGTTATATAAGATTTCGAAGGTGGTACGGTGCTCGTGTTTTTCACGCTCGTTGACTTCTTCGAGTTGTTTGAGCACTTTTCGAATTTGTAACGTACGCTTTTCTACCATTTGCTCAAGGTTGTTGTTTAGCTCTTTTAACTGGCTGTTTTGCGCTTTTATTTTTTGCTCTAACTGCTTGTTTTGGCGCTTTAATGAGGTTTTTTCTATGCCATCACTAATATTGCGTAACAGCAATTCGTTTTGCCATGGCTTTTGGATATAGGCATGGATTTTACCTTTATTGACCGCGGCAATGGTGTTGTCGATATCTGAGTAACCGGTTAGCAAAATCCGGTGTGGTTCTGGGTCAATATTAAGTGCTTGCGCAAAGAAGTCGGCGCCGTCCATATTTGGCATACGCATGTCGCAAATGATCACATCAAAGCTATAAGTAGCCAAAACCTTTAGCCCTTCAAGTGGATCTGAGCAGGCTTTTGCAGTGATGTTATTCGCTGATAACAGGCGCAAAAGAGTCCTCAAGACGATTTCGTCGTCATCAATGCATAAAACCTGAATATGTTGTTTGCTAACTTGTTCTGCCATACCGTTTTACTATGAGTCATCGTTAATCAATAACATAGCCTTAAATCAAGCCTTGTGCTAGGTTTTAAAAGAGACAAACAGAGTTTGAGATGAATATGGATGACTTTAAGCAAGCCTATTTGTTAGAAAAAGCGGCCAGAGAAGAAGCTGAACAATTGCTCGCAGACAAAAGCCGTATTCTAGTGGCATTAAACAGTGAGCTTGAGCAAAAAATTGCTGATTTAGAGCACCATCAAGCTATGTTCATTCAAGCCGAAAAAATGGCCACTTTAGGCACTCTTTGCGCTGGGGTTGCCCATGAAATTAATAATCCACTCGCGTACAGTATCAGTAATGTTGATTGTTTAAAAAATTACTGTAATTACTTTAGTGAGCTACTTGCAGTATGTGATGAATTTGCCTGCAACGATACCGATAAAGCCACATTTTGTAAGCAGTTAACTGAGCTCAATCAAGTACACTCATTTCGCTTTATGGCTGATGATTTACCTGAATTAATAAGCGACACGTCGCAAGGGCTGCAAAGGATCAGCAAGATTGTTGCTAATTTACTAGACTTTTCTCGGCCCAAGGGTCACGACAAACAATTTGCTGATATGACAGAGGCGGTAAAAAGTGCCGTTAAACTACTCGCAAACCAACTCCGTGATTGTAATTTACAAACCCAATACAGCCCTATATCGCAAAGTTGGTGTAACTTACCTGCAATAAGCCAAGTAATTGTCAATATTCTGATAAATGCTAAGCAAGCGTGTAACAGCCTAGGTGAAAAAGCTGAAATATCTGTCGCTGTGTATGAGCTTGAACAGCATATTTATATCGATGTTGAGGACAATGGCGTCGGTATGTCAGAACAAACCATTGCGAAAATATATGATCCCTTTTACACCACAAAACCTGTTGGTGAAGGCACCGGTATGGGGATGACCATGGTATATGCCATAGTGCATGAACACCAAGGGTGTATTGATATTCAAAGTACAGAAGGAATGGGCACACGTATCAGTTGCGTGTTTCCGGTACAAAGTCAGGTCAGGAAGACTGTAACTAGCTGACAGCATTTCAGTTGTTGCAAAAATTTGTGGATTCGCTAGTGTAGGAATACACCCATAGCAAAACAAAATGCAAAGGCTCAATATGCTTAACCAACAAAGTTCGGATGTATTTAAAAATTACCTCGCTAGTCAAAGTGAAACGAATCAAGTTAGTTTGGACCAAGTACTTGGTTATATGTCTGGCTTATTAGCCTGTTCAGAGTTTTTTGGTGAATCAGAATTAGCAAACTATATTGCTGACAATGATGAAACGGTATTCAATACCTTAATGACAGATTCTGAGCCACGCGATGCAATGATTGAGCTGCTTGATAACATCACCGAAGCTCAAGTTGAACAAAAGAAAATCTTAGCCGAATTATACCCAAATGAAGTTAACAGCAATGAACCAAGCCAAGCACTACAGGACTTTTGTAGTGGTTATATTGCAGCGTATATTGTTAACCAAGATATTTGGCATAGTGACTTACAATTTTTACTCAACGCTGATTCGCAGCAAGAAAACGAAAGCGAAGATGGTCAGCTGTTTATTGATAACTTTGAAGCTACCCTCGATTTACTTACCACCTTTGCAATGTGGGATCAGGCGCGGGCAAATCACCCTGAGCCAGAAAAACTAGGTGAAGGGTTTGTCACTTTCTTTAATGCGCTAGACGAGAGTTTATCTGAAATTGCCACCATGGCGTTAATGCTTGAAGATGAAAAACTGGCGATGCTTGAGCAAGATCAGTAAACATTTCCCTCCTCAGTAGAGATAAGCTGATAGTTGCATTATTTTGCTTATTTCTACTGAAAAACGAATAATTTCCACCGTTAAAGTTCCATTAATAGTACAAATGGAAATATTTATACATAAGTCGTATCTTATTTTTCTTTCCTTTTGTGTATTTGTTGATAGGATGTTTTTCAAGAGTTAACTCGCAGGCTTGAGTTAGCTTTCAAAATCGTGATTTCTAAAATCAACAACACGTGCTTAGTGCTTTTCTTAATTTCTCCAAAAGGGGCGTCTTTTTGTTTTAAGTAAAGCCAAAATATCAACAGGATACACATGACAACACATTCTTTAAGTATGCTGGCCGTTGCGGTTAGTGTGGCTGTTTCTGCGACTTCAGTGCAGGCAGCAGAGCAAGCACCTGCTGTAAAAGCAGATAAAAACATCGAACAAATCTCTGTATTAGGCTCACGAGTTGCCAATCGTACGGCTACCGAATCAACATCGCCAGTTGATTTAATTGATGCGGACGACTTAAACAAAGGTGGATTCACTGAGCTTGGCCAAAGTCTGCAAGCGACGGCTCCTTCATTTAACTTTTCTCGTACGCAAGTGTCAGATGGCTCTGACTTATTTAGACCTGCAACTCTTCGTGGTTTACAGCCAGACCAAACGTTAGTGCTTATCAATGGTAAACGCCGTCATAACCAATCTATTTTTGGCTTAAATGGTACTGTAGGTGCTGGTGCTGCAGGTACCGATATGAACGCGATTCCGCTTACTGCGTTAAAAGGCGTTGAAGTACTTCGTGATGGTGCTGCGGCGCAGTATGGTTCTGATGCGATAGCTGGTGTGATTAACTTATCTTTAAACGATTCAACCGGTGTCACAACAGGGTATGTGCAAGCAGGTAGCACAGGTGAAGGCGATGGCGACACTATTTCAATGGGTTTAAACCGTGGCTTTGATTTAGGTGATGAAGGCGGCTTCATTAACTTTTCTTTAGAATACCGTGATGCTGATGGCACCAACCGCGCAGAGAGTGATACTGGTGGCTCAGTTGATGTACCAGCCGGTACGCTCTCTGACGAAGTTCGTTGGGGACAGGGTAATGCTGATAGTGAATTTACTTCTGTGTTTTATAACATGGCATTACCTATGGGTGAGACCGAGCTTTACTCATTTGGTGGGTACTCAAACCGTACTGCGCTAGGGAATGGTTTTTACCGTAACTTTGACCAAGCAGCGAAGAACGTTGTGCAAGTGTATGGCGATGGCTTTTTACCTCGTATCGATAACGAAGCCGAAGATATTTCGTTCTCACTAGGACTGCGCGGTGAGTTAAATCCAGATTGGAGCTATGACGTATCTGCCGTATATGGTGAAAATAGCTATGACTTCACTTCAAAAAATACTCTAAACGCCTCGTATGCTGCTGAATATGTGGCGAACAACCCTGATGCAAACGATGCTGATATTGCTGCTAATGCAGGCCCTAATGGCGGTTACTCAGGTGGCTTTAGATTTGATCAAACAACTGTAAATGCAGACCTTAATGGTATTGTTGATATTGGTCGCAGCGAGCCTTTATATGTATCTGCGGGTGCTGAATACCGTAAAGAAAATTATGAAATCGTGCCGGGCGAAGAAGCCTCTTATGCATGTGGTTTAGCTAATTCAGATAGCTCATACCCTGCGGTAAACGACAGCAGCGTATTCGCTGAGTGTGGTTTCCAAGCTTATAACGGTTTACGCCCTGAAGCGTCAAACAAAGAGAGCCGTCACAGCTATGCATTTTATGTAAATGCCGAAACGCTGATCACGGATGCATGGCAAGTTAGCACAGCGCTTCGTTATGAAGACTTCTCTGATGCCGGTGATGACATCATTGGTAAGCTCGCAACGCGCTATGAAATTACCGATGACTTTGCCGTGCGTGGTGCGATTTCTTCTGGCTTTAGAGCACCATCACTGCAACAAAGTGCCTATACAGCTTACACCACAAACTTAGGTGCTGGTGGCGTGTTATTGCAATCATTTACAGCAACAGCGGGCTCTGATTTTCCCTCAGCACTTGGCGTTGATAGCCTTGGCCTTGAAAGCTCAGAAAACTTAAGTGCAGGTTTTGTTTACAACGTAACCAGCGATTTATCGCTAACCGTTGATTTTTACCATGTTGCTATTAAAGACAGAATTACCCTTGGCAGCTTAATGTCGGCGGACGATGTTTCGTTTAGTGCCGAGGCCGTGGCCGCGCTTAATGCAACAGGAGCACAGCAAGCTAACTACTTCTCAAACTCAGTTGATTCAACCACTAAAGGGGTTGATATTATTGCTTCGTACCGCACCGATTTGTATGACGGTAATTTCTCAGCAACCTTTGCGGGTAACATTAACGAAACTGAAATTGATGATGTAAATGCACCTGAGGGTATTCCTGAGTCAATCGCCCTTGATGATTTACAACGTAGTTTCTTAACAGACGGTCAACCAGGTGAGCGTGCTACGCTAACGTTTGAATACGATCGTGGCGATTTCAACAGCATGCTACGCTTTAACTACTATGGTGAAACTGACGTTAAATACTTTGGTAATGACCACATTGGTTTACCTGATGAGCTATCACCTACCGGTGAGTTTAAAGACACAAGCACGGTAGAATCAGCAGTATTAGTGGATGTTAACGTGGGCTATCAGCTAACTGATGAACTCATGCTATCGGCGGGTATTGATAATATCTTTGATGTAACGCCAGACGAGCTAGGCGAAGATGAAGCGCTTGATTTTATTACAAATAAAGCATTTAAATACCCTGTTCGTGCACTACCTTATGGTTTTGATGGTATGACCTACTACGCAAAATTAAGTTTTAGTTTTTAATTCCTAAGTTGATATGAAACTTAAATAGCGCCTAACGGCGCTATTTTTTTGCTTGATTGTAGTATCCGACATTTGTCGTTATATCAATGACAGTGTCTTTAATTAGAGAGTTGCAAGGGGGGAAGTTTGCGAGTTTCGAGGTGCGAGAAACGAGATACGAGAAACGAGATGCGAGATGCGAGATGCGAGATGCGAGTCTGTAGCAGCGATTTTATATCGCGTTTTATTTCGCTTCTTTGAGTTTTCATCTGCATTTAAGCACTTCAAAATCTATTTAGTAGAATGCTTCCAAATAACAAAATCCAACCTGCAACTATAATTGTGTAGTAGACCGTCGAATTAATTATTGGCTCTAAAGTTAAGTGTGGTGAAAATATGTTTTTTACCGGTTTAAAGAATAGCTTTGGGTTTAAGCTACCCGCTAACATTATAAGTGAAATTGCAAGACAACTAATGAACTCTAACCAGTCTAGGCCTTGTAATATAAGCGAATAAACACCGACAGTTAAATTAATAGTTGCAGCCAATCCGAACAAAATAGATAGCAGCTTTTCCTTTTTATTAAGCGTTTCCATACTGTAATACTCCTTATTACATTATTTAATACCTTTATATTTCGGTAAGTTACGAGAGTAAAGTTGCAAGGGGAAAGTTGCAAGGGGAAAGTTGCAAGGGGAAAGTTGCAAGGGGAAAGTTGCAAGGGGAAAGTTGCAAGGGGAAAGTCGCGAGTTTCGAGTTTCGAGTTTCGAGGTGCGAGATACGAGACACGAGTTTGTAGCAGCGATTTTATATCGCGTTTCTCTCGTACCTAGCCATGTAGGCGTTATGCTTGCATGGCGTGCGAAATAAATTTCACGCCTACGTCTAATAGCTTTAAATTTGTGTGGTGTTTGAGAGTTCATGGCTGAAGCCATTCCTACGAACGCATTAGATTTATATCCCGTTTACTCTCGTATCTCGTATCTCGTATCTCGAACCTCTCATCTCATAATTCGCATCCCTCACCAATGTCGAGCAATAAAGCCGCTGCTACGTAGGCGTTATGCTTGCGTGGCGCGCGAAATAAATTTCACGCCTACGTCGAGTAGTCTTATATTTGTGTGGTGTTTGAGAGTTCATGGCTGAAGCCATTCCTACGAACGCATCAGATTTATATCGCGTTTACTCTCGAATCTCGTATCTCTGACCACGCACCTCGAACCTCTCACCACGCATCTCTCACCACGCACCTCGAACCTAGCTCCTAGTCCCTAGCACCTAACCCCTCGAACCTAGTCCCTTTTAACTCGCTCGCATATCTCGCGCATTTGTTGTTTTATTTCCGGTTCTTTTTCATCGAACAATTTGGTGATACGTTCGATATAGGCATGGTTTTCTTCGAATGGCACACCGATTTCGTAGACATCGGCGGCTTCGCGTAGCATTTCTTTATCAAACTCACTGAAAATATCGACCATTTCTTGGGCTTTATCTCGTTCAATACCAAGTGCTTCAAATGATGAACGGCCCATGCGCATGGTGCTGTCGTAGGTTTCGCGAATAATATCTCGACAGCCGTAAGCCCATAAATCGTATACATGATGGCGATCAACAGCGCGGGCAACAACATGTAAATGCGGATAATTTTGCATCGCATAGCGGACTAATTTAGTTATTTGTTCAGCATCATCAAGTGCAACAACCAGCAGTTTTGCATCTTCAATGCCCGCTGCACTCAGTAGATCTGGTCGAGTAGCATCACCAAAAAAGTTACGAATACCAACACGTTCAAGGGCTTCGAGTTGTTTATAGTTGTAATCAATCACGGTGGTTTTATAGCCGCCAGCTTGTAAAATACGGTCAACAAGTCCTCCCATTCTGCCAGAGCCTGCAATTACTACATGACTATCATCAGGAAACTCTTCTGTTTCTTGCCCTGCTTGCTCACAAATAAAGCGCGGTGCTATTACACGCTGATACAGAATGAATAATCCCGGCGAAAGCAGCATTGATAAGGTCACAACCAGTAATAGCTGGTCGGCAATGACAGTGGTCAATACACTATTAGAAACACTGTAAGCCAGTAGTACAAAACCAAACTCACCAGCTTGTGCAAGCCCTAGTGCTAGTAACCAAAGTGCAGCACCCCTTAGGCCAAAAATGCGGCCTAAAATTAATAGCACAACTGTTTTAGTTACAATCAGGGCGCCGGTTAGTAGCACGATGATGGCTAGGTTATCTGCGAGTAATTGAAAATTGATACTTGCGCCAACGGTGATAAAGAATAATCCAAGTAATAGCCCTTTGAAGGGATCGATATTACTTTCGAGCTCATGTTTATAAGGTGAGTTTGCAAGCACAACACCCGCTAAAAATGTGCCAAGCGCAGGGGATAAGCCAACTAACGACATCATTAAAGCGATACCAATAACAAAGAATAGGGCTGTAGCGGTAAATAGCTCGCGAAGCCGAGCTTGTGCTACAAATCTAAAAATCGGTGCGGTTAAGTAGTTACCACCAAAAACGACGAGCGCGATCATACCTAAAGTAACCAGCGCTGCTTGCCAGCTCTCAAGGCCCGCCACCAAGCTTAAGCGAGCATGGCCGTCTTCGCTTGCATGAGCTGTATCTGCAATAACGGGCGCTATTTCTGGTAAAGCAAGTAATGGAATAAATGCAAGCATAGGTATAACGGCTATATCTTGGGTGAGTAATACGCTAAATGAGGCCTGACCACCATCTGATTTTAATAGCCCACGCTCTGAAAGCGTTTGCAGTACAATCGCGGTCGATGAAAGCGATAATATTAAGCCTATTGTAAGTGCTGTTTGCCAAGCATGACCAAATGCTAAACCAATTCCAGTAAAAGCGGCTGCTGATAAAACTACCTGGCCGCCACCTAGGCCAATAAGCTGTTTTCGCATTGACCAAAGCGCTTTGGGTTCTAGCTCTAAGCCAACAATAAATAACATCATTACCACACCAAACTCAGCAAAATGCTGGATGGCAATCACATCAACATTTAAAAATGTCAGTGTTGGCCCAATAACAATACCTGCGAGTAGGTAGCCAAGTACTGAGCCAAGTCCAAACTTGCTGGCAATAGGCACGGCAATAATGCCTGCAATAAGGAAAATATAGGCGATTAAGAGAAAGTCAGTCATCGTAATCCTGTTTGTTTTTAATTAACTATGGTTGTTTTCGCTAGTTTTGCCAGCAGCTAGGTAGTGAATGCAATCAAAATACGAATTTAGTCAGAAAAATGACAACAAGGCATGGTTTTTAGTAAAAGTAATTAAGACAAAATAAGGGGGAAAATCATCGTTTTTTTCTTAAAAATCGCTTGCGTAGCGCTTAGGTAGGTATATACTCGCAACACTTTAAATAGGAGCAAAAAATGAGCAAAAAGAAACAACGTACACAAGGCCAAGTTGATACTGGTCGTGGTGTAATTAACGATAATGTGTACGCCGCAATGGTTACATCTAAGCTGTTCACCGCAAAAGTAGAGAAACCTAAAAAAGGTAAAGGTGCATATCAACGTAAGGCAAAACATGCAGGACGAGAGTCCTATTTAATCGCTGCTTAATTAAGTTGTGATCAAATAGGATTTTTGTGAAAAGCAAACACTGAGTGTTTGCTTTTTTTATGACTAAATTTCGTGTTAAGAATAATTTTCACTCAATTTTTATAGAAATTTTTACCTGAAAACTAATTTATTCGTTATATACCCATAATCGATACGACAATTATTATCGTCTACCCTCACACAAGCACTGCTTGTTTTTTATACAAACCAGGAGAGCTGTGCTTTCCATGGTTAAATTATTGTTAATTATATGTTCATTTTTACTCGGTAGAATCATCCTCGTTTTTGCTTTTTGATAAAAATAATTAATTCTTTTTTAGTGGTTTTAAATAAGTTGTACACCAAAAAGTGCGTTTATTTTACCCTTTAAAGGTAAATGCAAGCTTGACGTAACAGCGCTTTGTGTTACTTTAAAGTTGGATTTGTAAAATAAATGTTATTAAAACTTTGGGCGGAGGGAGCGAATGAGCTCGCATAAATTAATAAAAAATGCCTTTAAGCTGAGTGCGCTGTCACTAGGTTTATACGGCTTTACAGCACAGGCTGCGATTGATTGCAGCAACTTAGAAATGTGGCAACAAGGGCAAACACATGTTGGTGGTGATCAGGTTCAGGCACAAGGTAGCGCTTATGAAGCCAAGTGGTGGACGCAAACCAACCCTGTGGAGACTTCTGGTGTTGATCAAGAGTGGCGTTTATTGGGTGTTTGTGACAGCGTTGTCAATGAAAATCAAGCACCTCAAATTAGCAGCTTAACACCCGCAGAGGGTTCTTTATTTACCACAAGTGACAGCGTTGTCATAAGCACTGTCGCTACTGATCCTGATGGTAGCGTGGCAAGTGTAGAGTTTTTTGTTGATGGAACATCGCTGGGTGTTGTGACAAGCACACCTTACTCAGCGAGCTGGCAAGCAACGCAAGGCAGCCATGTGATTAGTGCGGTCGCAACGGATGATTTAGGGCTAACCTCTACAGCGGTTGCACATTCAGTGAGTGTGTCTGATGACGTTGAGCCGGTTAACCAAGCGCCAGTGGCAAGCATTGAATTTAGCTCACTGCCATCACAAGTAACGGTGGGTGACAGTGTGGTGTTTGCGCTTTCTGGCACTGATAGCGATGGCCAAGTAACCGCATTATCGTTAACTGAAAACAGCACTGAAGTTCATCAAGCAAGTGCTGCTTCTTCAAGTTATAGTTGGCAGGCTCCAGCACTTGGGCAATTTTCATTTACCTTAACAGTGACCGATAACGAAGGCGCGACGGATACACAAAGCAAAGTTGTTAATGTTGTTGAAGCAACAGAACCAGGTACAGATTGTAAACCACAAGGCTTATACCAAACACCGGGTGTGAATACCCCATACTGTAGCGTATATGATGAAAATGGCCGCGAGAAAATGGGCGCCGATCATCCACGCCGAGTTATTGGTTATTTTACGAGTTGGCGAAATGGCGCCAATGGTCAGCCAAGCTACTTAGTTAATGATATTCCTTGGGATAAGATCACCCATATTAACTATGCCTTTGCGCATGTTGATGGCAATAACAAGGTCTCGATTGGTGATCCAAATGCCGCTGGCAACCCAGCGACAAATATGACTTGGCCGGGCGTTACAGGCGCTGAAATGGATCCAAGTTTTAGTTACAAAGGTCACTTTAACTTACTCAATAAATTCAAAAAACAACACCCAGATGTAAAAACCTTAATCTCTGTAGGTGGTTGGGCTGAAACAGGTGGTTATTTTGGTGAAGACGGTACTCGCGTAAACAGCGGTGGTTTCTACACGATGACAACCAATGCCGATGGCTCTGTGAACCAAGCGGGAATAGATGCTTTTGCGAAAAGCGCGGTTGAGTTTATTGAAACCTACGGTTTTGATGGTGTCGATATTGATTACGAATACCCATCGTCAATGAATGACTCAGGCCACCCTGATGATTTTCCTATCTCTAATGCTCGTCGCGCAGGTCTTAACGCCTCGTATCGTGTATTGATGCAAAAACTACGTGAAGAACTTGATATTGCAGGTGAAAAGGCAGGTAAGCATTACTTATTAACGATTGCTTCGCCATCTTCAGGTTACTTATTACGTGGCATGGAAACATTCCAAAGCGTGAAGTATCTCGATTACGTAAACATAATGTCTTATGACTTACATGGTGCATGGAATTCACATGTAGGCCACAACGCAGCCTTGTTTGATACCGGTCTTGATTCTGAATTAGCGCAATGGGGCGTTTATACCACCGCTGAGTTTGAAGGTATTGGCTACTTAAATACGGATTGGGCTGTGCGTTACTTCCGCGGTGCGGTTTCTGCAGGTCGAATCAATATTGGTATTCCATATTACACTCGTGGCTTTAAAGATGTGTCGGGCGGTACTAATGGTTTATGGGGCCAAGCAGCGCTGCCAGATCAATCAAAATGTGCTAAAGGGACTGGCGTTGGTGAGAAAAACCAATGCGGTAATGGCGCACTTGGCATAGATAACCTATGGCACGATAAGAACGATGTTGGTGAAGAAATGCCAGCAGGTTCGAACCCATTATGGCATGCGAAAAATCTCGAAAATGGTATTAACCCTTCTTACCTGGAAATCTATGGTCTAACGCCAGAAACCGATGCAGATGATGTGTTAACAGGTACTTATACACGTTTCTACGATGATGTAGCAGTTGCTCCATGGCTTTGGAATGCAGAGAAAAAGGTTTTCTTATCAATTGAAGATGAGCAATCAATGGCAACCAAAGTTGATTATGTTATCAACAATGGCCTAGGTGGCATCATGTTCTGGGAGCTTGCCGGTGACTATGATTATGACTCAGCGAAAGGTGAGTACTTCATGGGCTCAAGCTTAACCACACTTGCTTACGATAAATTTAACCAAAGTGGTGTGGCTTACAACACTCATCAAGGCAATGTTGATTTCACCCTGCCAAGCGAAGCGGTTGACGTAAGCTTTACTGTGAAAGATTTCCCGATTGGTGATGATAACTATCCAATTTCACCTACATTCGCATTCACCAATAACTCAGGTATCGACTTAAGTGGCGCGAAAATCAGCTTTGATGTGCCCGTTTCTACCTCGGCAATTTTCAAATCGAATTGGAATGCGCAAGAAAAGCTCGGCATGGCTGTAGAAGCGAATGGCTCTAATGCGGCTGGCGATAATATCGGTGGCTTTGAAAATGAGTTCCATCGTTTTTCAATCACCTTAGTGAATGAGTGGGGCGGTATCGAAAAGTCATTTAACACTGGTGAAACCGTTGAGGCGCAAGTTATGTACTACATGCCAATTACGGGCCCATCTAACTTCACGATTGAGAAAAATGGCAAAACCTACGCCTTTAAATTCGAATACCCAATGCTACCAGATGGCACAGCTGGCAGTGGTGATACTGGCGGTGACACCGGTGGTGATACGGGTGGCGAGGAAAACTGTAATGGTGTTGATGTAGCAAGCATCCCCGTATATCCAAATTGGCCGCAAACTGACTGGGCTGGTAACCCAAGCCATGCTGTTGGCGGCGACCTAATGAATCACAACAACGTGATTTACGAAGCAAAGTGGTGGACGAGCACAGAGCCAGGCACATCTGCTGACTGGACGGTGAGTTGCACGCTTTAACCAACTAAGCGGAGCAAGGACTTTGCTCCGCATTTCTACAGCGAGAACAACAATGAAAGTAATGAAATCAAAGGCATTGTCTTTATCGGCAGTGGCAACCAGCATGCTGCTTGCCTGTGCATCAAGCCATGTGAATGCCCACGGATTCTTAGAAAGCCCGAAGGCGCGCCAAGCATTTTGTAATGCCGATGGCGGTTACTGGTGGCCTGCAGATGGCACGGGTATTCCTAACCTTGCTTGTCGTGCAGCGTTTGTTAAAGCAGGGCATGTACAGTTTGTGCAAGACATTGAATTTTCGGCTAATACCATTGATTACACAAACTTAGAGGCAGTAAAGCAAAGTGTACCTGATGGCCGATTATGTGCAGCAGGCGACCCAGAAAAACGCGGTATGGATTTACCTTCAGCGCATTGGCAACGCAGTGAGGTTATCCCTAATGCAAATGGCGATATTTTAGTGCGCTTTTTAGCGAGTACACCGCATAACCCAAGTTTTTGGCAGTTTTATTTAACAAAACCGGGCTTTGATAGTGCGACTCAAGTGCTTACTTGGGATGACCTAGAGCTTGTTGAAGAGTACGGCAATCTTGATTTTAGTATCGATGCTAACAACGACCGTTACTATGAAATGAGCGTGTCGATTCCACAAGGGCGCAGTGGCGATGCCATTTTATATACGCGTTGGCAACGAGATGATGCCGGTGGCGAAGGCTTCTACAACTGTAGCGATATTAATATCGTTAGCGATGCGACCCCGACAGAGCCAAGCGATTGGACAGCAATCAGCTACTTTGTTCGTCAAGGACAAGACGCTGAGGTTGGCGGTAGTGTGTCAGCTCGGTTATTTGATGAAAATGGCCAAGAGTTAATTACTCAACAAATGCAGATCACAGCTGATAATAAAGCTAATTGGCAGGCTGAATTTGCAGCGCTGTTAAACCTTAATTACGCGCACTTAGTTAATATTGGCGTACAAAATAGCGCCGGAGATATTGCCTTTGATGCGTCTGATTTATTGATTAATCAGGTCTTCACAACGAATGCAAATTACAGCTTTGCATTAAGCGTACAAGCGGCTCCTGACAATACCGCGCCAATTATTCATCAACCAGATGACCTTCAAGTCGAAGAAGAGACCAGCACATCGATACACCTACACGCCTTCGATGATCAACAAAGCACCTTAACTTATAGCTGGGATGTACCTGCACCACTGAGCTTTAAGGGTAGCGATGCCAACATCACGCTAAATGCCCCCGCTGTAGATGCTGATACAAGCTACACCGTAAGTGTATCAGTGTCAGATGGCGAGCTCACAAGCCAAGTAAGTTTTACCGTGTCTGTGCTTAATAGCACTGTGGTCGACCCTGATCCTGTTGATCCGAGCGTTCCTGCTTGGAATAGCACAAGCCAATACAACACGGGCGATAAAGTGAGTTTTAACGGCGGAATCTACAGCGCGAAATGGTGGAACCAAGGCGCACAACCAGACAGTAGTGATGCATGGCAGCTTGAGTCTGGCAGTGCATCAATCGAATGGAACAGCGGCAAAGCCTATCAAGGCGGCGACGAAGTAACCTATCAAGGACAGCGCTATCGTGCGCAGTGGTGGACCCAAGGAGATGTACCGGGTGCCAGCCAAGTATGGACAGAAATCTAAAGTTTTGTAGTTCAAACTTTATCAATAACAGCGTAACGCTATATAAAAACAGATAAGAGAGAATCATGAATATAAAACAATTAAGCGCAGCCATTGGTGTTGCACTCTTTGCAAGTGCAGCGAATGCGGCACCATCAACACCGACCATTATTTGGGAGCCACAAGAGTACTCATTTGTTGAGGTTGACCTTGAAGGCACAGGTTCATATAAGAGCTTGGTGAACCGTGTTGATGAAGTCACTATCAGCATTGAATGGAACGCATGGAGTGGTGACGGCGGCGACAGCTACAAAGTGTATTTCGATGATATGCTGGTTAATGAAGGCTCGCTGGCAGCAGGCACTAAAAGTGGTGTTATTAGCTTCCCGTATGATAAAGCAGGTCGTCACACATTATATGTAGAACTATGTGAAGGCGGTACCACCTGTGCTCGCAGTGAAGGTAAGCCAATTGTTATTGCCGATACAGATGGCGGACACTTAGCGCCATTGCCGATGGACTATGATCCAAACAACCAAGATATTGGCACCAAAGATGGCCTTGTAACAGGTGCCTACTTTGTTGAATGGGGTATTTATGGTCGCGATTTCGACGTAACTAATATCCCAGCGCAAAACCTAAGTCATATCTTGTATGGATTTATTCCAATTTGTGGACCTAATGACTCATTAACAGGCGGCCCTAAAAACGCACTAAATACTGCCTGTGCAGGTTCGCAAGATTTTGAAGTGGTGATCCACGATCCATGGGCTGCGATTCAAAAAGCGCTACCAGGTGTTGATAGTAATGATCCAATTCGTGGTACGTATTCGCAGTTAATGGCGTTAAAGCAGCGCTATCCTGATCTGAAAATTTTACCATCGGTGGGTGGTTGGACTTTATCAGACCCATTTGCCTACTTTACCGATAAAGCAAATCGCGACACATTTGTGGCATCAATGGAAGAGTTTTTAAGAACGTGGAAATTCTACGACGGTGTTGATATTGACTGGGAATACCCTGGTGGTCAGGGTGCTAATCCAAACTTAGGTGACCCAGTTGCAGATGGCCCAGCGTATGTTGCGTTAATGCAAGAGCTGCGCGCGATGCTTGATAAGCTTGAAGCAGAGACAGGTCGTGAGTATGAGTTAACATCAGCGATTGGTGCAGGTTACGACAAAATTGAAGATGTCGACTACTCACAAGCTCAACAATATATGGATTACATTTTCTTAATGAGCTACGACTACTATGGTGCATGGAGCAATGTGACAGGCCATCAGGCTGCGCTTTATTGTTCATCGCATTTCCGTGTTGGTCAGTGTGATGGCACGGGCGTTGATGAAGAAGGCGTTCCATATAAAGGCCCTGCTTATACAACTGATAATGCAGTGCAGAATCTACTTGCGCAAAACGTACCATCGAAGAAAATCGTGGTAGGTGCTGCTATGTATGGCCGTGGCTGGGAAGGTGTTTATCCAGAAAACGCGACTATCGCTGATAACCCTATGACAGCACCGGGCAACGGCAAACTTAAAGGCACTACAGCGCAAGGCGTATGGGAAGACGGTGTTATCGATTATAAAGGCATCAAAACTTACATGCTGGGCGCTGCAGAAAATGGCATCAATGGGTTTGAGACAGGTTATGACGAACAAGCCGAAGCCGCTTATGTATGGAACCGTAGTAACGGTAAATTAATTACATACGATAATCGTCGTTCAGTTTTGGCAAAAGGTGCTTATGTTAATCAATATAACCTAGGCGGCCTGTTTGCATGGGAAATTGACGCTGATAATGGCGATATTCTTAATGCCATGCACGAGGCACTTGGTGGTACCGTCACTGAGCCTAGCAATAGAGCGCCAGTGCTATCTGTATCAAGTACAGTATCTGTTAATGCGGGCGAAAGTGTATCTGTGACTGCATCAGCAACTGACGCAGATAACGATCCGCTAAGCTTTAGCTGGACAGCTGACAGCGCATTAACAGTAACTGGTGAAAATTCAAACACCCTTGTAATCACAGCGCCATCAGTGACTGCTGATACGCAATACACGGTTGCTGTGAGTGTGAGCGATGGCGAGGCAAGTGTAAGCCGTAATGTCACTGTAAATGTTGTAGCACCAACAACAGGTGAGAACCAAGCACCAGTCGTTGCGGCAATTGCTGATAAAACAGTGGCAGAAGACGCGAGTGTGGACGTGGCTGTTTCGGCATCTGATGCAGATGGCGATGCGCTTTCATACAGCTGGACCGTGCCAGCAGGCTTAACGTTAGTGGGCTCAGGTGCTGATGTGAGTATACAAGCGGGCAGCGTTGATGCAGATACAAGTTATGTTGTGTCGGTTTCAGTAAGCGATGGTCAAACTGCTACAGCAGTGAGCTTTAATGTCACCGTGACAGATTCTGGTACAACAACTCCGCCAGATGGTGAAACCACATGGGATGCAGCGGCGACTTATGTTGGTGGTGATACGGTGATTTATAACGGCGTAGAGTACACTGCTAAATGGTGGACTCAAGGTGAGCGCCCAGATTTAGGCGGCCCATGGGAAGCAACTTCACAACCAACCGATGGTAATGGTGATGTTGTGTGGCAAGCTGCGGGTATCTACAACGGTGGCGATCAAGTTACTTACCAAGGTAATAAATACGAAGCGAAATGGTGGACTCAAGGAGACGAGCCAGGTGTCGCGGATGTATGGAAAGCACTTTAAGTGTAATAACCACATTTAATGCCCATCATTAAAATGTGATTTCCCTTCAAAGCAGCCGTATGGCTGCTTTTTTGTGGGGGGAAGTTAGAAAGGGGAAAGTTAGAAAGGGGAAAGAAGCTGTCAGCTTTTAGCCTTCAGCGGTCAGACGAGCTGTGGGGGTGGTCAGGTCGAGTGTTCATCTTAGCGATTTGAGTCTTGTAGGAGGTCTTGTAGGAGGTACTTTAGTGCCGAATAGAACCCAACATAATCCATGTAGGCCTTTTCAAATTTCCTATCTTCAGACGCGCGAAACAAGTTTCACGCCTACGGATGAAAACATTAGGCGCTAGGCACTAGGACGCGATGTAAAATCGCTGCTACAGACTCGAATCTCGTATCTCTTAACTTTACCCTTTCCCCTTGAAGCTTGCTAACTTAAGACATTTCCCGGCTAAAGTCAGTCCTACGCGGGAAACATCAGGCGCTAGGTTCTGGGTTCTAGGACGCGATGTAAAATTGCTGCTACAGACTCGTATCTCGCACCTCGTATCTCGTATCTCGATTCTCGTATCTCTTAACTTTACTCTTTCCCCTTGAGACTCGCTAACTTACGGTTTCCCACTTCACACATTGGTCTTTCAGACATTATCAACCATACTTGAATAATATGATCTGTAAGTATTTAAACTAAGGTGGCTTAATGGGGTTAAAAGCGCTGTTTTTACTTGTTGTTGCGGTATTGAGTAACTCGGCTTTTAGCTGTGATAAAACCTTAAAAGTGGGGATTAGTCAGCAGTGGGCACCTTATGCTTTTACGCAAAATGGCAAGCTTACTGGCATTGATATTGATGTAGTTAATTTAGTGCTAAAAGAAGCAGGATTTTGCGCTAAATATGTCGTTATGCCGTCATCTAAACGGGGCTTTGCAGAGCTTAAGCACGGTAAAGTCGATTTACTACCGGCTGCAAGCTATAGCACAGAGCGTGACTCTTTTAGTTCCTTTTCAGAGCCTTACCGTAATGAAGTGATGCGCTTGTTTTGGTACCCGCATGGCCGCTTAAAGTCTTTAGACTTACAAGGACTGCTCGAACATCAGCAAGTTATTTTAACTAATAGTGGTAGTTATTTTGGCCCTGACTTTACTCATTTAAAAGAAGACGCAAAATATAAAAATCAGCTCGTCACTGTGCCGTCATTACGTCAGCGTCTCGCTATGCTAGTTGCTAGGCGGGTCGATTTTTTTGTCGATGATGAACTAGCTGGTTTATATTTAATTCAAAAAAATAATCAGCAGGGTATCGAGCTGCATCCGTATATTGTCAATAATGACAGCGTTTATTTTATGCTGAGTAAAACAACCCTTTCAGAACAAGACAGTGCTGCTATTAACTTGGCAATTTTAAACAACCAGCAAGCGATAACGGAGATCATCGCTCGCTATGTTAAGCAATAAACTATCCCAAACACTAAATTATCCTAAACGAGTTACGCGCAGTTTAATGCGTCCCGCATTCGCCCCATAAAAACGGTTTAGATCGTTAGCAAAAGGGCAAAATTCGCCTGATTTAGCAATGCGTATATCGGCACCTTCAGCAATTTCAAACAAATGATCGTCGTTGTTATCGATTGCGCCAATCAACGCAAACCATTGTGCGTGGGGTAAACGTCTAAACGGTTCAAGCACGGCCATCGGGATTTCTTTCACCCCTAGTTGAATATTGTCACGGTGCCAGCCTGCAGGGCCGCAACTAATGCCGTCGTCATACCAAGTTTGCTCTGGATAAGGCGTAAATCGGTAAGTACCACCTTGCTCTAACATTAAGCCTGTGTGGTTGTATTTTTCGGCGCCATAAACAAACACATCTTTACTTTCGTCTATACTCAGCACCGTCATATTTTGTTTATCAAGCGCAATATGCGGGCTTAAACCCTTAAAGCTTAAGCGAGTTTCGTCATTATAAAGTACGTCGTAGTGAAGGCTCTTTAACGATTCAGGGCGATAGCTCGTTAAACGATTAATACGCTCTGCTACTGTGTAGTGAATAGTTGGTGCGAGCTTGCTTTGTTCGTTATCAACTAATACACAGCATTCGCGATCTACCAGTTTAAACAAAGGGTTAAACCAAAAATAGTTTTGCTGATGACTAAGTGCCAGCGGATCTGGGGTAACGGTAACATCATCTTGAGCAATGAGGTTACGATGCTCTTCTGGGAGCAAGGTGTTGTAATTGATATCCGCACTGGTGAGTAAGTTTAGTGCGACGGTTTGTTCAATTAGCCACTCAATCGCATAGCGTAGGCAAATGTCGGCTAAACCATCACGATAATAGCCGCCACCCACATCTGAATGAGCGCCCGCAAACCAGATCTCATGCACATGCGGCGCACTATTAATAAGCGTGGGTTCAAATGCACGGCGCTTTTCATCAAGCGCCACGCAATGAAGGGCTGCTTTTATATTGCTTGCTAGCGTGTAGTTTTCAAAAATAACGTGCTCAGCACCGCGGGTTGCTTTTGTTACCTTTGAAAAACCAATTGACGCAACAGTATCGAATACACATAAGTAAACATCATCACTGATAAGCGGTTCTAAGCATTTGGCAAAGCGCCTAGCAAGGGCAGCACCGCGGCTAAAACCAGTTAGTAGTATTTTATCACCTACAGTGTAGTAGCTTTTAAAGTCGTTCATAGCACGATTTAAAATGCTGGCAACATCATCACCTCTTGGTGCAAGGGCTTGATTGAATAAACGTCGAAAGCGACTACCTTGGGTGCCTATACCCTGATAATAAAAGCTAAGCTGAGAAGGAAATGGTGTTTCGGGCTCGCTATTGAGTGCGCCACCAAAAAGTAAATGAAGTTTAAGAATATTAGAAATACTGGCGTCTTCTTTGAAGTGTGCAGCGCTGAATTGTTCAGCATCACGAGGCTCGCTGCCTGTGCCATCAAAGTTGAAAATCAGCGTTTTAGCGGTCATAGCGTCATTCCTTTAGTGGTTTGTATAAACATACTCCCACTTTATGAAAATTAGAAGACAAATATGCGGCGCTTTAATGAAAAATGGGCTTTGGTTTTCAAAGCCCATTTATTTGCTATTAATAAAATTAGCCGACCCTGGCTACGGTATGCTTTTGTAAAATTTCTAACAAAATCTCGTAGTCTTTTTCGATTTCGAGTAGCTTAAGTTGAATATCTTTTAGCGTATTGCCCTTACTTGCGGCCAGTACCTCTAGTTCAGTAAAGTGCAGGTGCAATTTGGCTGCGCCCACATCGCCGCAGGTTCCTTTAAGCGCATGGCTGGTGGTTGCAATCGCATGGTAGTCTTTGTCTTTGATTGCTTGTGTTAGCAGCGTTATTTTTTTATGTGAGCTTTCTAAAAACATCTTACTCACTTTGTTTAATAGCACCTCGTTATTCATCAAACGACCGAGGGCAGCTTCGCGATTCCAATGCTGTTTTTCTTCATCGATTAATTCTTCTTGCAGTATAGCGGGCGACTGATTTACCTCAGGCACAGCAATCATTTTTGGCGCTGTATGATGTTTAGGGTACGTTGATGCAACCCATTTCGCCGTAGTGGTAATCAATTTATCTGCACTGATAGGTTTTGTGATGTAATCGCTCATACCTGCATTTAAGCACTTTTTACGCTCACCGAGCATAGCGTTGGCAGTCATGGCAATAATTGGGATCTCGCTATGGTACTCTCCACCAGCCCCTTTGCGTATTTGTGCCGCAGCATCATAGCCATTTAACACGGGCATTTGGCAGTCCATTAACACGCAGTTAAATGGGTCGTCTTTAGGTGCACTGGCCAATATTTCAATGGCTTGCTGACCATTCGATGCCATTTCAAAGCGCAGTGCCAAGCTCATTAATGTGCCTTTGGCAACTGCAGCATTTATATCGTTATCATCAACGATCAGGATTTTTGCTCCTGCAATCTCAACATCGACATGAATTTGCGTATCAGTCTCGCGACGAAGTGGTGTTGTGTCTTGAGCTGGCTGCTCTTGTATGAGTCGTTCATCAGCTAGTTTAAGTAAAAACTCAGAGATAAGCACCGGTTTAGATAAGCGCATAAAGGTGCAAAATTTAGCTTGCGGTGGTGGTTCGGTTGGGTTTATAAGCACCACTAACTTAAAGGGCAGGCTATGGTCATAGGTATTTTCAGTAAAGCTATCAAGTTTTGCGAGTAACGGATTGCCAGGCTCTAAAATTAGCGTATCAAAGGGCATGTTATCGCTTACCTCAAAGCTTTCTAGGTCAACATTCGTGAGCTGTCCACCGCAGTGAGAGATGAGTTTTGTTAGGCTTCGTTCAAGCTCAGGTTGTTTGACCGACACAGCAAACACGCTGTCTTTTAAGCGACTGCTTGGTTGGCGCTTTTCTACATTTTGGCTGTCTAACTGAATGGTAAATGTGAAAGTACTCCCTTTCCCCTCAGTTGATTCAAAGGAAATTCGTCCATTGAGTAAACAGGCTAGTTGCTTACATATCGATAAACCGAGTCCTGTGCCTCCGTATTGTGCGGCCACACTGTTATCGGCTTGGGTGAAAGCACTAAACAATTTATTTTGATTTTCAGGCGCAATACCAATTCCGGTATCTTGAATTGTGCAGCATAGCTCAACGTTATCATCGCTAAGTCGTTTACTCACAGCAGTAAACTTTATAAAGCCTGTTTTAGTAAACTTAATCGCGTTATTAATTAAGTTGGTAAGCACTTGCGAGTAACGATGAGGGTCAGTAATTATTGAACTGTATTCAACATCGGCAATATCTAGAATAAATTCAAGGTTTTTCTCTTGTGCTTTAACAGCCATGCTGCCACTTAAGCTTTCAAAAAACTTAATAGGGTTAAACGCTTTTTTGTCCAAGTCGAGTTTGCCAGCCTCAATTTTTGATAAATCAAGAATGTCGTTAATAAGTACGTTCAAGCTATTAACGCTTACCTCTGTCATTTCTAAATAATGCTGTTGTTGATTAGTTAGTGACTCTCGTTTTATTAAATTGAGTGTGCCAATAACACCGTTTAGTGGTGTTCGCATCTCATGACTGATATTTGATATAAAAGCGCTTTTAACTTGGCTGGCTTTTTCGAGCTGGGCAGTTCTTTGTGCGACTTTAATTTCGAGTTCGTTATTTATTTGCTTAATTTTGTCGCTCGCTTGCTTTTCAACGGTAGTGTCGCGAATGAGAATGGCTGTGCCGTTGTGTTGATGATGTTCATCAAAGATAGCTGAAAAAGCGAGTGCTAAATGAGTCGTGTGTAGATTGCTTTGCTGATAGTCGACTTCGATTTCTTGTTGTTTTCTATTAGTTTTAAGGGAGCTGCATATTTCTTTGATATTAATATTTGAAAATAGATTCAACTTGTTTATATCTGCCCCTAATACTTGCTCTCGTTGAAAGCCAAACAGCTCAGTGGCTGCTTTATTCCAACTAGACACTAGGCCAATATCATTTACTGCAATAATGGCATCTTTTGAGCCGCTAATAATGGCTGAAGATACCGCTCTTGCCTCGGCAAGCTCGCGGTTACGCTTTAAATTTCGATGCAAAAATCCAAGTACAAACACCAAAAAAGCAGATACGCCCAACAAAAATGCATAAGTGCTGATCCTTTGCTCGCGTTCCATCGCATTAATTTCAGAGTGAGGTAGCATAATGTGGGCATCTATAAACCCCGTTTCTAAATCTCCAGTAAATGGAATGCGCTTAGTTAACGCTTCGTATTGTTGTTTACCAGCAAAGTTAGAGCTAATACTGAGTATATTTTCTAAATAGGCAGGTTCAGACTTATACACTGAGTCCCAGCGTTTGTTTGGTGCTAAGTCACGGCTAAAGCGAAAGTCTTCATTAGGGTGAACTAAAAAGTAGCCTTCGCTGTCTGTTAGGATCAATGAGTTTGGTGCTTGTACCATCGCATTAAGAGATGCAAATAACTGAGAGGTATTAATGTTTGCAATAATCAGCCCATAGCGCTGCATATCTTCATCAAAAATGGGTAAGGCTATTCGCAGCATAGGCTTATATGGATAGTCGAGCTTTCCATATTCCCGGTTAAGTGTTATTGCTGATAAATACATATCACCCTGCGGTAATTGCGAACTTTGCTGGTAATAGTCACGGCCACTTTTATCCTGTAACTGATTATCTGCTTTTACAACTATGCCACCGGCAGCTCTGTCTACCCTGATAAGTTCTTGTCCTGCTCGTTGTGTACTGATGATACGTAATTGCTCGAATTCAGAATTTGATTGTAAAAATGCAACGAATATCGTTTCTAAACGTTTTTTCCATTGCTCTGAGGTAGTGTTATCAAGGGGGTCGTTACCACCATTTGCTGCAGCTCTGGCAAGTCCTGCTATAGGTGGAGTAGAATATAAAAACTGTAAATCGTTTTTATATTTATTTATTTTTTCATGGACTTGCACATCTACGGTAGCGCTTGATTCTCTCAGTCGTTCAGCAACGCTGTTTTTAATATTTTTATGAAGTTGTAGTTCGAAAAAGAAAATTGCTGAGCACATAATTGCGGCTATAAAAGCAATCGCTAATGGTATTAAAAAGCGTCCTTCAGAGGTTGTCGCTTTTTTCTGGTGTAATACTTCGTAATCCATGGTTTAGCCCTCCATACCGAAAACGTGAGTCGGTAGTAAGGTTCGATTTAGCTCAAAAGCTAAAATTAGGTTCAGTAAGTATGCAAACACAGCGGTTTCTCCCTTGATGCTTGGCTTGATAGAGCGCTTTGTCGGCACAGCGAATTAGTTCGTCAGTGTCGATGGCTTCATGCCCAGAAAAAGTTGCACTACCAATACTAATGGAGAGAACTCCAGAGGTTGCATGTGGGTGTTCAATATTTAGTTCACGGATGTTTGCCAATAGCTTATGGGCAATAAATTGTGCCCCTTGAATATCTGTGTCTGGCAAAACACATAAAAATTCTTCACCACCATAACGAATAGTGGTATCAGTTGGGCGATTAACACTTTTTTTGATTTCATCAGCAACGCGTTTTAGGCATTCGTCACCTTGTTGATGACCAAGAGAGTCGTTGTACTGTTTAAAGTAATCAATATCGAGCATTAATACCGAAAGAGCTTTATCGTTTCTGACGGCCAAACGAATGTTTTGATCAAGGGTATTGTGTAAAAATCGTCGGTTGTTTAAACCTGTTAGGCTGTCGTGTTCACAAAGGTTTTTGAGCAAATCAGCTTGTTTTTTTAAGGTTAAATGTGCTTTTACGCGATTAAGTAAAGTGACGCCATAAACCGGTTTTGACACAAAATCGACAGCACCTGCTTGCCAGCAGCGATTTTGGTCATCTTGATCCATAATGGCGGTAATAAATATCACCGGAATATCTTTGTATTGGGAGTGTTTTTTTAATTGCTTGCAAACATCAAGGCCGCTCATGGTGCCAAGCATCACGTCAAGCAGTATTAAATCAGGCTTAACGGTCTCGCACAGGTTCAGTACGTTTTCACCGCAATCTGTTGTGTGGGTTTTATAGAAGGGTGAGAGCAAACTTTCTATTACGGTTGTATTAATTGGTTCATCATCAACAATTAAAATAACAGAATCTTTAAGCTTTAAATCTTTGCTACTAGCTACCGGTTGCAAACTATTCCCTCCAAGCGATGAATAAAGCATAGACCGGATTTTGGGATTTTCTACAACTTAAGAATTAAAAAGTCATTTTTTATATTGGCGCGTCTGGTGAGATAGGACTAGAGTTTTTTTATGTACTACTTGCAGAGGCGATGGATATGCTTTTTTCTCATCATGAAAATTCACACAATAAAGTGCTTGTAGTGGATGATGAGCCTACTAGTTTGATGATTATGGCTGAGTCGCTTAGCGACCTTGGTGAGATAGTTTGTTGCGATAATGGTGCTCAAGCAATTGAAAAAGCAACTTTCTTTCAGCCCGATGTTATTTTACTAGATATCGAAATGCCTGATATGAATGGCTTTGAGGTATGTAAAAAGCTTAAAAACAACCCAAAAACAGCACAAAGTCATGTGATTTTTGTTACTTCCCACAATGAACAAATTTTTGAATATCAAAGTTTTGCAAGCGGCGGGATTGATCTTATTCATAAGCCCGTTGATTTGAATATCTGCCGGCTCAGAGTACAAAACCAATTAAAGCTAAAACACCAAGAAGCGCAGATATTAGCTGCAAGAAATGATATTTCGACACTCGTTGCTCAAGTGCCAGTATATATATCTTATTGGTCAAATACCGAGGAAAACCTCTTCAGTAATGATGAAACCAGCCATTGGTTTTCAAAAAGCAGCGAGCAAATGCTAGGTTGTTTCGCCAAAGATGTATTACCAGATGAATTGTATGAGGCTTTTCATCGCTGCTTGACTAAGGGCATAGAGCAAGAAGTTTTAAATATTCAGTTGCCTAGCCCTCGCAATAAGATTGAATATGTTCGAGCGCAAATAAATTTAAGAATAAAAGAGCAAGAAGTTGTAGGTGTTATTCTTACTCTTTCGGATATCACCTCAATTACCCATACAAAAAAACTACTATCGAATGAGTCTGAGCGTTTACGGGTTATGCTTAATTCTATTGGTGATGCCGTAATAGCTACGGACAACAACGCAATTATTAACTTTATGAACCCCATTGCTGAGCGATTAACAGGTTGGCACGTTGAAGAGGCTAAAGGGCGCCATATTGAAGAGGTAATGAAGCTCGTTGATGCAACATCGAACAAAACACTCGTTAACCCTATATCTGTCGCTCTAAAAGAGCAGCGCATAGTTGCTATGGCGTTAAATAGTCAATTAACTGGGCTTGATGGGCGAGTATATAGGGTAGAAGATTCAGCTGCACCGATACGTGATGTAGAGGGTAACATCATCGGCGGTATTATCGTGTTTCATGATGTGAGTGAATCGATAGCGATGGCAGTGAAAATGAGCCATTTAGCAAATCATGATTTACTAACCGATTTGCCTAATCGGGTGTTATTACATGATAGGGTCACCCATGCTTGCAAGGTCGCAAGCAGCATGAATAAGAATGTAGCGTTAATGCTGATTGATATCGACCACTTTAAGTACTTAAACGACACTTTAGGGCATCACCAAGGTGACTTAATCATAAAAGATGTTGCAAAGCGGCTTGAGTCTTTAATTGATCTAAATACGACATTGGCAAGAATTGGTGGTGATGAATTTGTAATTTTATTACCCGACGTAAAGAGCGCCTCTGTGGTTGATGCCATTGCCAGCGATATTATTAACACCATGAATGAGCCATTTCGTATTGATGGGCAAGAGCATATTCTATCGGTCAGTGTCGGTGTGAGTGTTAACCCTGCGGACTCTATACAAGCAGAAGAAATGATGACTCATGCAGATGCTGCTATGTATCGTGCTAAAGAGCAAGGGCGTAATCGGTTTTGTTATTACTCGGATGATTTAGAGTATCAATTTAAGCAGCGTCAAAGTGTTGAAAAGCTCTTAAGACATGCTATTGAGCAAGATAAAATAGAGGTGTTCTATCAGCCGAAACTTGAGCTTTTAAAACATAAAATTATAGGTGTTGAAGCATTAGTAAGGCTTCGAGATAACGACAATAAACTTATTTCACCTCTGGATTTTATACCCCTTGCAGAAGAAACCGGCCTTATCCATGCCTTGGGTAAGTCGGTGCTTAAGCAAAGCTGTAAAGCGGCTAAAGAATGGGCCGACCAAGGGCATAACATAAAGGTTGCCGTGAACATTGCAGCAAAACAATTTACCGATGGTAATTTTTGTAATCTAGTTGCAGACACCATTGAACAAGCGGGGCTTGCTAGTGAGCTGTTAGAGCTGGAAGTAACTGAAAGTGCGTTGATGCATGATTTTGAAGAAATAAAAATCATGCTTAATAAGCTATCTGACTTGGGGTTAACCATTGCCATTGATGACTTTGGTACGGGTTATTCAAGCTTGTCTTATTTAAAACTCTTTCCCGTTGATGTACTAAAAATAGATCAATCTTTTGTTAGAGATATGCTCAGTGATACACAAAGTATGGACATTGTTAGAACCATCACCAGCTTAGCGCATACCTTGAATTTACAAATAGTGGCTGAGGGTATTGAAGAAAAACAACACTTAAATAGTTTAATCGATTTAGGCTGTGAGCTTGGGCAGGGGTACTATTTTCATAAGCCCATGCCCAAAGAAGAGTTTGATAAGCTATTAGGTTAAGCCATGGTGTGGCTGTAAAGGATGCCACAACCGATAAAAATAAGTGCAACACCGCCGATTGCTTCGGCCTTTTTGCCAACCCAGCCACTCATTACATTACCAAGTAGTGCGCCGATGGTAACCATAATTGTGGTTGCTAGGCCTATCATGGCGGCTGCTAAGTAAATGTTCACTTTCATGAAAGCTAGGCTAATACCGACTGTCATGGCATCGATACTGGTGCCAACGGCCGTGAGTAATGTGGCTATGAAAGAGCGCTTGGTATTCGGGGCAAGTCCCTCTTCATCGTCGTCATCTTCTTTACGACTCTCAAGCAACATATGAACACCCAAACCCACCAACAGTACAAAGGCAATCCAGTGATCAAAGGCTTCAACGTAATCGGCACCGGCACTGCCAATTAACCAGCCAACAATCGGTGCGATAGCTTCGATACAGCCAAACAATAAACCAAGCTTGATTGCACTCAGAACGCGAGGATTTTTAAGCGAACTGCCTTTGGTGATTGAAGCTGCAAAAGCATCAGTCGACATAGCAAGCGATAAAACGCTTAGTGTAATAATATTCAATTTTTGCGCCCCACAAAAAGTGGGCATTATACGCGGCTAAGCCGTAAACAGATATGTTAATTTACGGCTCAAATAAGTAAGGAGCTTAATAAGCACTGTACTGATAATTATTCATTACAGTGCCATCTTTGGGTGCAAGTTTTGGCTCAAGTTTAATAAGCTCTTCATAAACATCAGGGACAAAAACTTTTAGACGCTGGGCACGGCGAAAGTGGTTAAGCTCATATTGCTTAACAAGTTTTAATGCGCTTGGCATATAGTCTGCGAGGGTTTGTGTGTTATAGCTTTTCTCCAGTGCTTGGTCGAGAATATCAAGCCCAGGTTTAGAAAAATCATGCGTAACTGCAAGGCTCATTAAAAACTCAACTGCTGCATTTGAATGCATGCTTGCATAAAAATACATATCGTTGTTTTGCATGTCTTTTAATGAAAAATCAAAGCCGTTATCAGCTAACAATTGCCATTGTACTAATGGTAACTTAGTAAATAGATAAAGATTTTCAGGTGCGGTTGGAGCGACTCTGTTTTGCCAAATAGACGTCAATTGTTGAGCATTTTCTATTGTTGCTGCAAGCAACATATTTGTCTGGTGGGTACTGAGTTTTGCTGTTTGGGTAATCGTTGCCACAGTATTAAGGTCTTTTTCGACAATTGCTTCTTTAAAGGCTTGATACTGCGTTGAGGTTTGATATTTATACTCATTTGAATGCAAAAATTGCCAATTATGAACTTGCACAGGGTCGATTCCTTGAAGCGTGTTGGGAGTTAGTAAGCCTTGTTGCGCTTCGAGCGTTTCTAATTCTTCGAGTGCTTGAGAGCGTGTTTTTATCGCTTCTAGTGAATTGATTCGCTGATCTATCGTTTCACACTCAGGAGTTATTTTTTTGGCTTGCTGTTTTTGTCTCTCATAGGCACTGAGAGCTTTTGATATTGCAGAGTTATCTTTTTCTTTACGCTTAAATGCTTGGTTATTTGGGATTAGCTTTAAATCTTTGAACTGAGAAAAAGCATCATTAGCAACTTGGTCGCCAACAAATAAAAGGCTACTCGGTAAGAATGAAGATTTAAGCATCAGTAGCCTATCGTTTGGTGTGTCGCGCACAAGCTCGCCGTGAGCTCGATAACCTTTATTTTTTAGATAACTTAGTGTTTCTAAGTGTTTGTTCTCTAGTGGCCTTACTTCGCTATTTGAGCTGCCCTTTAGGTTTACAATGGCAATATCCATCGCTGTAAATACATTTGGCTGATTAGTGGGCTCAATACCTCGCTCACTTAACAACTTTAAAACTGGTACGTTAAATTCACTCACAGCCACATCAGCAAGGTTTAAATACAGTTGTTCATCCATAAAGTCATCACTCATTGCTGTAGGCGAGCCGCCTAGCTGTGCTGTTTGAGAGATGAGGGCTGTTAAATAATCATTAGGTAAGTTGCTTTTTAAAGCCACAGCAATGTCGTTAACAGTAAACTCTTTGCTGGATATTGCGTTTTCAAACTCAGTCAAACTAAGCGTATGAGCATTAGCAAGAAACAAAATAGATGGTGAAATGAGCCGTGATGGACCGATTTTAAACGGCGTTTTTAAATAGGTATTAAAATCATCGTTGTTATCTAATAGTTTGTACAATGCTGTTTTGTTTACTTGCTCAGGTAATGGAAGATTAAACATCATTGAGCCAGTATTTTGACTAAGGGGTCCATTAACTGCCGTTAGTTGGTTGATTGTATCAGCATCAAAATAATCAATGACCTCAAGTCCTTGCCAGCTTTTTAGTATGTTAACAGATGAGGCATATTGAAATTGCTGTTCTGCATTCTCTTTGATTGCGTTAATAACTAAGGTATTAAATGAACGGTAAGATATTTTCACCAGCTCTGAATAACTTAGAATATCTTCAAGAGAGTCGCCGTCTTTTAATGCTTGTTTAATCGCTGCCTCTATTTGACTGTGATCAGCTGCAGCTTGAGTGGCTTTTAAACTTTGTTGCTTACACTGGCGTTTGGCTAGCTTGAGTTTAGCCAGCTCTGATGCTTTGCTATTTGGCAGGCTTAATGGTTCAAAGAGGCTAGTAGCTTCATTTTGTTCAGCGACAGTAGCAGAAGATGCCGAGACTTCATTGCTTATCGCTTCGATGGGAGTGGGTTTATCTAATATCAGGTAGGTACCAAAGGCACAAAGCCCTGCAAAAACGGTTAGCGAAATACCTTTTTTCATATTCAATCCATGGATTTATCTTGCCTGAAGTGTATGGCTTTATAGCTTGATGTCAATGACTTGGGGACAAAGTGCACAAATAGCCGACAAACAACTAATTTGTCGGCTTTATGCCGTAGCTTAATGCAGTTTCATTTTTGGTCTAACAACGCGTAGTACTTTTTCGCTGATCCACAGTGCAAAGGTTTTTGCACTGCCATGGATGGCACGTTGATGCATACGATAGAGCGAAATATACATAAATCGCGCTATTTTCCCCTCAATAAAAAAGCTGTTGCTGGTTAAGTTGCCCATTAAACTGCCTACAGTGCTGTAGCGTGACAAGTTAACTAAAGAGCCATGATCACTGTAGGTAAAGGCACTGAGTGGCTGTTCTTTGAGTGTAGCTATTAGGTTTTTTTCAACACATTGCGCCATTTGATGGGCCGATTGCGCTCTGGGTGGCACTTGCGTGCCATCTTCTTGAGTAAATGCACAGCAATCACCAATCACAAAAATATCGTCGTTAACGCTACTTTGCAGATATTGGTTCACCTTAATTTGGTTATTGCGGGTAAGTTCAAAGATACCAATGTCTTTAATGAAATCAGGGGCTTTTACACCCGCAGCCCAAACCATAATATCGGCTTTGATATGTTCATCGTTTTTGGTGATAAAGCTGTTTTCTGTGGCCTCTTTTACTTGCGTGCCTTCGCGCACCGTTACCCCTAATTTAACCAGTTCACGCTTAGCTGAGTTTGCAATGCGCTCTGGTAATGCTGGCAAAATCCGCGGCCCAGCTTCAATTAAATCAATGTGTAAGCGTTTAGCGGTCATTTTATTCAGGCCATACATTTTCAGCATATCTGATACATGATAAAGCTCTGCCGACAGCTCAACCCCGGTTGCACCACCACCCACTATGGCAATGGTTAAGGAGTGCTGAAGGTCGTCATCTTGATGTAAGCGGGTGAAGTTATCGAGTAGAGCATGCTGAAAGCGCTCAGCTTGTTGGTTGGAATCAAGGTAAAAGCAGTGTTTGTTAACACCAGGGGTATTAAAGTCGTTACTAACACTGCCAATGGCAAGTACAAGATAGTCATAACTGACTTGGCGCTCAGGTAAAATACGGTGGCCAAGTTCGTCTTTTAACTCACTTAAAGTGATGGTTTTGTTGGTTTGATCTAAGTGGCAAAAGCTGCCGAGTTGAAAATTATAATGGTGTTTTGCTGCATGAGCTGAGTATACAACGCCGTCTAAATCGGCATCAATCGACCCCGTCGCTACTTCATGAAGTAACGGCTTCCAAATATGGCTGCGGTTTTTATCGATTAAAAGTATCTCTGCTTGGCGTTTTTTCCCGAGTTTATGTCCTAATTGTGTTGCTAGCTCTAAGCCACCAGCGCCACCACCGATTATCACGATTTTAGGAGGTTGGTTAATCATTACGTTGCCCTCAAAAGTATAATACCTAAACACTCTTGAGAAAAAGCGCTTAGGTATTGTAAGTCCATCCATCAATACCCCATGGCAACGCGCCCATTGTGCGCCTTTTTACTGGTTTTGTCAGTACCCGATAAGAACAATATAGTGCGCTTAGTTATATCAATAGCCTTGGGGGATTGAGTTAAACAGGTTAACATGGCTAATTCGCAGTAAGAGACCTATCATTACCTGAAAAGGGAAATGAAAGTGAGGGATCAGGATGACTACACCACTACACACTTCGTTGAATCAATACTTTGGCTTTAATGAGTTTCGCCAAGGTCAGCAACAAACCATTGAGCAGTTATTAAATCAGCAATCGTCGTTGGCAATTTTTCCAACTGGCTCGGGTAAATCTTTGTGCTATCAATTAACTGCAATGCACCTACCTAATTTGACCTTAGTGGTATCGCCATTATTGGCACTGATGAAAGATCAAATCAGCTTTTTAAATAGCAAAGGTATTTACGCGGCAAGCCTTGATTCAAGCCAAACCAGTGAGCAAAGTCATACGGTAATGAGTGATGTGCGAGCAGGGAAGGTGAAAATTTTAATGGTCTCAGTTGAGCGTTTTAAGAATGAGCGCTTTCGTGAATTTATTAAACAAGTGCCTATTTCGATGCTGGTGGTTGATGAAGCACACTGTATATCTGAATGGGGTCACAACTTTAGACCTGATTACCTAAAACTGCCGCGCTATCGTGAAGAGCTTAATATTCCATTGGTATTACTTCTCACTGCTACAGCGACTAAAAAAGTAAAGCGCGATATGTGTGAGCGTTTTGCTATTGCCCCAGAATGTGTGGTGCAAACTGGCTTTTACCGAAGCAATCTCGATTTATCAGTGCTTAGTGTTGCAAGCCAAGAAAAACCTCAGCAATTAGCAAGTATCATAGCCAGCCAACAAGGTGCTGGGATTGTCTATGTCACCTTACAACATACCGCTGAGCAAGTAGCCGAAGGTTTGGCAAGAGCCGGCTTTAATGCGGTGGCTTATCATGCAGGCCTTGAGGATGATAAACGCTGGCAAATCCAAGATGATTTTATGGCGGGTAAAATTAATATCGTCGTGGCAACCATTGCTTTTGGGATGGGTGTTGATAAGTCTGATATTCGTTTTGTGATCCACTATGATTTGCCAAAATCGATTGAAAACTATAGCCAAGAGATTGGCCGTGCAGGGCGAGATGGTGCGCCGTCAAACTGTTTTACCCTAGCAAACTTAGATGGCTTAAATACCGTTGAGAACTTTGTTTATGCCGACACTCCCGAGCAAAGTGGGATTGACTATGTCATTAATAACATTCGCAACGAGCAAACGAACAACCAGTGGGAAATGCAAGAGTACAGCTTATCGAGCGAAAGTAATATTCGTGCTTTAGCGTTGAAAACCTTATTAGTACAGTTAGAGATGCAAGGGGCTATTACGCCTTTATATGCCTATTACGCCGATTTTAAATATAAGTTTTTAACGGATCAAAATGAGCTACTTAGCCAGTTTGATGCTGACCGACAAGCGTTTTTACAACAGGTATTTAAACATACTGAGTTTAAGAAAATTTGGGGCACACTTAATTTTGATGCACTAACCAGTGCTACTCAGGTAGATAGAAAACGCGTGGTTGCAGCGCTCGATTATTTGGCTGAAAAGGGCCACATAGCCCTTGAAACTAAACGTATTACGCAAGTGTATGAGGTGAATAACTCGGTAATAAATCACGCTGATTTAGCACAGCAACTGCACCAATATTTTATCGAAAAAGAGCAGGCTGAAATTAAACGTATCGCCACTTTAGTACGCTTTTTTGAGCTTGATAGCTGCTTAAGTTATAACTTAGCTCGCTATTTTGATGACCAGAATGCACCCCAGCAATGTGGCCATTGTTCAGTGTGTAGAGGCCAGCAGGTAAAACTTAGTTACTCATTAGTGCATCAAATGCCCGAGCAAAATGTGATTGCCAGCAAAGTTACTGAGCTAAAACAGCACTTAGCCGCTAAAGGGATTAGTGATGTCAGCATCGACACCCAGTGCCGCTTTTTAGCGGGCATGAGCGTGCCTTTATTTACCCGCAACAAAGTCAGACAGCTATCAGGTTTTGGCCTTTGCGAGCAACAACGATACAGTGACATTAAAGCCTTGCTACAGCAGTAGTAGCAGGGCTTTAGGTGTACAGTTTTGCTATTAAAAAGTGCCAAAACTGAACACTTAGCCAATTTGAATACTGGTAGTAGGGTATGTCAAAGGTTGGCTGTGCTGGCGAGCAAAACAATAAGCAAACGTTAATGGCCCAACCCGACCTATCAACATCAATAGTATGATAATGAGCTGACTAGGCGCACTTAAATCCCCAGTTATACCCCGGGAAAGACCCACGGTACTGAGTGCCGAAATTGCCTCAAAGGTGATATCAAGTAATGACCCTTGTTCAAGCTTGGTGATGATCATAATGCTGGTAAAAGCGATAAATAAGTACAATATCATGACGCTTAGTGCCTTGATCACCAACTTGTCGCTCAGCTGACGGTTAAACACGGTGACCGTGGTTTGCTGTTTTAAATAGCTGCGCATCGCTAAAATTAGGATCACAAAGGTGCCTAGTTTTATGCCGCTCGCCGTACTAACTGAACCTCCGCCAATCACCATCAGCAGCATAGTCAAAAGCGTTGAATCTTGACTCAAGTTTTCAATTGGCAAGGTGTTAAATCCTGCAGTACGAGGTGTCACCGCTTGAAACCAAGCCGTTAATATTTGCTCAGACGTTGATAGCGGCGCTAATGTCGCCGGATTGGCGTGTTCAAAGAAAAAAATCAATATAAATGCGATGCAGTTGAGCATTAAGGTGGCAATTAACACCAGGCGGGTGTTGGTTGATAGTAACGACCAGCGCTTTTGTTTGTAGATATCAATCAGTACGGTAAACCCTAAGCCGCCGATGATAAATAAGCCTGTGATCACTACGTTTACGGTTATATCGCCTTTGAATGCCGATAAGCTATCGCCGCTTAACGCAAAGCCCGCATTATTGAACGCCGAAATCGTATAAAACAGACTGTGATAGGCGCTTTTTAGTGCGCCATAGTCATTGAACCAACTAATAAAGAGTAAGCAAAATGCCACCGACTCAATCACTAATGAATACACTAAAACATACTTAGCAACCTTGATCACTGAGGTTAAATCGTTGGTGTCGAAAGCGCGGCTGGCTAATAAGCGTTGCTGTAAGCCTAGAGTTTTTCCTAAACTTAATATTGAAATCACCGCCACGGTCATAAAGCCAATGCCACCGATTTGAATCAGCAGCATGACCACGCTTTGACCAAATACAGTCAGATCAGTACCTGTGTCGATGACCACCAGCCCTGTTACTGTAACCGCAGAGGTTGCCGTAAATAATGCATCGAGCCAGCTGATCGGTTGGGTGCTTGCCATTGGTAGCATAAGCAAGCCCGTGCCGAGCATAATTAACACAATAAAGCCGATAGTGAGCAATAAAGGTGGGTTTATTTTTTGCCGTTTACGACACTTTACACCGCTAAACTGTTTAGGATAAACATTGGCTTGCCAGTTAATCATAATGCACGAAACCGTTTTGCTAATTTAGTTAAGTAAGTTTTAGAGCCCAGTAGCACCAGACTATCGCCGTGACGCAGTTCGGTGTCGTTAGTCAACTCAGTATTGAAGTAATCATCACGTCGTAGTGTGAGTGGTTTAATATCGCTATTACGCTCTTTGAGGAGCCAGCCAATTTTGCGACCAGAAAGCTGTAGATCAATGCCTAATTCAACAATAAACGTGGATTGGTTAAGCGGGAAATATTGATTAACCATTGGGTAGTTAAGCGCTTGCGCAACCCTCACGCCCATTTCTTCTTCAGGGTGAATGATGCGGTCAACGCCAAGTTTACTTAGTATTTGATGGTGGCTTTTGGTACAGGCCTTTACCCAAATTTGCTTTACGCCTAAGTTTTTTAAATGCAATACACATAAAATACTGGCTTCAATATTCTCGCCAATGGCCACCAATACGGCTTGGCAACTGGGTAAATCGAGCCGTGCTAATTGTGTTTCATCACTGGCATCAACCATCACGGTAAAACTGAGTTGGTCGGCATAGTGATTAACGGTGCTTTCGCTAATATCGGCAGCACACACTGTATGACCTTGTTTTGAAAGTTCTAAACAAGCGGTTACGCCAAAACGTCCTAATCCGATTACTGCAAACTGAGCCATTGTCTTTCTCGCTATTGTGGGTACGCGCTAAATGCTAATGGCAAAAAAACAGAAGTCTTTAGAGAGCTTGAAAGCTTTATAAAGATTTTATGCCGAGATAAAAAAACTTTATAAAAACTTTATAGTGACAAAATTGAAAACCCTTTAATCTAATAGGGACAAACAATAAGTGAAAATATGATGCAGTCAGTATTCAAAATACAGTATTTAAAAGCCGCATTTTTAAGTGTGTTGATGCCACTTGTGGTGGTGCTCGCGATATTTCCGTTTCGAGAACTGTTTACAACCACCGATATTGTGATGCTACAGCTGCTGTGGGTGACATGGGTTGCGGTGCGCAGTAATCGTCGTGTTGCAGCGCTTACCACCTTAGTGAGTGTTGCCTGCACGGATTGGTTTTATGTGGTGCCGTATTTTACTTTTCATATCGAAAATATTGAATATGTGGTCACTTTTTTGGTGATGTTGATTGTGGGTTTAGTGATAAGCCACTTAGCCGGAGAGCTCAATACCAAGGTTCGCGATGTGCAAGCCCATGCAAGTAATAGTCGCTTATTGTATGAGTTAGCAAAAAAGCTTAATGATCTCGATAGCCTTGAGGAGCAAAAGCAGCTGTTTTTAACAACCATGGCCGCGCATTTAAAGGTTGCGTGTGATTGGCAGCTAGTAGCCTCTAAGCAGTTTATTTATTTAAATGAACAACAAGCGGAATTTGGTGGTATTGCTTTTGCCAAAGCACTTAATGCAGAGCAACAGGCTTTAGCGAATACAGCATGCTCTTTGTTGTATCAGGTTCAAGAAAAAACCTTACTACGCGAGCAATCAGCGGCGATAAAAGTACAGGCGGAGCTAGAGAGGTCAAAAAACACCTTATTGCGCAGTTTATCTCATGACTTACGTACGCCATTAGCGACCATTATGGGCGCATCAAGCATGTTGGCTGATGATGATATCCAACTAAGCTCTGAGGTTATCAAAGAGCAAGCAGCTAACATTTATGAGCAAAGTAAAATACTTAACCAGCACTTTGATAAAGTCATGGAGCTCAGTAAAGTTAATAAGTTAGCTGAGAATATAAAATGGCAAAAATTGCCCATTTTGACCTTAATTAGCGAGGCAAAATCTCGTCGTCAGCAGCAATTACAGAACTTTAAACTTCACGTTGATGCTCAGCAACAAAGCATCTGCTTTGGCGATGAAACCCTTCTGGAAATTGCCTTTGCTAATATGCTCGAGAACGCAGCTCGCTACGGAGATGGTTCTGCGAACATGCAATTTATTGAAACACACAATGAATACCAAATAGTGTTAAGCAATCCTTTTGCGAATAAGCATGAGACGAGTCAAGATGAAGGCGTTGGCTTAGGGAGTGTGATCTGCGATGTGGTTGCTAAATGTCATCAAGGGCGCTTCGAATTAACCCTCAATGAGCAGACAAAGCAGGCAACAGCTAAATTAATTTGGAGTAACAGCCGTGGCTAATATTTTGGTTTTAGAGGACTCACCGCCTCTGCAAAGTTTTTTAAAAACACTATTAAAAGCCAGTGATCATGAAGTTAGTGTGTGCGCCAAAGGGCTTGATGCGTTTGCACTTTTAAGCCAGCAGCAGTTTGATTTAGTGCTGCTTGATTTAGGCTTGCTCGATATGGATGGGCAAGATTGGCTGGTGGAGTTTAGGCAGTGGAGTCTGCTCCCTGTATTAGTACTTTCTGCACGGGATGGCGAAACAGAAAAAGTCACCGCGCTTGATAACGGCGCCAACGATTACCTAACCAAACCATTTAGCGCAAACGAATTATTAGCACGTATTCGGGTGCTACTGCGTATGCAAACAACACCAAGCCTGACCTTGCAATGTGGTGATATTCACATAGACCCACATAAGCACGTGGTCCGTAAAGGCGCTGAAGAAGTTAAACTAACTAAAAAAGAGTACGCTATTTTACTGTTATTATTTCAGCAAAAAGATAAGGTGTTAACGCATAACGCTATATTATCTGAAGTGTGGGGCGAGCAGTATATTAATCGCCCTGAATACGTGCGTGTACATATCGGTCAGTTGAGGCAAAAGCTTGAACAAAATGCGGCAAGCCCTAAACATATCTTAACCGAGCCCGCTGTAGGTTACCGATTAGTAGATTAAGCCATCTCTTTCTAACGCTTTAGGTTGAGTTTGTAACTTACCTTAGGTACTGTTTTAGGAAATAAAATAATAAAGCGGAAGTCTTTTCATTGGCTATGCATCAAAATACCGGACACGGCATTAATTCCCTGTCTAATACCCAGCTTGAAGACGTTATTGCAGAAATCGAGCAAGCCATTGAGTGGCACCAGTCATGGTATAGAAATTTATTAAGGTGCTTAATTGCAGACATACCTGCAGATGAACAAGACTTAGCAGATAATGCTCATAACCTTTGTCGTTTCGGGCAATGGTTTAATAAGCTACCCGAGCAGAGCATAAATCTTCACCCTTACTTTTCTGAAATCGCTTGTGCGCATCAAAAAATGCATCAAGGTGCCAAAGTCCTTTTATCGTTAAAAGAGTCTAAGTCTGTTATTCCGGCTAATTTATTGGACCAGTTTCATGCCGATTTAGATAGCTTGCATGAATTTTTTGAAACTCTTATCGATGAATTCTCTGAGCTGCTTCACACAAGAGATCCTTTGACGGGGGCATCGAACCGAACAAACTTAGTAGAAAACCTGCAAAAAGAGCATGAGCTGTGCAAACGTAAATCGCTGAGCTGCGCGCTGATAATGATCGACCTTGATCACTTTAAGCAAGTGAACGATGAGTTTGGTCATGCTGCAGGTGATAAGGTATTAATAGCCCTTGTTAAATGCATTAAATCTCACTTAAGGAAGTACGACCAACTATATCGCTATGGCGGCGAAGAATTTTTAGTCTGTTTACCACAAACAGAGCTTGAAGGTGCCAAATCATTTTCTGAGCGATTAAGAGCAGGCGTTGAAGCTTTAAAAATTGAAATTGGCAAAGGTAAAGACATTAGTGTTACAGGCTCATTTGGTGTTTCGTTAATAAATGCCGATGACGATATCGAGGCGGCAATCGAAAGGGCCGACCAAGCCATGTATCAGGCTAAAAAGTCAGGCCGCAATCGAGTGTGTGCAGCTTAAATTACGCTTTAACACCGGTGAATGCTTTTATTAGGCCTGCTTGATAAAACGGGTAAACGCCCGTAAAGCCTGACTTGGCAATAATGTTTTCAATGACTTGAGTCTCTTTTAAAGCAACGTCATTTTCATAAGCCTGTTTTACTCTTTCAATTTGTTCAAGGTTGACTGCGGCTGATGACATAACACTTAACCAGTGATTAAGCTGCTCTGGGTAAGTGCTGGCACTTTGATTGGCACTTAAGTCTGCGCTGACAAGTAAACCGCCTGGTTTTAAACGTTTGTGAATATCTGCAAAAAATGCCACTCGTTTAGGTTCTTCAATTATAAACTGCGATACTAACACGGCTGTTGCCGCATCAAAGGGCATCAAGTTTTTGAGTGAATCTACGTAGCCATTATGAAACTGGCAGCGATGTGCAAACCCTGCTTGCGTTAAATTGTGTTTGCATACTTTGATCATTTCAGTCGAGGGTTCAACAGCAGTGAAGCGAAATGCGGGGAATGCCTGTGCTAAATGCAAAATTTCATTTCCGGTACCCGCTCCAACGCAGAGAATATGCGCATTGCTTGGCAGTTTGCTGAATAAAGGCAACATCATAAAATACAAGGCCTGGCTAATGGGTGCCATGTTTTGCCATTGTGAATCGTAATTAGCAGCTTGTTGATCAAATAAGGCGGTGACTTCGTGTTGTTGCATAGTAAAAATCCAATAGGTAACTTTAAGTGTTACAGAAGTGGTTAGCTTACTTTATTTAAAGAAACTTTAAAAGTTACTTAATGGAAAACTCATATGCTATGTTGATTCAAGCAGACTAATTTGCTTAATTTTTTGGGTGAATGTGAGGCTGAGCTATATCGCCAACTGTGTTTCGACTATGAAACGATAATAACTTTGCAAATTCAAAATCAGTAAGCTCAATATCATTATTCGATGTCCAGGTAACTTTGTAGCTGGTGTTACTTGGGTGCCCATCTAGTGACAGCAAGATAGTTTGCTCGCTTGGTTGTGCTACGCGACTAATAGATATCAGTGTTTCAAAGTTTGTTGTGGCACCACAATTTATGACTGAAACCACGGCTTGTTTGTCTTTATCTGGTGATAAGAACACTTCATATTGCTCATCACCACACCAATTTGGTGTGATAGCTGAAATACCCCAAATAAGTAACGCTAGGGCGCTAAACCCCCAAAAAATAGCAGCACCGCTATGCCAAAGTATTTTTAACGCTTTACTCATACTCGTCCTTTAGCTTTTGTTGTTAGGTTTTATTAATGAAAAAAGATGCGCATTAAAGAATTGCTGTTGCTTGAACATCGCGCTTTTTAAAATGGCATCTTGCTCGAAACCTAGCTTTTGTAATAACTTCATTGAGGCGGGGTTATCCTCACACACATACGCAAACACTCTGACGATATTTGTTTTAGTAAATACGGTTTCGAGTAGCATAGTCGCTGCCTTTGCAGTGATCCCTTGTTGCCAATACTCTTTTGCCAACCAGTAACCTAACTCGGCTGAGCGATTAAATTCAAACTCGCCTTGGAGCACGCTCACGCAACCAATCAATTGATCATCTAACGTGATTGCTTTTATAAGCTCGCCCTTACTGCCTTCAGTGATCCACCAGTTAGCATCGCTTTCGGTATATGGACTCGGAATTCTACTTGAAAGAAACTGAGTGACGCTTGTGTCATTTAAAATTGAGATTAATTGTTCAGCATCTTGTTGTTGAAAGTCGCGAAGTGAAATCACAATTGTATCTGTACCTAAAATGGTTGTATTTATGATTTTGTCATTGATAGCAAAAAATGAGAATGGATACTAGAAAATGTTACTTTTAATCACCTTTAATAACGATTTATGCCGCTTCGCTTTATTGGCAGTCGTTTAGGAACGGTGTATGCTGAATCTAGTTAAAGCTTATCAAAAGGATTGATATGAAGCGTATTTTACTATTATTTGCAGCGGTTTTTGCAACCTCTCTACAAGCCAATACTGATGTACTATCGGTGGATCCTGTGATGCTCTCTGGCAGTGATTTTTCATTTGAGAATGATGCCAAGCGTTATCCTAAACAAAGCCAGTTTGGCATTGTCCATAGTGTATTAATGAGCAGTGAAAGTGGTCGCCGTTTAGCGGTTGTGACGATTGAGAATAAAGCATCTGGGTCGCGAATTCTTCAGGCTGACCATATTATGGCGCTGTTTGCCGATGGGCGTCGTGTACATCCTCAAAGTTTTGACGAAGGTATTAAGTTAGATGATGGCGAAAAGCGTTCTTTGACTTTATCTTTTGGTGAAAACGAATACCCAATTTTAGCGGTATACACGAGTTTAAATGAGTAAAAGGAAGACCTATGAAACTACTAAAGCCACTGGCAATTACATTACTTTTAAGCTCACCGTTAACCTTTGCAGTTGATAGCCAAGACTTTGTTAAAGATAACGTTTTTACGCAAGGCGTTGAAGGGCCAACCATGTATAACGGTGCATTATACGCGGTAAACTATGCCCAGCAAGGAACCATTGGCCGCGTTGATAACATGGGTAAAACATCATTATTTGTGCGGTTGCCGAATGACAGCGTTGGTAATGGCTTGCAGTTTGACCCACAAGGTAATTTGTTTATTGCCGACTATGTTAACCACAATATTTTAAAAGTACCTGCTGGCAGCAATAAAGCAGAAGTGTTCGCCCATAATAGTAAAATGAATCAGCCCAATGACATTGCTATCACTAATAACGGGTCGCTGTTTGCAAGTGATCCTAACTGGGCGGAAAAAACGGGTCAGCTGTGGCGTATCAATGCGGATGGCAGCACCCATTTACTCGAAAAAAACATGGGGACTACCAATGGGGTGGCGGTTAATAACGACAACACTAAGCTTTATGTGAACGAGAGTGTGCAGCGAGTTGTTTGGCAATATGACTTAGATGAGAACTTAAATATTAGTAATAAGAAAGCTTTTATTAAGTTTACTGATCATGGCTTAGATGGTATGCGCGTTAATAATCAAGGGCATGTGTTCATTACTCGTTACGGCGCTGGGAAAGTGCTTGAAGTCTCGCCTATGGGCAAGCTCTTAAATAGCTATCAATTAAAAGGCCAGCATCCAACGAATTTGGCTTTCAACGAGACGCAAAGCAAAGTGTATGTCACCATGCAAAAGCGCGGCGCAATAGAAGTCATTGAGCTTTAGCCTTGTTTTGCTCGAGCAATCGCGGCGGCGATTGCTGCTTTTGCTTGCGGACTATTTTGCCAACAACTTGAATGCAACATCGACGCTACTCGCTCAGCAATGGTGTTGGCATCAAACCCGGCTAACTCCTTAAACGATTCAATACCAATTTCTTCAAACCGTTTTACTACCGTTGGCCCCACACCTTTGAGTGCTAATAAAGCGCTGCGCTCTTGCTCGCTAAATGGCATGTGTTACTCCTTATAAATCCTTTTTTTGGTACTTTGCCATATTAATTTTGCATAGCAAATCTAATTTTTAGGCAATAAAAAAGCGCACCGGGCAGGGTGCGCTTGAGGGGATCAATCCTGTGTAGCTAAAACAGTAGGATTAATTAGAAGCTTGGAGCATATCTCAGTGAAACACCGACTGAGCGGCCAATCACACTATAATCACTCACGGTGTTAAAGTGGTTTGCGCCTACTTCAGGTGTTGGCGGTTCACGGTCTAATAAGTTATCGACACCAAAGTTAACAGCAAGTTCCTCATTAACTTGCCATGCAGCGGCAAAGTCTAAGTAATTTTGTGCTGAGATTGTTTCTGAACGGTCTACAGCATACTCTACTTCACCGATTCTGCGCCAGCCAAGTTGGAAGTTCATGTTGTCTAACTGCCAATCAATGCTTGCGCGGTGTTTGTAGTCAGCTTGCAAGATACTCGCAAAGTCACCTGAACAGGCGCTGCCATAAGTTCCTTTACAGTCTACTTCCGGTACAGTGCTGTTGTTTTGGCGCGTTTGCTCTGTAACAAAGTTACCTTGGTACGAGAATCTAAAACGACCACCCATTTGATCTGGTGCATCAATCACATAATTTGCTGCAACGTCGATACCTTCTTGTTCAATTGCGGCTAAGTTAAAGTCATTAACGATGGCTGTGCTAATAAAACCAGTGTTTGGATCGCGAAGTACCGCACCACACAGTGGGTTGTTTGGATTCGGGTCATCAACATAGCAGCTTTGCAGTGCTGCACCAGGTTGAATTTGGCTTACTGCATCTGTTACACGAATACTGTAGTAATCAAGTGATAAATCAAAGCCTTCTAAATAGCTAGGTGTATAAACAATGCCTAATGTATCTGATTCGGCTTGCTCAGGTTTAATGTTCGGGTTACCACCATAGGTGTACTCTGCGGTACTTGAATCGAACTCAGTGCCAACTGGCGGCGCACCAAACGCAGCACATTGAGTCGCATCACCGGTGCCCAGTAAACATGGATCGCCGTTATAACGCCCTGCTAGTCGTGGCACAAACTGGTCGCTATTTTGGTCAAATAACGATAACGATAGCGCTGTGATTGGGCTGGCAAACTCACCTAAGTTAGGTGCTCTAAACGCGGTTAAGCGGTTTGCGCGAATACGAATGTCGCTGTTTATTGCCCAGTTGATACCTAGTTTGTAAGTGTCTTCTGCTTCGGTATTTGAGTAATCAGAAATACGGTAGGCACCTTCAAAGCTAAGCTCTTCAGCAAAAGGTTTATCAACTAAAATAGGCACTAAAATTTCAGCGTAGAACTCTTCAGAGCTAAAGCTTGCATCCATATCAAATGCGCTGATAGATGCAAAGCTGGTGCCGTTTCTAAATGCATCACCTGGAGTTTGTTTTCCGGTTTCTTTACGGTATTCATAACCGATTGCAAAATCGATAGCACCGGCTGGTAATTCAAATAAGAATCCAGAGTCACCTGATAGTGTTGCTGAGATCACACTTTGTGTACGGTCGCGAGTGGTATAAAGCAGCGGATCGCTAAAGTCGCTGAAATCAAGGTTGGGATCAAAAATATCCACTGAATTTGAAAGGGCAGCAAAACGACTATTACCGCTGTTATCATTACGGTATGCGTTGTTGTAAATTGTTGCTACTTCATCCGTTTTGCCATACTGGCCATATACGTCATAACGTAAGTAGTCAGTTAAATCACCTTTTAAGCCCAGTTGAAATTGCATTGAATCACGCACCGCTTCGGTGTGTTGCACGCCTAAACCTAGGTTACGTTCAACATTAACAAGGGCATTGCCTTCGCTATCAAACATGAGTTGGTCGCGTAGTTCATCTGGAATATACGCATTGTCTTGCGTGAGGGTCACTTGCTCGTTTACAAAAATCGGTGTTTGGCCACTGGCACCCGCACCATTTACGGTCACTTTAGAATACATTGCGCGGCCATAGGCAATGGCACTGTCGCTTACATCAACGTCAAATAATAAGCCCGCAGAAAAACGGTCCATCGGTTGAGTTAAATAACGATCAGAAGTGAAATCAGATGTTTGACGCTCACTTGTTACAGCTCCTGAGTCAGCAATACCTATGCTGTTGCCAGATGCAACGTCAGTATAATAACCACCGCTGTTGATCATTGCCGTTGAGTTTTCAAGCGCGTAGTCACGCTCGCCGGCTAATAACTCTTTTCGTTCGGTGTAACCTATGTAGCCTGTTACATGGCCGCGGCCATCGGCGATGTCACCACCAAAAATAGCTTCAAAGTTAAGCTTTTCGTTACCGCCGTCGGCACTTTCATAGCTAGTTGAGAACTCAGCGCCAGTAAAGTCATCGTCTAAAACAAAGTTAACAACACCGGCTACTGCATCGGCGCCGTAAACCGCTGCTGCACCACCTGTTAATACATCAACGCGTTTAATTAATCCCGCTGGAATGGTGTTCACATCTACCGAGTTACGAAAACTAAATGGTACTGCGCGAGTACCGTCAATAAGTACCAATGTACGGTTTTGGCCAAGACCGCGTAAATCAATCGTTGATGATCCAAATGAGTCACCGACCGTGGCACCAGTGCTATTTGCACCCGCAGCAGCTTGAGGCAGTTTTGCGGTAATATCTTCAACGTTCACAGCACGGTCTAGGTGAATTTGTGCTTCATCAACGCTCACCACTGGGCTACTTGAGACCAGCTCGGTACGTTGAATACGTGAACCCGTTACAGTGATCACTTCAGGTTTTTTTACTTCAGTACTTTCTTCTGCGTGGGCATAACTAATTACTGAACTTAAAGCGAGAGCTAAAGGTGATAGCAGCAATAGCGAGCGATGCCCTGTTGATGTATTTGCTTTCATGATGATTCCCTTGCGTTTTATCATTTAAATCAACGCAGGTTGGTGAATGACCTAGACCATTTAGTTAATTTAATGAGTCATACTTTTTGTTATGATGCTTGTGTGTTCTCCTTTTGGGGAGCTCACCGGTACAGTTTTAAAGCAATTTAAAAGTCTTTGCAATAATTATTCTTTAAATCTATTATTTTAAAATATAAACTATTCCAACTCGTTAACCCGCTTATTTACATCTAATAAGCTGATTTTAAGTGATTTATTTATGCATCAACATATTGAAAAACTGTATTTAAGCGCAAAAAAAGAAAGAAAATTAATAATTGGTCTAATGAGTGGTACCTCGTTAGATGGCCTTGATATCGCGCTATGCGAAGTATCAGGGCAGGGCATGAACACTCATGTAGAAGTATTAAAGTTTACTACCGTTGATTACGACGATGATTATAAAACGCGTGTAAAAAGAGTGTTCGCCAAACGAGAATGTGACCTTGAAGAAGTCACTTTGCTTAACCCTTGGATTGGCCAATTACATGGTGAAATGGTTGCCAATACGTTAGCGAGCTGGGGAATAGCAAAAGAACTTGTTGATGTGATTGCCAGCCACGGGCAAACCATTTATCACTGCCCTAAAAATCAACACAAGCGTGCAGAATATGGCAATGCAACACTACAAATAGGTGACAGCGATCATCTAGCCGTGACTGCAGGTATTACTACCATAGGTGATTTTAGACAAAAGCATATTGCAGCGGGTGGCGAAGGCGCACCGCTTGCGGTATATGGTGACTACTTGTATTTCACAAGCACCAGTGAAAACCGCATTTTGCTAAATATGGGTGGCATTGCAAACTTAACCTACTTACCTAAATCTGCAGATGCGCGAGCGGTTTTTAGCTCTGATATAGGCCCTGGTAATACCATTATGGATGCCTACATACAGCGTTATTTTGCTCCACTTCAATATGATAAAGATGCCGCTATTGCGGCAAAAGGCACGGTAAATGAAGCTTTACTAGCTGCGCTTTGTGATGATGCATTTTTTGCTTTAGGGTTTCCAAAAACCACAGGGCCAGAAGTGTTTAATCTAGACTATTTAGCAGCGGCGCAAGCACGCTCGAATACGCAGAGCTTATCGCACTTTGATGTGATGACAACCTTAGTGCAGTTTTCAGGGGTAATGATTGCTAAAGCAATTAACCAATGCAGCGAAGGTTTAACCGATGTGGCTGTATACGCCAGTGGTGGTGGGGTTCATAACCCATTATTAATGAAAACTATTTTGGCTAATTGCCCAGCTCTTTCTGAGATAAATAACACCGATTCTTTGGGTATAAACCCAGATGCAAAAGAAGCCGTGTTATTTGCTATTTTAGCGAACGAATGTTTGTCGGGTGGGCAGCAACGCTTTGGTAATACCGAGCAAGGGATCCCCGATATTACCATGGGTAAAATTAGCTTTGCTGACTAAAAAAAAGCTAAAAAGCTTGCGCCAAGATTACTGATGTAATGGCGTAAGCCATTGTTTTTAGATTTATCGCCAGTTAGCAGCTCTGGTGATGTGCTTGCTGCAATGCTGACATCAAACTGGGCGCTGTCTTTAAGTGTTGCATGCATACCGTGTAGCATTAATTGCAATACAAATTCACCACTGTGAGTAACATCCTCTAACGTAAGCATAATAACGTGCTGATCTAGATCGTGCTGCGTTAACGTGTGCGCAGTAAAATAGGCCGATTCACGAGCATCAGGGCGTGTAGCACTGATAGAGATCACATCACCTTCATGGGCATCATCTGGCAGCACACAACAAAATACAACACGCTTTTGCTCATTAGCAGCAAAATGCAATTGTTCATATTCCATAGTATGCGCAAGCGCAGCACATAAAGGGTCTTCACTAGATGGGAGTGCAAACGAAAGTTGCACCAAGGCACTGTCCATTACTTCTTCATTACGTTAGATGATTAAATTAGCGTCAATTATTGATCAGTTAGATGACAGAATTATGACTCTTGTCATATTGCGGATTATTTATATCAAAAACAGAACAAAGTTGCATTTTCTGTTCCAAAACTGGAATGGTTTCTGACAAGATTGGAATTGAAAGTTTTGTCTGGTAAGGCTTTTAGGGCTGAGGAGAATGTCGATATTTTGGATTTTCAGATAAAGCATGACAGATGTATATTGGCCTCAAAGCTACAGAAAAACCATAATGAAAATATAAAGCCCTAGAGTTAATACAAAGCACAGTTAGGATTAATCTGAAACCAGCCATCTCTCTGCCGTCATGTAACTCGAAAATGCTCCAAAATAATTCAGAACAAAAGATCTTGCTTACTTCGAACCTCGTAATTTCTCCTATCAAAAGTTATCCGAAGGAGTTTCAGTAGCAATATTTCCTGAAATTATCAGGTATCATGCAATCTAACCTATGCTTATATGAGTGTGTTGAGATAATGTTTAACAATAAAAAGCTGATTTCATTTTTCATATTTATTCTGCTAGTTAACTTTAATGTTGCTGCTAATAGCAGATTAGAAAGTCTTCAGCTCACCCAAATATTAAAGGATGATTATAACGGTGTTGATGGCTTAGGTAATCCTAGAAGCGTAAAAATTCTTATGGATAATTCTAAGGTTTTTGTGTCTAGCGGAGATGATAATGCTTTTGCCATTTTCAATGTCGACAATAATTTTAACCTAGCTTTCAGTCAAATATTTAAAAATTCCTCAACCAACATAAATGGACTAGAAGGGGCTTCAGGTGTTGCCTATTTGGAGCAAGGTGATCAGGTAGTAGTCACAGGCTTTTATGATGGAGCTTTAACCCAATTTTCTAAAAATAAAAACAGTTATCGATTTAATAAAACTATTAGTGACGGTCTTCATTATGAACGAGTATTTAAGAGTGATGTGTCCGTTGGTAAATTAGATACTCTGGGACTGCTTGGCGCTTGGGATGTAATTAAGACACACAACGAAAAGCAACTCTTAGTTGCAAGCTATATGAGCAATGCTGTAGCGATTTTTGATATTACATCCGATGGTCGGATTCTTTTTAATAGAGCAATAAAAGACGCGAGACCACTTGAAAATAGCTTAGGTAAACCAGTTAGTTTAGCCTTGTCTTCATTGAATGATGAATTATATGTGCTGGGTTTTGATAACCATCAATTAACTATCTTTGATCGAAAAGACGGGGGGGAGTTATTGGTAAAACAAGTAATAAAAAATGGCGTCGCTGGCGTGGAACAATTTGTTAATCCTCAAAAGATCGTCGTTTCACCTGAAGGGAAGTATTTATATGTCGCCTGTTCAGGTAGCAACGCGATTGTTGTTTTTCAAAAGAAAGAAACTGGACAATATGCTTTTGTGCAGGCAGTCAATAATTCTGACGTTGGTGGTTCAGGCCTAGAAGGCGCCAGTAGTTTAGCAATATTGGCTGACGGCTCGAAAATTTATGCTGCTGGAGAGGCGGGACACGGCTTGTATTTGTTTAGTGCGGGCGTTGATGGGCGACTTAGCTTTAAGAGTAAACTGTTAAGTGTTCATGATAACGAATTAATGAAAATATCATCGATTACTCTTACTAGTGATAATCAACATCTGTTGGTGGCTACTGGTAAAGGTAATTCATTATTTATCTTTAAAATAAAAAAACTATAGGCATCACGGAACAAGAACAGTTGGTTAGGTTTCGCTTAAGTGTGCGTTACAGGGCGTCAGCTCTTATAAGGTAAGAATAGTTGATGCTTAGGTAACCGAACGACTCTTGCTGGTATAGAACCGCCCACGACTCTAACTCATAACTGTCCAATGATGAGTTAAAGTAGATGTTCTAAGGGCGGCTTTGAGCGAAGTTTAGCCTTTCGAACCAGTTCATTCATAGTAAATGATTGTTCAGGTTGTGTGTTTTTTGTGTGCGAATACTCAGAGCTTTCATTTTAAATACTGTCTATATTTCTTTCAAAGAGTAAACAACGTAACGTGCTATTCATCCTTAATATTCATTACGAGCAGCTTTGTGCAAGTTTACCGCTTTATTTGAGATTATTAATAGATCTCATTTATTGAAATGTAATAAACAGCCTCTCAAACACCCAAAAAGACGCAATTGAGCCAACGAAGTATGCTGCCGTTGTTGCAGCATGTTTTGGTAGCGGTCTTACTTTATGTATCAATTTGCCAACAAGCAGTAAAGCAACAACAAAAGCAATTTGCCCAAGTTCTACGCCGACATTAAAAAAGAGTAGTGCTATTGGAGCATCGCTTTGTGGCAAGCCGATATCGAGAATTGCTCCAGCAAAGCCAAACCCATGTAGCAAACCAAATGCAAAAGCGATTAACCAAGGCCATTGTGTGGCAATACTGGTGACGCCGCGCCGCTGGCGGATAGCCTCTACGCAGACAAGCATAATGCTTAGCGCTATTAGCACTTCCACAGGAGCTGAAGGCAAACTGAAGTAACCTAGCGCAACGCCTGCTAAAGTAATTGAATGTGCAGCGGTGAACGCTGTGATTGTTTTGATAAGAGTTTTAAAACCTCTGACAATTAGCAATAGTGCTAACACGAATAACAGATGGTCAATGCCCAATAAAATATGTTCGACGCCTAACACGGTGTAAGTGCCAGCTACTTGCCATGGTGAATAAGCAACAGGGATTTGAACAAAATTCTGTTTCGGTTGTATCAGTAATGTATGTGAACTGCCATCCAATAACTTGACGGTCACAAGTGTGTCGATAGTTGTACTGCTTAAGTTAGTGATTGATAAGCCTGAGCCAGATAGTGATCGCTCTCCGGACAGGGTGTAACGATATACAACAAAGCCCTCTATTGCGGTGTAGTGGCCTAGGGAAGTGAGGGAAAATTGCTCATCAAACTGTGGTTGTATATCAACAACGCGATTACCGTTACTCGGGACCTTCCACATAATGTTGTAAACAGTGGGTTGAGTTTCATGGATTTGTAAATACGCAGGACGTATTTCATGAGCAGTGGCATATCCGCTAGAAGCGAGTAGCACCAACACAATTAGGTTAATTAGCCACTTCATCGTTTATATGCTAACCCTTCAATCGGAGTTAAATCTGGTATATCTGCGGTTATCGTCACGGTATAGTTTTTCAACAAGTCTTTATAGATTTTTTCTTGCGCTTTTAAAACAGATTGGTATTCGTATTCACGGGCGACGTATTCCTTGACTGCCTCAAAATCTGGGAGCGTAGCATCTTGACGATGAGTTACTTTTACAAGGTGCTTACCATAGCCAGAATCGACTGGGCCAAACCAAGTGTTTAGTGGTGCGGTATTTAGCGCGTCGGTGAAACTCTTACCAAAAGAATTATCGACGATGTTATTTGGGGTAAGCTCCCAATTATTGGCAACCGAAAGCTTTTGGGAGCGGGTTGCAGGAATAGACTTATCCTGCTTAAGCGTGTTTAGAACTTGTGCTATTTTTGTCTCTAGGTTTGATTCACTTTCTAAAAATAATACCTGCTCAAACTGCAATGCTGGCGGCAGCATAAACAGACTGTGATTAGAATGAAAATAGTCCCTCAAAGCCTTATCGGTGGGAGGAGACATTAGCGTGCTTAAATCGTTGGCAACCGCCTCCATTTTCTGCGCCAAACGCTTGCGAATGATGGCATCATTATGATCTAAATTGAGCTTCATTGCCTCTCGATAAAACACCTCTTGGCGCAAATAGTGGTCTATTATGGCCTGTAAATCTTTCGTTTGTGGCTCTTTTTTCCATTGTAGCGTCCACAAATTCGTGAGGTGGTCCAATTCTTGTTGGTCAATCACTATGTGGTTATCATCATCTATTGCGGTACTGCTTTGTTCTACATAGCTAAAATAAGCCCAAAACAAAACAGCACCAATGGCAATAAAGTGAATCAGTGGATCCTTCACAACTTGCTTTAACATCTATTATTGCACCTCATACCAGATAGGCGATGCCCATGCCCGCTCAACAATTTGTCGCTTAACATCTTTCGGGTAAGTAACACCTGCATTTAATTCATCATACAAAGTCCAGCGAGCTGTGGGTAATTGCAGCACGCGAACGTAATAAAAAGCTTGCAGCGTGGGATCAAAATCAGGATCTGTCCAAACAGCCTTTAGTTCAGGGCTACCCTTTTGCTTGTTGAATTCACCCGTCTTGAGGTTAATTGGTGCATTAACAGGCTCAACAGAACCGTCATCTTTAAGACGGTTGCCGGAGGCTACAACGTTATAGATAGTGTCTTTCATTTCACCATTTTCATACCAACCTTTAATAATCTGAATACGGTCTAAGTTAGGACCTATAGGGTCTTTTACAGCCCAAACCAGAAACTGTGGCGCTTTTGTACCTTTATAGTTCCCACCCATTGGAACGCCCTTTGCGTACCCGTCTTCTACTAACTTTTCATAACTAGAGTAGCTTTTATCGAACCCCTGACCGGCAAAGAAACGAACTTTCATACGTGGGCCACTGGTGGCGTAAGTTTCTTTGGCAAGCATTGAATCCCAAATGGCAGAGCGAGTGTTGGACTGAGCCCACACCGCAGCGAGTGCGCCAGGGTTTGCGTCTGCAATCAGCATTTCACCATCAAGTTCATTCTTGGAACGGCCTTCAGCCTTTTGGTCTGCAAGACCATGACTACCTACTCTGTAGTTATCTTCCTCAACATTACTTGGTGTACCGTTGTGGCTATCTGTGCCACCGACAAAGCCATATTTAAACGGGTTTACGCCTAATTGCTCTTGGTATTTAATACCTCGGCCCAAGCCATAACGAACGTAGTTTTCTTTGATAAAAGCACGACCATTAAATTTCTGAATGGTGACTGCATTTTCAAAATCAGCAAATTCATCGTTAGGCCAAAAGTTAGGAATAACTTCAGAGTTACCCTTTACTTGCATCATTTCAATGAGCGGTTCCATACTGGCTCTTGTTTGTGCATAGTCTTTATCAACGGGCTTGCCTGATAAAGATGCTTCAGCGAACAATAAGCCTTTACTCTCATTCGAGTTATGCGGAATCGCAAACACCTTTCGACCTTCCTCACGTTGTGATTTCATCCACGCCCACAGTTGCTCAGGTCTACTGCCCTCGTTAGAAGAAAATGGCACATCGGGAAGGTTAGTGTCTCGGAATAAAATGTTGCGATGTTGGTTTGCCCCGCCTGGAGCAGATGTCCATTCATAAGCATGAATGGTGGTGAATTTACCTGGCTCGTAATGCGCTTCTGTGGCCTCAATATTTTTTTGCCATGTTGACTTAACCGCCTCTGTACCTTGATAAAAGTCAGGGTGGGGACTCCCGCCTCCAGCTAGAGGAGTAAGTACATATTGATTGTAAAGTTTGAGAGCAGTGGTTAAATCCTTAGCTTCCCTAAATGCTTTGGCAATTTCATGGTCATAACCCGGCGCACCTTCATTCATTAAACTGTATGCTTCACCCATGAATTCAGAATGGTCAGTTACAGCAACAAAGTCTAGTGGTCGTTTAATTTTGTGCATACTGCCGTTGACCATCATTTTTTCGCCTTTGGCAAATCGGTATGCGTCCTCAGGTGTTAACCTGTTCCCTGCAATAAATGCATCCATTGAGACGCCGGTATGAACATGTGTTTCGCCAAAGTAAGCGTCTTTTAATGGATTTTTCTTTACTTTGGCTTCAGCTTCTTCCCAAGAATTAGCTGCTGCCGCACTGCTAATACAATAAATTGCAGGCAACATAAGCAGGCATATTAATGAGCGTAAAGAGGTAGTCATAACGAGAATCCTTTTGACGAGTGAGCAAAATACATCCAATACTTATTAAAGTTAATATCATTAAGAGGTTAACGCAACATATCGACAGAAAAATAAAATGAGAGAGTTAGTAGTAACCATATACCCAAATGATAGTCTCTAACTATTTAGCAGAAATCTAAAAATAGTTAATACTCTGACCCCCTGTTAACAGGGGGGCAGAGTAAACTGTTATTTCAGTTCATATTTAATCTTATGTAATTGACCAGTAAAAGCGAATGGCGCTTTATCGTAGTAGCTTCGTGTAACAGTTGAGCCAAGATCTTGGCCACCGTTAGGCGCTTTTCCTTGTTGGGTATATTCAAGGGTAAGCGTGACCTCGCCTGAAGGTAAGCTTGATCAGATTTAACAATATAGTGGTGCTCGTTAAAGAAGTTTATTACGTAAACAGGTTTACTGTCATCAATATATAAACTGTATCCAGCACTGCCGCGCCAACAGCAACTAGGTATATTGAAAAAGTTTAGCTTAATAACAATTTTTATATCTCTAACAGGAAATGCCACCGAGCTGCAAACTAAGCAGCTGGTAGATGAGTTTATTCAAAACCAATATAAAGACCACTTCCCAGAGTTAGTCTCTGATGATGAAAGTGATCCTCGTTGCTGCCCCAGCAAGAAAACCACTTTACGCTACCGTATTTATAAGAGTGATTTAGTTAAGTTATAGCCTGATTGTATTGCTTCAGGCTATAAATCAAGAGTCAGCAAATATGATATTCACCATGTGGTTTGTTGCTGAACATAAAGGCTTGTAACTCAGATTTAAGTACTTCGACGATGTCGTTTGTAAATGGCGTTCTGATTTCACCAGAGTCTAAATATCTAAGTAAATCAATTTCATGTTTGAGTGCAGACTGAATAGAATAGTCAATTGGGTAAGTAACTTTAAACTGCTTACGTGATATCACGTTGTCGTGGTTTTCAATATCAACATAAAAAGTTAATTGCTCGTCTTCTTCGCAAATGTCGCTACAGCTGCCTTGCTCACGAATACAATCTAAAACAATATTTCTGATGAAAATATCAAATTCGTTCATATTAATCCCTCAATTTTTGCCCATCCATTGGGTACAACTGAAATCTAGCAAAAAATAATTAATCTAGCCAACTCAATTTTGCAGCTTTTGGATTAACTCTTTCTGAATGGGTTGATTTAAAAGCATTAGAGGGACGTAGGAGTTAGTTAATAGAGAATAGTCGTTAGAGGATAGGATGCGCGAAACAAGTTTCACGCCTACGTTGTAGCAGCGGCTTTATGCCGCGTCATTGATAAATTTTTAACGAGAAACGAGATAAAACGCGATGTAAAATCGCTGCTACACAATCAGGTCCATACCAAATATAAAATCTGACGGGCTAAAGCCCGACCTACAAAGTCGTCATTTATGGCGATAAGGGGGGAGGTAGACGCGCATCTCGCAACTCGATCCTCGTAACTTTCCCCTTTCCCCTAGTTACTCGCTAACTACTCGTAGAGCCTAGAGCCTAGAGCCTAGAGCCTAGAGCCTAAAGGCTAGCCCCTAGCCCCTAGCCCCTAAAACCTCCCCCCTAACAATCTCTGCGCCTTTACTTAGCGCACTGAGCTTAGCGCTTGCTATGTGGCGAGGGAGGGGGGCCATACCGCAGTTTGTGCATGGATAAAGCTTGTCGGCATCAACATATTTCAGGGCTTCGCGTAATGTGTGTGCTACTTCATCTGGGGTTTCAATTTCATTGCTTGCTACATCAATGGCACCAACCATCACTTTTTTGCCGCGTATAAGTGCTAATAGCTCAATAGGTACGCGAGAGTTGTGGCACTCAAGTGAAATAATATCGATATTCGATTTTTGAAGTTTCGGAAATACTTCTTCGTATTGGCGCCATTCATTGCCCAGTGTTTGTTTCCAGTCAGTGTTGGCTTTAATGCCATAGCCGTAGCAAATGTGTACGGCGGTTTCGCACTTTAAGCCTTCGATTGCTCTTTCTAGGCACTTAATGCCCCAGTCATTCACATCATCGAAGAACACATTAAACGCAGGCTCATCAAATTGAATAATATCAACACCCGCAGCTTCGAGCTCTTTCGCTTCTTGATTGAGGATTTTGGCAAATTCCCACGCTAGTTTTTCACGGCTTTGATAGTGGGCGTCATACAAGGTGTCGATCATGGTCATAGGCCCTGGTAATGCCCATTTTATAGGTTGCTTGGTTTGCGAACGCAAAAACTTGGCGTCTTCAACAAACACTGGTTTGCTGCGTGATACCGGGCCAATCACACTTGGTACACTGGCTTCGTAGCGATTACGAATGGTCACTGTTTTACGGTTCTCAAAATCAACGCCATTTAAGTGTTCGATAAAGGTCGTTACAAAGTGTTGGCGGGTTTGCTCGCCGTCGCTCACGATATCAACGCCAGCTTGTTGTTGCTCTTGTAAGGCAACACGCAGCGCGTCTTGTTTGCCGTCGATAAGTTCTGCACCTTGCAATTTCCAAGGTGACCATAAGGTTTCAGGCTCAGCAAGCCAAGCTGGTTTTGGTAAACTGCCTGCTGTCGATGTTGGTAATAACTTTTTCATTTTTACTCTCATTAAATTGCGTAGTTGGCAGACCATTTTTCAAGTACTGATTGATAAGGCTTAATAAAGTGTTGCTCAGTAAATTTACCTTGCTCAATCGCCAGTTGGCTGCGCTCTTCACGGTCGTAAACAATTTGCGTGATAGAGTGATCGGCGTTTCTTAAATTGGGTTGATAGCAACTACCTGCCACGGCATTGGCGTTATAAATTTCTGGACGGTAGATTTTCTGGAATGTTTCCATGGTGCTAATCGTGCTGATCAACTCTAAGTTGGTGTAATCGTTCAGCAAGTCACCAAAGAAATAAAACGCCAGCGGAGCGACTGTGTTTGGTGGCATAAAATAGCGCACCTGCAAGCCCATTTTTTTAAAGTATTGCTCGGTTAATGACGACTCATTTGGTAGGTACTCTGCACCTAAAATTGGGTGTTGGTTTTCTGTACGATGGTAGGTTTTGTTATCAGACACGCTTAAACAAATAACCGGTGGTTTTTTAAAGTGCTGTTTGTAAGTCTCTGAGTCAATGAAGTATTTAAAGAGTTTACCGTGTAAGTCACCAAAGTTTTCGGGAATGCTAAATTCGTTTTTCGCTTTGTTATGATCAAGCAGCAGTACGCTAAAATCATAATCACGCACGTAAGATGAAAAGTTATTACCAACAATACCTTCGATACGTTCATTAGTTTGGTGATCAATGATATTAGTTTTTAGTACTTCAATTGACGGGAATGACTCTGTGCTTTGTGCAATTTCTAAATCAACAGAGATGATCTCAAGCTCTACAGAGTAGCGGTCGCCTTGCGGGTTATCCCAGTTTGCTAGCGCATTAAAGCGGCTATCAATCATTTTTAATGCATTACGCAAATTCTGTTGGCGACTTTCACCGCGAGCTAGGTTTGCAAAGTTTGTGGTAAGTCGTGTGCTATTTGACGGATGATAATTCTCGTCGAGGCAAATGCTTTTAATTGTAAATCTGAAATCGTTGTTCATGGCAATGTATCCAAAAGTCCTGAGATAAATGATTGCTGCTCACCTTCCTTAACTCGTTAGGTCATTAACCTTAGGTTGCTCTGCAGCGGTAATGAATTTATACGTGGTCAGCACCATGAAGAAAAACGTTTTTATTTCAGGTAAAACATGAGGCAGATTCATGCTGCTTTGTTGTTTTAGTTCTAAAACAGCAACTGAGAATGAAAAAATGTTTCAAAGTTAATTTGGACGTCTAGATTTCTAAATGGATTTCTTAGAGTTGCAGTAATTTCATATAAAACGTGAGTAATATTCACTACTTAACCCTACTTTTGAGAACAACCCCGTACTTTATTGTTGTTATACTCGGTTCCCTAAACCAACAACACAGACAAATACAATGAATGAATTAATCGTGCTTATTATTGCTTGCGCCATACTTGGCAGCGGGGTGGGCTTTTTAGCGGGGCTCTTAGGGATTGGTGGAGGCCTAGTGATTGTGCCCATATTAAGCATGATCTTGCTGCACTTTCAGGTGTTACCTGCTGAGCAAGTTGTGCTGGTGGCGATTGCTACATCGCTTGCCTCAATTCTTTTTACTTCAACGTCATCAGCTATCGCTCACCACAAAAATGGTAATGTGCCTTGGCAATTGGCTCCGTGGGTTATGACTGGGGTTGCACTAGGTGCACTTATCAGTGGCTTTTTGGCTTCGCTATTACCCGCAAATGTGGTGCGAATTGTATTCGCTGTGAGTGTGGTGCTTATTGCATTAAAAATGATTTTCAGCAGTAAAAACGACAGCCAAACAACACGAACGCTACCTAATAAAGGCCTTTTGACACTTTATACAACCATCACGGGTGGTCTATCAGCCATGATAGGTATTGGCGGTGGTGCGGTACTTGTGCCGTTACTTACGTTTTTCTCGGTCGATATGAAAAAAGCCATTGGTTGTGCCTCGGCGTGCGGTATTGTCATTGCGCTATTTGGATCTGTGGGCTATATCAGCTCGGGCAGTCAGTACTTTACATTAAAAGAGGGCTTTGCAGGCTTTGTTTATTTACCGGCCTTGTTTGGTATTGTTTGTACTTCGTGGTTTACCGCACCATTAGGTGCAAAAGCAACGCATCATTTGCCTGTGTCTACCATCAAGAAAATTTTTGCAGGGCTTTTGGTAATTATGGCTGTGAATATGCTTACAAAGTAGTTTTAACTACTAAATCTACTTTGCGATTTATTTAAAGTTAGCAGTGCTTTTTAAACCAACACTCAAAAAACTCTATAAACGCTTTCACTTGCCGAGGTTGAAATTGCCTGCTTGGATATATCACCTGTAGGCCGACACTTTTTTTATCGCTGTGGCTAAATCCTCGAACATACTCATCTAGTATCAAAATAAGGTCGCCTGTTTTGAGGTCATTTTTGATATCAATGTATGATTTTAAGGCTATGCCATGGCCTTGATTTGCCCAGCGTCTTACCACCTCACCGTCTGAGCATGAAAGGTGGGGAGCTACTTTAATAGAAAAGTGCGTGTTATCTACCTCAAAATGCCAGTCATTTAGCGGTTGCCCAAGCCGCTCAAGTACAAGGCAACGATGATTTTTTAAATCTTCGGGATGTCTTGGCAAGCCAAACGATTCTATATAGCTAGGTGAGGCGCATAGAACACGGCGGTTATTACATAGCGGGCGGCTAATCAAGTTACTATCAGGCAAATTGCCGAATCTAAATGCCAGATCAATGCCTTCCTCAACAATATTGGTAACCCCATCTGTCAGTACTAAATGCGGTTTAACGCCTGGGTGATTATTGATGAATTCTGCTAATGCGGGTGCAACAAACTGGCGACCAAAGTCTGATGTTGCAGATAGTTTCAGCTGGCCTCTTAGGCTTTGTTGCGACTCTTGAAGTATGTTTTCAGTGTTTTCTACCTCTGCTAATACTCTTAAACAGCCACTATAAAAACGTTCGCCTGCATCTGTTAAGGCAATACTGCGCGTATTACGCGTCAACAATCGCGTATTGTAATTTTGCTCAATTTTATTAATTCGTGCTGTCATGCTTGCAGGCGAAAGGCCCAGTTTTCTTCCCGCAGCGGCTAAACCTCCCGCTTTTACAACGTGAACAAAAAGCGCCATATCATCAATTTTTGACATTATTCTTCAGTTTTAGTGAATACTGATTTAACTCTAAGGCTAATTATCAATTTAGTCAAAATAGTTAAACTCATTTCATCACTTGAAGGAGATAGAAATGCAGCTTAATCACGCTCTGCTTTTAGCAACGAATATCCAGCACATGGCTCAGTTTTTAGAGTCGTCGTTAGGCCTTAAAAAGGGGCCAAGGCCAGCATTTGGTTTTGATGGTGTTTGGTTATATGACGACTTGGATACGCCATGCATTCATATAGCAGCTAAGTTTGGCATAAATGAATCGCAATCTGATTACTTAACCCAAGCTTCGGTATCAACAGAAGCAGTGGGCTTATCAACGGTTGACCACCTTGCTTTCTTTGCAACTGATTATCAAGAAGTTAAAGCACGGCTAGAAGCAACTTCAATACCATTCGTTGAACGGGAAGTGCCGGCAGCGAATGAGCATCAAGTGTTTATTCAAGGGCCTGATGGCTTAAAAATAGAAATTTTATTTACACGCAGCGAGCTTATTTAAAGGGTACACATATGAAAAATAGAGTATTTAACACAGACCAAATTGGTCATCACAAAACCGCAAATAAAATAGTGATGGCTCCTATGACCCGTTCACGTACGGCTCAACCAGGCGATATTCCGACAAGTCTAATGGCAGAATATTATGCGCAACGAGCCAATGCGGGTTTTATAGTATCAGAGGCGACGCAAATTTCTGCACAAGGAAAGGGCTACTCATTTACCCCCGGGATTTATACTGAAGAGCAAATCAACGGGTGGCGCAAAGTAACGCAGGCTGTTCATCAGCAAAATGGACTCATTTTTTCTCAGTTATGGCATGTTGGCAGAATGTCGCATGGTGTCTTTCATCCAGACGGCTTGCCGGTTGCGCCAAGTGCTATTGCTCCAAATGCTCAAGTGTGGGTGGTTAATGAAAATGGCGAAGGCCAAATGCTTGATTGTCCTACACCACGTGAATTATCGACCAATGAAATTAAGGACATTGTTGAAGACTATAAACAAGCTGCTTTAAATGCGATTGCAGCAGGGTTTGATGGCGTTGAGGTACATGCAGGCAATGGCTATTTAATCGATCAATTTCTAAGGCAAACATCAAACAAACGTACCGATGAATACGGTGGTAATATTGAAAATAGAGCAAAGTTCGCGCTGCAAATCATTACCTCAATTAGCCAAGCTATCGGCCCAGAAAAAACGGCTATTCGATTAGCTCCTTTTATAACGCAAAGAGGCATGGATGATCCGCAAGCAATCGATGCCATTTTATATTTAGCTAAAAAGTTTGATGAACTTGGCATTGCTTACCTGCATTTAGCGGAAGCTGATTGGGATGATGCTCCCCTCGTAACTGATGAGTTTAGAGTTAAATTACGTGAAAGCTTTGGTGGCAAAATAGTGGTTGCAGGAAATTACACATTAGCAAAGGCCGATAAACTAATTGGTGAAGGCTTAGTTGACTATGTTGCATTCGGCAGAAAGTTTATTGCAAACCCTGATTTACCTTATCGTTTAGAGCACAATTTACCTCTGAATGAAATATCAGATCCTACTACTTTATTTGGTGGTGATGAGCGAGGTTACACAGACTACCCAGTATATCAGGGGAATAAATGATGAAATTTTTAAAGCCATTTTTAATTGCGTCGGTATTTGTTTTAAGTTGCATAGGTGTCGCTCAAGCGAAGGAGGCAACATCTGTATTTTGGCCTGATGATACTCAACTTGTGATCTCTATTTCGATGCAGTTTGAGGCAACAGCGCAAGACCAATCAGATCCGGGTCCGTTTCCACCGCAAGAGGAGGGTTATCCAGACACTATTTCACCCTCTTGGTACCAGTACGGCATGAATGAAGGCATACCTAGACTGCTAGATTTATGGGATAAGCATAATATTAAAGTCACCTCTCACATGGTTGGTCGTGCTGTTGAGTTAAACCCTGAGTTAGCAAAAGAGGTCGTGCGGCGCGGGCATGAAGCATCAGGGCACGGACAAACATGGACCCCTCAATACTCAATGAGTGAAGAGCAAGAGCGACAGTCATACATAAAAAGTGCAAATATCATTGAAAAAGTAACAGGGCAGCGACCTGTGGGGTTTAATGCTTTTTGGATGAGGCATTCAAAAAATACCCTAAAAATCCTTAAAGAATTAGGTTTTATTTATCATATAGACGATTTATCTCGTGATGAGCCATCGCTAACACCTGTTGGAAGTGACGACATTGTTGTTGTTCCATACACGTTTAGAAACAACGATATAGTTCGATACACTGGCAGCACAGCCATGACTGGTAAGGCGTATTTACAAGAGCTTAAAGACGAGTTTGATGTACTCTACAAAGAAGGCAAACAACGCAGAAGAATGATGTCTATCAGTGCTCACGATAGATTAGCGGGCACTCCCGCTAGAGTGAAAGCGTTGGATGACTTTATAACCTATGCAAAGCAGCACAAGGGGGTTAAGTTTATGCGTAAAGATGACATAGCAAAATGGATTCTACGCCAAGACAATGTGCCAAAAAACTCACCCCGAACTTTTGAAGAGGATTTGTTATGAAATACACACTAACCTTTATTGCATTACTTTTATCTGGCTGTGCCTCACAGCAGCAAATGGGTGAGTTTGAGGATGTCGTAATCGCAGATCATCACTGCCCAGGGGAAATAGATCGAAGCTATAACACCACGATTTATAGCTCAGACGAACCTGAAAAAATTGGCAAAACTGAAGTCACTACACATTGCACTCCAGTTAAAACAGAAACTGAATTTGAAAGAGACTTAAGGGAGCATCAGTAACTTCTTTAAACTCCTCAAAATATATTTGCTAAGGCTGCAATTATGCTTGTTAAATAGTATTAACGTATTAATTCGACAAGATGAAAGTCGTTTGTTAGTGTCAGTTAAGCCGTTTTTAGGCTGCTTAACTGACTTTTTCGAAAGCTGCAGGCGCTAATTAAGGACTATTTTTTAAGGAAAACTCTATGGATCGTCGGTACTCTCAAGCGAGAAAAAAAACGCTAAGCTCTTTATTTGTTGCTCTATCACTAATGGCTTTGCCAGTGACTGCTGAGTCAACAAAACCTCTCGAGACTCACCATGCTTATATGAGCCAAGTTCTCAATGCAAACCAACAAGCTCCCCTTACAGGTTTTGCACTTCATGTGATTGTTGATGATGGACATGCTTTTTCAACGGCAAAGCAAAGTAAAGAAAGTGCGCCGCAAGTTATTAACCCAAATAGTTTATTTAGAATTGCCAGTGTGACTAAAACTTTCACTGCGGCAACGGTGCTACGTTTGCACGAGGAAGGAAAATTAAACCTTGATACAACGCTTGATAAGTTAATTTCTGACGACTTTTTTGCGCTTCTTGAAAGCGATGGCTATGCCCTTGATAAAATAACGATAAAGCAAGTGCTGAGTCATACGGCAGGGCTATACGATCACGCCCAAAGCGATCAGTATTTAGCTGGCATAATGGCAAACCCGCAGCAAGATATTACGATGCGCGAGCAAATTAAAGGGTGTGTAGAGTGGGGCGACCCAGTTGGTAAACCTGGTGAGCGTTTTTCATATTCAGATACCGGTTATGTGTTACTCGGCCATATTATTGAAAGAGTGACAGATTTACCGCTACCTGAAGCGGTTCGTCAATACTTAAGTTTCGACAAAAATCGTATTGAAAATGTGATCTGGGAGCGTGGTGACTCGGTTGCTGTGAATGAGTCTCGTCGCGTACATCAATACTTGCACGGCACCGACACCTTTAATTGGAGCCCAACAGTCGATTTATATGGTGGCGGTGGGCTTGTTGCCAGCCCAATCGGTATGGCTAAATTTTATCATGCTTTATTTTCAGGTAAGGTTTTCAAACATACTGAAACGCTCAAACTCATGCTATCGGATAAAGGCTTACCAGCAGAAAGCCCTTATCGTTTGGGGGTATTTGCAAAAGAATATAACGGCACCTTGGTTTATCAACATGGTGGCTTTTGGGGCACTTTGGTGATGTATGAACCAACAACGCAGGTGGTGGTAGCAGGGGCTGTTACTCAGCAAAAAGACTACGCCAAGCTTGAAAAAGTAATGAGTGACTATTTAACTTTACAAGTAAAATCAGCACTCTAAACACGCCAAAATCTAAGCTGGCGCACAGGTGCGCCAGGTTCTTTCTTCAGTTCAATTTAAGCTAAGTCATTATATAAGAAAAATAACTTGCACATCCAATATAACAAAAATATTATATAACCAAATTGTTATGGAGTGAATCGTGAAAGTTCTCTTTTTATGTACAGAAAATTCAGCCCGATCAATTATGGCTGAGGCGTTGCTTAAACATCATGGTAAAGGTGAGTTTGAAGTATTTAGTGCGGGCACAGAACCTTATGCGGTAGACACTCGTACGCTTGCGGCTATTGAGCATTTTGGCTTAAAAACCGATGACTTACACTCAAAGCACTTAAATGATGTAACTAACCTGCATTTTGATTATGTAATTACATTGTGCGACAAGGCAGCAAAAGAATGTGCAAATCGTGTTGATGGCACACATTGTTTAGGCTGGGACTTTGTTGATCCTAAAACGCGTCCTGAACCACACGCCTTTGAAAAAGCCTTGCAAGAAATCAATGAGCGAATTAAACAGTTTGTGCAATCTCATAACAAAGAAAAACCAGTATCGATTTCGCCAACCACATTTTATAAAGCCCTTGCAGATGATATTCGTTTAAAAAGCTTACTGCTTATCGCCGTTGAGCAAGAGGTTTGCGTATGCGAACTAATGACGGCACTTAACGAGCAGAGCCAACCAAAGGTTTCAAGGCATTTAGCGCAACTTAAAAAACAGGGCATTTTGTCGGATAGAAAACACCAGCAGTGGGTGTTTTACTCTTTAAACCCGACTCTACCTATGTGGATGAAACAAACAATTACCTCGACCGTGGTAAACGAACCAAATTTCATAGAAAACGAGTTAGCAAGGCTAAATGCGATGGGCGATGATCGCCCAACCCGTGTTGCTCGTTGCTGCAATTAAGGACTGAAAATGGGTGTTTTTGAACGATATTTATCTGTATGGGTTGCTGCTGCTATCGCCATCGGTGTGACGCTTGGGGTGATGTTTCCGCCTTTATTTGAGCTAATAGCGAAAGCCGAAGTGGCCCATGTAAACATTGTTGTTGCACTGTTTATTTGGGTAATGATCTACCCGATGATGGTGCAAGTTGATTTTTCAACGATTAAAGAAGTCGGTAAGAATCCTAAAGGGCTGATGCTCACTTTAATCATTAACTGGCTTATCAAACCGTTTTCAATGGCCGCATTAGGTTGGTTATTTTTTGAAGGGTTATTTGCTGATTTTGTTAGCCCTGAAACGGCGCAAGAATATATTGCTGGCATGATTTTACTTGGTGTTGCACCTTGTACAGCAATGGTGTTCGTGTGGTCACAACTGACAAAAGGTGATGCAAATTATACCTTAGTGCAAGTGTCTGTGAACGACATCATTATGATTTTTGCTTTTGCACCTATTGCGGGGTTATTGCTAGGGGTGTCTGATATTCATGTACCTTGGCTTACACTGATGATTTCGGTTGTGCTGTATGTATTGCTGCCACTTATCGCCGGGGTATTAACACGAAAAGCTCTTAATAATTCAGCACAAAATGAGGTTGCTGTGCAGTCATTTTTAGAGAAAATTAAACCTTACTCAGTTATTGGTTTACTGGCCACAGTGGTCTTACTGTTTGGGTTTCAGGCCAACACGATTTTAGCCCAACCGCTTAACATTGTACTGATTGCCATTCCGCTTGTTTTGCAAACCTACGGTATTTTTGCAATCACCTATTTCATTGCGTTAAAGCTCAGGCTTAAGCACAACATTGCAGGGCCAGCCTGTTTAATTGGTACTTCTAACTTTTTTGAGTTAGCGGTCGCAGTGGCTATTTCATTATTTGGTTTGCACTCGGGTGCAGCATTAGCAACCGTTGTTGGGGTTTTGGTCGAAGTACCTGTAATGCTGTCGCTAGTTGCAATCGTTAATAAAACAACACATTGGTTTAAAGAGTAATTGGGGAGTCATAATGCAATCACATCCATTTGATATTTTACAGTTAGAAACTGGGGCATTTATTTTTACCCCTTGCCCAGGCACAAAAGGCGTTGGCTTATCACAGTCTGTTGCTGATTTAAAAGCGGCAGGTGCAAAAGCCATTATTACTCTAATGTACGATGAAGAGCTTGTTAAAAATGGGGCGCAGCAGCTTGCAATCGAATGTGAGCAAGCCGGCCTTAGCTGGTTTCAGTTACCTATTTTGGATGATGACGCGCCAAACGAAGCGTTTAGTCTAGCTTTCAACAAACACCTTAACGAGGTTCTTGCCATCATAAAAAGCGGTGGTAGCGTGGCTGTGCATTGTAAAGGTGGCTCAGGCCGTACAGGCTTAGTTATTGGTTTATTAATGCATGAGCTTGGCTATGCTAAAAACGACATAGTTAATCAAGTGCAGGCTATTCGCCCTAAATCGTTGCATAACTCAGTACAACGTTCATATTTCGACAATTTTCAAAAAGTAGGAGCTTAACAATGGCAATTAAAGTAGGCATTAATGGTTTTGGCCGTATGGGCCGTTTATCGCTAAGAGCAGCGTTTGCATGGGACGACGTTGAGTTTGTGCAAATTAATGACCCAGCGGGTGATGCAGCAACACTCGCTCACTTACTAAAGTATGATTCGGTACACGGTATTTGGCCTCATGAGGTTGAAAGTAACGACAATGCTGTGATCATCGATGGCCACGAAATTAACGTTACGCAAAATAAAACGATTGCAGACACTGATTGGTCTGGTTGCGATATTGTTATTGAAGCCTCTGGCGTGATGAAAAAAACCGAGTTACTGCAAGCCTATCTTGATCAAGGTGTGAAGAAAGTTGTTGTCACTGCCCCTGTAAAAGAAGACGGTGTGCTGAACGTTGTAATGGGTGTAAATGATGATTTATACGATGTACAGCAGCATAATATTGTTACAGCTGCATCATGCACTACCAACTGTTTAGCGCCTGTGGTTAAAGTTCTGCAAGAGAAAATTGGTATCAAACATGGTTCAATGACCACTATTCACGATATCACTAATACGCAAACTATCTTAGATGCGCCCCATAAAGATTTACGCCGTGCTCGCGCATGCGGCATGAGCTTAATTCCAACTACAACGGGCTCTGCAACAGCGATTACACATATTTTCCCTGAACTTAAAGGCAAATTAAACGGCCACGCGGTTCGTGTGCCTTTAGCAAATGCATCAATCACTGACTGTGTGTTTGAGGTTGAAAAGCCAACCACCGCTGAGCAAATTAACCAATGGATGCAAGAAGCCGCAGAAGGCCAATTAAAAGGCATTTTGGGTTATGAAGAAAAGCCTCTTGTTTCTATCGATTACAAAACCGATCCACGCTCAAGCATTGTTGATGCGTTATCAACCATGGTTGTGAACGAGACACAAGTTAAGCTGTATGTTTGGTACGATAACGAATGGGGTTACGCAAACCGCACCGCCGAACTTGCCCGTAAAGTTGCGCGATCACTTCAAGGTTAAAAGCAATGACGCGTTTGGCTAATCTTCCCGCTGATATAAAGCAGTACTTAATTGTCACTGGGAATTACTGGGCATTTACGCTAACAGATGGTGCATTGAGAATGTTGGTAGTACTGCATTTTCATGCGCTTGGCTACTCGCCTTTGAGTATTGCCATGCTGTTTTTGTTTTATGAGATTTTTGGTGTTGTCACTAACTTAGTGGGCGGCTATTTAGGCGCAAGGCTTGGTTTAAACAAAACCATGAATATTGGCCTTGCCATACAGGTTGCAGCCTTGTTCATGTTGGCAGTCCCCCCTGAATGGCTAAGTGTAGCCTATGTGATGCTAGCGCAAGCGCTGTCGGGCATTGCAAAAGATCTCAATAAAATGAGTGCTAAAAGCTCAATTAAAATGCTGGTTGCTAGTGGCCAAGAAGGCACCTTGTTTAAATGGGTGGCGATACTTACGGGCTCTAAAAACGCATTAAAAGGTGTGGGCTTCTTTTTAGGTGGCTTACTACTGACATTAATGTCGTTTAAAGGCGCAATGCTCGCGATGGCAGCCACTTTGCTGGTGGTGTGGTGTTTTAGTATATATGCACTTAAAAATGATTTAGGCAAAGCCAAAAACAAACCTAAGTTTAACGAGATATTTTCAAAAAGCAGTTCAATTAATATCTTGTCAGCCGCGAGGTTGTTTTTGTTTGGTGCCCGTGATGTTTGGTTTGTAGTTGCACTTCCGGTGTTTTTATCGAAAGTCTTTGATTGGGACCACTGGACCGTGGGGGCTTTCTTAGCTAGCTGGGTCATTGGTTATGGGGCTGTGCAATCTTTTGCTCCTAAAATCATTAAGCTTAATAAGCAAACATCACCAAGTGCAGAAACAGTTAAGTGGGCATCACTGCTTGCTTTAGTCACCTTAGCCATTACCCTTGCTATTGGCTTTGAGTGGGCTGTAAAACCAATGCTGATAGGCGGGTTGATGTTATTTGGTGTGCTATTCGCGATTAACTCATCTTTGCACAGCTACTTAATTGTTAGTATGGCTGATGCCGATGGCGTATCACTCGATGTCGGGTTTTACTATATGGCCAATGCCATGGGGCGCTTAATTGGCACTGTGTTGTCGGGATTAGTGTTTCAGCTTTATGGCTTAGCAGCTTGTTTGGCTATATCACTGTTATTTATTGTTATTACAGCCCTTATTTCGACTAAATTACCAAAACAAATTTAGTTAAATCTTAACACGCCCTATAAAGGTAAGCATGCTTTCTTGCTTACCTTAGTTCATGCATAGCATCAGAAATAATAAAATCAGTCACCTTCAGGCTTGAAAAGCTCTTCGAGCATTGGCTGTGGGTTGTTTAGAAACGCTTTTGTAATTTGGTAATGCTCAGTATCTTCATAATTTATTTGTTCAATACCCTGCACTCCTACTTGGTAGATCCTTGCGCCTGGGTACGCCATTAAAATTGGTGAGTGTGTGGCAATAATGAACTGAGAGTTTTGTTCAATTAGTTGAAACATACGACTTAAAACAGCCAACTGTCTAGAAGGAGAAAGTGCGGCCTCAGGCTCATCTAAAATGTAAAGCCCATTGCCGATGAAGCGGTTTACCATAAGCGCTAAAAACGATTCGCCATGTGATTGGTGATGAAGGGATGTACCACCATAAGAATCTATCAGCTTAGGTTCTCCAGAAAACCCCGAATCTAAGTCATCAATATTTGATGCAACGTTATAGAAGCTTTCAGCACGTAAAAAGAATCCATCTTTGTATCTCTTAAACGATTTTGAGAGTAGCAAGTACTTATGAAGCTCTGAATGCGATTGCTGAGTTTGAAAGTTAAAGTTTTTAGAGCCACCTTCGGCGTTAAAACCTAAGGCGATAGCGATTGCTTCTAAGAGAGTAGATTTTCCTGAACCATTTTCACCCACAAATATTGTTACATGTTTCGAAAAGTCTATTTCAAAGAGCTGATTAACCGCAGGAATAGAGAACGGGTATGTGTTAAAAGAGAAAACGTGATCTCGTTTGAGTGTCACCTTTTGTAGATACGGTAATGCTTCCATACACAATATTCCTAATAAAGGCCTAAAATAAGCAGCAAAAAAAGACAAAATGCCCACTTGATTCAAAACGAGCAAATGCTAGAACTGCTGGTTTCTTAGGTTTAATTATAAGCCTCAAGTGCAAATAGTTTATATAGCTAAAAAGCGAAACCGCAGTTAAGTTTCGCTTTCATCTTTGTTTTCTTGTAACTTACTTAGCAACAAAAATGATAAGTAGGTTGTTATGTCTGGGTATGCTTTTGTTAGGCAAGGAATAAAGCCATTTTTAATTGTGGTATTGTTGTTCGTTATTTATATATTTTTTCCACGAGAAGCTGCGATCTTTGCAACCAATTCAGAATCTTCAAATGATATAAAAACTACGCAGCAAGTTGTGGCACAAGTAAGCATACCTGCCACAAAGCCTGACACGAATTTGCTAGCTGATGAATCAACGGAGCAAGGGAGTGAAGTTAATGACAGCCGTGAACTTATTATCAAAAACCCGCCAAATTGGCGTTTTGATGGTGTGTTTATTGACTATTTTACAGAGCTAAAGCAACGTGCTCAGCAAGGTGATGCTGAGGCTAACTACCTCATCGCGCAAAACCTTAAGTATTGTTTTAATGCGCCTTTAGATGAACAGGCCCTTGAAGAAAAATTGGCTGAAATCTATGAGTTTAGTGATGCTGGCGATATACAAAGCCGTGTTTTAGATAAATATGAGTATTGCCAAGGATTAGATTTAGCAACGCGGCGTTCTTTTTACAGTTATTTGGCAGAGGCTGCAGAAAATGGCTCCGCTTATGCGCAGCAAACGTTTGCTGGGCTAACGCCCGAATTTTATATGAAGTCACAATTTCCTGAGAAGTTGTCACGTGCAGAGTTCATCAAAAATCGTGATAGTTTTAAAGAGCGTAAAACCGCATTTTTAGAGCAAGCAGCGAAGCAGGGCAGTGAACAAGCGCTAATGAGTTTAGCGAGCATGTATTACAGCAAACAAGTTGGTGAGCATAGTGCAGCAAAAGCTTACGCTATAAATCGACTCATTATGGAAATCACGCAAAATAACGATGTGTATAATCGTTATGCGTGGTTTGAGCAAAGACAATACCCGACACTTTCAGATGAAGAGCTGAGTATTGCGAACAATTTATTTGATCAGTGGCTTTTGCAAATAAATAAAAATGGTACATTGTATTCAAAAAACTGAATACCCAAAGAATTAATAACCCAAAGCAAGGATGGCAGTTATGTTTGAACCAAACTATGCAAGTTACACTCTTGATGAGCTGTTAGATTGCAAAGCAAATATAGATTCACAAGCATGGCCTGACCGCCTAAAAGACATCGAAAATGCGTTGAGTGTTTATGCCAGTCAATCTGCTGAGCATGAAAAACAGTACAAACAAGCAGTGTTTAATGCATATTGTGAGACGTTACGCCACGATCTAACCATCAGTATCGACGATAATATTCTGTGGTTTTTAAGACCGTTTTCTAAGCAAGCTAAAGATATTACCCCCAGTACGTTTGCTGGCGAAGTTTGCCCTCTTTGCAAAGCAAAGCTTAACGCAACAACTTGGGCTGCTGGCTGGCAGTTGAGCTGCGAACATTGTGAAGTAACAGGGATTGTTGTTGAAAAGTTTGGCTATTAAAAAAGTTAGCTTATTGAAATTGCTGTGTAATTATTCACAGCAATATATAACAATTTTGATAATGCTATCAGGCTTTTTTAACAAACTTAGCGGTTACCATCATTTCACCAACGCCATCAACTTTACAGTCTAATTCGTGGTCTTTCTTATCTAACACGCGGCGTATCACAGCTTTGGTGCCTATTTTAATTACTTGTGAGCTACCTTTAATTTTTAAATCTTTCGCAACAGTCACTTTGTCGCCATCAGCTAATAAAGTGCCGTTAGCATCTTTCACATTGATCATATCATCGGTATCAACCGCATTAGGATCCCACTCATGAGCGCATTCTGGGCATACTAAATTGTTTTGATCTTCATACACGTATTCAGAGTTACATTGTGGGCAAGGAGGAAAAGACATAAATGGCACCATGGTTGATTTTAAAAGGGTATTTTAATGGCTAAGAGTAAACTATGCGAGCACAAGGCATATATTTTATGGCTCAGACGTTTCGAGCGTTTTGGTAATAGAGAATATTCCTCTTAGATCACCAAGCCGATAGCCTGTGGCTAAATCATTTGGGTAATGTTCGCTAAGCGCTTGCTTTACTTCTGGCGCAATTGTTTGGCCATGACAATTGAGGCAAACTGGCGCGACTTTTATCGCTTTAGCAAAGCGAAATTGACCATCTTTATTGGTTGAAAAAGTCACATTGTCGATGCTTTCTGTATTTCTGATCATATCGAGTAGCTGAGCGATTTTTTCAGCTTCCCAGTCATCAGGCTGATTATTTGGATTACGGTTTTTAGTACTTTTACGCGCTACCGTCCAACCATCAGTTGATAAGCTCTCGGCAATGGCCGGAGCTTGCATTTTACACACGTTAATTCCTTCAACTAAACCGCCTTGTTTTATTGCGGCTCCCAATGCTGATTTGAGCGTCGTGGCAAATTCAGTTGCTCGCTCCGCTGCTTGAGTTTCTAGAGTCGCTGATTTTGTTTCAGCATAAATACTAGGTGAAAGTAACGCAGTAAAAATCAAAATTGTTCTGAAGGAAAGCATAGTAAAACCTTACATTAGATATATCTAATATAGTAGTTTGTTTTTACTTTACATGCCAATTTAGATTCTTTGCACAAAGCCTGCTGGAGTGTTGTTGCTAAATTGGTTAAGGTGAAGAAAATATCTTGAGAACAAAAAAATGAAAAAACTAATTTATATCGCCGCTTTGTTATTCTCTGCCCTGACATTTGCAGGTACCGCTCCATACAGTGGAGAGATAAGTCGTGATGACTTACTTAAAGACTACTCTGCGTTTAATGAAGAGTACGATGAATACTCACCGAGCGAAGAAGAGTTAAGCACTATAAAAGCACTGCAAGGTAAGCAGGTTTTGGTGTTCTTGGGCACTTGGTGTCATGACTCAAAACGTGAAGTGCCTCGATTTTTGAAACTTCTCGATACTGCAAAGGTGCAGTTAGGTTCACTTAAACTAGTGGCCGTTGGCTACGACAAGCTAGACCCTGCAGGGTTAGCAAAACAGCACGACTTAATGTATACGCCAACCATTATTGTCAGCGATGGTGAAAAAGAGCTTTCCCGTATGATCGAAAAGCCAAAACAAAGCTTGGCAGTGGACCTTACGCAACCGGGTCAAACGCTATAAAATCATCAATAGATAAGGGCATTGATATTAAGTAACCTTGAATATAATCAATGCCTTTATCACTCACCAACTGCCATTGCTCTGAGCTTTCGACCCCTTCTGCAGTAATCGTTAAATCAAGTTGATGGGCTAAATCACTCATCGTTTGTAAAAATAAACCATCTCGTGGGTTATCAACGCAGTTACAAATAAAGGCACGGTCAATCTTAACGTTATCTAGTGGAAACTGCTGAATCGACGACAGTGATGAATAACCCGTTCCAAAGTCATCGAGTGATAAATCAAAACCAACTAACTTAAGCTCATGCATCAGATTTATTGCGTATTGGGTATTTTGAAATAGGGCGGATTCGGTGATCTCAAGATTAATTTTTTGATTAGCCGGAAATAGCTTAGCTTTTTCTTTACTCAGTCGTTTAACTAAATGCACATCAGAGAACTGCTTACGCGATAGGTTTATCGACATTTTGATATAAATGTTGTTATCAACCATGCGATGGCAATCTTCAGCAACCTTAGCAACAATCCAACGAGATAATAAATTAATGAGCTCTGATTGCTCAGCGATGGCAATAAACTCAACAGGTGACACAAAGCCTCGAACAGGGTGCTGCCAACGTACAAGCGCTTCACAGCCAATCAGTGTACCATCTAGAGTGTTTACAATTGGCTGATACACCATACTTAGCTGCTCGTTGGCCGCAAGCGCATGGCGTAGATCACTTTCGAGGTTACTTTGTGCGATAAGCTTATCTTTTAGAGATTGGCTATAAACTGTGAACGGTTTTTGTGTGCTAGGGCATTCATTCATCGCAATGAGAGCTGTATTGATTTGCTCAGCCGCATCGATGTTTTGTAAGTGTGGATAGCCCACGCCAATGTATAAATGGTAAAAATGAGCGCTACCAGCGGTTTCAATAATACCCCCGACCTGATGCTGTAATTTGTCTAATAGAGCGGCAAGCTTTTCATCAAAAATGGCTTCTTTTAGTAATATTAAAAAACAGCCAGGTTTTATATGAGCGCAAAACGCTTGATTTAAGTCAGAAAATTCAATTAGCCGGTTAGCTATCGTTGTTTGTAGTTCATTTAAGTAATCTTGACCGTAAATATCTTCTAATTGACGATAGCCTTTGATCTCGGCACACAATAAAGTAAGGCCGCTACTGTACTGGTCTTCAGGGCATAAACTAGCTATATATTTTTCGCTGTAATGGCGATTGGCAAGGCCAGTGACTGAGTCAAAATGTGCTTGCTGGTAAAGCTCATGTTGGCGTTGTTTTTCAGCACTTATGTCTTTAATCGTACCAACCAAGGTGTTAGTTTTAGGGTTCCATTCAGCGTGCTCATGAAACCAGCGTTTTTCTCCGTTGAGTTTAATCGTGTACTCAATTTCAGTTGGGCTACTAGGCTTAGTATGAATAAAATTTAAAAATGAATTTTTATAAAAGCTATCGATTTTTTTACAGACATCAGTAATTGATTGCGCTTTGCTTTGTTCTTTGAATAGCGATTTAGCTTGTGATGATAATTGCCTAATGCTTTTATCAGCCGACAGATGCCAACTGCCTACGCCACTGAGTGACTGAGCTTGTTTTAATTCAAGTGCCTGTTCAGACAGCTCTAAGGTTTGCTTTTGCACAAGTTTTTCGAGGTTTTGCTCATGCTCACGTAACCGAAAAGTAATCGTAATCAAATAGCAGCTAACCGATGAAAGTAACAGAGCAATAAGTAATAATACTAAAAATTCAATATGCGCCCGATACGCAAACTCGTCTTTAATACCCACAACCCATTGCTGATTTTCAACATCGAAGTTGTAGGTCGACCAGTGGCTTTGCTCAAAACCGTGGTTATTTAAAAGCGGCACGTAGCTATTCGTTGTTTTTTGCCAAACTTCATAGAGGTGAGAGGGGGAGGTGCTCTCAGGGCTCAAATTTGCAATAAATTCTGGAAAGCGCAGCACCGCGATTGCAAACCCCCAAAACTCATTTTGATCAAAAATTGGTAATCGAGCGACTAATCCTTGACCACCCTGAGATAACTCTTTAGGTCCATCGATTCGCATTTTTTGAGTATCAATGGCTGTTTGTAAAGACTCTTGAATACTTTGCATCTTGAATAAATCGACACCAATCACACTCTCGTGACTGGTTAGCGGGTAGCTGTATTGAATTACCCCTTTTGGTGCGAGTTGAATAGTTTGGCTACCATCACTATGAGTTAATATCTCTGTGGCAAGGGTTTCGAATTCAGTTTGCGTATATGCAAAGTCACGCATTGCGGCGCGAACAAGGTAGGGGCCAAGGAGTGCGTTATCGAGGGCTTTTTCAAGTTTATTGCTGTAACTGTTAAGTGCTGCACTTAGCTCAATCTCATGCATTTCTTGTCTATCGTAAAACACTTTTAGTGCGATCGCCGAAAACAAGCAGAAACTGAGAAAAAAAGAAGTAAATAACAACGAAAAATATGTAATATTACGCAATGGCGTCCCTGAATTGAGTGGGTATTTAAGTACTAAGCTCGTTTTTAAAAATACTAGTTTAGGGTTAACTGATTGTCTAGCGAAGAGCTAGAATTTTAGTTGAATTTTTAGCAAGTTAAAAAAATAATTGTACCTAAATACAATGAATTGCAAGCACAAGTAAGATTAAACACTATGTACCAAGCCGTTATAAAAGCGATAGATGCAGCGAATGCTGTCGATCCAAATCGTGTAAAACAAGATGATCAAGAGCTAGCAAAAGAGTCACTATACGCAATGCGTATGACCGACATGCTAAACCGTTTCAACCCACAAGCCGATGAGTTGATGCGCATTGCCGCACGGGGTCAACATATTGAGCGTTGGCGCTCTCCTCGCAGTGATTTTCCTATGGGTAAGCAAGGTTATTATCAATGGCGTACTGCTTTATATGACTTTCATGCCCAGCGTGTAACAGCCCTTATGAAAACGGCGGGTTACGCGCCGAAAGAATGTGAGCGTGTATACGCAGCCGTTGCTAAAAAGAACATAAAACGAAACCCCGATAGCCAATTGATTGAAGACATTGCAAGCCTTGTTTTTATTGAACATTACATGCTTGATTTTGCAAGTAGTAAGCCTGATTACGATGAACAAAAATGGTTGGGTATTATTCGTAAAACATGGCAAAAAATGTCAAACGAAGCACATGACTTTGTATTAGCTGGTAACATCAGCTTACCTGAGCCGCTTAAACCGTTAATTACAAAAGCGCTAAATTAATTATGAAACAAGGATGTACTATGTTTTGCCCGCGTACTAAAACAGCCCTTGAAGCAGTGAGCATTGGCGACGTTAACGTGTATTTATCAAAAAGCGGTGGCGTATTTTTTGATAACCGACAAATATTTCACTTTAGCGATCCGAATTTAAAACCCGCGCAAGTGCTGGTGGCTCATTTACAAACCCTGCCAACAGAATGTGTTGATTTAGCGAAGCGAATTAATTGTCCGAATTGCCCTGATGTAGTGATGATGCGACGCTTTTTCACGCCACTAAAAGTGGTTGAAATAGACGAATGTCCAAATTGTGCTGCTATTTGGCTTGATCATGGTGAGCTTGAAAAGATCCATGAAAATCATTTAACGCCAAAAGAACGTGAAATGCTGCGTATTGATATGGCCAATAATCATGGTTTTATTCAAGTTAAAATCCCAAAAAGGCGCTACTCAGTTCATGCTGAAAAGCCGGAGTCTAATGCAACGTCATCATTAGAAAAACTAGCAGAACTTGCGTATTTATCGATTTTGAATGACTGAAAATAAGAAGCCTGTACCAACTAATATACAGGCTCTATTAGTTATTAAGTGTTAAAGCTTAACCAGCATTTTTCCTTTATTTTTACCTTCGAACAGGCCAAGAAATGCATCTACGGCATTTTCGATGCCATGGTATACCGTTTCTTCAGATTTAACTTTGCCTTCGCCGATCCACGCGCCCATTTGTTCAATAAACTCAGGGAACTGATCAAAGTAATCAATCACGATAAAGCCTTGCATGGTGAGCTTTTTATCTTGCTTTAAATCGTTAAAAATTACTGGTTATTTATTTTTATTTCGGTTCTTTTGTTTGTTTTTTTTATGATTTTTTTGATGGTCTTTATTGCTGGTGTAAGGTTATTAAAGTTTTAAATGGTTTTACAAAAGGAATTGCTGTGAATATAAGTCATAACAGGGTTGTTTTATATTTTATGCTAATATTCGCTACTTTGTTTATTTATACATCGCTAGTAGTTATGTTAAATGATATTGAACAAAAAGGGCCTAAGATAAAACTGCTAAACTCTCAGTCTGTTCATGAGCTTAGTCTAATTCTAAGTTTGCTTTCGCAACTAAACTCGGATGAGTTGAGCCAAAATAACGACCGCGCATCACCCAACTCGAACATTACTAAGCTTGATAATATCTGCGATGCAATTTTAAAAAATAATAAAGCTGACTTATTAAAAACGTTAGGACTATTGTTTGATACAGACAACGGCCTTGCCTTGTCGCCTGAGCTTGCCGATATTTATGGCTATCAAATTAGTGGCAGTGCCGACAACCCCATTATTAGCGCTAAATAATTATTAAAATATAAGGTCAATAGTGTGAAAAAATTAGTGGTGTTTATGAGCGTGTTACTGGCCTGTTTGTTTACAACAAGTTGCACTACAGTACTCGATAAGGCCCATGGTTATCGTGGGCCCATCGTTGTGACGATTGAAACCGAAGATGGCTCAGTGTCGGAGTTTCCTTTTTTAATAGAGTCTGTGTACACAGAGTCGTGTGGTCATAGTAGCTGTGGCATAGACTCCGGTTATAGATATCTAAAAACGAGCTATGCCAATGAGCCAATCACCTTCCCGCGGGAGCGGTTAGACCTATTGCAAGCTAATGCATACGCAACAATTCTTTTTAAAGTTACTCATCCTAATTATCACTACATCGTCTTTACTCGAGGTTTTGCGCCCACCGATGCTGATGACCCCATTTATGTAACGTTTACTGTTAAGCCCTTTGCTGAACAAATGAATAAAGTAACTGGCTGGGCGACTGGTTATAAACAAGACATGCAAAAATTTACACCAGATAGCAGAGAATTTAAAAAAGCAGATATTAGGTATCGCCAAGCGCGTTTTAATTTAGGACAGATGATTGCAAGGCATATCACGTTGACTAAAACGGTTTACTTACCCCATTTTTCAGAAAGCATGCAACAACGTGTGATTGAAAAGTATCAACCTATTTTTAAAGCGTGGTATTACGGCGTACCTGAAACAGATTGTTGGAATAAGATGACTTGTCAGGAGCATATTTTAAACCCAAGGGAAGTTGAATATGAAGGATTATAAGCGCAAGGTGGTAGTGCAATTTTATTGTGTATTACTGGCCTGCTTTTTTACCACAGGTTGTGATTTTTTATTTGATGAAGCGCATGGTTATCGTGGGCCCATCGTTGTGACGATTAAAACAGAAGATGGCTCAGTGCCAGAATTCCCTTTTTTGATAAAGTCGGCCTATTCAGAATCGTGCGGTCACAGTAGTTGTGGTATTGAATTTGGTTATAAATATTTTAAAGCAGCCTATGCCAATGAGCCAATTACCTTCCCGCGTGAGCGGTTAGACTTATTGCAACCTAATGCCTACGCATCCATAGAGTTTACTGTGACCCACCCGAATTATCACCAAGGCGCGTTTCCACGAGGTTTTCCGCCTACCGATGCAGATGACCCCATTTATGTAACGTTTACTGTTAAGCCGTTTGCTGAACAAATGAACAAAGTGGCTGGCTGGGCGGAAGGCCCTAAACAAGACATGCAAAAATTCGCACCTGATAGTAGAGAGTTTAAAAAAGCAGATATTAGGTATCGCCAAGCGCGTTTTAATTTAGGGCAGATGATTGCAAGGCATATCACGTTGACTAAAACGGTTTACTTGCCTCATTTTTCAAAACGCATGCAACAACGTGTAATTGAAAAGTATCAACCTATTTTTAAAGCGTGGTATTACGGCGTACCTGAAACAGATTGTTGGGATATGGTTAAATGCAGAAAGCAAATTTTAAAACCAAGGAAGTCCGAGTATGAAGGTTTGTAAGCGCAAGGTGGTGCTTGTATCGGCAATCGTATTTTTTAAACTTGCTTAATAAGAAGCCTGTACCAACTAAGATACAGGCTTTATTAGTTATTAACGTTAAAGTTTAACCAGCATTTTTCCTTTATTTTTACCTTCGAACAGGCCAAGAAATGCATCTACGGCATTTTCGATGCCATGGTATACCGTTTCTTCAGATTTAACTTTGCCTTCGCCGATCCACGCGCCCATTTGTTCAATAAACTCAGGGAACTGATCAAAGTAATCAATCACGATAAAGCCTTGCATGGTGAGCTTTTTCGAGTTGATATAAAAGAGGTTGCTTGGCCCTGGCTGTGCAGTGTCGTTATTGTAACCTGAGATCATGCCACAAACAGGAATACGGCCGTAATCGTTCATTACATTGAGTGCTGCTTCAAGGTGATCGCCACCTACGTTTTCAAAGTACACATCAATGCCTTGCGGTGCCGCTTGTTCAAGAGCTTCTGTTAGGTTTGCTACCGTTTTATAGTTAATTACGGCATCAACACCCAATGCTTTAACCATTTGTGCTTTTTCGTCAGAGCCAACCGAAGCAATCACTTTACAGCCTTTTAGCTTAGCAATTTGGCAAACAACGCTACCTACAGCGCCTGATGCAGCTGAAACAAACACGGTGTCAGTTTCTTTTAGGCTAATTACCTTTGTTAAACCTGCCCATGCAGTTAGCCCAGTCATGCCCATAGTACTTAAAAATAGTTGGTCTGGTAGTGGCACGTTAGGTAGTAACGTTAAGTCGCTGCCATCACTAATGTGCATGGTACGCCAGCCGCTAATATGGCTTACTTTGCTCCCTACAGGAAAGTCATCATTGCGTGATTCAATCACTTCGCCGATAGCACCGGCTTCCATCACTTCGTTTAAGTTAAATGGCGCGATATATGATTTACGATCGATCATGCGTGGGCGCATATAAGGGTCAACTGACATCCAGGTATTTTTAATTAACACTTCGCCGTCGTTCAAATCAGGTAGTGATACTTCTACCTGCGAAAAATTAGCCTGTGTTGGTACACCTGTTGGGCGTGAAACTAAATGAATTTGTTGACTTGTCGTCATATAAACCTCGGATCTGCTAGATTAGAATCAATTACTGAACTGTGCAAAACATTTGCGCGCAAACTATTTGCGATCAATTTAATGATCTTTACTATAAAAGGCAATAGATCGTCGTAAAATAATTTGCGCGCAAACTAAATTAAGGCAATAATACGGCTGTATTTCAGTTTAGGGTAGCAGCATGAGCAACAACTTATCAGACAATGTATGTTTCACTTTATACAGTGCAACCAATGCGTTGATCAGAGCGTTTCGACCAATCCTCGAAGCTTATGACTTAACCTATCCACAATATATTGTGATGCATTCGCTTTGGTATAATAACCAAGTGAGTTTAAAAGCGCTTTCTCATGACACGCACCTCGATTCTGGCACCTTAACACCGATAGTGAAGCGCTTAGAGGCAAAAGGTTTATTGACGCGTCAGGTATCAAGTGAAGATGAGCGTAAAAAAGTAATTTCGTTAACAGAGCAGGGCATGCAACTTAAAGTTGATGCTGAAGAATTAACGGCTAAGTTAATGGCACGCTCAAATATGAGTTTGGAGCGAATCGAGTTATTACGCGAGTTAACCCTTGAGCTGCACACTGACCTTACAAAAACGGACCTTACAAAAGGCTAATCTTCTAATAAACACACTAAAGTGCCTTCAATAGCGCGAACATACGCATAATGTTGGGCGTCTTTTTTAGTGGGCGGGCATAATGGCTCTGCACCAGCAAGCACAGCTTTATCGTAACTTTCGACTAAATTATGGCAGCTGAATCTTAGCTCAAAACCAAGTGCAGGCTGCTTAGGATGGGCGCGAATATACCCTTGCTTGAAGTATGATTGCGCATGCGGGTGGGTTGCAAAAGCAAGTTTTACAGATCCTGTAACAAGTTCACCGTACTCGGCATCGTCACTGATATGGTTGGTATTTAAACCAAATGCTTGATAGTAAAAGTCGAGTACTTCTTCTACGTTATCGACGTAAATAACCTGACTTAAAAAGACCATTTATGCTGCTCTATTTATTGTTCGTTTATTAAATAAAGCATAGTTTTAGCAATAAAAAAACCTTGTAAGTCATACTCACAAGGTTTTTTTAATACTTAATGCTTACGTAGAAATTACGACTTGTTGCGGTTCTCTTTCGCAAATGCACGAATTTTACGTTTTTGCGATAAAGTCACCTTATTGGTGCGACCTGCGTATGGGTTATCGCCTTCTCTAAATTCAATTTTGATTGGCGTACCCATAATACCTAATGCTTTACGGTAGTAGTTCATTAGGTAGCGTTTGTAGCTATCTGGTAAGTCGTGAACTTGGTTACCGTGGATCACGATACGTGGTGGGTTATAACCACCTGCGTGAGCATACTTAAGTTTCACACGACGACCACGAACAAGTGGCGGTTGGTGATCAGCTTGTGCCATATCCATGATACGACGCAGCATCGCTGTGCTAATACGCTTAGTTGCTGACTCGTACGCTTCGTCTACCGACTCAAATAAGTGACCTACACCTGTGCCATGTAAAGCAGAAATAAAGTGTAAACGTGCGAAATCGATGAAACCTAAACGACGGTCAAGCTCTGACTTAATACGTTCTTTAACGTAATCATCAAGGCCGTCCCATTTGTTAACAGCAACAACTAATGAACGACCTGCGTTTAAGGCAAAGCCTAGTAAGCTTAAGTCTTGATCAGAAATACCTTCGCGAGCATCAACCACTAGTAATACCACGTTAGCGTCTTCAATCGCTTTAAGAGTTTTGATCACAGAGAACTTTTCTACAACATCGCTTACTTTCTTACGCTTACGAACACCTGCGGTATCAATAAGAATGTACTCTTTGTCGTTACGTGTCATCGGAATGTAGATTGAATCACGGGTTGTACCCGGCATATCGTAAACGATTACACGTTCTTCACCTAAGATACGGTTGGTAAGTGTTGACTTACCAACGTTAGGGCGACCGATAATAGCAAGCTTTACTGGCTTATCTGCAAAGGCTTGCTGGTTGTCTTCGCCTTCTTCATCTTCGCTGTAAAGATCAATAAGTTCGTCATCACTTTCTTCAAGCTCTTCAGCTTCGCCTGCAAGTTCTGCAATAACTGGCTGTAAGGTTGTTTCAAGTAGCTGCGTGATACCACGGCCGTGAGCTGCTGCAATGTGATGTACGTCGCCTAAGCTTAGTTGGTAGAACTCAGCACAGTATGAGTCTGCATCAATGCCATCCACTTTGTTTGCAACAACAAAACATTTCTTCTGTTGTTTACGTAGGTGATTAGCAATCGCTTGGTCAGCGGCGGTCATACCTGCACGGGCATCAACTAAAAATAGCACGATATCGGCTTCTTCAATCGCTAGTAGCGATTGCTCAGCCATTTCGGTTTCGATACCATGCTCAGAACCGTCAATACCACCCGTGTCTACCACGATAAATTCATAGCCATCGTAATCAGCTTGGCCATATTTTCTATCTCGTGTTAAGCCTGGAAAGTCGGCTACGAGGGCGTCACGAGTACGTGTTAAACGGTTAAATAATGTGGATTTGCCCACATTGGGTCGCCCAACAAGAGCGATCACGGGAAGCATAAACTACCTCTTAAAAAAACAACAAAAGGCTTCGCCAAGCGAAGCCTTAGAAAAATAACGTTTACTATTAGTAAGTTAGTTTGGAATTTTAACCGCGCTAACTTCACCATCTCGGGTGTATAAAATTAACTTGTCACCGGCAACAACTGGCTCAATAAAGAAACCTGAGCTGTCAAAGTCTTCGCGCGATACAAGCTCGCCCGTTTCTTTGTCTAACCAGTGTAGGTTACCTTCTTGGTCACCCATTGCTAAATACTTACCAGCCACGGTAGGGCCTGTTAAGTACCAGCCGCGTAGTGCCGGTTGGCTCCAACGCTCAATACCTGATGTTTTATCTAGACCGTAAACAACACCATCGCTATCAACAACATAGATAGATTGGCTATCCATCGATAAATCACGGTAGCTGCTGTACTCACGTTTCCAAACAACATTACCAGAACGAATATCAACGGCTGCTAAGTTACCATTATAGGCGATTGCATAAGCATATGGACCGCTAATTAATGCTTGTGTATCTACATCAACCAAACGTTCAAACTCAGACGCGCCTTTTGGAGAAGCAATTTCAGCACTCCACGCAGAGTAACCATTTTCAGAAATTAATACGCTTAATTTACCTGTTTCAAGACCTAGTAATACACCACCGTTGGCTACAGTAGGTGAACTTTGACCACGTAACGTTAGTGGTGGCACTTCTTGTTCAAAGCTCCAACGCTCTTCACCTGTATCTGGGTGTACAGCTAATAATTTACCTGAGCCTAGGTTTACAAAAATTAGGCCGTCGCCTGCAGCTGGTTTAGAAAGTACTTCGCCTGGCATCGTTTTACGCCAAACGATTTCACCTGTTTCACGGTCAAGAGCAGTTAAGTAACCATGCTCAGAACCAACGAAAATTTTGCCGTAAGCTTGTAAAATACCGCCCGATAGCTTGGCACTTTCTGTGGTTTCCCAAGGCCAAAAGGCTGGGTTTTCACGCACATCGGTTTGCCATAGCGTATCGCCATTTTCAAGCGATAGGGCTTCAACTTCACCTTCGCGGTTTGCTACATACACAACATCGTTATGAATAGCCGGTGTTAAGCGCGAGAAATAGTGCTGAACACCATCACCGATTGATTCTTGCCAAACAACTTCTGTCTCAAATTGATTAACAATTTCAGGCAATACCAGTTCTTCTTCGTCATCACTTGACGAACACCCAGTCAGGGTTGCGATACACAGAGCAAGTGTTGCCGCTGTTAACTTCTTCATCTTAACCCCTTACGCCGCTGGGCTAGTTTGTGCTAAGTCATCAAGTTTAATTTGTAATAACGGATTGTTTTCAAGGCCGCCATTATCAGCAGCAGCTTGGTATTGGCTGCGAGCTTGGTCTTTGTCGCCTTGTGCAGCATAAACATCGCCTTTTAATTCAGCGACTGCAGCAGCAAATGATGCTGGAAGCTGGGCGTTCAGCGTTGTTAGCGCTTGCTCATATTGCTTTTGTGCAAGGTGAACACGAGCAAGGCGCGTTGTTGCCGTTGCTTTAAGCTCAGGGTTTTGCTCGTTGGTGATGATCCAGTTAAGCTTTTCGCTTGCTGCATCAAGGTCATTCTTTTCAACGGCTTCTTTCGCTGCTACAAATGCTGTTAGCGTGCTGTAGCTTGACTCGCCATTGTCTTTAATAAACGTATCCGCTTTTTCTAGCACGGCACCGCTTTCAACAAGTTGTGTGAAAGAGTCAGATGCTTTCTCAGCTGTGGTGATTTGGTTTTGGTTATAAGCTTTCCAACCATATAAACCACCTAAACCTGCAACAATACCAATTGCAAGTGCTAAACCATTTTCACGGAAAAAGCGTTTGATCGCTTCTTCTTGTTGTTCTTCTGTTGAATAAATTTCCATGCTTACCTCTGTTGCTAACTGGGCTTAAATAAGCTCAGCTAGTAGCGTTTTCGCTTCTTCTAATTTTAAGGTGACTTGTTCTTTACGCTCACGTAAGTACTTAATAGTCACAACGCCTTGTTCTAATTCATCTTCGCCGATAATAACCGCCACGAGAGCATCGCTTTTATCTGCGCGTTTTAATTGCTTTTTAAAGTTGCCACCGCCTGCGTGCACCATAACACGTAGACCTGCAACATCTTTACGTAATTGAGCGGCAATGATAGGCGCTTGAATGCTGGCTTTATCGCCCATGGCTGCCAAATATACATCAGCACTACGGCGGATGTCACCTACACTTTCTAGTGCTTGAAGTAATAACACTAAACGCTCAAGACCCATTGCAAAACCTACCGCTGGTGTTGCTTTACCGCCTAGTTGTTCAACTAGACCATCGTAACGACCACCGGCACAAACGGTTCCTTGTGCGCCTAGGCTATCGGTTACCCACTCAAAAACGGTGCGGTTATAATAGTCAAGGCCACGTACAAGCTTTTCATTTACCGTGTATTCGACGCCTGCAGCGTCTAAACGTTCACATAAATTTTCAAAATGTTCTTTTGATTCAGCGTCTAAGTGCTCAGATAGTTTAGGCGCATCAGTTAAAATAGCTTGTACATCAGGGTTTTTGCTATCTAACACACGTAAAGGATTAGTGTGCATACGACGCTTAGAGTCTTCATCAAGTACATCGACGTGTTGCTCTAAGTAAGCAACAAGTGCATCACGGTAGTCTGCACGTGCTTCATTTGAACCTAATGAGTTAAGCTCAAGACGAACGTGTTCACTGATACCAAACTCTTTCCATAATTGGGCTGTCAGCAAAATAACTTCTGCATCAATATCGGCAGTGGCAATGCCGAATGTTTCTAAACCAAATTGGTGGAATTGGCGGTAACGACCTTTTTGCGGACGCTCGTGACGGAACATCGGGCCCATGTACCATAAACGTTGTTCTTGGTTATACAGTAAACCGTTTTGATTACCTGCACGCACACACACTGCGGTACCTTCAGGGCGAAGAGTTAAGTTATCGCCATTACGGTCAGCAAATGTGTACATTTCTTTTTCTACGATATCGGTTACTTCACCGATAGAGCGCTTGAATAGGTCGGTTGATTCAACAATTGGAAAACGAATTTCTTGATAACCAAACGATGAAACTGTTTCACGTAAAATGTCTTCTACTTTCTGCCAAATTTGCGTATCGCCTGGCAGACAATCGTTCATACCACGAACTGCCTGAATTTGTTTTGCCACTGATAAATCCTAAATACTGTACTTGCGCTGAAAAAATCGCGCCTCAAGAAAAACTAAAAATTGACCCGCTATTATACCGTCTAAGCGGTAAAGGTAAACGGCAAACCCAAGGGTTTGCCGAGTATATGCGAATTATTCAACGATTTTGATGTCGATTGGCGTTTCTTTCTCTTTCTTAGCGATAAAGTCACGCACATAGCCTTCAAGTTGGTCGACAATGTTATCGTTATCGATGCGCGCTTTTTGGCGCTCACCATTGATGTATAAGCCAGAGCGACGGTTGGCACCAGCAAGGCCGATATCACTAACCAGCGCTTCGCCAGGACCATTTACCACACAACCAATTACCGACACTGACATAGGCTCAACCACGTCTTCAAGGCGCTCTTCAAGTTGGTTCATGGTGCTTACCACATCAAACTCTTGGCGTGAGCAGCTCGGGCAAGCAATAAAGTTAATGCCGCGTGAGCGAATGCGTAATGATTTTAAAATATCAAAACCAACTTTGATCTCTTGTACCGGATCGGCAGCAAGTGATACGCGTAATGTGTCACCAATGCCTTCAGCAAGTAGCATACCTAAACCAACAGCCGATTTAACCGAACCTGAGCGCATACCCCCTGCTTCGGTAATACCTAAATGCAGTGGCTGGTCGATTTCTTTGGCAAGTAAACGATATGCACCAACCGCTAAAAATACATCTGACGCTTTAACGGATACTTTGAATTGGTCAAAGTCTAAACGTTGTAAGATCTCAACGTGGCGCATAGCTGATTCAAGCAGTGCTTCTGGTGTTGGTTCACCGTATTTTTCTTGTAAATCGCGTTCTAATGAACCGCCATTAACACCAATACGAATCGGAATGTTATGCTCACGTGCAGAGTCTACAACGGCACGAATACGCTCTTCGCTACCAATGTTACCCGGGTTAATACGTAAACAATCTGCACCATATTGAGCCACTTTTAATGCAATACGGTAATCAAAGTGAATATCTGTTACCAGCGGGATAGTGACTTGTTCTTTAATGCTTTTAAATGCTTCAGCTGCTTCCATGGTTGGTACAGACACACGCACAATATCGGCGCCGGCATCTTGAATAGCTTGAATTTGTGCAACCGTTGCATCGATATCTAGGGTGTTGGTGTTAGTCATCGACTGAACGGCAATTGGCGCACCATCACCAATTGGCACGTTACCTACGTTAATACGGGTCGATTTTCTGCGTTTAATAGGAGATTCTGAAAACATTGCGGTTACTCTGATAACGGTAAAGTAAATTTAGCTAAGCGATTTTTGGCAAATTGTGAGGTATCGACAGCTTGACCTTGAAAAGTAATATCGACTACTTGGTGTTTGCCTAGTACCACACTAAATGGCTGTGGGCCGGTTACTGTCATAACGTAACCTGCTTTTTTAACACCAAAAGCAATACGATCGCCGTTGCCATCGTGAATTTCTACCCAGCTATCTTCATTGAAGTGCATCACCACTTCGCTGTGCTCAGGATCTGCCTTTTCAGTTTGTGGCTGAGCAGCAGGTTGGTTTTGTGATGCAGCTTGATTTTGTGCTTCGTTGCTGGTCGTTGGCGCATCAGCTTCAGGCTGAACGATTTCTTGCTCGCCTTCAGCGAGTGGTTGAATGGTTTCTTCAGCTGGTGCTTCTACAGCTAAGTCAGGTGAAATATCACTGCTTTCGAGCTGATTTGGCATCGCAGTCGTGACCGGCTCTTCGATATTCTGGTTGCTATTTTGCCACCACCAAAACACTGACGAACCAATGATCACCGCTAAGATAAAGTAGCTAAACAGCATTAAACGGCTGTCATGTGCTTCTTTTTCTGTGCGGCGAGAAAAGCTCTGCATTTTTGACTTTTTCTCAGGCTCAACGTGCTCTGGCAGTAATTCAAGCATGGCTTGGCTATCGATTTTAAGCTCGCGGCAATAGCTTCTGATATAACCTTTTACGAAGGTCGCAGGGCCTAGTAGTTCGTGCTCGTCGTTTTCTAGTCGTTGTAACTGTAAAACTGATAACTTTAATGCACCAGCAAGTTGCTCAAGGCTCATTCCTGCTTCTTCGCGGCGCTTTTTTAGCGCTTGGCCGAGCGTTTCTTGTGGTTGTTCTAAATTGTTTTCTTCATTCATAATGCGTATGAGTCTGGATCTACCAATAAGAGTCTATGCCCAGGTTCTAGGGCGACATCTGGGCTCAATTTGTTCCAGCGCATTAACTGATCGATCAATACGCTATGCTGTGTGGCTATGCTAAAGAGTGTGTCGCCTTCATTGATGTCGTGATAAATGTTCGGATCGTTCAAATAAATGCGAGTACCGTTTTGTACACGATCCGATTCTTTTAAGCCATTCCACAGCAAAATCTTCTGTAGTTTAACATTGTATCGCACCGAAATGCTAAAGAGGTTTTCACCATTTTCAATAATATGATACGGGATATTCAGCGCCGGTACATTTGCGTTCAGCATGGGTAAGTTAACCGGCTCGTTTGTCACGCTAAAGTCAGTGCTATTGGCGGTTGACGCCGTTGTTTGACTGCCACTAAATACGTTTTCGTCTTTTTCAGCTTCGTAAAACACCACAGTGCTGGCATCATTTTTGGTATTTTGCGAGTTTGCTGGCGTTTGTTGTTGAACGCTTGGCGTTTGCGGTGCACCAAATGACACTATGGTCACTTCATCATTACTTTGCGCTGGTGTTTGCGCGTCTGTTTGCTGCTTTGCAATAACTGGAGTTTGTTCAACTTTACGAGAGGAAACTGTTTGGAAACCTTCGTCAGTTTGCTTTGTGAGCGTCTCTGGCGTTGTATCGCTCGTTTGTGAAGAGGCGAGTGTCTCTGTTACGGGCTTTCCTTCGCTATCTGAATTTACCTCAGTAGGCACCTGTTTATTACTTTGCGCTACAGTTTGTGGCTCGGGTTGAGTTTTGTTTACAGTTGGCTGCTCAACTTGAGAAGCTTGTTCATTAGTTGTTGGAACATTTGTGGTCTTTACAAGGCTTTGCCCAGTAGCAGCCACTGACGTCTGTGCAACAACAGCTTGTTTAGCAGGTGCTTTTCTTTTCACGATGCGAATTTTTGGCTGATCTTTGCTAACCGTGCTGTTATCACTTGAGATTTTCAGTTCTTCAAGCTGCGCTTGACGGTATTTTTCACGTAGAATTTCAAATTCTGAGCGTTTAGTTTGCCCTGCTGTAATTGCTTTTGCTTCGCTCGAACCAGGGTAGGTTTGTAAAATGATACCTGCCGTTGTTTCGGCTTTTTCAATATGGCCCATGCGTTGCTGAATTAAGTAGCTGAGCATGAGTGCGCGGGGAGTTACGCGGCCTAACGATTCGTATCTTTCAATGATATCTTCAGCTTTGTGAAGATCGCTTTTTGCGTAATACAAACCAGCAAGACTAATCATTGATGATGGACGCTGTGAGCTGTGGTTTAGCGCAGATTTTAGATATTTTTCTGCGTTTTCAAAGTCATCAAATTCTATTGCACATAAGGCTAAGTTTTCGTAACTTTCAGCTACACGGATATAGCTAGGAACTGCAATCGCTTTAAGAAGTTCTTCTGCAGCGCGGTCATATTCGCCAATGCCACACAAAAAGACACCATAGTTATTTAAGGTGTTCGGATCATTAGGGGCGATTCTTAAAGCGCGCTGATAGGCTTTATCGGCTAGCTCTGGTTCATCAACTTGTTGATAGTAATAAGCTAAAGAGTAGTGAACTTCTGGGAGGTCAGGGGCAAAATCAGCAGCGCGTTCTAGGTTATATTTTGCTTGCGAGTTGTTGCCTGTTTTTAAGTACTGTAACGCAAGGGCGATACGAGTACGGGCAGCACCGGTATTATTAACCTGTTTTTCAACAACGGGTCTGTCGCTACCTTCGTAGCTGTTTTCTGTAACACACCCTGTTAATGCGAATGCACCAACAGTAATGGCAAGTATAGAACGCATTACCTAATCTCTTCTTTGATTCCGTATGCCTATCTTACCGAAAAGCCTTTGTGTTGCATCTATTATTTTAAAAATAACGAGTTTGTCACAAAGGCTTATCTTTAAAAGTTACGCTTATGCTTGGTGAACATTTACCGCAATAGCGTTATCTTCGCGCATTTTCTTTTTCGCTAAACGTTTAGTACGGTCTACAACATCACCCACCAATTGACCACAAGCTGCGTCAATATCATCACCACGGGTACGGCGAACAATACAGGTAATTCCCGCTGCTTGTAATACTTTAGAGAAGCGGTCGATGCGGCTGTTGCTCGAACGGCCATATTCGTTGCCCGGGAATGGGTTAAACGGAATTAGGTTCACTTTTGAAGGTGTTCCTTTTAATGTTTTAACCAATTCGTGAGCTTGATCTGTGCTGTCGTTTACACCTTGCAGCATAACGTATTCGATAGTCACATCTTTATTTGCTTTAGAACCATCAATATAACGACGACATGCCGCTAAAAATTCTTCGATAGGGTACTTTTTATTAATTGGTACCAGTACATCACGTAGTTCATTGTTTGGCGCGTGAAGTGAAATAGCCAGCGCTACGTCAATTTTCTCTTTTAATAAATCAAGAGCAGGTACCACACCAGAGGTACTTAATGTAACGCGACGCTTTGATAAACCAAAACCCCAGTCGTCCATCATAAGTTCCATTGCTGGTACTACATTTTTAAGGTTTAGTAATGGCTCACCCATACCCATCATTACCACGTTAGTAACTGGTCGCTTAGTGCTATCGCCATCTAAACCAATGTCTTTTGCAACACGCCATACCTGACCGATGATCTCAGATACTGATAAGTTACGGTTAAAGCCTTGTTGTGCTGTTGAGCAGAAAGTACATTCAAGGGCACAACCTACTTGTGATGAAACACATAAAGTTGCACGGTCTTTTTCTGGGATCCAAACAGCTTCTACTTCTTGGCCACCTTGTAGCATCAGGGCGTATTTGATGGTGCCATCACTTGCCTGTTGTCTAACTGAGATTTCAGGAGCAACAATTTCACATTCAGCTTTTAGTTTCTCTTTTAGCTTTTTGTTGACGTTTGTCATGTCGTCAAAATTGTCTACACCAAAATGATAAATCCATTTCATCACCTGATCGCCACGGAATGGCTTTTCACCGAATGATACAAAAAGCTCACGCATTGCATCTCGGTTTAAATCTAATAAGTTAATCTTTTTTTCAGTGGCCATGAAACAACCTCAATCAGTGACGGTGGTAAGTAGTTTGGGTGCGCGATTGTACATTATTTAATCGACTTAGTCATTAGCTAAACAGATTTACAATAGGCTTAGCTAATGACTAAAAAAGGGCCCGAAAGCCCTTTTTCTTCTGCATCACAGACTTAGCTGTGAACTCGAAATTAACGAGTACGTGGGCAGATTTCTTCGTCAGCGAAGAAGTATGCGATTTCACGTGCAGCTGATTCAACAGCGTCAGAACCGTGAACAGCATTTTCGTCGATGCTGTCTGCGTAGTCAGCACGTAAAGTACCAGCTAGTGCTTCAGCAGGGTTAGTAGCACCCATGATTTCACGGTTTTTAAGTACTGCGTTCTCACCTTCAAGAACAGTAACCATTACTGGACCAGATGTCATGAACTCAACTAAAGCACCGAAGAAAGGACGCTCGCTGTGCTCAGCGTAGAAACCTTCAGCTTTTTCTTTTGAAAGGTGAACCATTTTAGCTGCAACGATTTTAAGACCAGCAGTTTCGAAACGGTTGTAGATAGCACCGATGTGGTTTTTAGCAACTGCATCAGGTTTTACGATTGAAAAAGTACGCTCTAAAGCCATCTTTATGCTCCAATAATTTTAAATTTAAAAGGTTAAATATTAACGGGCGCGAATTATACGCGCTTTACGTGAAAATTCCTAATTTAATTAAATAGTCATTTGATGGCATTTTCATGAACCCTAACCATGTATAGCAACACGGGTATAAAGTGTGAGCGAATTTTAGCAGTTAAGTACTTGTTGTGGGCTATTTTATAGGCAATTATTAACTCAGGAAATGATAAAACTAATAAGGACAATTATGAAAAAACTTTTACTGGTCAGTTTACTCGCAAGCTGTTTAGCGGGTTGTAATTCAGACTCAAATGATGAGCTAACATGCTCTCCTTTCCCCGTGGCAATCGATATTGATAAATATGTTGTCACCCCAGGGCAAAACGAGGCTAACACAGCACTCGCTTATGATGCCTATATCATAAAATTAGGCGGTGCTGGCAAAGGTGTTTATAGTGAAGGAGATGAGCCTGACCCTAATAAAGAATATGCAGACTGTCCTATCCCAGCAGTGGTATTAGGGAGCGCGAATACTATTACAGCTATTAATATTTACTCAAGCGCTGATTACAACAGTGAGCTCACCGCTGGTACGAGTTTAAATAGCCTGTTTGATATCAAAGAAATGTATAATAGTGATTTTGATTATTACAGTGATGGCAACTATGCCAGTGTTGAAGACTTCGCAAGCGTTTTCCCCACGACTGCACCTATATTTATTGAACTAAAACCTAACCAAGCTCCAGAAGTTGAGAGTAGTCATATTTTTTATATCGATATAAGTTTTGCAAACGGCAAAACCTTTGCGCTTGAAACTGAAGAAGTGCTGTTGTTGTAGTTTTTGTAATTAAAAAATCACATTTAGCATATAATATAACTACATAATTATTAATAGAATATATGTTGTAGCTTTTTGGGCTGTTAACATTAGCAAATCCAAACCAATTACCCTGGATAGTTAATTGAGTTTGATCTAAAAAGGTGGCCATAGGATTGGTCACCTTTTTTCTTTTCTCTATAAGTCCTTACTTAGTCTAAATTTTATCGTATTAAAGTGCTGGTTTTTATCTGCATTTATAATATTTAAGTGCTTGATTACATTTTGGTACAGATTGATACACTTTCATATTGTGTAAATATAATTTTAATACATTGTTAATCAAGGTGTTTTTTTACAGTAAATTTAATCGTTTTTCTTGCCATGTTTTTTACCCTTTTTAGTGTGTTGAATTCTCATTTCACTTCCACTATTACTTGTTTTGCCACTTATAACTAATTGTATAAATTAAATATATTTAATTATTGAGTGGTTTTAGCTGTTTTTAATAAAAACAAACAACAAGGAATTAATATGAAAAAAGCGCAGTTAGGTTTGTTAATCACATCATTCGCTATTATGGGTGGATGTGCAAAGTTAGACGCTCACGTTAACGCTGGCGGCACTCTTAATTCAAAGGGTGGGGCTGGAAAAGCTGTGTTTACAGCACATGCAGCTCGTTGTGATGGAGAAGTAAGCGGAAAAGTAAATTACAAAGATGTAAGTGCATTAGATTGGCAACAATCTGGAGGAGTATCATTTAACGCACAGGTTTATGGTGCAGGCTTATGTAGTGAAGATCCTGTATCACCTGATGGGGCTGAGTCTGGTGATGAGCGATTATTTTGCAAACAAGATATTTGCACTGAGGGGATGTATCAAGTTGAGTTTAATTATAACTCAACCAATCCTAGCCTGCCTGGAGAGGGGGTTGGCTTTGCATGCATGATGGATATTTCTGAAGGTATTAAATCTGGATTTGGTGCAAATGGGTTATTGAATGTGATGTTACTCGAGTCTGGTCCATACCAAGGCTATAACAATGCCGGAACAATAAGTGGCAATGTACAAGTGAAAGATTGCCCAAGTAGCAAAAATGACGACAACGCAGAGTAGAGAAGGAGTTTAATGATGATAAATAAAAAAACAGTTTTAGCGGCAAGCATTGCTCTTGCTTATAGTTTTCCTTCTTTAGCTGATCAATCAATGCGAATTGTTCTAGAAGCAAATAGTAATAAAGCCTCAGCGCTTAAATCGGAGTTGTTATCAAATAACATTAAAATAGAAAAAGAGCTTAGTTCACTAGAAAGTTTTGCAATTTCGATTGATAAAGCTCAGTTAGCCAATGTTACAGGGCTTACCAACGTAAAGACTTTTTACCCTGACGTACCAAGAAAGTTAATGTCTGAAGGCGCTTCGCAATATATTCCGTATGGTTTATCGATGGTTCAAGCTGATCAAGTTCAATATCAAGGCGGACAAAAAGTGTGTGTAATCGATAGCGGTTATGCCTTAGAACACCCAGATTTGCCGAGTGCTGGTGTTACAGGCTCAGACGATGGTGGTGCTGGTGTGTGGTATCAAGATCCATTTGGTCATGGCACTCATGTTGCGGGCACGATTGTTGCAATCGACAATGAATTTGGTTCGACAGGGATTGTCGATGATCATTCCCTTGATATGCACATTGTGCGTGTTTTTGCAGGTAATGGTAGCTGGGCTTACGCTTCGGATTTAGCCGGTGCGATTGATGAATGCCAGCAAGCTGGTTCAACGGTTATTTCAATGAGCCTTGGTGGAAAATACTCAAGCCCGATTGAAGAAAAAGCGTTAGATAAAGTTGCTCGTGCAAATATATTAATGGTTGCGGCAGCAGGAAATGCTGGTGAAGCTTCACATAGCTACCCTGCCTCTTATGACAGTGTGATTTCAGTCGCAGCGGTTGATAGCACTAAAAATCATGCAAGCTTTTCTCAGCGAAGCAGTCAAATTGAACTAGCAGCGCCAGGCGTTAATGTTTTCTCAACTGTGCCTGTTGACCGCGCGCGCTTTTCAAAATTTAATGTCACGCAAGATACTGTTAATTTCCAATATTATGGTATGGATGGCTCGCGTTTTGGTACTGTGACAGGGGAGCTCGTTGATTGTGGTTTAGGTACTCAGAGCTGTGGAGATGTAACAGGAAAAATCTGTCTAATCGAACGAGGGGAAATTCCGTTTTATAAAAAAGTAGAGCAGTGTGAAGCGGATGGCGGTGTGGGAGTTATTATTCGTAATAATAACCAAAGCCAGCTAATCGGCACTATTAACCCTACTTCTATGATTGCTGGCTCTGTGACAAGAAATGAGGGTCTTAATTTAATGGACAACCTCGGTAAGAAAACCACAATAACAGTCGCTGAGTTTTCAGATCATGACTTTAAATCAGGTACTTCGATGGCAACTCCCCATGTTTCCGGCGTAGCTGCATTGGTATGGAGTAATTATCCTGAGTGTTCTGCAAATGGCATTCGTTTAGCACTGAGGGCATCTGCCGATGATCAGGGGGATATGGGTTATGATCATGCTTACGGCTGGGGCATAGTGCAAGCCAAAGCGGCTGTTGATTATATCGCTGAAAATGGATGTAAAGCATCTAATAACGTATTACGTGGCGGAGATGGCTCAGCCCATTAACTACTCCCTTATATTGTTGTTATGACCAAAGCGCTTATGGCGCTTTTTTCGTTTGTCACCTATTCAACAATAAGCTCTATGAATCAATAATGATCTAGATCAATAAAATTACTTGGCAGGTTATTATACTGCCGCGCTTCATTATCGTATTAATTCATGCAACCGACTTGTACTCGGTTCGATGTGTGGAGCTTTCATGTCGTCACCTATTTTGACCCCTCGTCCTTTTACGCCTGAGTTGTTATCACCTGCGGGTAGTTTAAAGAATATGCGTTATGCCTTTGCCTATGGTGCAGATGCCGTATACGCTGGCCAGCCTCGTTATAGCCTTCGTGTTCGTAACAATGAGTTTGACCTAGATAATCTGCAAGTTGGTATCAACGAAGCCCATGCGCAAAATAAAAAGTTGTATGTGGTGTCGAACATTGCTCCTCATAATGCCAAGGTAAAATCGTACTTACGCGATATTGAGCCTGTCATTGAGATGCAGCCAGATGCGCTGATCATGTCTGATCCTGGGCTTATCATGTTAGTGCGTGAAAAGTGGCCAGATATGCCTATTCACTTATCTGTGCAGGCCAATGCGGTGAACTATGCCACAGTGAACTTTTGGGCTCAGCAGGGCATTGAACGAGTCATTTTATCGCGCGAATTATCGCTTGAAGAAATCGCTGAAATTCGTGAGCTATGCCCAAATACAGAACTAGAAGTGTTTGTTCACGGTGCACTTTGCATGGCGTATTCTGGCCGTTGCTTGTTATCGGGTTATATTAATAAACGCGATCCAAACCAAGGTACGTGCACTAATGCATGTCGTTGGAATTACGATGTGAAACCAGGCACCGAAAATGAAACCGGCGAAATGGTACATAAAATTGACCCTAAAGCGGTGATCCCAACCCTAGGTGATGGTGCACCAAGTAACGAAGTATTCATGCTTGAAGAGCAAGGGCGCCCAGGTGAGTACATGCCTGCTTTTGAAGACGAGCATGGCACTTACATAATGAACTCAAAAGATTTACGTGCAGTTCAATATGTTGATCAATTAACGAAAATGGGCGTGCATAGTCTAAAAATTGAAGGCCGTACCAAGTCTTTCTACTATGTTGCTCGTACTGCACAAGTGTATCGTAAAGCCATTGATGATGCCGTTGCTGGCCGTCCATTTGACGCAAACTTATTTAAAACTCTCGAGAACTTAGCGCACCGCGGCTATACCGAAGGGTTCTTAAAGCGCCATGCACATCAAGACTATCAAAACTATGAGTATGGTCATTCGGTGTCAGATAAACAGCAGTTTGTCGGTGAAGTATTAGGCCGCAACGATAATGGCTTAGTTGAAATTGATGTGAAAAATAAGTTCTGTACTGGTCATTCACTTGAGCTTATGACACCAAAAGGCAACATCAACTTCAAGCTGGATTTTATGGAAAACAAAAAAGGCGAAGCCATTAGCGATGCAAAAGGTTCTGGCCATATTGTTAAAATTCCATTGCCAGAAGATATCGATTTAGATCACGCAATTTTGATGCGTAATCTCGATGCCGACCAGGACACCCGCAACCCATTCAATAAAGCTTAATAAAAGGTGCGCTAAGTCATACTTAGCGCGTTGAACTCACCTTTTTTGGTATTTCACTGTCGTTACTAGCTATTTTTACTATCCTTTTTTCTAAGGGTATTAATTAAACATAGTCAAAAACTATAGTGAAATACGTTGTTCATCCATCACATCATAAAGAGCTTTTAAACACAGTACCTTATGTTGCGGTAGGGGTATTGCTGCTGGCTATTGTCTTACTACTTGAGCGATTAGGGCTTATTGCTGCTATTCCTTTTTATGTAGCAATGCATACGAGCGTCGAATTGTTCTCAGTTGTGATCTCGTTTTTAATTTTTGCAATTGGTTGGAATACCTGGCACTTCTCTAATAACTACAAACTTTTATTACTTTCTTGCACCATGTTGTGCGTTGCCATTTTTGATTCATTGCACTTTTTAGCTTATGACAGCATGCATGAAGGCAATGCAGACATGAACTTGGTGTTAAGTTTTTGGCTCATTGCTCGGTTATTTAATGGAGCTGCTTTTTTAATTATTGCAGCAGGGATTTGGGTTAAATATAAACCGTTAAATGCGCGTGCCTTACTTACCTCTTTACTGCTTTTTAGTTTGTTTATTGCAAGCTCTCTTTTTTATTTTCCAGGTTTACTGCCAGACATATACATAGAAGGAGTCGGTGATAGCCATATTAAGTTTTTAATTGATCTACTTGTTTTAGCGCTTTACAGTGCCGCTGTTTTGATGTTTGCGACACAACTTCGTAAGCCCAGAACAAATTTAAATATTGCAGGTAAAACATTAGTTTGCCTTTTAGCTATTTTAAGTGAGGCCTGTTTTGTGGTGTTTAATGATGCGTCGCACACCACTAACACCTTTAATTTTTTTGGGCATGTATATAAAGGGCTCACCTACTTTTTACTGTATAAAATCCTCTTTGTTGAAACCGTCACTAAACCGTATGCAGCACTAGATAACTCCTCTAATCAGTTAAAAGCAACACTCACCGCACTGCCAGACTCTGTTTTTGAGCTAGAAAAAGACGGTACTTTTCGTCAAGTCTTCAGTGATAACTCCGATAGCCATGTGTTTACTAAAGCGATGGTTGGGCAAAATATTAGTAGTATGTTTGAAAAATCTGATGCGCAAGATTTTATGCGCACGCTAATGGAGGCAAAAAAACCAGCTGTTTGTTTGGTTAATACCTTACCCATTAGCGTAAATGGTTGGGTTATTCATTTTGAATTTTCGATAACCTTGTTCGAACACGATAATGATGGACCAACGTATTTAGTGAACGCCCGCGATGTGTCAGATAAAGTTGGGCGTATGGCGGCACTTGCTCAACAAAGTAAATTTAATCGGGGTTTATTACAACTAACCGAAATTTCATTTCAAGACGATCAAGATGTGTTGTTGAATTATGCTGTTAATCAAGCCCTCGAAATTACCAATTGCGATGGCGCAGCCTTGTTTATTTGTAACGAACAAAAGCAACATGATTATCGCGCCCAGAAAGGTAATGTTTTTGATGTGTGCACTGAAAAGTTACAAGGCAAAATTGCGGCTGGGCAAGCAGTCATTGTTAACCGAAAACATGCGAAAGAATACGGGTTATCTGGCGACTCTAACTCATTGTTAGTGGTGCCCGTGATACGCCATAGTCAGTGCCATATGGCCATTATTTTACAGCATCAAACTAAGGTGTTTAGTGTGCAAGATAAAAACATGCTAACAGTTTGGGCCGAGTCAGTGTGGCAATGGTTTCATAAAATTACTCTAAACAAACGCATGCACATATTGTCTCAAGCGGTTGAGCAAAATCCACATCCCATTATGTTTACCAATACAGATGCAAAAATTGAGTATATGAATCGTGCTTACCTCGATATGTGTCAGTACGAGTATGATGAACTAATAGGTCAGAGCCCGCATAAAATCAGTGCCGGTCAAACTGAACCAGCTGTTTATCAAACAATGTGGGAGCACTTAAAAAATCGAAAAGCCTGGGTGGGTGCTTTGGTTAACATGACCAAGCACGGTAAGGTGATTGTTGAGCAAACTACTATTTACCCATTAAAGGATCAGCAAGGGAAGGTGAGTAACTACATTTCGTTTCAGCATGATGTGACCAAAGAAGTCGAAAGTGAGACCCTTATACATCAACTTTCTTATTTTGATCAGCTAACTGGGCTTGCAAACCAAGACAAGTTGCAGATGGAATTTGAACAAACCATTAAGCTTCAAGCTGATGCAAAAGCAGCCTTTATTTTAATTGGTTTAGACAACTTTAAAATTCTCAATAAAGCATTGGGTATGGCAAGTTGCAACCTTGTATTACAAAGCTTGAGTGCGCGAATTTGTAACTTTATGGGTGAGCAGATTATGGTTGCCCGGCTACAAGGCGACCGCTTTGCATTTATCACGCCCTATACTACCACCGGCGCCATAAATAAAAGTACTCACGATTTATTAAAAGTGATCAGTGAGCCGCTGGCGATTAATGATGAACTTATTGTTGTTACAGCATCGGTCGGGGTCTCCCTGTTTCCAATTGATGGTAAAGAGTTTGAGCTGCTATTGCAGATGGCCGAGTCAGCGATGTTTGAGGTTAAAAGGCAAGGCAGAAACAATGCGTTATTCTACGCCGAAGAAATGAATAAATCTGGGCTTAGGCAATTACAAATCATCAATGCCCTTAATTATGCCCTTGAAAATAATGAGCTTTATTTAGTCTTTCAGCCACAAATTGATATTGCCTCAGGTGCTGTGGTGGCTGTTGAAGTATTATTACGTTGGCACAGCGAAACATTAGGCAATGTATCACCTGCTGAGTTTATTCCCATTGCTGAATACAGTGGCCGCATTAGCGAAATTGATGACTGGGTATTCGAAAATACCGTTAAAACAATTCGTCAGTGGCAAGATGACAACATGCCAGCAATGACCTTTGCAATAAATCTATCGGCAACGAAGTTTGTTAAAAAGCAGCTGCTTGGCGATTTAATCTCTGTATTACAAACTTACTCTATTGAGCCTGAATGTATTGAACTTGAATTAACGGAAACAATTGCCATTGGTAACCCTCAGTTTGCTTTAAGTACGATTGCAAAACTGCGTGAAGCCGGTTTTAAAATGTCGATTGATGACTTTGGCACAGGCTACTCATCAATGAATTACTTAAAAGACTTTGCTCTTGATAAGCTCAAAATAGACAAATCATTTATTGATGATTTAGAAAACCCCAGCGAGGCTGACAAAGCAATTGTTAAAGCCATGATTGATTTAGCCAGCGCGTTAAATATGGAGTCAATTGCTGAAGGCGTTGAAAGCGAGCAGCAGCTGAACATACTTAAAGAGCTAGAATGCTCTCAAGTGCAAGGCTATTACTTCAGTAAACCCCTGCCAATTACAGTGTTGTATGAGTTTGTGAAGTCACCAAGTTTTTCAAGGTAAGCCTACTTTTTAAATTGACTGGCAAGCTCTGCAAGCGACACTTCAGCAAAACGTTTTAATAACAGTGCTTCTGCTTCATCCATCGCATTTTGCAGGGCGCTGTTCACTGCATGCTCGATAGGGCAGTTGCTGTGCTCATCGGTTAGACCAATTACAAACAGGTTCTTTTCGCCAAGCGCTTGGTGAATATCAAATAAAGTGATGTCAGTTAAGGGAGTGGCCAGTAGCCAGCCGCCATTGTGACCTTTGATTGCCGATACATAACCTGCTTGACGCAGTAACGCCATTGTACGGCGCACGACCACAGGGTTGGTCATTAACATGTTTGCTAATGTCTCTGATGTAACAGGGTGGCTGTAACTGTTTAAATGGATCAGCACATGTAAAACCCGTGATAGTCGGCTGTCTTTTCTCATCTCAAATCGTCAATATGCGTTTTTTGCAGTGTATCACGAACTGCTTAATATTGACCGTTTGAATTACCAAACTAACGCTCACTAAACCAATTCCAAGCCAGCCAATTTGCTGAAATTGCTCATTTAAAATCACAATAGCCAGTACGGTGGCGATAATAGGCTCAAGTAAAGTAATGAGCACGGCTTGGCTAGCCGCTATGGTTTTTAAGCCAATACTAAATAGCCAATAACCTAAAAACATCGGTACTATGGCCATGTAAAGCGCCACGCTGGTATTGGTAACTGTGGCAAAAAGCGTATCTCCAGTGATCAATAACGAAGGCAAGAGTACACATGCAGCGCCGCCAAATAGGCTTGCCATAGTCGCTCTTGAATGAACGCCGTGGCTAATTAAACGTTTGGCAACCCATGAATAGCCCGCATAGGTAAGCCCTGCAATTAAGCCAAGTAAAATGCCGATGTTTTGGCTAAACAGCCCCTTAGCTGCAGAGTGTGAGTCTTTGCCTAACGCGATTAAGCCAATGCCTACTGCACCAAAGCAAAAGCTGACTAGCCAGCGAGTTGCAATAGGTTTTTTCTCAATTAAGTATTCCAATAAGACGGTAAATAAAGGGGCGCTGGCAATCGAAACAACAGTGCCAATTGCTACGCCGGCACTATTCATAGAGGTATAAAATGCTAGCGGATAAATAGCCACGCAGGCTGAGCCTAGTAGGGTTAGAGGGTAATGCTTACGCAGTGTACTTGCATTGTTTATTAGCTGAGTTAGTGAGTTTAGGCAAAGTAATACCCCGCCAAATCCCATCGCAAACGCACCTATTGCAAAAGGGCTAATGTCTGGTGCAAAACTTGCGGCCGTGCCAGTTGTGCCCCAAAACACACTGGCAACTAAAACGGCAATGGTCGCGATGGTATGGTTCATTGATGATTCGTTTTAAATTTAAGATATCAAAAGCATAATGAAAATTGATGTGCAATTTTTGACAAAAAGGACGGTTTTGTTGGCGTTAAAAACTAAAGTTATTTTTTGAATTTACTTGGTGATAAACCAAAGTACTTTGAAAAACTGCGGCTAAAAGATGAAAGCTCATTGTAACCAACTAACTCACTAATACGTTGTAACGGATAGTCGGTATGACTGAGTAAGGCTTGGGCTTTTTCCATTCGCTGTTTGGTTACATAGTTCATGACAGTCAATCCGGTTTGTTGCTTAAACAGCAGCTTAAATTGCGTAGGGCTTAAACAGGCAATGCTGGCAAGGTGTTTGATTTGAAGAGGAGTGCTTATGTGACTGTCAATATAAAGCAGCGCCTCGCTAATTCGGCTGTCGACCTTAGGCTGCATAATTTGCTCAGCTAGCAGCAAATTGAAGGTGTTAAACATGGCAAGTTCTAACTCATTATTAACCGCTTGCTCAAGTTGCTTTGCCACAAACTGCAAAAATGCCCAAAGTGATTGATTAATTGCAAACACGCAGCGCTCAGCAGTGGCCAGATTATCAGGTAGCTTTGGCATATCGGCCACCACAAATCGCGCCTCTGGCATTGCAGTAAAAAGATGTGTTTGCGATGCTTTGACAACCACGCATTCACCGGGGGCGACTTTACCTTGAAAATCACCCACACTAATGGCTATCACACCTTTTAAGGGCAGTACAAGTTGATGATAGTCATGGCTATGACTAACAGGCTTAGTACTGTAAGAGCGAATAGATAGATTGCCTTGCATAATTTTGCGATAACCGTTTGCTGAATAAGGCTATTATGCCTGTTTGCGAGGGGTGATCAATTTTAGGCAAGTAACGGTGTCAGCACATGCTCGTAGGCAATCATTAGCGCGACATAAACCAACAAAATAGCCATCAGCTTATTAAACACATTAAAAATACCCGGCCGTGATACTTGTTTGCCAAGCATTAAGCCCGCTAACGAGTAACTTGTAGGAGCACCAAAGGCAAGAATGGCTAAAATAAAAGACCAAAATACGATTGCAGCGCCGGTAATATCCACGCTTGGGAACTGAATCGTAGCAATAGGTAAAGTAGCCACCAAGGCTTTTGGATTTAAAAGCTGCATGAATAGGCCATCGAAAAAGCTTAATGATGCATCAGCTGATGCATCATTTACCTGTACTTTTGCTTTGGCGACCTTCCAAGCAATATACAGAATATAGCCGCAACCAATTAAGCTCACATAAGGCAAAAACTGCGGATTGATAACTTGTAAGCCAAGGTAGCCAAGTAGCACAAATAAGATAAACATCGCGCTACCCACGCCAATAAAAAATCCAAGGTGTGAACGAGTTTGTTTATTTAGGCCACTACTTAAGCCGAGTAAATTGATTGGCCCAGGGGTGTACATAATGCCAATAGCATATGCAAAAATATCTGCCATAACAGCTCCAAATCAGTAATTTAGCTCTATCTTCGAGCCCATTGCAGTTGAAATTGTTTTGGTGTCATACCGAATACTCGCTTGAAATTACGATTGAGGTGACTGGCGTCTGCAAAGCCAGATTCAACCGCAACGCTGGTGGCATCGCGGCCAACTTGTAACGCTCTACGGGCATAATTAATACGACAGTTCAAAACATATTGATGTGGAGTAATACCGAAGTGCTCGCGAAAGCGGCGGATAAAATGAAACTTCGACATAGTGGCAGTATGGGCAATGTCATCAATAGAAATGTCATTGTCGATATTTGCCAAAATGTAGTCTTTTGCTCGCAGAAGTAAGCTATCAACTCGGGTACTTAAAGCCGGCAAATCAAGGCTACCGTTGAGCCTTACTAAAGATTGCGCCATCTGCAATACTGCAGCTTCTCGCTCTATTTTGCTCGTGCAACCTGTTTGTAAAAGCCTTGATAAGTGAATCACTTGATTACGCAGTAATGGATCAGCATACAAGGTGTTTGCCATACGTAATGTGCAATCTTGCTGATACCCTAGCGCTTTGAACAAAGGCTGAAATTCATCGGGATGAATATACAGCATTAGATACTCTAGGTTTTGCTCAGTGCCAGAGTGACCATCGTGAATATCTTCAGGGTTAAACAAAATAACATTGCCAGGTACGCTTTTATAAAACGCATTACGACAAAAGAAATCTTGCCGCCCCTGTAGAGTAATGCCAATTGAATACTCTTCGTGAGCATGCTTTGCATACGTAAAATCACTCATAGTCGCAGTCAACATCGAGATGCTCTGATGCTGTTCGTTGTTGATGTACTTAAAGTGATTGTCTTTGCTCACAGGTGCTCCTGAAAGTTGTGCGCTTCGTTATTATTCCTACGCCAATATAGCGAAGCAGGCAACCTAAAAACTTGAACAAAATTGCTGATATTGAATAAAAGACATTTATTTTTGCCTAAATAAAATCAAGCAGTGTCGACTCTTTTCATAATTTTTCAATGTCTTATAAAAAATGACTATCAGAATTTTCTTATATTTTATTTTAGTGTGAATGTTTTTATCCCTTCCTGAGGTCTTTTAAACAAGCAGTAGAGAGGGTTTTAAATGAATTTACGTACATCAAATAATTTAGTGATTGCACTTATCACCATCAGTTTTTCGTTATTGGGTTTGTCTTTTATCTTGGGAGCAAACCCCAATGCCATTGGCAGTATTTTTTCGTTCTATAAATTAGACGCTCAGGTGCCAGCTCACATCATGAGTATGATCGCAGGCTTTGCATTTTGCTTTGTTGGCATTACCAGCCTTCATTCACATTTGGGGTTTATCAATAGAGCGCTTCCGAGCATCACTGCATTTGCTATATCAATGCTCTGTTTGATTACGCTGTTTGGCGCTAATCGTTGGCTTGCAAGTGAAGGAGGCTTTCCTGTGATTGGTTCTGGGCAGGGGATCATTAAGTATTTTGCTGTTATTCCACTGTTTTTATTTGTGTTTTACAAAGAGGCTTTAAGTGATAAAGCGCATATTGCTTTAAATTATGCATCGGTGGCATTAGTGTTGGTTTGGATTGGCGCCATGAAGTTTTTTGCTTTTGAAGCAAATGCGATTGTTAGCCTTGTTGAATCTTCACCGTTTATGTCTTGGTTGTATATTGTTTTTAGCGTGCAAGGGGCATCAAATGCGATTGGCGTATTTGATATTTTGAGTGTGGCGCTGTTAGGTGTTGGCTTGTATATCAGACATGCGAAACTTATTTTACTTGCAGGACTAGCCTGTTGCTCGGTATTTATTATGACCCAAACTTTTTTAATTACCGCACCTAATGCGCTTAGCAGCGTTACAGTGTTTGAGCGATTAGGTCAGTTTGTAATTAAAGATCTATGGTTTATAGCGAATTTAGTGATTATTTATCATCTAGCTGTATTCAACAATACACCTAAAGAAACAGCAGAATAAAATAAAAAGGCCTCAAAAGAGGCCTTCACCATAACAATTAAATAACTACAACGGCTTTTTGCTTTTGAACTTTAGAAAACTCAAGGGCATCGTTGAGATTGTTAAATTCAAAGTCAGTGGGTTCTTCAACATTTAAAGTACCCGAAGCAATGTCATTAAGGAGCTTTTCGCCATCATTTACAAGACGTTGCCACTGCTGTGTATCACCATAATCGTGTAATGCGCCAAGGGCAATTTCATGATAAGAAATAGTGCGTGTGAATGGCTCATCGACTGGGGTTTCAATACGTCCTAAAATACTTATCACATGACCATTTGCTTGTAGGAGTGGCACTAACTTTTTAGCTTCTTCAGGGCCGTTAGCATCAAAGAGTGCAAAGTAGCCACCCTCAGAAGGCGCGTCGCGTAATACTAACTTAACGCCAAGCTTTTCGGCTTGCTCTGAAGTTAAGCTTTTTGATAATGCATGAACTTCAAAGCCACTGTGGTTCAGCATTTGCGTCAGCAGTTTATTAACAGCGCCCATGCCGGTTACTAATACTTTTTCGTCTTTGCGTAATGGTATTTTACTAAAAGCTTGCCATGCAGTAAGCAGTGGGCAAGGTAATGCCGCAGCAACATTGGCAGCTAACCCTTTTGGCACCTGCATAACACGCTCTGCATAAAGTACTGTGTGTTTAGCAAAGCTACCGTTTTCACTCAAACTATGATGATAAGCGACTGTTTTACCGATTAGTTTGCTATCGACACCATCGCCTACCAGCTCAATAACCCCAGCACCATCTACACCTGGAGTGTGTGTATCTGTCCAATTAATAGGATCAGCTTGAATAAACTTCCAATCAACTGGATTGATACCAACAGCTAGATTTCGGACTAAAATTTGCCCTGCTTTAAGTGCTGGCACAGCTTTTAATCCCAAAGCGAGTGCTTTATCAGCACCTTGAAATTGCCAAGCGTGAGTTGTGTTTACTTCATCATGATCCCAGTCAGGAGAAAAATCCGGGTTTGCTTGCCTGTCGCCGCAACTAAGGGCATCAATTTGATTAATCTCGTCTTGGCTTAAGCTAAGCGAAAGGGCTTTTAAGTTGGTAGCCATATTTTCGCGTTTGGTCGATGACGGTATCGTCACCATGTCATGAGCTAATTCCCAAGCAATGACTACTTCAGCGGTGCTCACTTGGTGTTTGTCTGCAATCGCTTTAATGGTTGGATCTTTAAGTACTTTACCTACCGCAAATGGCATATAGCCGGTAACGAGAATGTCGTTTTGCGCACAAAAATCACGTACTTTTTGGTTGGTTAGGTAGGGGTGAACTTCAACTTGATTGGTAAATAACGCGCCTTTTGGCAAAATACTTAAGGCTTCTTCCATTTGTGCAATGGTAAAGTTTGAAACACCAATTTCTTTCGTTAAACCAAGCTCTTTTGCTGATTGTAACTCGGTTAAATACTCATCCATGCTTTCGCCATTGGCTGGGCTTGGCCAATGAATAAGCAGTAAGTCGACGTGATCTAGCTGTAGTTTAGTCAGGCTCTCTTTTACGCTGTTAATAAAGTCCGTTTTATTTAACTTATCATTCCATACTTTGGTGGTAATAAATAACTCACCACGTGCAACACCACTGTCTTTAATCGCTCGGCCAACAGCTTCTTCATTACCGTAAATTTGCGCGGTGTCGATATGTCTAAAGCCCTCTTCAATAGCTGTTAGCACACTTTGATATGCAACTTCGTCTTGTAATCTAAATGTACCAAAACCCAGTTTTGGCATAATTGATTGTGACATCATAACTCCTTAATTATGGAACTTGGGCAAAACATGTTCGCCGATGTGCTTTAATGCCCATTCGATGGGTAATTCGTTACGTCTAAAGTGCAGGCCAATGTGATTCACACCGGCATTTCTCATTGCCTTTAGTTCTGAGATGAGTCCGTTGACGCCTGTTTCAACCCCAAAACGGTGACGTTTTATAGGTGCATCAGGGTCATCTAATAAATTTAAATGGATAAAACTAACGTACGGCTTATTACCTGCGACATCTCGCCACAAGGCGACACGCTTTTGATGATCATTGGTGTGCCTGGGTAAGCAAGCCAGCCGTCCATGTTCTCGCCAACCCATTGAGGGCTTTGCTGAGCAAGACCTGCTACATAAAGTGGGAAATTTTTCACTTCAGGTAGTAGCTTTTGACCCGCTTCTAAAGGTCGCTTAGATGCGCCTTTAAGTAGCGAAACAGATTCACGTAGTTGCTCACCACGGCTTGCAAAATCAATATCGAATAAAGGATATTCAATAGGTCTATCACCACTGGCAACACCTAAAATTAGCCGATCATTACTTAGCGCTTGCACAGTATTTGCTGCCTTTTTAACAAGCCAAGGTTGGCGTAATGGCAATACAACCGCTGCGGTGCCAAGTAATATATTCTTGGTTTTAGCTGCTAAGTAGCCAAGGTAGCTGAAAGTTTCATAAACTTGGGCAGCATCACCAAATTGAGGGTCATAAATCGGCACGTCGCGAACCCATGCCGCAACATAGCTAAGCTCATCAGCGAGTTGAACACGTGATTCATGGTTAGCTAAATTAGGGATCCCAAATGATTGATTTGATTGTTGATTGAAATGTGCCCAATCATTATCAAGTGGAAGTTCAACCCCAATTGAGAATGGTTTTTGCGCTAATTTATCAAAACTCATTATGACTCCAAACTTTAAGGGACATAGCTAAGCAATACTTAACAATTTAATGCGGCCCTGAAAGTGATTTATGATTAAGTAATGAGGGTATTGTGGCGCTAAATTTATTTGCGAAAAACAGCAAGGATAACAAAACACCTTTGTCGTTTTTGCAAAGGTGTTTTAATTGTTATGAATTAGCTTCTTCTTTTGAAAGGGTAAAGTATGCGCGAGTGACTGGGTAGGCAATTTGTGAAATCAGTGCAGTGCCCCAAAGTAAGTTGCCAATGAGCGAAGGTACATGGGGTAAAATAGGAATAGTAACCAAAGCGAGTATGACGCCAAACATTCTTACTTTAGCTGTTGCAAAACGATGCGCTACACGATGTTCGATCATTAACTGGATCCACAATAAACTCAATAAGTAGCCTGCTAACCCTACGCAGCCAATGACACCATATTTAAGTGGGTAGGGTTGCCAGAACCCAGCTTTCACTTCGCCAGCGAGTGCAACGCCAACCATAACCGCACATAACATTAAAAATAAGTGAGCTAACCACCAACTTACGAGTGTCCATTTGTGTTGATTTTTGGGTTTACCATTGCCAACAAAGTCAAAGTAAATCCAGCATTGCACAAATACAGCAATACCACCAAACATAAAGTTAGCCAGTACAGAGGGATCGACTTTATAAATTCCTTTTTCTGATAAAGTAATCACCAATTTAAAGAAACCTTCGCCTACGACAATGAGCAGTAAAAGGGCAAAGCGCTCAGACATATGCCCAAGGCGTGGTAAAAAACGTTTATTTTCAAGTACACCAATTTTTGGAGCCATATATAAAATTTGGATTGCGGCAATCGCAGTGCCAAATACCCAATAACTATAGGGTGCAGGCATAAAAGCTGTGGTCGCAAAGGTAATGGCAAGAGCAAAGTAGTTACGGCTCACACTGCGTGCTAATTTTGTTGATTCGATCCCCAATTGATTGGTGCGATGAAATAAATACGCTGTAATAAGTCGGTTTGCGGCATAGGCCAATGCAAAATATGTCCAGCCTTTGTCAAGTACATGGGGAATAGAGGCTGCCATAACCATGGCGGTGACAATTTGGCAGGCCATGATCAGCCGATGTTTTACATCGGTACTGACATAGAGTGAGTTAAAAACGCTGGAGTCAGCCCACGCGAACCATACGGTGATGAATAAACCTGCAAAAGTAAGAAAACCACTTAAATGTAAGTGGTCGCTTAAAAAATTACCTAGTAGAAAAATGATTACCACATGAATAAGGTCATAAAACAATTCAACCCAATGAACATGGTCATGTGAACTTTTTAAATCTAGGTGATGCTTAGGTAAGCGCCACATAGGGTGGTTTTCTAATGCCATAATTGCTCCTACCTATTTGCTCTCAACAATAATTGCAGTGATGGTGGTTTCACCTTCATTTTTGACTTGGTGAGTCCATGCGTCATGCCACATCACATAGCCATTGGGGATCTCAAGAGTTGTTTGTGACTCTTTTGTACTGATGGTTGCCTTACCACCTGTTTCAAAGTAGACAGTTTCAGCATTATGCTTATGCCAATTATCTTGCTCACCAGGTGCTAAAGTCATACGCAAAACAAGTACTTCACTGTTATCTAGCAATACTTCATAGTGATGAGGTGAAGCAATATGTGCATGGGGGAGTTGTGCTGAAAAGGCATGTGGTGAGCACATTATTATGCTCACCAAGCCAATCAGCAAAGTTGTAAATTTGCTCATGGCTACTCTCTACTTATGCATACCGCGAATTGGGTAGTTATTTTTTGGATCGCGTATCCAATTAAGCCCACTTATCAAGGTTGCTAAATCAGGTCTTACAAATGGGTTATTAGAATAATCAACCACATGTACATTACCTTGCTCGTTAACCACAAACAGTGCAGGCTCTGCGAAAGGGTGATCCGTTTCTTGCGGTGAACGGGGATCAGATATGTAAGTACCTAATGCTTGCATTTGCTCTGTAGTCAAACCGTAAGCAAGTGGAAATGACACAGATAACTGCTCTAAATGTGCTTCTAACTGCTCTTTGCTATCACCTGAAACAGCAATTACATCAACACCCGTTTCTAATAGCGCAGCTTTGTACTGCTCTAGGCTGTTTAAATAGCGAGTACATAAAGGGCAATGCTTACCACGATAAACAACCACAAGCTGCCAGCTTGCACCGTGTTGAGGTTGACCAAGAGCAGCCTCTTCACCATTCAAAAGTGCAGCACTAATACTAGGAAATGCACTGCCCGGATGGAGTTTATTGCTATAAACAGATTCGTTACTCATGAGTGTTCCTTAAAAGTTATCGTTTAAGTGTTTTTCAAAGCGCGCAAAGTCGCTGTCGATGTCTGCATTTTTCATCACGTCATAACAGGCGAAAGTAGGTAACCCTTGCATACCGAAAAACTTAAAGTTCATATGCATTGGGAAAACAAGGTCATCAACACTTTTACCTTCAAAAAAGTCAGTGGCATCTGCAAATGATTCTGCGGGCGCATTCAATGTCAGCGACATCATGTATTGAGTGTTAGTCAAGGTGCCGCCTTTACCGTAATTGGCTTTTGGATTGTCTTGATGGCGACCATCACCATGGCAAAGTGCTCCACCCATGCCCGCTGTGTACACTTCATCCATGTATTTTTTGAATGACCAAGTCATGCCCATCCAATTAATTGGTGATTGCAAAAAGACGATATCTGCCCATTGATGGTTCTCAAGTTCAGTTTCTACATCAAATTCGTCTTGTGTATTAACCACACGAGTTTGATAGCCTTTTGCTTGAAAAAAAGCGTCGGCTTTTTCGATTAAAGCAGCATTTAACTTACCTTCAGAAAAAGGGTAATAGTGATGCGCGTTAAGAATTAATACGTTTTTCATAGTTGAGTATCCAATTACTAATTACTTTATCGTGTTCAAAATATATTCTGTGGTATATAATAGTAACCTAGATTATTTAATCAACCAGTCACCTTTTTGTAACTAGGCTGAAAAATGCGAGGTTGTTTTGGAAAGTTCAGTAGAAACAGACAGTAAGGGAAGAAAAAAAGTTTTAAATGCTTGCATGGAGCCGTGTGCTATTGAAAAAGGCATGCGTTTGATTGGCGGTAAATGGACGGGCTCTATTATCTATCATTTAAAAGATGGCCCTGTGCGCTTTAATGATTTAACGCGCATGCTGGGTGGTGCAAGCAAAAAGATGATAGACCAGCGTCTAAAAGAGCTTGAAAGTAGAGCGATGATCACCCGTCATGTTATTAGCACGCGCCCGATAGCAGTGACCTATGAGCTAACTGACTTTGGCCGCTCAGCACTGCATATACTCGATGAGTTACGGGTTTGGTCTGAATCGAATGAGATTTAACGCCAGCGCTATACACTAGCGTTTATTAATTACGGAAAAGAGTAGCGCACAATCCGTTTTACAACAGAGAAGTACTGGCGAAAGAAGCCGCCGGTATTGTAGTGGATACCGTGCTCTTTAAAGATAGCTTGCACCTTAGGGGCAATTTCGCGGTAGCGTTTTGCAGGTAAATCTGGGAATAAGTGATGCTCTATTTGATAGCTCAAGTGCCCAGTCATTACATGAAACAGGTTACCCCCTTTGATATTTGATGAGCCTAACGCTTGGCGGTAATACCACTGACCTTGTGATTCATTTTCGCAGTCTTGCTGGTTAAATGTTTCAACTTCACCGGTAAAGTGCCCGCAAAAGATAATGGTTGAGGTCCATAGGTTACGTAATAAATTAGCCGCAAGGTTACCCGTTAAAACCCACAAGAATAAAGGCCCAGCAATCAGTGGAAAGAGCAGGTAGTCTTTCACTAGCTGGCGTGCACCCTTACTAAAAAAGCGCTTTTTCAGTTCGCTGTGCGATACCGTGTAATCTCGGTCATCTTTTTTCTTGCCAAAAAACACCCGCTCGGCTGCCATTTCATGGTACGACACTCCCCATTGGAACAGCACACTGAGTAATAGGTAAGTAACAAATTGCCACAGGTTTTTCACCCGCCAACGAAAGTCATTCGATAAGCGCAGTAATCCATAACCGAAGTCGCGATCTTTACCAATAATATTGGTATAGGTGTGGTGCTCGTAGTTGTGAACACGGTTCCAGCTAGCCCCATCGCACGCTATATCCCACTCGTAAGACTTTGAATTTATGTATTTATCATTCATCCAGTCGTATTGGCCATGCATCACATTGTGGCCAATTTCCATGTTATCGAGGATTTTTGCTGTGGCTAAACTAAGCACGCCCACGAGCCATAAAACAGGCTGAATAAAGCCTAGCATTAATAAAACTCGGCCACTCCATTCAAGCACTCGCTGGCAAACAATAACGCGGCGAATGTATTTTACATCTTGCTCACCGAGTTTTGATTTTACATCTGCTTTAACGCTATCGAGTTGAGCTGCTAATTTTTCAAAATTGACTGTTTTTGTTGTGTTCATGCTGATAACTCCACGTCACTGACAGGTTGCGATATGCAAAGTTGAATTAATTGCTCTGAGCTATCAGAGAGCTCACCAGTACGAATATCACGCACGATGCCTTGCTTTTTAACGCATTGGCATTGATGGCAAATTCCCATACCACAGCCAACTGACACCGGCTGTTCATTCGCTTGTAAGTGGGACAGTAAGGTTTGTTGGTTATCAATAGTGAATGTTTTGCCCTGATGAGTGAGTGTTAATTCGTGCTTATCAGAGGTTGCTAAAACAGCAGGGACTGCACTGAAATGCTCACTGTCGATAGGCGTATCTAATTGCTTAGCTAAAGCGGCTGCTTGCTTATACAAAGCAGCTGGGCCGCAGACTAACCAGTGTTTATGCGCATTTGTTGTCAGCCATGTCGTCGCATCGCCATCGTTGTTGCGCTCAAGTAAGTGATAATCAAAATTGCTCAGTGATTGCTTTAGTTGCTCAAGCTCATCTTTAATCCAGTGGCTGTTCGGCTTTGCATAGTAAAGCAGGGTTATAGTGTGTTTGCTATCTGCAGGTAAAGATTTAAGCATGGCTATAAATGGCGTAATGCCTGAGCCACCGGCAAGCATGATTAAAGAGCGCGCGGTATTTGGCATAATAAACTGGCCTTTAGGCTCAGAAATATTAAGCCATTGCCCTGGCCTCAAATTTATTAGCTTTGATGTAAATGCGCCGAACTCTTGGCTGCGGATCAATAAACGAATTTGTCGCTGCTGCCTTGCCAATTGTGGTTCGCTTGCGATGGTAAATACACGCGTTAGCAGTCGACCATTCGTTTGGATTGTTAACGCAATGTGCTGGCCTGCTTGATGAACTGGCCATGTTTTTTCTGGCTCAATTATCAACTCAACGCTTTGTTCAGCAAACACCTGTACATGTTTTACTTGTGCACGAAAGTAGCCTTCGCGCCAGCCTGGTTTAAAGCACTGAACCACCGGCTCCCAGTATCCTGCCCATGACTGATGATGCAATAAATGTTTTGATAATGAATTTAATAACGCTCTCATTTTTCGCCTTTAGCTTACAGGTGTACGCTCATTTGGCGCACAAGTGTAAGCTGAAAGATGATAATTGCAAGCCTAATTTGAGTATTAGCTCTAAATTGAAAGGGCTTGACCTTGCTATTAGGGGGTTATATTTAATGAAAAAAGAATGGATTAATTTTCTTTTTTTTATTTAATTCAAGGTTATATGTTTATTTTGTTTAGTTTTAATTGCCATGCATCTAGGGAAGGGAGTTTTGAGCTCTTTTACAAGAAGTATTAAAAGGGCTCGTTAATTTCGGCTAATAATTAAAAACAGATTTAGCCTTTTTAATCTGTAGCTCTGTCACCGGCTCTAGTGGCAGAGCTTAATTTACAGTTCGAGGTGTATTATGGGGATATTCGTTGGTTTGTGAGCCAATTCAATCTAGTTAATTCTTATGCAAACATTATCCCATCTGAATCTTGTTTAAAGTTATTCTGAGTTTCAACTTTACGCCACACTTTTTCGTGAAAGTAAAACGCAACAGTGTTTACAGCTGGCTCAACAATAGCAACCAAGCCACCAATTAAAAAACTACCTGTTAAAAAGTAAGTCACTGTAAAAGCGATTGCGAAGTGCATCATTGCAAAAGTAACTGTCTTAATCATTTTGAATACCCTAACTCTCATAATTTGATGAGTTTAGTATTGCTCATTCTTTTCCATCTTTAAAATAGAATAAAAGGATTATTGCAATCGAAAAACTGGATTATGGTTTTCACAGTAATGTTCAGAAAGTTTTATTTCAAAGTCTACGAATTCAAATAGAAGTAGATGGTGAGAGTTTCGTAAATATGCATTTCAGTTGGGGCAATAAACTGCGTATTGCCATCGATAATGCATGGCGAGGCTTTAGGGTAATTAAGGAGTAGAAAGCTTATTTAATCAAATTACTTAAGTTTATTTTAAGTTTAAACAAGTACAGTAAAGTTTCGCTAATAAGTAAACAAGATAATTTAAGATAGCTCATTTTTTGTTTTAGATCATTACAGCAAGAGCGCTCAGAGGATAGCGTAATTGTGAGTCTATATTACGTATAAATTTAGCACTATCTCAACGCGTTTTACGAAAGGGGCACTATGAAGATTAAAAATACAACGACTCATTACAGTTCGTTCTCGATATTATTGCACTGGCTTATGTTTATTCTAATCGTCACTGTTTTTGGCAGTATTGAATTGCGAGAGTTATTTGATAAAGGCACGGAAACACGCGATGCTTTTAAAATGTGGCATTTTATGTTGGGTTTATCTGTTTTAGCTCTAGTAGTTGTAAGGTTAGTGGTGCGTGTGCTGGCAGGCTCAACTCCTGCAATAAAACCTGAGCCTGCAAAGTGGCAAAATACATTAGCCAAACTTGTGCACCTAGCGCTCTATGTCTTCATGATTTCAATGCCAATAGCAGGTTGGCTGATATTGAGTATGGCTGGTAAACCCGTGCCATTTTTTGGCTTAGAGCTACCTCCATTAGCAAGTGAAAATAAAGATCTTGCTAAAACTATCAAAGAAATACACGAGACTGTCGGTGAAGTAGGTTATTACTTAATAGGCTTGCACGCCGCAGCTGCATTATTCCATCATTACATTTTGGCTGATAATACCTTAAAACGTATGTTGCCTTTAAAAAAGTAAAGTTTAGTTAGGTCACCATAGATAAGCCTTGAAATCCCATACTAGGATTTATCAGGGCTTGCTCATGACGCAACGAGGCTACTCATTTTTTTCTCGATTTTCACTTTAAGTATTTCGTAACACAGCAATGAAACTTATCTGTGTTACTAACCATTCGTTACCATCACGCAAGCCAAGTTAGTGTTGGGTCAAACACTAACTTGGAAACGCATGAGTCCATCAAAACCTCAATTCATCAGAGATTATCAACGCGCGAGTAAATCACGCTAGGTCAATAAGGTACGGAACTATACTTGTGTGAAAGTGTTGTTTAAAACAAAGTTTGGAGTTCTGAGTTAACGTCCTGGTTTTTAACCTCTCTTTGTACCCATTCATCTTAGTGTACTATTAATAACCAATTATATTTGTATGATGATAAAAATTACTCAAATCTTGAGTTCATAATCCAAAGGAACATACCTAATGTGGTTTACTAATCGCAAACTGTTATCCGAAAATATTTATTTAAAAGAGCAGGCTGCTGAATACGAAAATATAAAGCATGATCTCAAAGAAGAGATGTTGTATTTTCTACTGAACAAAAATAGCACCATCATTGAAGTAAATGAGCGATTTGCAGCAGCGCTAGACCTTCAAGCGAATGATCTAGTTGGTAAAAACTTAAATGATTTGCTCCTAAAAAAATCAATTAATAAACCCCACACACAAAAATTACTTTCGGCAATAAATAAGTTAAACCATTGGCACGGCGCCTTACAATTACAAACTAATACAGGTCGTGAACTGTGGCTCAGGAGCATTTTACAACCAATAAATGGCGAACTTGCCGTGTATTCAGCTGAACTGACAAGAACTATATCTCAATCAAGAGAGAAAGAAGATATGCTTACTGCTCTCAGTCGCTCTTCTGCTGTGATTGAATTTAGCCTGGATGGCATAATACTCAATGCTAACGATAACTTTTTGAAAGCCATGGGGTACTCTCAAGATCAAATACTAGGAAAGCACCATAGTATGTTTTGTGACCCACATGAAGTTGAATCGAGTGCTTATAAACAGTTTTGGTCTGAGCTGAAGCAAGGGCGCTTTATTTCAGACCGTTTTAAAAGGATTGATAGCCACGGTAATGAGGTATGGCTTGAAGCCTCATATAACCCAATTCATGACGACAATGGTGATTTATATAAAGTTGCTAAGTTCGCGACTGTCATTACAGAACAAATGAAAAGAGAGCAAGCAATCTCACAGACTGCAGAGATTGCTTACGATATTTCAAAGCAAACAGACGCAGATGCAGAAAACGGTTTAGAAGTTGTAAAGCAAACAATAATAACGATGAACGCCCTGTCTAAGAAACTCGAAACAGCCAGTGAAGGTATCAATAAATTAGATGTACAATCAGCTAAAGTAGCTGACTTGGTCGATAGTATTAAAGGTATTGCAGACCAAACTAATCTTCTTGCTCTCAATGCTGCAATAGAAGCTGCAAGAGCTGGAGAGCAAGGACGCGGGTTCTCTGTTGTGGCTGATGAAGTGAGGCAGCTTGCTTCAAGAACGAGTGCCGCTACTGAGCAGATAATAGGTGTCGTGACTGAAAATAAAGTACTAACACAAGATGCGGTAACTCAAATTGAATCTAGCCTAGTAGAAGCAAAAGATGCATTAGAGTTATCTAATAGCGCAGGTAGTGTAATCGATGATATTCAAAAAGGTGCTAAAGAAGTGGTTGAGGCCGTCAGTCAATTTAAAACGAATCTTTAGTAAAGGGTTATCGAATTAGGGAAGTAGCGTGCTACTTCTTTTCATTTGAACTTGGCGTGGTTAAAGTCTTGCTAAGTTTTTTGCCGCCAGCTTGTTTTGTAGTTATCAATTAACTCGGAATGCTAAGACAGATTCTCTATGATTGGATTGGAAATACAAACATTCACTTAGATCTACTTGTCAGTGGTAATTTGTGGCCTTCGAGTAAGTTAGCAGACGCCAGTCTAGAAATTTCGGGGTAATCAAGAACCCACAAAAATATCGCAAGTGAAATAAACAAATAAATACTATTCACACCGACTTGAACTAACCCAAGTACGAGCTCTAAACAAAATATCTTCACACAGATTCTCCTCATTTGAACTGTGCAAATACGTATGTTTTAGGTCATAACTTATAGTAATTGGATGAAGGCTAACTTGTTATTGCCCCAAGACGTGTTTGGCGAATTTCTCAAAAAAGCGGGCTTCGAACGTCCGCAATTGCTTTTCTATTTTGTCAAAATATATTGCTTGCATAGTCAGAAAAACGACCCAATCGCTCGTTTTTATCCTGAGGTAAAGCGAGAACTCCTAAATTTTAATAACACTGGTAATTAGTTAACAAGTTTGTTAGAAATAATCTAATAAGAAAAACGAGCTACGCTGTGGTAGAAAAACGCGCGATTAGCTCGCTATAAACATGTTAGTTGCCATATGAAAATTGAGCCACTTGAAGGGTTGGATGTATTAAAATTCGGTGCTACAAAAGAAGATGCTTTAGAACTCTTCGGTAAACCTGATATCGTCGAAAATGAAGGTGGTAAAGACGGTATTCGCGCTGAAGTTTGGGAATACAAAGCGCAAGGCCTAAGGATAGACTTTGATCCTGATTTTAATTTTATCTTGGAAAGAATTTTTGTCTATTCACCGGATGTAAGTTTAGATGGCTTTTTTCCAATTGGATTAACCGAACAAGAACTGTTAACCCACTATCCAAACTTAGAATTAGAAGTTAAAGATGGGCGTTTTACTGATTATGTTGATAATTCCAAAGAGTTGCTGTTCTTCTTGCGGGATAAGGTTGTTAAACGAGTAGACATATTGCCCAGAATTTCTGACTATCTCGATAAGTTTAGTGATACCGGCAACTAACAAGCACATTAAGCCGCTCGCTGGGACAGTAACACGTGGGCTCTGTCGCTTCGCTCGGATTTTAGCCCACGTGTTACTGCCCCTTATGTGGGCGTTATAAGCCACTCTAGTTTGGCACTAAATTAAGGATGATGATGAAAAAAACTCTTTTACTGCTAATGTCTCTTTCGCTATTCGCATGCTCTTCGACTCCTCCTAAGCTTGATGCAAACGAAGAATTCGAACGACTCTATGTTGCGCTTGGAATGGAAGAAATCTTAAGTTCATTTGGTGGTGAAATAAATATCAGTCCTGAAAAATTGTTTTCAGAAACGTTGAGTGATTTACCTGAAAATCAAAAAAGAATTTTTATCGAGTCTATGCCTTCAAAAATAATGACTGATCCTATCAATGTAAATGCAGCTAAAGTTGTATTTAGAACAAAGCTTCTCTCGTTATTAACAGCCGAAGAGTTAAAGATTGCTGCAGATTTTTATTCTAGTAATGTTGGCTTAAAGGCACATCGAGCTATCATAGAGGCAGAAGTAGCTGTTTCTGAGTCTTTAGATTGAATTAATGGCTTATAACAAGTTACTCAAAAGGACGCAAAACGCTTGGCTTGCGCTCCTTCGTCGCTAATTTTAGCCAAGCATTTATGCGCCCATTAGTAAGGCGTTATGCGTATCTAAGGATTGGAGTATGAAATATTATGAGGTGCTCGAAAAATTGTCTCAAGAGCATCCGGTATTAATAGAAAATCTAATTGCTACAGATGACCTTGAGAGATGGGGAGCCATAACTAAAACACTTTCTAAAGATGACAAATCTAAAATCTATGATCTGGCAGAGCCAAAGTGGATTGAGAGAAAAATATTAGATGGGACATTGTTACTTCACCCAGATGTACGCGCTGAATTAGCAGCTCGCGATTACAAGCCATTGAGTATTCATCGAAAAATGATCTGGGCTAGTGTTTTGGTCATGTATGACGGCTCAGATAGCAAAGAACGATATAATCGCATTAAAAATAAGATAATTAAGAAACACAGTAATAAATGGTGGTTTGATGTTCATAAACGAGTCAAACCGACATATGCGGCTAAAAAGCGAATCGAGAAACAAGCTTTAGGTAATGCAACATCATTTGCGTTTCAAAGTAGTTCTTTTTTAGGTGGTGTTGCTCAAGACGCCAGAGACGATGCTCTAAAAATGATTCCAAGAGAATAATACGCATAACAAACGCCTTAAAAAATGGACGCAAAACGCTTGGCTTGCGCTCATTCTTCGCTAATTTTAGCCAAGCATTTTTCGCCTCTTAGGCGGGCGTTAGTTGCCCCTTAGCATTTGTGGTGTACTTTTTGTTGTTAAGGTAAGCTATAATAAATAAATATGGTTCTGTTAGGAGCTCTTATGAAGGCATTATTAGGAAGTTTAGCAAAAATAATTAAAAGTGATTCTTCTGGGAATCAACAACTAAGACAATTCATCTCAAGTAGCTCAAAAGAGTCTACAGTAATAACATTGTCTAATGGTAAGAAATACAGAGTATCTACACATTCCCCTAAAGAGAATGTTGTGGCATGAATATAGCTTTTCCAGCGTTTTTTATTTTACTACTCATCATTCCAGGCTTTATATTTCAGAATTCTTACGAAAAAATAGAAAATACTAATATAGAAAAGAAGCCATTTGACGTTTCTTCGTCATTGGCTTTTTTTTATGCATTAATTTTACATTGTTTCTTAATCTACGTTTTAGTTCCCTTATCAGGAAGTGGAGTTAATTTTGAGCTTTGTATCAAATTATTGACTAGCTCTAAAACATTGAGTGATACAGATCTAGAGGTTATTAACCGCAGTATTCCACGTGTTTTACTTTATTTTGCTTCGTCTTTTATACTTGCTTACCTATTTGGCAAGCTTGTTCAATGGGGAGTTTTTAAGCTTAATCCTTATAAATCTTCTAAATTCTCATTTGACACCCCATGGTATTATGAACTGAAAGGGAAGCTTTCAGATACACAAGATGCCCAAATCATAAAGCTGTCTTGCTTAGTTGAGTCTAAAAACACAGCATTTCTTTATTACGGGTTATTAGAAGATTTTTATCTTGATTCTAATGGACAATTAGACCGAGTTGTTTTATCAGACGCAATGAGAAGGCCAATTGAATCAGACGATGGTTCTCAGAGTTCTAGCCCCCAGCGTTTTTATGAAATAAAAGGTGACAGACTTATGCTCAAATATGAAGATATTAAAAATATAAATATTGAGTATCTATATATTACAGAGGAAGATTAAGGCAACTAACAAGGCACTCAACTAGGACAAAATTAAATAAGCTCGTCGCTTCGCTCGATTTTAGCTTATTTAATTTTGCCTGTTAGCTAAGCGTTAGTTGCTCATGGAGTAAAGGTGAAGAATGAAAGAATTTGTGCAAGACGAGCAAGCATACTTACAGTGGGCTACTAAATACAAAGATACAGGTTTTATTCTTAACGTTGATGAACCACAAAATGTCGATGATTACCCTAAGTTACACTTGGCTCGTTATAAATGTGTAACATCTCCAAAGAAAACTAACTACACCAATAATGAATATTTTAAGGTTTGTTCTGAAAGTAGGGCTGAACTTGAAGCTTGGTCTAAGAGTAAATATGGTAAAGAGCTTACCTTGTGTGGTGTTTGCTTTCGTAAAGAGCTAAAGCGCAACTAACAAAGCCGTTAAACAAAGGACACAAAACAGCAGGCAGTGCTCCTTCGTCGCAAATTTTAGCCTGCAATTTTGTGCCGTTTACGGCAAGCGTTAGGCATATGGTGAACCCTGTCGATAATATTCAACCTGTAGATCAAGCATGTGAAGAATCCTCTTGGGAGATTATTTATCTTTTAAGAGAGCGTGGACACCTTAAAGATCCGGAATCAATGACTATTATTCAAAAATACTTACTTGAATGCTGTAGGCGAATCTGGGAGCTACTTCCTGACTCTGGTAGTAGAAAAGGTGTTGAAGCTGCTGAGAAACTTTGCAAAGGTGAAATCTCATGGGAAGACGCTATGGAAACCGATTGGTATTCTGAAGGTTCGGCTTTTTTATTTGAATACGGCAAAGATACTGACCCTGAAATTAGTGAGTATATTGGTCAAGTTAACTTACAAAGAACTACTATAGGTCGTTTACTTGTTCCACCCGTTTATATGGGCGAAATTGATATCAAGGAATTACTTATGGAAGCTGCGTACTTTGCAAATACAGCCTTAAATTATCCCGGTATTAGTTACGGAACTTCAAAATCGCATAATCAATCAATGCGTGAAATCAGTAAATTTTTACCATTGGATTTGTTTAAAATAATGGTACCAAATTCTTTAATAAACAAGTTGGGTGAAAATATGCCTAACAAGTCATTACAGCAGGACAAATAACAGTTGGCTTTGCTCCTGCGTCGCGATTTTAGCCAACAATTATTTGCCTCTGAATGAGGCGTTATATAGCACAAGGAAGTCATGCGTTATCTGTTACTAATTTCAATTATTCTAATATCAGGTTGCTCAAGGGAGCATCACCCTGCGATAGGTGGTATACAATTTTCAATTGAAGATGCCAACAAAATAGAATTGATAAAACATTTAGACTCATTTGCTCTCAACAACAACTTAGCAAAAAACTACGAAGGTGGAGAACAAATGCTCCCTGAAAAAGCTGCTGTTTTAGTTGCTGCTAAATATTCTTCGGATGACGGCGTCCATATATTTGTTCAAAACTATTTAAACCACGATTGTTTTTTCGCGGCCGCATATGACTTTAATAAAGGGAATGAAAAAAAGGCTAGAGAATTAGCTGAATTACTAAAAGCTGAACTAGTTAAAACGTTTAAAAAACGACTAACTTTTTATAGCGACAGCCAGTGTAAAAGTGCTATATAACAAGCCAATTAAGTACGGTACTGCTAAAGCTTGGCTCGGTTCCGCTTCGCTACACAGTTTAGCCAAGCATTTATCAGCCCCTTATTGGGGCGTTAGGCATATTTCTATTCACATCGGAGTTGTATGAAAACCAAAAAGGATAGGCTGAAAGAGTTTCATAAAAATATGAGCAATGACTCTTTAATACCCTCAAATGCAGAAGAAGCCAATACCTTTCTAAGAAGGCATCTGGATGCGGTTGAAGAATCGTCACTTCCTTCAGAGCAACTTCAAAACTATACATATCGGATGATGATACCTTCTTTTAACATAGAAGGAGCATGGAGTATTAATGGCACAATGCGATCTTGGAAAGCATTTGGTCACATCATCGAAATCCATGATTGTGGGAGTATTAATATTTGCACTAATGAAGGGGTTCAGTGGCTTTCTTTGGGCTCAGCAGCCTAACAAGTCAATTAACTACGCGCCTACGGCGCCGGACAGCCTACACTACGCTTCGCTGCGTTTCAGCTGCCGGTTATTGAGGCGTTAGGTGTAAATCGAAATCGTCGAGTATATGGATATTTTTAAAGGTATAGATTTCAATGATTCGTTTGTTCTTGGCTGGACAGCAAATGAAACGGAAATCATATTTCAGGTAGAGGCTAGTATCTGGCCTGAATCTCCTCATTACCGTGAGCCAAAATCTGATGAATATACCTGTTATCGTAAATGCGAAATCAAGTTTACGAATTTCACTTCATATTCAGGGCTTGCTGTACAAAAATTCACCACGCCAACTATTGATTTAAATGGCTCAAGTGATTACGGCAACATTGATTCGTTAATCAAAACAAATCAAGGGTTTAAGGTCATTGGCGAGTTTGGTAACTTAGAAATCATTAACGGTGAAGTTCAGGTGCAGTTTTACACCTAACAAGGCCATAAAGTCGAGGGACATAAAATAGTTGGTTTGTCGCTCGTACCTCGCTAAAGTATAACCAACTGATTTTATTGCCCCTTATGGCGGCGTTATGTTTCTTGAAAAAATTATGCAACCTGAAGTCGCAACCATTAATGACTTATTCGTAAACTATTTTACGGGCAAAGATTTCGAAAATAATTATGGGGTGCAAGTTACTTCATTAAGTAATTTAAACTCTCTGGTAACGGTGAAATTAAGCTTTTTAAAAAATCATACATACTGCTGTGGTGAGTTAACTTGCCATTTTAAAGCTGATTTCGCTCAAATTAGGAAGCGGGCAAAAAATTTAGGTGTTACCTTAGCTCAAAACTTAACTATAAAATTTGATGTAATCATTGAAGATGGTGCGTTATTTACGTTAGGTGATTCAGCTCAAGTAAGTAAAGGGTTTAAATATACTGAGAGTTTTTGTGAAAATATGCACGAAACATAACAAAGCAATAATGAATGGGACGCAAAAAGCTTGGCTGCGTCACTCCGTTCCTATTATAGCCAAGATTTTTCGCGCCCCATATTGCGGCGTTATACGCCAGGGATTAGAGTCAAATGCTTGTATTACATGGAACAGCTGAATTTACTGAGGAAAATGGACGTTTCGAAAAGGGAAAGCGGTATGCATTTAATATGTTTTCCAGAGATGAAAATTTAAAAGAAATAATCGAGGATGTTGCCCTATATCTAGGAGATTTAGGCTGGAATGAAATTGACGTCAAGAAAACGGGAAAAGTTGCTAGCGATGCAGAACTTACAAAACCCTTGCTTCAACAAGCATTTAATTATGCTCAAGAAAACAGGTTTAGCGTTATAACCTACCAAGACCCGGTGGATGAGGAATTAAAACTCTAGGTATGACGTATAACAAACCACTGTAGTCACTCGCTGGCGCTCGTTGGGACACAAACACGCAGGCTCCCTTCGCTTCGCTCCGTATTATAGCCTGCGTATTTGTGCCCCTAAGTGGGGCGTTAGGTGCATATGCGAATACTACTACCTATCTTACTTTTATTAGCTCCTTTGTCTTTGCACTCACAAGAGTGGGTGGTGCAATATAGTAGTTGGAGTAACTGGGGTGACCGCGGCGACGTATGGATCAACTCAAAAAATAATTTTGTGTTTAATGATTCAGAAAACTTTCAAACAATTCCCTGCATTGGCTCGTTAACCCCTACTCAACTTAAAAATATTGACGTTCTAATACAAAAAATCATCATTACTAAGCCAAAACACTCAATGAATTATGAAAGCGATAGATGTAATGACGAACCTCAGGCAGAATTTAGAATCGTATATGGTGGAGAAGTTTTAAAAGATGGTGTTTTACCAATAATCAGTGAAAGGTTCAGCCTATGGCCTCAGTGTAACGATAATCCTGTTGAACAGTCATGGGTCAAGCTTGCTAATGAAATAGAGTCGTTCGCTTCTTCCCAAGTGAAACTGTGTGACAACTCACCATTTAAGTAGCACCTAACAAGCAAATAATGTGGGACTGCTAAAGCTTGGCTCAGTTCCGCTTCGCTACACAAGTTTAGCCAAGCTTTATCAGCCCCATATTCGGGCGTTACTGATTAAATACTCAACGTGTTTTTGTCCAGTAACGAGTTATGCCCTTATGACTCTGCCCATGCCGGAAAACTCATCTAGTCACCATAAAACATCTCACTTATCTCATCACATAGTTTGGTTCGATAGATAATCTCACTGCATTACTACTGAAATATCGCTCTCGAAGGATCTTAACTACTTTTAAACTTGATCTAGATCAAAGAAACTTCATTCGCAGCAATCTATATTACGCGGCTGCAATTTTCGCTGCTTTTTGAAATCTAGATTAGCTTTTAAAGGCAATACTCCATCATCGTGCTTAAAGGTGTGTCATGGCATTACTCATCAATAACAAATGTATTAACTGTGATAAGTACTAGGTGCCAGGATTTAATGAGGAAAAACAAATAGTTGAATTTTGCTGTGTTCTTTTTTGTGTTGGTGATTTTTGACTAATCAACAACAAAGCTAAGTATTAACTAAGTTTGATGGAAAAGCAAATTGTATTAACTAAATCGACTTTTTTATCAATTTTATGCATTTTTTCACACGCTTTCCCTCCTTGATTTTCTCTTAAATTACTACGTAACACAGTACCATTAACTCGTAACACAGAATGATAAATGCGTAACACAGAGATGAAACTTACCTCTGTTACTTACCAATCGTTACCATCACGCAAGCCTAGTTAGTGTTAGGTCAAACACTAACGAGGAAACTCATGAGTACATCAAAATCACAATTCATCAGAGAGTATCAACGCGCGAGTAAATCACCTTGGGATGACAACTCAACCATTTTGCTATTAGCAGATGTTGATGAAGCGTCTACAAGCGATTTAATCGAACTTAGCTTTAGCCATTACATTTATATGCACAGAGATAGGGTAGGCAGTGTATTGGGTATAAGCATCTCTAAGCAGCTTTTTGATGATAATCCTGATTTTTCAGGGCGCTATTTAGATGGTGTAGAAATGTATGCTTTTTTGCTTCTGTACATTGAGCAAATAAAAGAATTCTGTCATTTATTTTCAGCGGAGTTCGAAGCGATATTCTTAACTAAACCAACAACTTTCTTCAGTTACGCTGAAGAAAGCTGGTTAGAAATCATCGAAAAAAGTTAAAACTGGCGAACCCTTGGGTTCGCTTTCTTAATGTTTGAATGATCAGGCATTAAACTAGGACTTTTGCGTAATATGTTCGCTATGTTCTTCATGAAAGCTATCAGTTCCAGTTCGCCAATATGAAGTAATTCGTGTGGCTGTTTTTGGGTGTGATTTGGCTTTATGCACATGATCTTTAAGCCATGTCATAAGTTTGTGCTCACCTGCTGCCCATACCAAACCATTGCCTTGAGGTAAGTCAAAATTTACTATTTGATGTTTGAACTCTTCATCATTTGCTGACACATGCACGGTAACAAAAGCATTGCACTTCATTAATTGACTGAGCATTTTGATATCTAGTAAGAAAACATCAACATGGCTGTTGGTTGATAATGTTTCTAAACGTCTATTTATAGCAGGAAGAGCTGTCGCATCACCAATCAGAATTTGCCAAGGTAAATCATTACTAATCTCAACAGAAAGCCTTGGTCCCGCAATGATGAGCTCCTCGCCACATTTGACGTTTTCAGCCCAGCGACTAGCTTGGCCGTCTTGATGCATAACAAAATCTATAGTTAGTCTGCCTGTTTCTGAATCATAGAAACGGGGAGTATAATTACGCCTTACCGTTTCTTCATTCTCATTTGTAAAAATGATTTTTACATGGTCATCAAAGCTTGGGCTTTGGAATGATTTTAAAGATTCGCCTTCTAGTGTTAACCGCATAAAGTTATCATTGATTCGTTCGCTATTAATCACCTTTACATCACGGAACTCCACAGGTAAAAGAGTTTTTTTAAACATGCTTTCTTTGTTATTCACTCAAATGTCCTCGCAACGTAGTATGGGTGTATTGTCGGCGGAAGTATCCCCGTTCAGCGAGTAATGGTAGTAATTTCTCACAGACTAATTTCAGGCTCTCCTCACTTCCCCCAGGAAGCGCAATAAACCCGTCAATTGCATCTTTTTCAAACCATTCAATTATTTCATCGGCAGCTTGTTCAACTGTGCCAACTATCTGCCAATGTGCTGAAGCGGATACTTCTGGTCGCTTTCGTAGTTCAGCTAGAGTCAGTGTTTCACGTTTGACTAATCGACGTAATAACTCACTGTGAGTTCGACTACGAACGTGATCTGGGAGTGGCCCAATTAATGATGCACAAATTTCTGTTTCTTCAGTTAATTGGGTGATATCAATCCCCAAAGAGTCACAGATAAATTGATTTTTACGATTAATATCTAGGCTTGATTGACTTTCTAGATAGAGCGCTTTTGCTTGTTCTTCACTTGCTGCCAAGTACAGGCTCAATCCTGGTAGTACTTTTACTTTATTTGGATTTCGTTGATATTTTTGCATACGAGCTCTTACGTCATCACGATAAGACTTAGCCGAATCTATGTCAGGGCAAGCAGCAAAGATGCCGTCAGCTATTTGCGCTGCAAAATCACGTCCTTCTTCTGATGCCCCAGCCTGAAATAGCGGAACTTCGCCACTATCGTGCATGGGCACACTTAAAGGTCCTTTTACTGAAAAATAATCTCCTCTTACATCAGGTGTAGTAATGAGTTCACTTGTCACAAATTTACCTTCATTACGGTCGATTGTGAGGGCTTCATGAGGAAAACTACGCCATAATTTTTTTACTGCCATGGCAAACTCTTTTGCTTTGGCATAGCGAATTCCTACATCTGGCATATGAGGTAAACCAAAGTTCTGATGACCATCCAGTGCTGTTACGATGTTCCATGCTGCTCGACCATGGCTAATATGGTGTAATGATTGAAGCTGTCTGGCGATAATGTATGGTTCGTTAAATGTGGTTGATGCTGTAGTCAATAAACCAATGTGAGAGGTGTGTGGTGCTATTGCAGCCATAAGCAAGGTTGGTTCAAGTGCACAAAAACCAACCGAATGAGACAGAGCTTTTGGATCAACGAATAAAGAGTCAGGTCGAAATAAAAAATCAACGTGCGCTTTTTCTGCTAGCTTTGCAATATTTATATAGTAAGTAGGGTTTAGAATGTCCTCTACGTGGCTATCATTTCTTCGCCATGCGTTACCTGAAAACCAAGTAACGGCTAAAGACAAACCAACACATAATTGCCGATCATTCAAAATGGATGTCCTCTATATTTTCAAACTCAGGAATAATTAATGGGGTATTTCTTATTGGATCAGTTATCACGGAGCAACTTAAATTAAATAACTCTGCAATATTCTCGGGAGTTATTACTTGTTTTGGCGTGCCAGTTGCGACTATTTTTCCGTCTTTCATTGCGATGATATGATCAGCATATCGAGCAGCCTGATTTAAATCATGAAGTACGAGGATACAAGTACGCTTATGGGTTTTATTGATCCAACGACATAAGTTCAGAACTTCATGTTGGTGACCAATATCAAGGTAAGTTGTTGGCTCATCGAGTAAAATGATCGGTGTTTGTTGAGCTAATACAAGTGCAATCCATGCTCTTTGTTGTTGTCCACCTGACAAGCTTTCAAGAGGTTGTTCCGCTAGGTTAGTCAGTTGAGTCCACTGTAGCGCTTGTTTTAGTGCCAGTTCATCTGCTTCACGCCACTGCTGTAAAAAGCTCTGGTGAACGTAACGCCCCCTGGCAACAAGCTCTCGCACGGTTATACCTGAAGGTACATTGTTTTTTTGTGGTAAAAACCCAAGTGTGCTTGCAAATTCCTTACGGCTATATTCATGAACTGGTTTAGTATTTAAAAACACCTCGCCCTGGCTAGGCTGAGCTACATTAGCGAGGGTTTTTAAAAGTGTTGATTTTCCACAACCATTTGGACCAATAATGACACTAATTTTGTTTTCAGCAAACGACAGCGATAAACCTTCAATCACTGCATGGTATTGTTGATAGCAAAGAGTTAAATCTTTAACTTCTAAAGCTATATTAAAGTTATTTTGATGCATAATGTTTTCTCATTGGGCCAGCTAATAACCACAACAGATAAAGAGCTCCAAGTGCCGCTGTCATTCGGCCAACTGGAAAATGGGAGTCAAGCGATAATGCTTGTAACAGAGTATCTGCACTGAGTAACAAAGCGCTCCCCATTAATGCAGAGCCTGCTAAGCTGAAGCCGCTTTTACTCATTAATTTAAGAGCTAATTGAGGAGCGATAAGCGCAATAAAGGCAATTGGACCAACGGCTGCTGTGGCGAGTGCTACCAGTAGAACTGCACACAGTAAACTAATTAGGCGTGTATTTATTACATTTATACCAAGTGAAGAAGCAATCATATCCCCCATTTCGATAGTAGAGATAGCTCGTTGTAAATACGCTAATATAGGTAAAATGAACATCACTGGTAGTGCTGCATAAACAACATGGTGCCATGTCCGCCCATCTAGAGAACCAGCCATCCAAAGTGTTGCGAGCATTGCTTTGTCGAGTTCGCCTTTAACTAACATTAAACCATTAAAGGCTGTGGCTACTGCTCCAATGCCAATCCCAATAAGAATTAAACGGAAGCTATCGTTGGCAAATCTTCTTAATGCGAGAATATATAAAAGAAATGCTGTTATTACGCCGCCAATAATCGCACTTGAAGCAATTAAAAATGCTGATTGACCAATAAACATTAAACTAAAAATAACACCTGAAGCAGAGCCAGCACTTAAACCTAATACATCAGGTGAGCCCAGAGGGTTACGCAAAATTGTTTGAAAAACACCACCGCTTACACCAAGTGAGGCACCAGCAAATAATGCTGTTAATACTCTAGGCAAACGTACATCAACTAAAATCATTTGTTTAATGTCTGCGACTGGTTGCAAAAGGAAAAATGCAGATAGATCAGTTAGCGATAACATTTTACTCCCCGCAACAAGAGCATAAACAAGCAAGGTCACGGTAAAAATTGAGAGGGAAAAAATCACAATTACACTGCGCGTTGAAAGCTGAAAACTACATAACTGAGTTCGAATACTCATTCGCTTCATGATTGAAGCTCCCCAATATGCCGTTTCTGAGCCAAATAAATGAAGCAAGGGCCACCAATCAGTGCCATGATAATTCCTGCGCTGACTTCGGCAGGAGAGAAAATAATTCTTCCTATTACATCAGCTAACACTAAAATAGTGGCGCCAATTAAACTCGCCAGTATTATTAACTTCCAATGGTCTTGTGTTGAAAAAGCTCTAACTATATGCGGTACCATCAGCCCTACGAAGGCAATTGGTCCGACTGCAGCCGTTGCTGAGCCTGCTAATAAGGTAATAATTAGTAGCGTCATTAGCCAAACATACTCTGTTTTAACGCCTACAGCTTTGGCAAGCTCTCCTCCTAAACACAATGCATCAAGAGCTCGGCTTAACAGTAAAGAGAAAACAATCGAAAATACGCTGAGTACAGTTAAAGGCCATAATACGTGAAGGCTACGTCCAGCCACTGAGCCGACACTCCAATGACGAAACTGATCAAATACTTGTTCATTACTATTTAAAATAATTAATTGAGTAAGTGCTAAAAATACAGCACTAAAAGCCACACCCGCTAAGATAATTCGAAGTGGCGAATAATTGCGCCCTAATGTGCCCAGCCAAGTAACGAGAACAACACTAAATAAAGCGCCACTAAAACCAGCCGCCATATGCCAGTGAATTGAACTGACTCCTGTAATTGCTATAAACAGCACGATTAATAAACTGGCGCCGGCATTGATACCGAGAACGCCAGCATCAGCCATTGGATTTCGTGTCAGTGACTGCATTAAAAGCCCTGCAACAGCAAGAGCAGCTCCACTCAATGCTGCAATTAGGGTGCGCGGGACACGTAAATGATAAACCAATAAATGATCACTATTTTGAGGATCAAATTGTGTAAAAGCCGTATAAGTATTCGTTAAACTGATGTCTTTGCTGCCCAACGCAAAGCCAGCAATAATGCCAGTCAACAAAATACAAATAGCAATAATAACAAGACTAAGAAAGCTATTTTTCATTGCTGAAGTAACGCTCAATATTGGTCAGAATTTCGTTTGCACTGTAATAGTCGATCCGAAATGAATTGGCGCCTAAGCCGTATACTTGCCTTGACTTAACTGAGTTTAGGTTTGCTAATACAGGGTCATTCATAAACCTATTTGCAGTGGGTTGCTCAGCACGAATTAAAAAGGTGATTGGACTTTTTAAAAGTACTAAGTGTTCTAATTCAGCGCGCACAAAATCGTTACTTTTCTGTAACCCTGAATGCCAACTTTGTTTTGGCTCTTCAATTTCAAAACCCAGTGATCTAATTAGTCGTGCATGGGTGCCAGTTGCGGTCACGATAGGATTGGGTAAACCTGCGCCATTATAGCTAACAACATTAGCTGTTCCAGCAGGGGGAGTGATGTGACTTTTAACGTCACGTATACGTTTTTCAAACGAATCAATAAGTAATTGTGATTGTTTTTCATAACCAATCGCATGAGCAAGTTCAACGGCTAAGGATTGCCAATCTTTGTCACCGTAATTTACAACCATAACAGGGGCAATAGATTTTAGCAGTTGTATATGTGCCAATGCCGAATCTGCACCATTTTCAGAAATAATAATTAAATCTGGCTGAACAGCATAGGCTGCTTCAATATCTATTGTGCCAGCAGGCCAAACATTAATTAGGTTACGCTGTTCAGCAGCCGTTTGCCATTGTGAAAAAAAGCCACCTGTTACGGTTGCTGCACTTGCAACGACAGGAGCATCCAATGCTAACAAAGTACCTGTTACCGTTACGGATGTAGATAAAATGCGTTTTGGGGCTTTGTATAATGTGACTGTTGAACCATCTGGATTATTAATCTTACGAGGCCACTGCTTTGCATCAACTTGCGTTACAAAAATTACGCATAATATTGAGCAACAATTAATAAACCGCTTAAACATCATAATTAAATCCAACCAAACAAAAGATATGGTAACACTACACTCAAATAGTAATAGTTATCATTATTATCACTTGGAAGGGATAAAAAAGCTTTATAGAAAAACGCAATTTATTTGTTAATAACGGCAATCTATCTGGTTGAGTTGGATCTTACTTGTGAAGGAGTGCAGCGATAAAAGCGCTTAAAGGCACTGGTAAAACTAGCAGGGCTATCATAACCGAAGTCGCCAGCAATAGATGTAATGCTTTTATCAGAAGATTGGATCATTAAATAGGCTTGGGTAAGTTTAACCTTTTGAATAAATTCAAATACAGTAAGTCCCTGCGACTGCTTAAATTGTCTTTGTAATGTTGAAACAGTCATATTCATCCGTTTAGCGAGTTCTTCTATACGATACTTTTCTCGAACATTGCTGCGGATGTAATCACATAAACTAGAAAACTTGTGCGCTTTTGTCCTTGTTTGCACAGTATCATCAGAAGGAAAAATTGGTTGTTTATGAAAGTGGTTTACTGCTTCAATAATTAAGTTTAAAGCACAGGCTTCCAGTTCTAAAGTATGTGCTTGCCTATTCATTGAAGAAATGAATAGCATTTGTCTTGCAACCTCAGATAGTTGTTTACTTGCTTTCCAGCCTAGCATATATAAATGGGGAAGTTGGTTAATGACGGCATACTGCTTAAATGCTTCATTCATCCACTGTTCGCTGATACCAATACTAATCCTTTGGCAACAATTATCTTTAATTGATTTTCGCGAAAAGGACTCTTCATGATGCAGCGATACTAAAGCGATATTGATATTAAAATCTTCACCAAGAGAGAGCTGTTTATCGCCAATAGTGAGTAGTGATACACCTTTTAAAACAACAATGAGTCTAAACCGATCAGACATGGCGCCAAAATACTCTGCATCTTCAGTTTCGGTCACATCACCAAAGTGAAAATTGAGTCCTGTACGCAAATGCTTGTCTTCTTTAGGATGCTTTAAATTCCATTGCTGTTTTTTCACGATATTGAATTAGTTATAACTTTATGTGGCTAGCTTAGTGTTTTTCAGGCTCGCTCGCAACCGGCCTTGATAAGACATACCAAGCTGACAATAGCATGAACAAAGCGACTGCTGTTGTAAGCGGCCATGATGGTGACGCACCAAGATAAAATAATATGAAGCCTACTGCCATTCCCACACAGGCAATGCATTTAACTTTACGCGAAATCGCGCCATATTGTTGCCAGTTTCTTAATGTTGGTCCGTAATGACGATGATTTAAAAGCCAGGCTTCGAACCGCGATGAAGAGCGCCCAAAGCAATAAACAGCAACAATTAAAAAAACAGTAGTAGGCATCACGGGTAGGATCGCACCTATAATTCCAAGCCCTGTAAAAATTAAACCTGTGAGAAAGAATAGTGCCTTGAGTACTTTGGAACCTTCAGTCATTCCGTGTGCGTTTTTTATTTTGTTGCTGCTCATTTTTATTTTTGGCTTATGCAAATGTTTTATCGACTAGCTCACGAACAAACGAAAATGCTTGTTGAGCAGCAATAAGAGCATTTTTTCTTTGTATATCATCAAGCTCTATTTTATTGATTGAATTAGAAAACTGTTGCCATGCTGCACCGCGGCCTTGTTCGGCAGGTGCTAAATGTCTAGCTCCAAATGTCTCCGATAAATCAATACGTTTGGCGGCTTTTAATAAATATTCTGCACCAAGGTTTGATCCTTCAACTACATACAACCACGCTAAGCCTTGTTCAAATGAGAATGTGCGCTTATCAGAGTATTGCTTAAGAATTTCATCGGCCTGCTGCTTAAATGATAAATCGCATAAATCATCGTACACAGCATCTAAGCGCTGCATACCTGCAAGCCCTGTAATGCAATCTTGAAACCTTTTATCATGATATAAAGGGGCGACCGTAATATGAAATGCTAGCTGTATTTGTAAAAACAATGCATAGCGTTCAATGCTTGAAAAAGGCCTTTTAGTCATAATCGCTTTATCTAAACCATCATGAATAGAAGTTGTTTCTGCTTTCAGCTGGGCTGTTAAAGTGCTTTCTTTAATTGTTTCCATATCCAATGAAGACATGATTAACTCCGCGTTTCTAATATTTAATTTATAAAAAATTCAACAGGTAAGGTGAGCGTTAATGTAGTACCTGTTATTTCGTCTGGGGGTAAGGGTAATGGTTCTGCGCGTTTGACCAGAGCTAGTACCTCTTTATCAAGGGATGACACACCGCTTGCTCTAAATAAAGAGACTGCAATTACTTGGCCTTCTCGATCCATTGTAAATTTGACCCAAGGCACGCCCTGCTGACGTTTCAGTTTTGCCATTCGAGGATAGCGTTTACGTCTTTCAAGGTGAGCTGATAATTGCATTTGCCAGCGCTGCTTAGCCTCAGCTTGTTGCTTGCTAAATGCATTACTAACTGGGCCTGTACGTTGTTCTGCTGGAGCTGCATCAATTGATTTTGGTGCTGTAGTCTGTGCAACTTCTCTGTCGTTCTGAGAAGTTTGTTCTGTCTGTTCAACTTTCTCTTTAACAGGCTTAGTGTCATCAACAGCTGTTTCTTGCACTTTTTCGACTTTAGCTACTTTGGTTTTTTTAGTTACTTTAGGCTTTGTAATTTTAATCTCAGACTGCTTGGCTATAAGCTCTGGTTGCTCGAGTTTAGGCTGTTCTTTAGGTTTGGGTTTAGGCTTACTTTCAGCAGAGGATTGACTCGCCATCTGCTGTTCAGGCCCCTCTGGTAGCGCATTTTTTGGCACTTTAGGTGCGGCTACCATACTAATGACGACGGCATCAGGCATTGCGGCATGTGTCGTTTGTGTTATAGCAACTGCAGGACTCATAATAAAGTAAGCTGCAACCAACAGATGAACAACTAATACTGTTGAAACACAGAGTAACTGTAATTTACGATAGCCTGTTCTAAGCGTTGGCTGACCAGCTATTATGCTCATTACTGCTGACTCGCTTGTGTTTTTTCTAGCCCAACTAATGCAATGTTCTTATAGCCCGCTTTAGAAAGAATATTCAGCAAATCAACAAAGTCCCCGTAATCTACACTGCGATCAGCGCGGATTAAAATTGCTTGCTCATGAGTGATTTTTTGCTGCAATAACGCTTCAACTAATTCGGTTTTCGCGACAGACTGCTTTTCACCAATAACCAAAGACAAATCTTTTTGTAATGTAAGGTAAGTTGGTTTTTGTTCAGAGGCTTTCGTTTCAGAATCAATACTGGGTAGTTCAACAGGCACACTAACTGTTGCTAATGGTGCGGCAACCATAAAAATTATCAGTAAAACCAACATAACATCAATAAACGGTGTGACATTAATGTCATGTTGTTCAACTAGTTCTTCATCATCTTGTTGTAAGTTAAAAGACACGGCTTTATTTCCCTGCAGCTTTGATTTGCTTATAGTCAATTAACTGCTCTAGTGGTTTTGCTTGAGTATCTTTTGCTGATAAATCACGGCTAAGGATTGTCATTATGACAGTCACTGTGTCTAATAATTGCGATTTATAGGCTGTTATAGAGCGTGAAAAATAGTTGTACATCACAACTGCGGGTATTGCTGCAACTAAACCTAGGGCCGTTGCAAGTAATGCTTCAGCTATGCCTGGCGCGACAACAGCAAGATTGGTTGTTTGTGTTTTGGCGATGCTTATAAAGCTATTCATAATCCCCCAAACAGTACCAAACAAACCAACAAATGGAGCAACAGAACCAATGGTTGCTAAAACCCCTGTTCCTTTGTTCATATCTGCAGATAGCTCGGCTTTTACCCTATCTAAGCGAGCTGCAACACGCTCTTTTAATGCATCACTTGTCGTTGCGTTTTTACTACTTAAGATAAGCTCATGTAGGCAAGCTTGAATTAATAGTTTTGCTGTACTTGGCTCTTGAGTTAAACCTTGTTCTGCCATTTTTAAGTTATGACTATTTAATAGTTTGACTAATAAAGCCCTGCCTTCACGTTTACTTTTATTAAGATAAATAAGCTTCGCGATAAAAATACCCCAACACACAATAGAAGCTAGTAGTAGGCCAATCATAACGGTTTTAACAATCACATCGGCCGCTAAATACATACCCCAAGGCGACAAATCATGGCTAACAAAAGCTGCGCTGTCGGCTAATTGTGGGCTATCTAATTTAGTTACTTGGCTTACTATTTCATTTGCAGGGTCTTGCTCAGATGAATAACTATGCCCGGAAAAAAAGCCAAAAAGAGCCACAAAAAGCACTACTCCAAATTTCATTAAATCTACTCCAGCCAACTGACAAAAATGGCGAAAAAAATAAACGTCATATTAAATAAGACGCACCAAAATCATTTTCCCGTAATAAAAATTGAATTTTTTGTCTACGGCGGGCATTTGCTTGAAGCGATTTGTTGTAATTCTCTGATTGAATGGAGAGCTTTGAAAAGAGACTAGCCAAAAGTAGTCATTATCATATTTTAAACAACAAACTTGCCTTGAATAAATAACAATGGTACGGTAATGATAATTGTTATCATTTACAGTTGTTGGTAGGGAACCGCAGTGCTTAATTACACCAGTATGGATCTATTTGTTCGCGACAATCAATTTTGGCTATTAAGGTTTTTACAGAAGAAACTTAACCTTCATTGCCATCATGATGCACAAGACCTTTCACAAGACACGTTTATTCGAGCTCTGACTTCGTCAATTGATTTATTTGAAGTGAAAGAACCTCGAGCTTACCTTGCTACAATTGCAAACCGTTTAATTATCGATAAAGCAAGGCGCAAACGAATTGAGCAAGCCTACCTTGAAGCTCAGTTAGAGTCTTCACAAGAATATGCCCCTTCGTGTGAAGAAATGCATGAAATGATCCAAAAACTAGAGGCGTTATCGCGCTTGCTTGAAGGGTTAGCTGATAAACCAAGGCGCGCATTCTTAATGGCAAGGTTAGATGGTTTGAAGTATCAAGAAATTGCTCAGGAACTGAGTATATCGGTGAGTATGGTGCAAAAATATATTGCCCAAACATTGCTTCATTGCCACAGCCAATTACTCAACTAAGCCATAATGTCCGTACAGTACCCAGACTACAAATTCAAGCTTAAACAGGCCGCAAATTGGTGTGTTTTACTCAATTCTGACAACTTCACCGATGCCGATATTCAAGCACATAATCAGTGGCTCAAAGCCGACCCTGAAAATCAAAAAGCTTACTCAGAATTGCAAGCACTGTGGTGCGAATTTGACAGCACTGATAACAGCCATTTTGATTCGCAAATCCTCAATAGGGTACTAGATAAAGATAAGCCTAAGTCTAATCATTTTGCTAAATCGGTCGTTTTATCGGCTCTTTTTGTTGGGCTTGGATTCATGGCCAATCATGTAGGTCTAACAGGAGTTAGTTCTGATTATTACACTCTAAAAGGAGAGCAAAAAACTGTTGAGCTTAAAGATGGCTCCATAATGACTCTCAACGCGCAAACCCAAGTGGATATAGAGTTTAGTTCTAAGCAACGATTAATTAAGTTGAATCAGGGAGAAATACATTTAGTGGCAAAAACTAATTCAAGTTGGCCATTAGTGGTGGAAACAGATAAAGCAACGGCAACAGCCTTAGGGACACAATTTTCTGTTAAACGCCGCGAGCAAGATACCTTTGTCGTTGTAAGTGAATCAAAAGTAGAACTGTGCTATTTACCTGTTCAAAAATGCGTCGTAGGTAAGGAAGGTCAAGCGATGTCAGTGGCTAAAAGTCACCTCATTGGGCCAACAGCTGCTAACCCTGATATAGAATTAGCGTGGTTAAATAATAGGTTAGTTGCTAATAATATGAGTTTAGCTAGGTTATTAAGTTTGCTTGAGCCTCATTATCAAGGGGTCTTTATTTACAATCAATCCGCACTTGAACATATCCGAGTTTCAGGTGTTTATCCAACAGACAATATTGCTATGGCGCTACAGATGATAGCGTCAGAACCCGCGGTGACCCATACCTCTGTCGCCAATTATTTCGAGTATATCTCATTGAAATAAAATAAATTATAAAATTAATTTCAATATTTAATAAATTTTATTACTACTTTTTGATTTTGCTGCGTCCTATTAATAGCTCTAAAAAATAATGAGAACTATTTATGTTACAAGGCCGCTTATCGCGTTTCATTTTTACAGTCTTGCTATGCCTGCAATTTACATTTTCTGCAAAGGTGTTAGCGGATCAAGCCCACCAACTTGATATACCGCAAGGTAGTTTGGCTGAGGCACTTAATACATTTGCCCTCCAAACAGGCATCTTGCTGCAGTTTGATCCTAAGCAAGTTGGCGATCTGCAATCTACTGGTCTAAAAGGTGAATTCGAACTTGATACGGGGTTCCAACAGCTTCTCTTGGGGACTGGCTTGTATGCAGAGAAAACGGCTAATGGAAGTTATGTTATACGTGCACTCTTGGCCCAATCAAATGGTGAGATTTTACTCGATACCTTAGAGGTTCAGGCTACATCTAATAAGCGTATAGAAATTTATCAATCAGCCTCTTCAAATACTCAACTTGATCAAGCTCAGCTCCAACGCATTGCCCCACGTGATACATCAGATATTTTCTATAACGTTTCAGGTGTTACCACTTCCCAAACTCGGCAGGAGCCTGGGGTTGCAGTAAATGTTCGTGGTTTACAAGACTTTGGTCGAGTTAATGTGATGATTGACGGAGCTAGGCAGAACTTCAAACGAAGTGGTCATGGTGCCAATGGGATGGTTTATTTAGATCCTCAATTACTGTCGAGTGTCGAAATTGCAAAGGGACCAGTAGGCGAAAGTGGTGGTGCTGGTGCGATTGCTGGTGTTGTAAATTTTAAAACGCTTGAATTTGATGATTTGGCGGCTCCAGGTAAAGATCATGGTACTAAGCTAGCCATTTCATCTGGCAACAATGCCTATCATATGCAGGGCTTATTAGCGTCTACTGTGCGTGTGGGAAAAGACCTAGAACTTGTTGCTGCGGTAGGGCATAAGAATGTTGGCCGTTTTAAGCCAGGCCAACATGGCGGTAATGCTGATTCTAGTAGTTACTTTAGTGCAATGAGTAACTTTACCGAGCAAGATAACTGGTCGTCATTGCTCAAAGCTGATTACACAATAAATAAAGAGCAGTCAGTAAAACTTAGCTATGTCGGTTTTTATGGCAACTTTGAAGAAGGCTCAGCGACATCAGTAGATGCAGAGCCCGAAAGTAGCAGTGCACTCAATAACGATACGATTAAATTAGATTACACATGGGCTGCAAACTCAAATTACCTCAATCTTAATGCCAGTGTTTATTACAACCGCACTCAAATGCGTCAGCATGTTTATGAAATGGGAGAAAGCAGCAATCCCTACGGCGAATTTAAATTGCAATATGAAACCAACACCCTAGGGATGGTTGTTGATAATCTTGCCTTTTTTAGCCTCAAGCATGATTGGTTAACACAACATGAGTCATTGTTATTACTTACTTTAGGCGGCGAATATTTTAAAGATTGGACAGAGCCTCAAGCAATACAGCAAACGCCAGGAACTGGCGACCCATCTTGGTTTACAGGTGCAACCCCTGAAGGTGATCGCTCTCTTGGCAGTGCTTATATTCAAGCTGAATGGCAATACGGCGAGCATTTTTCTTTTGAGTCAGGTTTGCGCTATGAGCAATTTTCACTGCAAGGAGGTGGAGAAATATACTCTGGTTACATTCTTAACCCTCCCGGAGTTTCGCCTAGTCGCACTTTGATCTATACCGACTTTGACGTTGACCGGCATGAAAATTACCTTTCACCAAATATGCGTTTAGCCTATCGCTTTAACGATAAAATACAAGGCTACTTAAGTTCAGCTCAGGCAGTCAGGCCGCCTGAAATCACAGAGACCTTATTATTTGGTGCTCATGTTGGTAACTCTTTCCCTTTTTACCCAAACCCTGGACTTGAAGCTGAAGAAGCTTGGAATAATGAAATTGGTCTTAATTTTGAGTTGCTTGGTATAGCCAAAGGCCACGATTTATTCATTAAAACAGCATGGTTCGAAAATACCATCGATAACTTTATTGTCCAAGGTCGCGTGATGAGACCTACTTCTATTGATGACAATGGAATGACGCTGAGTTATGTCAATTTACAAGATGAGATCCGTTTTGATGGCCTTGAACTGCAAGCTGATTATGAATCAAAAAGGCTATTTGCTGAGCTTAATTACACCAAAATGAATGTTGACCTTGGCAAGGGAGGCTATGATCCATTTCCTCTAGGCAGCCAAGTAGGTTATCCAGAAACAAGTATGGGTCAAGCTGGATCGGGAAGCTTGAACTATATCCCTCCACCAAAACACAGTGGTGCATTGACCCTAGGCTTAAAGTTATTTGAAGACACTTTAAAGTTAGGCGCTCGAATGCGTTACGAAGATAACGACGGTCGTGGTGGCAGCGCTTATGAAGACGTTGTTGACTGGCAAGTTTATGACTTTTGGTTGGAATATCAATTCACATCACAGTTTAAATTACGTATGTCGGTCGACAACCTGACCGATCTCAATTATGCCGAAGCAAATGGTACTTCATATTGGATTGCGCCTGGGCGCACCGCCACTGCTCAATTAACCGCAAAATTTTAATTAATAAAGGAATAAAAATGCGACATACCTTTAAGCTAGCCCTTATTACCAGTGCATTGTTTAGCGCAAATCTTGCAAGTGCCGCTGAAATTAACCTACAACAATTACACGCATTTGGTACACCGCCGACCATTATGATGGGCGGCGATAAAGGCATGATGCCTGCAAAACCACCGACATTAAATACCCATAATGGTAAATTAATAGGTACTTTTCTTTCTGGTGGTGGTAGTGACTTTGCCACGCTAACGCAGTCGGGTATTTATAGCTTCACTCCCCAATTAACCGAAGGCGAGTTAACCGACTACACCACATATATAAACGAAGTTAATAACGACACGCTAGCCTTTGTAACGAATACCGTGGTTGATAGTCAGGGAGTTGTTTACGGTGGCGCAAACAGGACATTATTCAAATGGAGTGAAGGCGAAGTAATAGAGGATGCACTATCGCATTTGGATCTCTCTAGTATTAATGGCGGAGACTTCCGAGTACAAGGCTTGATGACGATAGATGCACAAGACAACATCTATTTTGCCGCTTATGAACGAGGTAGTGATTATAGTGCATTACTGCGCCTTAATAGTGAAGGTGAAATCGCTGTACTGATTGACTTTAGCCGTGATGAATATAAACAGGGCAATATTTTTACTAAAGGTGAAGCGCCTGCCTCACTGATATACAGTGAACAAGATAATGCTATTTATGGCCTTGCACATAAATCTTCAAAGTCTGATGGATCAGGCAGTACCGAAGGCTTAGAAGATGGCGACTTCCCAAGCGGCACCTTGTTTAAGCTAGATTTAACCAATGTTAAAACGGATGGCAGCTCAGAAGTACAAATTTTAAAAACCTTTTCTAATAACCTACATGGTCTAATCGATGACCATACCTTAGCAACAAACTCGTTAGTAGAAAGCGGTGATTGGTTATACGGAACGTCAGCTAAAACAGTATGGCGTGCCCACAAAACCAATTTAGACGCATTTACCGTGTTACATACATTTGGTTCAGAACAAGATGAAGCAGAAACAAACCTAAATGGTAAAACGCCAGCGGGTCCACTTGTAGTTGCAGCAGATGGAAATATTTATGGTACAACAACCGCCGGAGGCAGTGACGGTAATTCAGGTGTGCTATTTCGCATTAATATAAGTACAGACGCACGTGACCTTGATAAAGAGCAAGACAATTTTCAGCTTGTACTCCACTTTGCAGATCAAGCCTCACCTTTACCAGTAGGTTTAACTGCTGGTGCGCTAGTGAATGGCGAACAAATTATTTACGGTGCCACCAATGGCGACGCGGCAACAGAAACAGGAAGCGTATATCAATTCACTGTAAAACAACATGCTATGGAGTTTACCACTCAAACTTCAGAAATAACTTTAGGAGAGAGTGTTGAAGTCAACTGGCAGTCAACCAACTTAAGCCAATGTACTGCCAGTGGTGATTGGCAAGGTGCGAAAGAAACCAGTGGTACTGAATCAATTGAGCCAAGCTCTGAAGGTGAAAAATCTTATTTATTAAGTTGCCAAGACACTGACCAAAAACCACATGTTCAGTTAGTTAATGTGGTTGTAAATCCAAAACCAGAGCTGAACTTTACTTCTTCAGTTACCGAAATCACCTTAGGAGAAAGCGTAGAGTTAAATTGGCAAACATCTAACTTAAGCCAATGTACGGCTAGTGGTGACTGGGAAGGTACAAAAGAAGCCAGTGGTACCGAAACTATCGAGCCAAGCACTGATGGCAACAAATCATACATTCTAACTTGCCAAGATAACGACCAAACTGACTATGTTCAAACTTTGGATATTTTAGTTAATCCTGCACCAGAGCCAGAGCCAGAGCCAGAGCCAGAGCCAGAGCCTGTACCAGAAGATAATAGCAGCAGTGGTGGGGCATTTGGCGGTGTAATCATGGCTCTTGGCTTATTAGTTGGTAGGCGCTTTCGTAACAAAATTAAAAGCTAAATTAGCAACCAGTTTTGCTAATTAACCCAGTCATATCAATCTGGCGCGCAATTGATATGACTATTTCAGACCTCTAGGTCATTACAAAAACAGAAAAGGAAATATTATGTCTATACAAGTTTCATATGGTGCAAATTATAGCTACGGCAGTTTAAATGACTTTTTCACCTACGCAAGTGAGTTTTTTACGGATACAACTTACGATGAAAGCATTGGTAGTTTCGCTGGTACTGAAAACCCTGATCCTATTGTAGATTTAGGTTTTTGGGGGAGCTTTGGCACATTCTCTGGCACGCAATTTGTGCAAGAGGGCACTTCAAGCGATGGCAGCCTAGGCTTTATCATTCAGGCTGCTGATGGTTCTTACTTAGATTACACCTTCTTCTCTAGCCCATCTCATACAATTTACGGTGAAATTGCCTCAATTTCCTTTGGTTACGGCATCACTCAAGATGCTAACGGTGAATACAGCTTCACTGATGAGTTAGTTAGTTTCGATGGTCTAGATACCATAGGCCTAAATGCCGGTATTGATGAAAGCGGCAATGTGATTGACCGTACAACCGGTGACAATACCACCCATAACATTGTAGATGGCTTAAAAGATGCGGAGTTTGATTACTTCACTACTTTACTATCTGACAATGGAATTGACTTAACCCTAAACGACACTGGTGCTGCTAGCTTTGCATCACTTGACACTATTGGTGTTTCAAGCTTTGTCGAATACGAACTCGTTGCATAATCTAACTGCACTGTAGCTTTGCTGCAGTGCTACTTAAAATTTATTGAGCTAGCTATGAAAACACTCTGCATTTTTTTATTCACTTTGCCGCTTTCTTGCTTTGCTAACACGGCGGTTGACGATGTTAGTGTAAATTACCTGACTTCACTTCATTATAGTGGCCCTGAAGGTTGGCCTACGGCAGGGAAACCCTATGCCCCCCCTATCTATAATGCTGAGCGAGACCAACTGCTGGGCATATCATCCACAGGACATGTAGATATTTTTGGTAACGACAATAGGGCAGCAAATATGTGGGGGCTGGCGCCGGTGCAAGGTCATTATTTTTCATTGGCTAAAGATATTAAATCATACGTGGGTTTTGCTGAGCATCCACAGCTCGATAGGCTTTATAGTATTGATTTAGATGGTAACATTTTTTATGTCCACTCAGATGGCAGTAATAAAAATATTGTTTTTGATAACAGTGAGGAAGAGCTTAGCAGTCAACCTAACGTTCAGCCTATTTTTGATCAGCAGGGGCGGCTACTGTTTATAGACACAGACGGCGAATCTTACTCGCGGTTAATGCGCTTAGACGCCGATAATACCCTGATTGAAATGCACCGTTTTAACAATAACCCGCATGGTTATTATACTGGTGCGGGAGGTATGTTATTGAGTGGTAATACATTATTTGGCTATTTGGCTTACCCCAGAGGCACACCATTTTTAGATACACTCTCGATTGATGATGATTTTATTGTCGGCGCCCTCTACGCAATGGACTTAAGTAACGACCCAGTACAAAGCCCTGAAATTATACACGAGTTTACCTTAGCCGAGGGAGAAGTTCCGTGGACAAGAGGTGAAGCTGCGCGTATAGCCACCTATTTGGTTGAAGACCAACAAGGTTATTTATACGGCACCACGTCGGTAGGTACTTGTAAAACAAAAGGAATAATCGTTCATAATCAGCAAGAGGCAAAATTTGATAATGGCATTTGTGGTGGTAGCTATGCCTTATATTCTGTGACCGATAAAGAAAATCTCATCCATACAGAATATCCTCATTATGATGGCAGTAACCCTTTTGGCTCTGTATTTAGAGTAAAAAAAGATGGTTCTGATTTTGTGTTAGTGCATACATTTAGTGACCTAGATGGTAGCCAGCCCCGCGGACCAATGGCGATTACGGACAATGGCTACCTTTATGGTACAACGATGGGGGGCGGTGTCCATAAAGATGAAGTTATAAGCGTAAAGCAAGGCAACCCCTACCCCTCGGAATTCGGGGAAGTAACCGGGAATGGCACCATTTATCGTATTCGCCTCGCAGATATTAAAGTTGAAAATGGCGTGGTCGTTGAAAGTGGTTTTGAACATGTACACTCTTTTAAAGCGGGGATAGATGTTGATGCCGACGGCAAAGTGCCAACCGGTATCATGTTAGCTGCAAACGGTAACTTATACGGCACCACCTTATATGGTGGCCGAGGGTATACCGATAATTCTGGTAATAAATACCTCAATGATAAATTCGGTACTGTATTTGAAGTAGATTTAAGTGCTCAACAGCCGACAGGCTCTGTGTCAATCAGCATAACTCCAGGGACTATAAAGCAAGGAGAGCAAGCCGAAGTGACTTGGTCCAGTTTTAATGCAACAGACTGTAAAGCAACGGGGGAAACAGTGATTGGCGACTGGCAACCTGATTCGCCACTAGAGCCGCAAGGCAGTATGGTTATTTCGCCACAGACAGGGGTTTATACATTGACAGTTAATTGTAAGGATAGCGATGTGAATAGTCGTTTTGCTGCCCTAGCAACCTTGTATGTGGATGCAGAAGCAAAAGCAAAAGACAGTGAGTCACTTAGCTATGGTAATGGCGGCAGTTTAGACTGGCGTTGGCTGTTTTTGTTAACTGCGGCAGCACTGTTTAAACCAGTTCGTAGAACGAGGTTTAAATGAACGCTTCGCAAGCGCTTAGTAAACCACTTAAAGATGCTTTAAAGCTGCAAATGCGCAGTTTTTATCATGTTGCAGGGTTTAGTGCTGTCATTAATGTATTAATGCTGTTGCCTGCAATCTACATGTTGCAGGTTTATGATCGCGTTTTGAGCTCAGCAAATTTAGACACCTTATGGCTAATCTCTTCGATGGTTGCGGTATTTTTCTTATTAATGGGGGGGCTGGAGTGGATCCGGAGCCGAGTATTAATAAGCATTAGTCAACAATTTGATAAAACTTTACACAACCGTGTATTTAATGCGTTATATCAACATCAACTTAAAACTGGTAACGCTAACTCAGGACTACTGATTAACGATCTTAATCAAGTTCGTCAGTTTATGACAGGGAGTAGCGTGTTTGCCTTTTTTGATGCGCCTTGGGCGCCTATTTTCTTAGTAATTTTGTTCTTTTTTCACCCTTTATTGGGCACGCTCGCATTGGTTGGTAGTTTAGTGTTATTTGCTTTAGCTTTAGCAAATGAATTATGGGCTAAACAGTCTCTGGTTTTAGCCTCACAAGCAACTACAAATGCTAACAGACTCGCCAGCGATATCATTAATAATGCCGAAGTAGCTCAAGCCATGGGTATGCAGCAAAACTTACAAGAACGATGGCAGTCAGAGCACTGGGCTGGAATTTGCCATCAAAGTGAAGCGAGTAATTTAAGTTCTGTTCTTACTGCAACCAGTAAAGTTTTACGACTCGCATTACAGTCAATGATGCTAGGTGCAGGCGCATGGTTGGCTGTTGCGGGAGAAATAACAGCTGGAATGATGATTGCGGGCTCTATTTTGGCAGGACGTATGCTCTCGCCAGTTGAGCAATTGGTTGGTGCTTTTAAACAATGGCAATCAGTTAAGCAATCACAACAACGTTTAAATGGCTTGTTATGCCAATATCCATCAGTAAAGGAAGGGCTTTGTTTACCTAAACCAAGCGGTAAATTAACCATTGAGAACGCCACTTTAATCCCACCAATGGCTCAGCATCCTGTTCTTAAAAATATTAGTTTTGAGCTTGAACCAGCAGAAATTTTGGCCATTATAGGCCCCTCAGGTGCTGGTAAATCATCAATTGCGAGAATGCTATGCGGTATTTGGGAGCCGCGTATAGGTAAAGTGCGTTTAGATGGCGCAGATGTATTTCAGTGGAATAAACAAAGCTTAGGCCCTTCTATTGGTTATTTACCACAGAATGTGAGCCTTTTTGCAGGCAGTATCGCGCAAAATATTGCACGATTTGGCGAGGTGGATGATCACTTGGTGATTAAAGCCGCGAAGTTGGCTGGGGTCCATGACATGATACTCAAGTTAAGTAATGGTTATGAAACGCAACTAGGTGAAGCAGGAACCGGTTTATCGGGCGGCGAAAAACAGCGCATAGGCCTTGCAAGAGCAGTGTATGCTGATCCTAAGGTGGTTATTTTAGATGAAGCAAATGCGAATTTAGACGATAGCGGTGAGGCTGCGTTAGCAGCAACAATTAAAACGTTAAAGCAAGCTGGCAGTAGTGTGATATTCATAACTCACAGAGCGAATATTTTAGCTATGAGCGATAAAATTTTGTTACTAAACAAAGGCCATGTTCAGGCATTTGGCGCTAAAGAAAACGTATTAAACGCCATGCAAAGAGCCAAACAAAGTCAACAGGGAGTGGCAATAGCATGAATGCTCAACACGGCATAGCAGGTCGTAAGTACATTCTTTGGGGCTGGATTATGACGTCACTAAGTTTGGGGGTTTTTTTACTTTGGGGAGCCTTTGCACCACTAGATAAAGGTGCTGTGATTGAAGGTCAAGTTATTGTATCTGGAAGAAAAAAACAAATACAAGCTCCACAAAGTGGGGTGCTTGCCCAGTTGTTAGTGCAAAATGGTCAATGGGTTGAGAAAAATCAGCCTTTAGTGACCCTCGATAACCGAGTCGCTAAAAGTCAGCTTGAGGCCGCAACAACTCAATATTATATGGCACTGGCAGAAAAAGAACGTTTATATGCTGAGTTTACACAAACGCCGAAGTTGCACTATTCATCAGCGCTAACCGAAATAGCATTACCACAAGCCGAAGAGGCTATGCGCTTGCATCAGCAATTGTTTGTACAAAGAAAAGCAACGCAGGATGCAAAACTCTTACTGTTAGAAAATAACAAACACACTACGCAATCGAGAATTTTAGGCCTACAAAATGTGGTTGCCAGTCAGCAACAGCAATTGGCGGTATATAAAAATTGGCTAAGAGACACACAAGCTTTAGTAGATAAAGGCTATCAATCACAAGAAAAACTTTATCAATTACAGGCACAAGCTGCGGAGATCAGCGCTGATTCAGCAAACTCACAAGCAGAACTAAAAGCACAACAGGCCAGGTTATTAGAGCAAGACACTCAATTACAACAGACAATAAAAGCTTACAAGCAAGACCTCAGTCAACAGATGGCTACCAATCAAGCGAATATTAGTCATTTCAAACAGCAGATCATTACGGCTCAATTTAGCCTGGATAATAGTGAAGTTCGCGCACCAGCAGCTGGTCAAGTTGTAGGCCTTAATGCGTTTGGTGATGTAGTATCCCAATCACAATTATTAATGGAAATAATGCCTAAAGGCCAAAGTCTTATTGTGGATGCGAAAGTACCGGTTCATCTAATTGATAGCATCTTACTTGGTCAAGAAGTAGATCTACTATTTAATGCTTTCAATACCAGTACGACACCGAAAGTTAAAGGCAATATAGATAGCCTTACACAAGATATTGTCAACGACCAACGAACTGGGCAGCCTTATTATCAAGTAACTATTCGAGTCAATGAACAAGCGTTGCTAAAAGATTTAGTGTTACAGCCGGGGATGCCAGTTCAAGCATTTGTTAAAAATGGAGAGCGTTCGATGCTGAGTTATTTATTTAAACCTTTAATAGATCGTATTCCTCATGCAATGGCTGATAATTAAAAAGAATTTCACTTTAATTAATAATTAAGAAGGTTTACCTAATAAATGCACTTGAATGAGAATGATTATTGTTTATAATGTCCACCTGCCACGCAACGGGACTTTGTAAATTTTGACTAGCAAGACCACTAACAGAACTGGGTTCAACTCGATGTATCAAGAACACCACGAATGGTTAGTTCGTTGGATTGCTAAGCGAACGAGTAATGCTGATAATGCCCAGGACCTGGCGCAAGATACGTTTATAAAATTGTTAAATAAGCCAATGCTTTATGATGATATGCGTAGCCCACGTGCCTGGCTTACGAAAGTTGCTGGTAACTTGATGACAGATCAATTACGCAGGCAAGTGCTTGAACGTAATTATCAAAGCATGCTCGAATCAATGCCTGAGGCTGACTACTTTTCGCCCGAAGAACAATTAGAGTTGCTTAACTTACTTGAGCAAATTGACAAGTTACTCACGGGTTTGAAAGCAAAAGAAAAAAAAGCTTTTCTAATGGTTAGATTGGATGGCATGAGCTATAAAGATGTCGCAAGCGAACTAAAAGTAAGCTTATCTTCAGTCGAAAAGTATATCGCAAAAGCAACACTACAGTGCTACCAACTTGTTTATTTTGACAGCTAAATCTGATGAATTTTAGACTCAATCACAATCAAGCTCATATTCCAGAACACATAGTTCAACAAGCAATTCGTTGGCAAATTAAAATTGAATCTGGCAGCATCAGTGAGGCAGAGCAGGGACATTTTGTGCAGTGGCGAAGTGCTGATCCATTACATGAGCTGGCGTGTGCTCGGTTACTACACCTTGATAAAGCATTTAGTGATATTGCTGTTAAGTCCGCCGGGCATGCACGAGAAACATTACAAAAAACAGACCATGAAATTGATAATCTACAGCGTAGACGTTTGCTCAAAGGCGCGCTTGGTACGTCACTAAGTGTAGCAGGTGTGGCTTTTTTAGCTGAGCAGCAAGGCGCTCGTCATTATTTAAGTGCTGATTTATCAACCAGAAATAGTCGCGAAAAATTTACCGTTTTCAAAAGTAGCCAACTATGGTTAAACCGCCATAGTACGGTAGAAATTGATGAGCAGAAGAGTAATTCGATTAGGCTAACGCAAGGCGAGTTATTTTTAAAAACCGCAGCTATTGATGCACCTGTTCAACTGCACACATCTCATGGTGTATTTGCCACTCAAAACGCAGAAGTATTTGTTCGTCATGAAGCAAGCCATGCGATTGTACAAGTAAACAAAGGCCTACTGCATTATAGTTCAGCGGCAGGTGAAAACAGTTTATCCCTACAAGCAGGCTCGACGTATCAACTCTTTTCCAATAAACAATTTGCTTTAAATACAGGGATTTTTGATTACAGTAGCTGGCGCCAAAATCTACTCACTGCTAGAGCCATGCCGCTTGCCGATTTTTTACACGAGTTGGCTCGTTATCGAAGCGGCCATATTCGTTGCCATCCAAGTTTAAACGACACGCTAATTTCTGGTGTATTTCAGCTTTCAGATACAGATTTAATTTTATCAACTGTCGCACAGTCATTGGGCGCAAAGCTTAACTATCTGACCCGTTTCTGGGCTGAAATTTTACCAAAGTAAAATAATTCTCATTTATTTTTACGGCTTTTCATTTTTCGTTCGGCTTTATAGGTATGTAACGAAAAAAGGAAACTCACATGCCGTCTCGTGTATTGCTTACTAGCTGTGCCATATTTGTTTCGAGCCTGTTGTCTGTGGCCCCAATTTATGCGGCGCAATCATCAGCTAGTTCAGCTAATTTCACATTAGTTCAATTTGACTTACCTGCAGGTAATCTAGGTGATTCATTAACGCTTCTTTCACGGCAAGCAGGGATCACATTGAGCTTTGATGAGCAAATCGTAAAAAATATCTCCGCGTTAGAGCTAAAAGGACGCTACAGCACAGAAACTGCTTTAAATAAACTTTTACAATCAACCTCATTAGAAGCGTTTTTGATTGCTCAAAACGCTTGGATCATTAAAGCAAAGCCACAATCAGATGTGATTGCTCTTGATACTATTCAAGTTCAGGGACAACACAATAAATTAAAAAATAAAACCTATACCGAGGCAAAGTCGGTAAACGTCATCACTCAGCAAGATATTGAACGATTTCGCGGTACCAGTGTTGGCGATATATTCCAAGGTACACCTGGGGTATTAGTCAGTGAGAACCGCAACTCAGGTGGTTTAGACATCAATATCCGCGGTATGCAAGGTCAAGGCCGTGTACCAGTTATTATTGATGGAAGTCGCCAAGAAACAACTGTTTATCGAGGGTATTCAGGTGTCTCTAGCCGCAGTTATATTGACCCTGATTTAATTGGCTCAATGACGATTAGTAAAGGCCCTGTTATGGACGCGCAAGGGACCGGTGCGACGGGCGGATTAGTGAGTGTTAGCACTCTTAATGCAGACGATATTGTCAAAGAAGGTGAGCTGTCAGGTGTACGTTTAAGAGCGAGTGCTATTGGTAATAGCTCAAACGCACCTCAGCCTGGAACCTATGCAGGCTATTATCTCCCTCGTAATGCTTATCGCTCAGACTGTCGCTTTCCAACATATTGTACTGAACAGTACTTGATGCCTGAGCATTTTGCCCCCGAAGAAGGTATGGACAGACCTGGTTTGTTAGAGTTTGCGAGTTACGCGGGGAGTGTCGCTGCTGCAAAACGCTTTAGTTGGGGTGACTTAGTTGGTGCTTACGCTAAGCGTGAACAAGGCAATTATTATGCAGGTAGCCATGGCCCTAAACCCGAATTGATTTATGGTGAGCCGGTTAAAATGGCTTGGTATACCGAGACTCCGGTGTCTGTGGAAGGTGCGTCAAGATTTCGTGCTAATGAGCGTATACCAAATACAAATTTCAATAGTGAGTCGGTATTACTTAAAACGAACTTGGTGATGCCAAAAGATCATAGCTTAGAGATGAGTTATATCCTTTATAACAGCGAATATGGCGAAATGATGCCTTCGCAAATTCGCTCTTTTGGTCAAGCAAGACAATGGCTTGACAGCGAAGTAACAAACCATACCTATACATTAAAATACAAATGGCAACCGCTTACTTATGATTGGGCCGACTTTTCGGCTAATTTGTGGCACACAGATGCGATTACAGATTTAAATACGCCAGATGTCGGCTCGGTGGATATTGCCGATAACATAGCTCGAAAAGATGACTATCAGCGTTGGGGTGCTGAAATTAGTAATAAAATGATGTTCTACAATCATGGCGAACTTGCATTGAGCTATGGCATTGCTGGGCAGTGGGAAGATATGGATACCGACACGCCCCAAACAGAAGGTTTTTATGCTGGTTCAAGAAGCGGTTGGCGTAAAGAGTTTAGTTCTTTTAGCGCCGTCGATTGGCAAATTACAAAGCAGTGGCAATTAGAAGCAGGATTACGCTTTAGTCATTTCTCTTCAAAAGATAATAATCCTTTAGAGCTTAAGCCCAATGATCCCGCATGCACACCTGATGGGCAAGGAGGCTGTGTCCCTGTAAATTATCAGAATAGTCACTCAGGTAGTGCGCCGCTTATTGCTTTAACATGGCAAGCGTTAGACAGTCTTCAATTATACATTAGACACGCAGAAGCTTTACGCATGCCAAGCTTGTTTGAAAGTACTTCGGGCTGGTCTGTGAGCCCTGTGCTTGATATCCCTCTGAAACCTGAGCATGCCAAAAACCAAGAATTGGGTATTAATTATTTAAACGAAAAAATAGCGAATAACACAGAGCAACTGGCTATCAAGCTTGCCTATTTCGAGAATCATGTAGATGACTATTTGACTCGAACACAACCAAATGCATGGGAGCAATCACAAGGCGGTATGCTCGATTTTTTCCGCATGCGCAATATCGACAGTTTAGATCTTAATGGTGTTGAGTTGAACTTTAGTTACACAACACCTTTTTGGTTAGTTGAATTAAGTGGCACTAAATATTCTCATATTGAAGTGTGTAATGTTGGTAGCTATGTACGCTATTACTGTAATGACTGGGGGATCCCTGAGAGCTACATCAATAATATGATCCCGCCTAACTGGCATGCCAGCCTGCATTTAGGGTTACGTCTTTTTGATCAAAAATTCGAGACTGGTTTACGCGCTACCTTTATGGGCGAGAGAAACTCAATTCCTCGATACAACGCACCAACAGGTTTTAATGAGCCTGTGCTATGGCACAGCTATAACCTTTTAGATTTCTACAGTTCATACCAATTTAACGATACGGCGACTCTTGATTTTACTATCGATAATATTACCGATCGTTACTACTTAGACGCATTGAGCTTAGGACTTGTGCCAGCCCCTGGGCGCACAGCCAAGCTTAGCTTAACTTTACAATTTTAATTGCCAGAAAAATCAGCAAGGAGACCCCGATGAAATTGATGCTACATACATTCACCGCTATAGGGCTAGCTTTAGCGCTAACCGCTTGTGGTGGAGGTGGTGGTAACGACGATAGCACCCCTGTTGTTGTTGAACAAAAACCGACGGCTGTCATCACAAGCAGTACAGAACAAACAACGTTTTCACTTAAAGATGGTGCAGTACAAATTCAACTAAGTGCTGATCAAAGTAGTAGCGCAGATAACAAAGAGCTCAGTTATCAATGGCAACTTATTTCCCGCCCAGAACAAAGTGAAGCGGCTTTAACCAGCAATGATAACCTTAGCACCGATTTTATGGCTGATCTTCCTGGTGAATATGTCATTAGTCTTATTGTTAATGACGGTGTGAATAACAGTGAAGCAACACGCATTACTTTTAATGCAACAACACCATACCCCACTGCAGTTGCCGAGCCTGTATACAGTGTAAGTTTGGGTACAACGAGTGTAGGCCTAGATGCAAGTGCCAGTTTACCTCCTACAGGCGAGACAGGCAGTTTAGATTATCAATGGAAGATTGTTGAAAAACCGGCTGAGAGTGCGGGTTATTTAAGCAATGAAACACTTAGTTTAGCTACTCTATTTGTTGATGTAGCTGGAGATTACAAACTTGAGTTGGTTGTTTATTACGGAAATATTGCCAGTGAACCAAAAACGGTTACCGTAACTGTTTCATCTGGTAATGCTCCACCTGTTGCGATTGCTGATGATGTGACGGTTAAGCTTGGGCAAACAGTCACGCTTGATGCATCACAAAGTAATGACCCTGAAGGAGCGTCTTTACAATACCGTTGGAAATGGGCTTACAGTCCTGTTGAACCAGATGCTATTCCATTACCCGAATTAGCAGGAAGAACAACAGATACACTTACTTTTACGCCGGTAGTTGCGGGTGAGTATTCATTGGTACTGTTCGTGTTTGATGGTGCAAGAAAAAGTGAAGAGCGTGAAGTCCTTGTAACCGTAGAGAAAGATCCTGAGTCTAATGAAAACAAAGCACCCGTTGGGGAGTTACTAGCAACAGGCTATTTCCCTTCTTATAGCATTGGTGAGCAAGAAGTTGGTTTGCGCGCTGAGTTTAATTTTTCAGGCTATGATCCAGAAGGGGAAGCATTACAAATAATCAGTGCGGAACTTATTGAAAAGCCAGAAACAAGTACTGCTGAATTAGTTGATATTGGTTCTTGGAAGCCGATGGGCAAAAAGATTCAAAAGCTTGATGTTGAAGGCATGTATAAAGTGCGAATGGTCATATCTGATGGTGTTAATCAACTAACAACCGATGCAACAATGGAAGCTAAAATTGGTAATGTTAATGGGCAGCCTTCAACACGTGGTGTAGATGCTCAATCTAAATCAGTGATTGTAGGTGATGCACTCGTATTTGATGCATCAAGTGAAGACCCAAATGATGATCCAATGACATTCCATTGGGAACTTGTTGACCGTCCAGATGGCAGTAACGCGGTTATTGAGCCTGTTATTGAACCTGAAACTCAAGAGTATCGTCGTGCTCGTGTGGTAACTGACGTACCAGGCTCATATACTGCGCGCTTGATTGTTGAAGATGACCGCGGACTTTTTGCAAAAACTTATGCAGAAGATGATGGCCTTGCAAAACTTACCAATACTGCGCCTGAAATTCGTTCAGTTGTGTGGGCACGTAGCTGGGGGAGATTGCAGCCAGGTGAAGATTACTATCAAATCTTACCGTGCATGTCATTATTACATCGCCCAGTTACGGTTGATGCTGATGGTGATGAAGTCTTCACCCATGAAGAGTTAATTAGCACGCCTGAAGGTGGTGAATTCACAAGTTATCCTGATGAAGCTGATTGTCCTGCCACACGCGGTCAAGTGTTTACCAAACCAGGTACTTATACATTCCGTTATTCAGCGACTGATTTAATAGACGATGCACCACAATATGATTTTGTTGTTAAAGTTGATCCATTATCAGAAGCGAAAGGTGTTCGCTTACGAAGTATTAATGAAGATGGCGAAAGCTTATGGCACCCACTTCCATATGAAACAATTCCACCATTTGCAAATGGCTTTAGTGCAAGCTCGCGTCCATTTTTAGAAGAAGGCTATGTGCAATGGGAGCTGAGTGCTATGGATAGTGCTTATACGATTGAGAATGTTAAGGTGAGCCATATTAATGGTGGTCTTGCGAGTCTTACTCCTCGCTTTGAAAACCTATATGAAGGACGAGTTATTCAACAAGGCGAAAGCTTAGCATTTCAAACCGTAGTACCTGCAGTGCCTTGTATTCGTAATGACGATAAGTCTGAAGGCTTCCATTTCTCTTTCAATATCAGAGAAATCCCAGAAATTACTTATGTATACGAAATATGGCGCACAGCCGATGACGACAGTCTTTTCAATGAGTGGGAAGAGTGTGAAGAAGGCCAGCTAAATTAAATATGCCAAATTAAAAACTTAAACAAGCGAACCTTCGGGTTCGCTTTCTTAATATTTCCCCTTCTTGGTTCCTTTTTAGTTAAAAGCCGTTACAGCGGTTTAAACCCATATAAAAATAAAGGAGCATATATATGTTTAGATATATATCAACGCAGGATCTTCTAACTTTAGTTGACTCAATCCGCAGTATCATTATCAAAAACGACCATAAAATTAATCATTTAATGTTAAACAAAGAAAATCCTGATTTTGAGGGGTTTTGGTCAATTGTAGAGTCTGATGTTTATACCAATAAGCAACTGAACTATCGTGGTGTAAAAGTGCTGTTTTATAAAATGATGGTTTTTCTGCTCGAAGATATTCAGGAGGGCACCTTTGATTATTCGGATTACGATGAACAATCTTGCAACGAAAACCCTGAGCGCTTTGATGATTTATTCGATACTGAATTAGAGAGTGACTTCGATGATGACTTTAAGGAAAAAATTGAGCGTGAATTCGAGCCAGAGCTGAGTAATGAGCGTACTCAAAATTCTATAAAAGAGACCATATCGCAAATCAAAAAAGCGCATTCATAGGATAAATAAAGCTATTTTTGCATTTAAAAATAGCAGCCTAATCATAACTCACGAAATACGCCACGAGCCGTTATTTGCCGGCTCACTACTCAATGTCTGGGTAGTCAGAGTTCACTCTGATAATACTAGTGAGGGAATTGTACGCAAATATACTTTTCCATTGTGGTAATGCAAAAGCGTATTGCCAACGATAATGTAGGGCGGGGCTTAAGGGCAATAAAGGAGTAGCGTGCTACTCCTTTTTTAATTAAAAGCGTAATGAACCAAAAAACACTAAAACTTGCAAAATTTGATTTCTAAGTAGTGGGATCAACTCCGTTGCAAGAGTAACTATACGATGCTTGTTGCCTTTTCCGTTCCAAATTTGAATGCATTTGTAATCAAAATCAATGTCCTTTACTCGCAATTGCACCGCTTCCATCACACGCAAACCACTTCCATACATTAACCCCGTGATTAAGTAATATCGCTTGGAAAGATGACTCATCAATTGCTTTACTTCATCAGGCGTCATCACTACAGGCAGCTTGGGTTGTCGATTACTTCGTGCAAAATTCAAGTTTAAAGAAAGCTCATTTTTGACAATATGTTTATATAAAAAAGCGAGCGCATTTAACGCTGCACTTTGTGTTCTAGGTGACATATTACGTTTTAATACAATATGGTCTAAAAACGCTTTGACTTCTGCATCTCCCATTGAGCTTGGGTGACGTTTGTTGTGAAAGTGAATAAATTTTGCGATCCAACCTAAATAAGCATTAATTGTTCTTAATGAATACTGACGAGTGAGCATATAGTCTGCAATGTAGTTTAAATAAGGAGAGCGAGTTTTCATTTTCATTCCTTTGAAATAAAGCTGTATATATATACAGTTTCAGCTCAGTCGCTCGTATAGTCAAGAAAACGACCCAATCGCTCGTTTTTATCCTGAGGTAAAAGCGAGAACTCCTAAATTTTAATAACACTGGTAATTAGTTAACAAGTTTGTTAGAAATAATCTAATAAGAAAAACGAGCGATCAGCTTGCTATAAACATGTTAGCTGTAATGGAAGTATCGTGAATAGTTGAAACATCGGGTTAATAAACGGAATGATTACATTGGTGTTTTGGTCATCACTTGGAATGTTTCTGGCTTCAGAATGGTGGGGCGCATTACCTGTTATATTGTTTGTTCTAGTTCCTATCTCAGCTCTAGTATCTTACCGTTCATCTGTTCTCGCTAAATGTTTAATTGAGGGCAATGCTACGGTTAAACTCTACGCAATTGATGGCTTTAAATGGGCATTTATAGCATCTGCTATATTTTGGCTGTGGAGTATCTCTTCCCAAGCTATGGCTGCTGGAGGCCCGCTGCTTGGAGCTAACTGGTGGCAAGTGATGAAATATATATTTACCATTTCAATCCCAGTAAGCCTGATAGTTGGTTTTATTGGTGGCGCACATGGTGTTGTATTCTTTTATTTAAATAGTTGGCAAATTACAGCTAACAAACAAATTAACGCGGACTAATAAAGCTTGGCTTGGTTCGCTGCGCTCACAATTATAGCCAAGCTTTATTAGCCCGTTATTTGGGCGTTATAACTCAAGGTCGAGAATATGAAGTACAAACACTTCAAACCATTAGTTCATAATTTTACGCATTCTTTTATGGGTGGTTGTAATTATCATGATGGTCGCTTTATCTTCGAAGATGTGTATGACTTAGCAATCAAACGATCTGGTCAAAAAGTTATTATTCAATGGCTACCACAAACCGAACATCAGGACATTGAGCTTACTAAACGAGTTAAAGAATCGATCGGGTTTTACCAGCAATGGCTGCCTAAAATGGCAAAAGGATTAGGTGTTTCAATTGATAATTTAGTTGAATACCAAACAGAGGTTTATTTAACTAAGACTCGTCAAATTAATGTTCGTGCAATAGCTCTGGATGACAGAGGTAAAAGCTACGAGTATTTTGTTTGGGTTTGAGTTATAACAAACGCATCAACGCATGGACTAATAAAGCTTGGCTTGGTTCGTGCCTCACCATTTATAGCCAAGCTTTATTAGCCCTTTATGCGGGCGTTATGCATCAAAAGGAGTTTGAGATTGGAACATTTTTTAAAAAAGCACGGAGATAAGTCATTCGGGCTATTTATGGCCATATCGATAGTTCCCCTGCTGATGTACGAAACAGTATTAAATTCGTCATTTGTATGGGCGTTTAAGTATTTGTCAGTTCCTATCGTTATTATTTGCTTCTATGTTTACTTTAAAAGAATCCCAAACCTACGCCGCGAATCTGGAGAATTGAAAGGAATTACACTAACAGCTGTTGTTGCTGCAATGCTCCTCCTTATGAGTGGAGGCTTTGTTCTAGGGTTCAACAATTTCATTGGTCCCCAATCTGATTTTCAGTTAAGTGGCTCTGTTGTAAAACTAGACACTTATGAAAGCACCAAAGCTGGAACTAGTTACTATGTGTTCATAAAAACAGCGGGTAACGGAAAAACTCTTAAACTCGATGTATCTAAGAAAAATTATACAGCGTTAAAAGTTGGAGATTTTTACTCCGAGCCATGGAAAAAGGGCTCGTTGGGGTTGTTGTATAAACGCAAGTAGATGCATAACAATCGCATTAACTCGCTCGCAGGCTCGCTGGGACAATAACACGTAGGCTCAGTCGCTTCGCTCCAATTTTAGCCTACGTGTTATTGCCCGTTATGCGGGCGTTATACGTTTCTCAGGGATGGTTATGAATTTAAAGTATTTTCAAATCACTTTACTCTTCTTTATCACTTTATTTCTTGTAGCCTGTTCTGTTGCCTCAAAATTCGAGATTTATAACAACACTGGCGTAGAAATAACACTCACATTAAACAAAGGTGATTATTCAGCGTCATATAATATAAAGCCAGCAAGCTCTATCACTATAGATTATTGGGATTTACCTAATGGTGCAAAAGCAACTGTTAAATCCAATAATTTTAGCTGGGAATTTTTGCCAGAATATGTAAGTCACAGTTTTGCAAAACGTTCAATGATACCAAGTTACAACTTGTTTAAATTACAAATTGATCTAAGCGGAACCGTTTATGTTGTTGCGCCAGAATCAGATTTTCCAGCTCAACAACACGTTGAGCAACCTGAGTTTTACCCATTGCAAACACACAATTAAAAACGTATAACAAAGCAATTAAAATAGCGGACAAAAAAGTGTTTGCTGTTTTCACTGCGTTCAACATTTTAGCAAACAATTTTTTGCCGTTTATTGCGGCGTTAGGCATATAGGAAGGCCATGTTTAAATATCTACTAATAATATTACTTTCCCTTAGTTCGCAATTAGTTTTTGCAACGGCACAACAACCAGACACTATTGTAATTGATGGGAACGAACTTCCTTTAAATACGAATCCACTTGATGATTACATTGAAAGTAAAGGGTGGCAGCCTCCAGAAGAGGCTTCTATTTGGTCTTCTAATTGGCGAGGATATATTGCTAAATGGGAAGTAATTGCTGGAAAACTTACTTTGATTGAAGCTTCTATCTTACTGAAAGGGCATCCAATCGATGAACCTAAACGGAAAACTATAATTTCAGATCTATTCCCCAAGAACCATAGTCTAGTTGCCGAATGGTACTCGGGAGCACTAATTGTACCTGATGGAGAAATGACGAACTATGTTCATATGGGGTACGGTTCAGAATACTCGAATTATCAGATACTTCGCGTAAACAAAGGAATAGTAATTGAACATTTATCATTTACGAGCAAGCAATTTGAAGCCTATCAAAACCGCAAGTTTCAAAGCTTCAAAGAATCTGAGAAGTTTAAGAAAGAATTCAATGAACTAGTTACAGGCAAAGATAAATGGTCTGAAGAAGATGCTATACATTTTTTAAAAAGCTTCTACTCCGAGTATTACCTTTCATTGTAGGGTATGCCTAACAAGCGCATTATGAGCGGAACCAAAAAGCTTGGCTTGGTTCGTACCTCACCAATTATAGCCAAGCATTTTGTTCCGCATATGCGGGCGTTAGGCGAACATGGATATGCCGAAGAAAAATACGATTAAATTAAACCCTCATTTACACCAAATTGCATATGCACAAGCGTGTTCATTAGCTAACCAAGCTAATGCTGCTCAAAAGGCAATTGGCACTAATCATCAAGTTCACGATGTACTCACTTTTCTAGTGCTTTCGGGTCTTTCCATGGAGCTTTACTTCAAGGCTATTATGTTGGCAGCACGTAATGGTGAAGTAACAAAAGGTCATGAACTCTCCAAGCTATACAATGAGTTTCCTCGATTTTTAACTGATAATCTAAATACGGTTTATCTTAGTGATCAAAAATCCATATCGTTACCAATTACAGTAATAGCTATGGTGCAAAGAAAGGATAAACCAGAAAAACCTGATAAAGATTTGTTGGGTAAGGGTTTTAGCGACTTCGAAAATGCTATAAAAAGTGTTTCAAACATATTTACAAGAGCTAGGTATTTTTTCGAAGAGATTGGAGAAGAATATACTTATATCGAATATCCAGTCGGACAAATAAGTTCGTTAATAAAATCATTGGATAAAACTTATAACAGTTTCATTAATGGTGAGTTTAAAGGTGCAGTGGCGTAAGTTCGCCTAACAAGCTGTTCAAGCGGGAGTGCTAACGTTTGGCACGGTTTCGCTTCGCTTCACATTTTAGCCAAACATTATCAGCCCCTTAACAGGGCGTTATAAGCCATAATAGCCACCGTCACTTTGGAACCCTGTGAGTATTTTAAAACTAGAGAAACGATATTTTAACTTTTGGCTTTTATTAGCGTATTTCCTCGTTATTGGGTTAATTGATTCCCAATTATTCAGCCCAATACTCATATTATTAGCTATTTCTTTAAGCTACTTATTTCCTGAAAAACGCGAAAGTGGTTATTTCGTGGATGCTATTGATTTAGGAGAGTATTCTGACCAATATTTATATGCATTATATCGAGCGTTTCTTTCATACACGTATATTTATTTGGCATATTCCATTAACTATCAGCTTTCGTTGGATATAGTATTTTTTATTTTCTGGTGCACTGGCGGTATTTTATATTCATTCGCGGCTACATTTGTACCCAAGGATGGCTTCAAAACAGGCGGTAATTTTAAAGTAGCTCAACTTTATGCAATCATGTATCTTTTAGTTACTTTACTATTAACTTATTGGATAATAGTTAGTTTTAAAGGGCTTGATTGGTTTAGTCCCTTAGTCACAAATATCTATCATTTAGTTATCGGTGGCTTATAACAAGGCAATTATGTGTGGGACGCAAAACGCTTGGCTTGCGCTCCTTCGTCGCTGATTTTAGCCAAGCATTATCCGCCCATTATGCGGGCGTTATGTTTCTTGAAAAAATTATGCAACCTGAAGTCGCAACCATTAATGACTTATTCGTAAACTATTTTACGGGCAAAGATTTCGAAAATAATTATGGGGTGCAAGTTACTTCATTAAGTAATTTAAACTCTCTGGTAACGGTGAAATTAAGCTTTTTAAAAAATCATACATACTGCTGTGGTGAGTTAACTTGCCATTTTAAAGCTGATTTCGCTCAAATTAGGAAGCGGGCAAAAAATTTAGGTGTTACCTTAGCTCAAAACTTAACTATAAAATTTGATGTAATCATTGAAGATGGTGCGTTATTTACGTTAGGTGATTCAGCTCAAGTAAGTAAAGGGTTTAAATATACTGAGAGTTTTTGTGAAAATATGCACGAAACATAACAAAGCAATAATGAATGGGACGCAAAAAGCTTGGCTGCGTCACTTCGTTCCTATTATAGCCAAGATTTTTCGCGCCCCATAATGCGTCGTTACTGATTAAATACTCTAACGTGTTTTTGTCCAGTAACGAGTTATGCCCTTATGACTCTGCCCATACCGGAAAACTCACTTAGTCATCATAAAACCTCTCACTTATTTCATCACATAGCTTGGTTCGATAGATAACTGATGATTGCAATAGCTCGACATCTTCAAGTGATAGGAGAGGGTGGCGAGTTTTTCTGTCGAACCGTGTTGTCATTTCATCGAATAGTTGTTCGTGCAGGCGCTTTATGTCATCAAAAATTTGCTGCGACTGGGAGAATAAAAACACTTTGTCGTAGTCGCCATTTTTAAGTGAGGCTAGGTACTTTAAAAGAATGGCTTGCCGTGCTGTTTTGTTCTTGAAGGAGTGTTCGACTTCTATGGCTGCAATTGAGCCATCTAATAAGCGTGCTGCGCCATCGACTGTTCGGGTCTCTGTGCTTGTATTGGCGCGTTTGAATTCGGGTTCAGTGATAAAGCTTTGCCACATGGGGGCGTAGGTGCCATCACTGTGATAATTGTGAATGCCTCTTAGCATCACAAAGGCGTTAATTAAGTTATGCATTACGTTGTTATGGTTAAACTGTAAAGCGGGGTTGGTATTGGCTCTGAAGTACACATCAATATTCATTATTTCTTCAGCGTACTTTGCTGCACTGTAGGCTGGAACATAGACGCGCCCATCGGGGCTGCGATGTGTTTTAACGAGCTTTAAAAAGCCATCGTTAGTGAGCCTATTTAAATGCTCCAAGGCTAATCGGTGTGAGATGCCATAAAGCCAACTCACAAGGCCTGGTGTGATGATAGTAAATCGAATTGCAATGAGGATTGAGAGCTTCAGGCGATTGCTAAACTTTTGATGATTGTTTGCACCTTCATAGTAGCGCATATCAATATCAAAATAGCGAGGGTAGGCGAGCTGAAGTTGGTTACTGGTATTGTTGTTTTGGATGCTTGTCATGTTTAAAGACCTCGGTTGTTAGTTTGAATCTTTAACTAACAACCCACCTTGCAAATTATCGCTTTTTAGCGATTGTTTGCCGGTTTTCCTACCGGGATGCTTTGTACGCATGCCCGGTAGAGTTGTCGCGATGATTATCGCAACAACAGGCAGCTTTCAGCTGATGTCTTCACAACGTTGTTGTTCAAACATATGGCTTAAAACGCCCGTCACCTCTGATGTTGCTCCGCAACGAGCTGACTCGACGAGCTACCGCTCTAGCGTATTAAGCCATAGCGCGAATGTACCGAGCTACGCTCTGTACTCACCGCCACAATGCCGCTTTATGAACAGGCGATGGGTGCCCCATTATCCGCCTTCATCATATCGCTTACTTTTCTATCGCAAAGGTGGTTCGCTTTTCAATTTGTACCAAATTTCAACCGAATTTCGCTAGGGCGAAACATCATCGCGGTGAGTACAGACCAGCTGTACATTCGCGCTGCTCCATGTTTCTTTGGCTTCGCCGACGGCACATTACGCGACTTATTGGTCTCATTCTGAGACGCTTTTTATTGCCTAATTTCGTTCCGAATTAGGCTGGATTTGATGTCTTTCAGACGAAAAAGTAAGTCTACTTCGTAACAAAACAAAGTAATATTGTCTGTGAATAGTGAGATAAATAGAAAAGAAGAAAGTGATAATTCAAACTGTTTGTTGCTGAGCTTCGCAGTCAAACAAGTTTGTTTTTTATCACAAAATCATTAACTTTTAAAGAGAACTCACCCACTCTAAGAGGTTAAAAAATGACGACTACATCGATTAATCCTGCAACCGGTTTACCTATCAATGATGCTGATAATGGCAATTGTGTTGATATAGGTGGCAACGTATTTGGCACAGATAACAGTGATTTTTCTGATACAACAAACTGTGATTCTTTCTCTGTATTTGATGATACTGATTGGGGGATAGATATTTCTTGCGGTGGAATTGATGAGTTTTAAACACTCATTTATCTATCGCAATCGTATAGAGATTGTTATCGCACTGATTCTATTCAGTGGTGTTGGATTTACGTTTTATCAGCTTAAGACCACAGAAAATCTCGTTTGGCTAATCGTAATGAGCCTGTTTTGCACCAAATTTGTAATGGGTGCAACGGGCTACTATCTCTATGCAGAAAAGCACACACCCAGCATGAAAAAGATGCTTGAGTATGTGTTACTAAGGTTTTACTAACCTCCTATGTTTGTCCACCAAAGCGCCTCTATGGCGCTTTTTCGGTTTATAAGAGAGTAAAATCGTAGTTATATCAGAATTTAAAAAAGCGCCCATAGGGCGCTTAGAATTAAAGGTATTTGTCTCGTAATTTTGATTCTATGAAACTTAAAATATCAGCACATATGTATGCCAAAATAATTTGCTCATAACCTTCGAGTAAGTCAACAGACGCCAGTCTAGAAGTTTCGGGGTAATCAAGAACCCACAAAAATATCGCAAGTGAAATAAACAAATAAATACTATTCACACCGACTCGTACTAACCCAAGTACGAGCTCTAAACAAAATGTCTTCACACAGGTTCTCCTCATTTGTACTGTGCAAATACGTATGTTTGTTAGGTGATAATTTATAGTTATTAGATGAAGAAGAAGGTCAGCTACTTCTTTGATGGGAAGAGTAAATTATTATTGCGGCGAAACAGAAGCTGATTATATTTACAAGATAGGCAGGGAGCAATACGAAGATTTGGTATTTAAAGATAATAATAAAAGGTTGCTTGCATCTTTTGTTTCAATGCCTCCTGATTTTTTACTTCGCGGTAAAACCACAAAAAACTATGATTCATGGTCATTTGGCATATACACGTACAAGTTACTCTTCGGCACTCTTCCATTTTAAGCTAAGTTATTACCCCCTGACGAAGAAAGAAGGCCGAGATCCACTCTATTGTTCGACTATTTAGTTGGCTTGTTCATAGGATAGAAGACTTCCAAGATGTTCAGTTTATTAACACAGTTATTGATTCAGGTGGTTTTGAACCTTACTATGTCCTGTTAGATGATATTTATTAATCTAAAATTATGCATTGTTTTATCATTAATATAGATAAAGTTATTTAAAACAAAGGAATGTAATGTTAGCTGAAATTAAAAAGGTCTTGAAAGAAACACCTGGCTTAAAAGGCAGAGAAATTGCTAAGAAGCTAAATAAAGATAGAAAAGAAGTCAATTCTTACTTAAATAGGCATAATGAAGGACTGTATCAGGATCAAAATGACTATAAATGGTATTTGAAAGCCATTGATACCATCGTGTGGAATATAGAATGCTGTGGCTGGTTAACGTGTGAGGAATTTGAACAAAGCTATTCTGAAATTGGTAATTTAGTTGACGGTGAAGAATTAAATATTATTATCAAACTTCCGAAAGGGTTTAGAGTCCTATTAATCGCTGGTGCTAGGCTAATTTCACTCGCTAACTATCTTAACTATTTAGGCAAAAATGTAACTCTCGATTTTGAGTTATGTAAAAGTTCTATGGGCTATCTAGATAGGCTAGGCTTCTTCGATCATATTCATAGCCATATTGAAATCCTTCCAAATCGCCCAGTTATTTCACGAGCTAAACGTTATAAAGGTAATAGCTATAATGTAGTTGAAATCGGAGATATCGACCTTAATTCATTTAATGATGGGCTACCTGAAGAACTAACTGCAGCATTTATTAACCATACAGGTGAAGACTATTACATGGCAGCCTTTACTGTATTTTCAGAGTTAATTGGCAATGTTCAAGAACATAGTGAAACACCTATACCGGGTTTCGCTGCGTTACAATTTTATGAAGGTAAAAACAACCATAACAGTCACATACAAACTGTTATATCTGATCATGGTCTTGGCTTATCGAATACGCTGAAAGAAGATCTGCACAAGCATTATCCTACCCTTGCTTCATCTATGGACCTAGATTGTGTAGCTTCAGACGTTGAGTTAATAACAAAGGCTCTTACTGATGGAAAGTTAAGTCGATTTGGACACAATCCAGATGGGCAAGCTCGTGGTTTAGGACTCAAACGAAGCCAAGATTATGCTTTAAAATACAATGCAGAGATAACTGTAAGGCAAGAAAACCTGATGGTAAAACTGCTTTTTGGAGATGGACAATTAATAAAGTCTGAGCATCGAACTGACTTAGAGTTCATAGCCGGAACTCACGTTTGTTTTGACTTTATTCTTAAATAAGTCAATAATCTTCTCGATAAACATCTTAATTTAACCAGAAGTTGTTATGAAACTTATAGAATTTACAAATGGAAGTGACCACCCCTTTGGCAATAAAAAGGGGCAAGAAACGTATAGCAAATTAAAGGATTTTTTTGACCAAAATAATACTGAGAAAGTTGTGGAGATTAGCCTTGAAGGCATCAAGGCTACAGATGCATCCTTTCCAAGAGAAAGTGTAATTTCTATTATAAAGCACTTAAATGGTGAGAAGTCTTTCTATTTAACTGGGTTCAATTCAAAAGATTTATTAGATAACTGGGATTACGCTGCTAAGGCTAAAAACCAATTAGTGGTTACCAATTATGACAATACGTTAGAGTTAATAGGACCCGATTTAAACATCTCGACAAGAGAGCTTATTAATTATGTTTATTCACAGGAATCTGTAACTACCGCAAATATAGCAAAAGCTTTAGGACTTTCAGTTCAAAATGCTAGTACGAGATTGAAGAAACTAGTTAACGAAGGAATCGTCTTGCGCGAAGAAGAAGCCGCGCTGTCTGGAGGGAAAGAGTTTATTTACAAAAGATTGTTTAAATCTGTTCAAATCTGATTAAATTAACTTGTTTAATCAGATTTAATGTTTTAGTATAAAAGATGAGCGTTTGCTCATTTTTTATGAAACCTGATTAAACAGTTTTATTTAAGGAGAATGTCAAGGTGGCAATTTCAATTAATAATTTTAGTCAGTTGCTGGAAGAAGTAGCGAAAGAACTCGATATCTCTCCATCTAAATACAAGCTGGCTGTATCGCGCTACGAGTCAGTAGCTACATGGTTAAATGATGGCGAATATGAAAACTTTGATGGAAAAATTAACATTTACCCTCAAGGCTCATTTCGTCTTGGAACGGTTGTTCGTCCTATCGGAGAACAAACCGAAAAGGACTACGATATTGATTTAGTCTGTGAGTTTGAAGAGCATGCATCGGCTACACAAGCGGGAATAGTAAAACACCGTGTTGGAAATCGTCTAAAAGAACATACCACGTATAAGGAAATGCTAGATGAGGAAGGTCGCCGTTGCTGGACACTGTTATACAGCGAACAAGATGGCGCTGGATTTCATTTAGATGTACTTCCTTCCAGCGGCTTTTCAACCGTTAATTGTTCCCCAATTTCAATTACGCATAAAGAAGATGAAAAATATTCTTGGGCGTCAAGTAACCCTAGAGGCTATGCTGCATGGTTTGAAGAACGCAATATAAATGCATATAGATTAGTCGCACTCGATCAGAAAAGGATGATTTCAAATTCATTCTCAGATGTTTATGCCAAAGTTGACGATGTACCTGATCAGCTAATACGAACCCCTCTCCAACGAGCTATTCAATTAATGAAACGGCACAGAGATATGCGTTTCAATGGTAATAATAAACACGCGCCAATTAGTATGATAATGACTACCTTGGCTGCTCATCTGTATGGTAATGAAACGAATGTCTATGACGCGTTAACTAATATAGTTAATAAGCTATCAGCACATACGGGGTTGCTTGAAAACAAGGTAATGGTCGATGAGCGATTATCGGCAAGAGGGCTTATTAAAAGGTTACCTGATGGTACTTGGTATATAGGTAACCCAACTAATTCAAAAGAAAATTTTGCAGACAGGTGGCATGAAGAAGGAAATGCCCGTGCGAAAGCGTTTTTTCAATGGGTAGAGTGGTTGAAGCAAGATTTCTTAGCCGTTACGCAAAGAGACCACGATTCTATTCGCTTTACGCTTGAAGCATGCTTAGGAAAAAGTGTAGTTGGTAAAGTATGGTCAAAGAACGTCCCATCACCTGCTATACAAGAACCGACAAAAGTGAATATATCACGACCTGCAAAGCCTTGGAGGTCTGGTGAATAAATTTATTCACGAACAAATTCAAGCCGTTTTAGATAGCTACCCAAACTTACGGTTAGTCCAAAATGGCTCTGATATTTTGCTCACAGGCTCTTTATATTTCAGCGCTTTAGCTGAGGGCAAAGAGACTATTACGGCAAATTACGATGTAAAAATATCTGTTCCATGTTCTTATCCTGATGATTTACCAACAGTATTTCCTTCGGTATATAGCCTAGATAAAAGATTTGAGCATACAAATCCTGACGGTAGTTTTTGCCTTGCTATTCCTATAGAAGAACGTGAGCTGTTTGAGATAGAACCGTCACTTTTAGGTTTTATTAATAATCTGGTTGTTCCATTTTTGTATGGGTATAGCTATTTCCTTAAATACGGAGAACATCCGTTTGACGAACGAGAACATGGCAACAAAGGAATCCTAGACTTTTATTTAGAAAGGTTTAAAAGTCGTGACGCTAGGACAGTCTTAACATCCCTATACAAGTTTGCTGTTCATGGATATCACGCCCATGAAAAATGCCCCTGTGGAAGTGGTAAGAAAGTGCTCAAGTGCCATAACACAGAACTCAAATCACTCCTAAAAAACAAAGAATTACTAATAGCAGACTTGGCTAAATTTATCACAAGGTAGACATTTGAAATGATCAAAGTAACAAATTTATTGATTAGTTTTTTTAAGTGGTACATCGAAGGGGTGCGACAACCTTCTTTAAATTCAATTGCACGATTAATACTAATCTGGTCTTTAACTGCTCTAGCCGCAATTTCAGCGTCAGTTAATTTTGAAACTGATTGGCTTAACGTTTCGCTTTCATCAGGAAATAGCAGTAGTCTATTTTTCATGTTTTTGGTTGTTTGCTCTTTATGTATGTTGGCGTATTCAGAGTATCGAGATAGGCAACTAGCGATTGACTCACTGTTGTTCAAAATCAGACATATGGGACTAATAGATCACGGGATTGATGATGTTGAAAATTACTTCCCGAAATCGCTGAAGAGGTTTAAGCCTCAGGCATTTAATATGGAATTCGGTAATAGTCATAAAACGACAGATTTAGAGGCACTTAATAGTCAATTATCGAAGATTGCCAGAATACCCGAAGCGTTAAATGAAAGTGGCTCATCATTAAACAATGCCAATAAACACATAGTATATTCAGGTGTCGCTCCTGTTCCAATGATTGCTGCGGCAGGCCATGCCGTTAGCAATATGCAGAATGTTCATGTCGCGGATTGGAACAGACAAGATAAAAAATGGCACTTTTCGACTGATTTAGATGATAACGAAAATATTAAGTGTGAGTCTGCAACTCTGAATAGCTCTGAAGAGTCAGTTTGCCTAATTATAGAGTTAAGCTTGCCTATTAGCGTGGACAAAATCCTTTCCGATTTCCCTGAAACTGATTGTTGTAAGGTTTCGTGGGCTGATGATAATCCACGCTATGACAAATTGTGTAGCGTTGATAAACAGAACCGAATTGTTGGTGAAATTTTACATTTTATTAATAGCGAATTACTTCCTCACAAAACTGGATTGAAGGAAATCAAAGTATTTGTTGCGGCTCAGGCTTCCTTTATTTTTCGTCTAGGTTCGGCCCTCAATCAAGGGCACCTTCCGAAAATAACTTTTTACCATTACAACCCTGAACACAAAGATTCAAACCACCCGTGGGGAGTGTCTTTTGTCGGTGGTCGAAACCAATACGAATTAACCCACTAACTTCCGAATCACAACAATCAAAGGATTATAATGCTTCAGCAGTACTTAAATTTGGTAAAAAAAGCTTTAGAAAAGCTACCATTTTTTAACTACATCAATAGGCTGATTGCCTATATCAAAACTCCCGAATTGACTGATTCTGAGTCTTCAACTGAACAGTTAGAGCATTCATTGCTAGACGTATTCAACGCTTTAGGCTTGGTCATTGTCGTATCTGTAGGGTTTACGCTCTATAGCACTGATTTTGGCTATATGAATGCATATAAGATATTCAATCCCCTGTTTTTAGCATTTACCTACGTTACATACGGTGCCTTCTTTGCTCTCGTAATGGCTATTTCATGTTGGGGGTTGTCAAAAACACCGCTTTTCTCAAATGATGCCGAATCTGGCCCCTTAATTTATAAAGTTTTTTGCCATTCACTGAGATTTTATGCTGCCACAGGATTATTTTTGGGAACTCTAGCGGTCCATGCTACTGGTCTGGTTGTTACTGAAGGGATCAAATTCGAAACCGCATTTGAACATTGGGGTCTTATGCTGGCTATTATTGTTACTCTAATTTGGTTCCCATTTAGGCTGTATGTCAACCCTCTGTTTAAGTACCTGAGTCCAATAAAGTTAAATGTGATTGGTTACTTTTTGATCTTATTGGCGATTTACTTAACCACAACTATAAACCAATCCTTGCCAAGACCTTTAGCTGACAGAATGTTAGTGAAAGAGGAAAGCTGTAAATTGTTTAAAAGTGGTAACTTATACAAAAATACACCCTCTCTTCATAAACCTGAAATAGAGAAAATATTCTGTATTCATGGGGGAATTAGAAATGAAAAATTATAATTTATATTCAGTTTATTTGAATCTTGCCGCTCACATAAAATACAGATAAAGACAAAAACATTTGCTCAGTGGTAGATTACATAATAGTTTACACTCAAGTAACATAAAAAATTCTAAAAAATGTGTAACAAACCAAGTCAACGGGACAATTTTAAGCTGACTCCCGTCGCTTCGCTCCTAATTTTAGTCAGCTTAAAAGTTGCTCCTGCTTGGGGCATTATGTAAGTTGTTTCGATAAGTAAAGGAATTAATATGCTTGAACTAGCCTTGTCAGAACTTATTAAAGCTGGAATATCAGTTGCAAAAGATATACTTGGCAATAGGGTAAAGGAAAAAAATACTGAGCTACTGGAAGCGAAAAAGAAGAAAGAAAATAACAAGAAAAAAAGTCAGGACAAAAAAAGTAAAGGTCTTACCAAAGAAGAGTTGAATACCATAGCGCTCCTGCCTAATGAACAGATCAGCGCTGAGATCTCAATGGAAGAAGGTGAGACACGTCAGAGCATAAAAAAACACTTAGATTTGGTTAAAGAATGGTCTGGCTTCATTGGCTTCAAAGACTTACAGGGAGAGAAAAGGCTAAGTGATATTTACGTAGAGCTAGATACCTATCTGATGCCTTTGAGAACGCATTTTGACAGCTCAGAAAGGCAGTCAGTGAAACCATTACAAGAAGCTCTTTTTTCTGATGATAAGCATGCAGTAGTTCTTGGGCAGCCAGGAGCTGGTAAGACAACCTCCATGAAAAGGTTATGCTCAAACTTCTTTAGTGGACTTATAGATAATCAATATAGCTTTCCAATACTTATCCGCTTCAGAGACCTTAATACAATAGGAACTCATGAAATTATTAAATCTCATCTTTGCGATTTATTGAAACTTGATATTTGTGTATCAGAGCCTTCTGCTACAGATGTTAATGAGTCTTGGAAAGATGAGTCAATATATGCAGTGATAAATGAACTTAAACCAATTCTACTTCTAGATGGGTTTGATGAGCTACCAACACAATCTCAAAAAGATTCAGCCCTGAAAGAAATAAGAAAATTAGTTCAACATTGCAGAGAGTCAAAAATAATAATTACTTGTAGAACAGGGGAATTCAACTACGATCTTGATTATACCTCCGACTTTGAAATCTCATCCTTAAATCAAGACCAGATTTTATGCTTTGCTAAAAACTGGATACAAGAAGAGCATAAAGCGATAAAATTCGTACAAGACATTAATGATAGCCCATTTTCGGATACTGCAATCAAACCATTGTCATTAGCACACCTGTGTGCAATTTATGAAAGAACAGGAAATATTCCTGATAGGCCAAAAATCGTATATAGAAAAGTTGTAAACCTCATGTTGGAAGAGTGGGATGAACAGCGTTCGATCAAGAGAGAGACAAAATATGCCAAGTTTGAGCCTGATAGGAAATTTGAATTCCTTAGCCATCTTTCGTATTACTTAACTATTCACGGTAATACGGCTGTCTTTAATCAAGAACAATTGATTGATGCATATTCTTCTATATGTGGAAACTTCGGGTTGCCCAAAGATCAAAGTGTTATAGCTGCGAATGAAATTGAGTCGCATACTGGCTTATTTTTGCAGACTGGCTATTTACAATATGAATTTGCTCATAAATCATTGCAAGAATATTTAACGGCCGAATATTTGGTGAAACTCCCATCTTTAGAGCGTGTTAAAAAGTACATAGAACTGCTTGGTGCTGAGCTGGCAATTGCGACCTCTATCTCATCCAATCCTAGCCTATATTTCACCGATATTATCCTTGGTGTCTTCAATAGAGGGGATCTAACTAACTCGTTCTACAACGCTTTTACCAGCCGCCTTTCACAAGAGAGGCCTGACTTTTATCCAAGTGAAGATTTAGTGTTAGCATCTTTTACTTTGTTAAGCCAGCGAGTTGACGACACAGGGTATCTTTCCTTGATGAAAAAAATGCTTGAGAACTGTGATATAGAAATAATAACTTCATACTATGAACTGGAATCAGAAAGTAACGATGGGTCGATAGTAATGAGGAGAATCAAGCAGCACAATGAGTATAAAATAAAGACCAAACTGAGAATACCTAGCGGGCATTTCGCAGAAAAAGTAGTTTGTATTGCATAACAAAGGCAGGTAACTGACCTCCGGCCGCTGCTGCCGGTGTTACCAAGGCCTTTTTTTATACAGAGCCTTCCTAGGCTTTAACTCATTTATGTCCATAGAAGGGTTATAAATATAACTCGCCTTTGCCCCAAGACGAGTTAAGGCGAATTACTCAAAAGAGCGAACTTCGGCCTTCACAATTGCTTTTCTATTTCGTCAAAGTCTATTGCTCGCATAGTCAAGAAAACGACCCAATCGCTCGTTTTTATCCTGAGGTAAAAGCGAGAACTCCTAAATTTTAATAACACTGGTAATTAGTTAACAAGTTTGTTAGAAATAATCTAATAAGAAAAACGAGCTACGTTGTGGTAGAAAAACGCGCGATTAGCTCGCTATAAACATGTTAAACGGATAGAAAAAGCAGCATCTTATTAGAGTTTAAAAATTCATCCCAAAGGAAAAGACATTGAATACTAAAAAAACAAAAGAATATCCTTGTGTATATTTAGATGAATCAGGTAACACTGGTTCCAATTTGATTGATTTAGATCAACCAGTCTTTACTCTTGCTGGATGTTCATATAGTAAAGAAGAAAGTGAAAGGTTACTTGCATTACTTAACGTAAGAAGTGCAAATGAAGCTCACTTTAAAAGATTAAAGAGAAGAAAAGCAGGGCAAGATGCGATAATTAGACTATTAAAAGATCCTGCTATAAATACGAATAATATAAAAATAAACCTATTTCATAAGAGATTTATGGTTATTACGAAAATAGTTGATGTTTTAATCGAATATTTAGCAAATTTAGATGGTCATGATTTGTATAAAAATGGTGAAAACATCGCACTTTCAAATATGTTGTATTGCTGTCTACCCGCATTATGTGGTGAAGAAAATACAGATATATTATGTAAGCTCTTTGTTGATATGGTTAAGAATTCCGATACGCAGTCGATAGAAAAGTTTTATTCTCATTTAAATGTGCTAGTTTCTAGTTCTAAGAGCGATAGTTTTGTTGATATTTTAAACTTAATACAAGCTACACAAATGTGTGTTTATGATGCTTTATCACATACTGATAAAACAGCCTTAGATCCTGCAATTCCAGCTTTTTTTGAACAGTGTGTTAAGTGGGGAGAGCAATATGAGTCCGGATTCGATGTAATGCATGATGATTCTCAAACTTTAGAGAGAAAACAATCACTGTTAGAAAAATATATGGACTGGTCTAAAGACGAACAGGAAATTGGTTACGATCGGCGTAAGTTTAAACTCCCACTTAAAACCCATAAGTTCGAATTTGTTAGCTCAGAACTACATCCACAAATTCAGGTATCCGACATTTTAGCAAGTTCGGTAGCATATTGGGTTGAAGGTACTATTCGTGGAGAAGAAAATGATTACTTTTTCCTCGAATTAAATAAATTAAATCTCAAAGGGCTTATCACTGGATTTATTTGGCCTTCATCTGATGTTTCGCCGTCAGATTTAGGAACAGAGTTCGATGGAGGGCTTAACCCTGCAGATCATGCAGCTGATTTTATTCATGAACAATAACTTTAGTAAATTGTAGTGAAAAACCGTTTAACAAGGCGTTTCAATTGACAAAATACATGTCACGAATTTTGGTTCCCAAAATATCCCGCCATATATTTTGCAACTGAACTTTGCGTTATGTTTCAAAGGGAGTTGCGTGAACTTGGATAGGATTCATATAGCATTAGTGGTACTTTTTAGCGTGTTAGTTTTAGCTTCATGTGCACCTGTTCCAAGAGACTTCTATAAACCTTTACATGAAGAGGGAACTCTTATTTCTCGCGGGTGCGGTAGTTCTGGACCGCCAGATACAATTAAAATATTTCTTGCTGAAGGCGTTGAAATTCAGATGTGGGCGTCAAGCACAGATAGCAACACTGAATTAGACAACTTTTATCTCTTTTCAAGTATTAACGCACCTGAGGGAGTAGAACTTCAGTTAGACCGTGATTACATCATAGTCAAAGACAATAACACCTCTAATAGCTGGCAACTAAATATTGATTTCTTATCAACGAACAAGAAAAATTATCTCGGCTCACCCAATTCTATTTTAAAAAGATCATATCAGGGGCTTAGTGAGGATCTTATTGAGCGAGTTAAAAATTCCGATCAAGAAAACGGATATATACGGGTTCCTGCCTTATCAAAAATAAGCGGTAAAACCTATTCTTACTCTGTGCTCTTTGGTAGAGAAAGATATTTCAATACAGGAATGTCGTTTAGTATCAGCACAAGAAAAATTTTATCGAGATTACAAAGTTTTTCTGTTTCATATCCTGAGATCATGATTAACGGTACAAAAATTAGTCTTGATGAAATTAGATTTGATAGGGTTCAATATATAGGCATAGACCCTTTAAATTGTTGAAACATAACAAACCAATTAAGGGCGGACGCATAACACTTGGCTTGCGCTCGTGCCTCGCTTAGTTTAGCCAAGTGTTACTTGCCGCTTATTGGGGCGTTACTGATTAAATACTCTAACGTGTTTTTGTCCATAAACGAGTTAGATAATGTGCCAGATTTAGATGGTTTGATATTCTTCATTACTTTTCTTTATTTTATTCATAGCTTCAAGGATTGCATTTTCATGCATCATGAATAAATTGTTTGATTCTTTTGAGTACGTCCCGTGTTGCTCCTCTGCGGAAGTGTAATGCCTTCCGGAGCGATCATGATTTGTATGTAAAATATGCAGCATTCTATTTGCTTCAGCTTCATTTTTTTCTTCTGTTGATGGCTTTTTCTCAGAGTTACTTATGTGGTGTAATATTTCTTTTGATTCAATTTCAGCTTCCGTTAGTGTTGAATAATCATTTGTTAATGCAACCAGTACATTTGTTTTAGCAAGTTTTCTAAACATAGTTAAGCAAGAACCTTTAGAGCCTTTCTTGTTAATTTTATAAGGGTTTGCCTTATCCATATTCTTAGGTGCATTCTTCAGCATGAACTCCCTAAGCGTATTGTATGGTAAATGATTTTCAGGATTTCGTATGCTTACAAACAAGTACTCTTTTATCTCACCATATACTCTTTTTGAATATGCTAATTGATCTTTTATGGCTTTTATCATTTCACTGGTTAATATTATTTTCTGTTCTTGTTGGTTTTTGGTTGGCCCTCTTTCTGTTGTGGTACTACCTGGTATTATCAAAACCTTCGGATCATCTAAATTATCTAAATAGCTGCTCTTTAATGTGCAAGCGCACTGAGGTCTCAATGCGGCAAAAATACGAAGCTTTAAAGCATTTACTAAATTTCTATTTTCGTTGTGTTCCAGGGTGATTAATAGCTTTGCTGTAGATTCATTATCTGTGTAGCCTTCATACTTTCTTATTTCACATCTTTTCTTAGATAAATATAAACTTTTGACATTATTAAAAGGGTTGTTCTTATAATTTAGTCTGTCTATTGAAAACTTAAATAAATCTTTAACGCGATGGAAAATGGTTTCTACATATTCCCTTGTAAGATCACTTTTTAATTTCGTAAATGCTAGTTGAATATCATCACTTGTAATATCAATAAACCTTTTATCAACACCAATGATAGTTGAAAATTTTCTAAGGTAGCATGAATATGTTCTAATGGTTCCATCTGAAAATAAACGACGATTACTCTTTTGCTCTTGTTTTAATTCTTCTATATACAGTTCAGCAACTTCTCCAAGCGTTTGACCATATAGGTGATTATCTAAAATTATGGCGCTAAGACTTGCAGCTTCAGCGACTGTCATTGTTTCAAAGTTACCTAAAAGAGTACTTTTTAACCCATCTATTTTAGGAAAATCTGCAAAAACTTTTACGACTCCATTTGGATAAAAAACGTATCTTAAGTTTTTTTCACTGTCATATTTAGACATCCTATGATCTTTTTTTGGTTGACCTGGTTCTGGTTCTGGGTATTCAATTGCTGCAGCGCATTCAGATAATATTAAAATATCTTTATCACTATATGGTGGTTTAATACTGTCGAATTTCGACTTGCTAATACACTCACTTTCACTTTGCTTCTCAGACTCATTTTCACTTGTTATCTTAGATAGTTTTTTAATTTTATCTAATATTCTGCTTATTTTATTTTTCTTAAACTTATTTATAGTTTTTTTCATATTTTATTAAGTCTTTATTACTTCATCTGGGATGAATTAACGTTGTCGCTTTTTTATTATGTTGAATGAGTTTTTTGATTGCTGCAAGAGGGGGAAGCCTTGCCAGCTATGGCTTTAAGCCTATGACTACTAAGATCATTTTGGTGGTGAAATTAAATGGCTTTGTTTAAGCTACTGATATGTCGTTTATAAGCTTATTATCAAATCTGAGCTTTTTGGTGGTGTATTAGTATGTTTTGGGTACTAAACTTTTTTAAATTTTTTTTAATAAAATTTTTTAACGATTTTTGTGTATTTTTTATAAATTCTTTGTAAGTTTATCAAAATTCAATACTTTTCTTCGTTCTACCGTTAAATTTATTTTTGCCAATACTATTTATTATTTTTGAGCGAAAAGTGTTCATTACCTTTGCTGTTGTACGAAAAATGACCCGGCTTTACGCTAAGTCATTATTTAGTTTCTATATGCTCTTTCAGTATACTTTTCGGATGAGTATTTAGCTTAAACAGCAATATCATCAAGGTAACTTTCGATTACAGTTCTACCATCTTTAGTCAGAATTAACTCTTTAACTGATTTTCCTGTATCGCCAAAAGGCTGATTTATGAATTGAATGTATGCACCTTTATGGACAAGAGATGCTTTTATTCGCTCTCTTAGCGCTTTCTTATGTTCCTTATCTTTGATTATTTTTTGTTGGTTTACCTGAAATGCTGTAGGCCTTAACTCTAAGCTTTGAAACTCATGGACTCGTTTTAAAATGCTGACCTCGTGTAACTTAAATACATTGAACTTAAGTTTTGTTGAAGTGCCGTAGAGCTCTTCAGATTTATCGTAGTTAAGCCCATTCGGATCATCAGACTTTCTCAAATGATGAAGTGCTAACCGGGTTAAATCTTCTGCATGCTTAAAGTGGTAGCCGTTTGATACCAACAGCTCTTTTGTATTGGATTTAAAAAAGCTTCTACACATAGTACAAAATGCACCCGCAGAGCCTTTCATTACAATCTGTTCGATATCGCCTTTTACTGCATCAAATGGAGAATAGTCTTTGATAATTTTATCGAGGGAGCGTTTAGAAAATTGCTTCATAGGGTCGCGAGGTTGCAGAAAAATGAACTCTTGATTGCAATTAGGTCGTGCCGATTCCATCCATGCCCTTTGTTCAAGGATAATAGTTCGCATCATTTTTGTTAGTGGGAGTCTGTATTCTTTTTGGTTTTTCATTTCACCACGTACACCTACGATAGATGACGGAAAAGTTATTAAGGTCGGAAAGGTAATACTATTCAGCCATGACCATTTCATTTGAGGAATGTTGATAGGCCTCAAGCCCGTTAAAATCATAAACCTGGCTGCGTTCTTCTGGTGAATGCATGGCGTAGTTGCAAGGTTGATCCACAACTCTGCAATTGAATCTAAGTCAGTGTAGGCTTGACACGGACGGGGAGTATCAACTCGATCCGAAACATAATAATCATCAATGTCAGCAGCAGGATTACGGCCATTGTTAAACTTATTTTTGGCAAACTTCCATATACGCCTTATTTGAGCAAATAGCTCTATGGCTTGGTTGTTGGATTCGCTAGCAATAATTTTATCAATGATTCGCTCAAGATCCCCTGCCGTAATACTTTGAAATCTCGTTTTCATATTAAAGTACTGCTTAAGCTTTTTTACTCTGCACTTATATGTTTTCAATGAACCGGCTGCAAACTTTGTTGGTGCGAGTAAATGTCGGTTTGTCAGGTTCTGCTCATATTCTTTAAAAATAGTGTTTAAATCGGCGAATATCGTTCTTCCCTCCAATATCGTTTTCGTAAGCTCTCTTGCTTTTGCAATGGTGAGTTCTGGTAACTCCCCTAGCTTTACGTTTCGAATCTCTAACTTTTTCGGGAAATTAGAATAGAAGATGACCTTACCTTTTGGGGTGAATACGAGCCGTAAATTGTGTTGTTGCTCATATTTAGACAAACGAACCAAGGGCTTATTTTTAATTCCTTGTTTTAAAGCAACTTTTCTCTCAAAATTTGAAATTATTTGAATCGCAGTAACACACTTTTTTATGTACAACATTGAAAAAGGTGCCTTCGTCTCTTTCCAAACTGCTTTTGCTTTGATGTATTCGGCTTTTGTAATGGGTTTATTCGTGTTTTTCATTTCTCTAAAACTCAGGTTTATTAAGCCCTGCAGGCCTGTCGTTTGATCTAGATCAACAAAATTTAGAGTGGGGTAAAGTAGAATGCGCGACCGCTTTTGTAACGGCTGCTCATAAACAGAGTGTGCTACGAATTGTGTTATTATTTATCGAATATTTTTCAAACTAAGCTTGTTTGAAAAATATATGTGTTACATACCGACTCATGTAACTATTTGTTTTATAGTGATTTATGTTCGAGGTCATTAAATGGCATTACTCATCAATAACAAATGTATTAACTGTGATATGTGTGATCCTGAGTGCCCGAATGAGGCTATTTATATGGGCGCGAAGATATATCAAATAGACCCAAATAAATGCACTGAGTGTGTTGGGCATTATGATAACCCTACATGTGTGAGTGTGTGTCCTATTGATTGCATTAAGCCAGATCCAAATCATCGTGAAACTTTAGATGAGTTGGCTGAGAAATACGTTAAATTGACCTCCCAAGCTTCTTAGTTAAATCACTTTTCTTAATTCTTTTTGCTTATCTTAAAGTAGCGCCCTGCGATAATTGTTCTACAATTTTATGAACAACAACACGTTAATAAAAAATCAGGGCGTTTTATGTGGTTTAGTAAATCCTTACAGGCTGAAATTGATGCGTTAAAAGCTGAGCTTTATCCGTTAAAAGATCTCACTTCAGGTATTGATGAAGAGATGTTGGTACTCAGGCTGCGTGCTGATGGCACAATGGCTTATATTAACCAGAATTTTTTAGATGAATTAGGCTACTCGCACAACCAGCTAATTGACTCGCCTTTCCAAGATATTATTACTGAACAATCTCGAAATACTGACCAGTTTAAAGACTTAAAAAACGCCATTGAAAATCAACAGCATGGAGTAGGGCACTTACAAATAACTCGCTATGACGGCAAGCTTGAGTGGCTCCGTTTGATTGCACACCCGGTACACACAGAGCAAGGTGAGCTCAATTACTTCGCTATTTACGGCACTGTGCTTACCGATGCCATTTCTACTTCTCGTGAACAGCGCGACACTATAAATGCCATCTATCGCTCGATGGCGGTTATTGAGTTTGACTTAGAGGGTAAGGTTATTAACGCAAATGAACCGTTTTTAGAGAGCATGGGTTATAAAAAAGAAGAGATAGTAGGTAAGCACCATAGTATGTTTTGTGAACCTGAACTGGCTGAGTCAGCTGAGTATGAGAAGTTTTGGCAGCGCTTAAGACGTGGTGAGTTTGTTGTTGATCGCTTTAAACGTGTTGACCGTCATGGCAATGAAGTGTGGCTTGAAGCTTCATACAACCCCATTTCAAATGATTTTGGTGAGCTTTACAAGGTGATGAAGTTTGCCACTGTGATCACTGAGCAAGTTAATCGTGAGCATGCAATTTCACAAGCGGCCGAAATTGCGTATGGCACATCAACAGAGACTGATAGGCTCGCTCAACAAGGGGCTGAGGTGTTACAAAACACCATGACAGTGATGAATGAATTAGCCCAGCAGATGGAGCAAGCAGCCCAAGAGATTTCAGCCCTTGATAAACAGTCACAGCAAATTGCAGCCATTGTGCAAAGTATTAGCAGCATTGCAGAGCAAACAAACTTGCTGGCGCTAAACGCAGCAATTGAAGCTGCCCGTGCCGGTGAGCAAGGTCGAGGTTTTGCGGTGGTTGCTGATGAAGTCAGACAGCTTGCTTCAAGAACCTCAAAAGCCACCGAAGAAATTGTTGAAGTGGTAAATAATAATCAGTCACTTACGCAAAATACAGTAAAGGTTATTGAGCAAGGTAAGGTGAAAGCTGAGCAAGGCGTGTCTTTATCAAATGAGTCTGGTCAAGTGATGGAAGACATACAACACGGTGCCCAGCAAGTGGTTGATGCAGTGGGGCAATTTGCTAACCAACTGAATCACTAATCTTTGTAATACTAGGTTTTAAGCCGTGTAAACTATCTATGTTTATATTGGGTTTTACAATAACCACGGGATATATCTGGATGGCGTAGTTTTAAGTGTTTGGTTTGCCTACCCGCTGCGCGTTTTCGCCAAAGTTTAAAACTCGAGCTTGTTAATTGCTCACGCATTAGCGCGATAACGCTTTTTTCATTTAAACCAAACTGTTGGTTTATTGCTTCAAACGGGGTTCTATCTTCCCACGCCATCTCTATGATGCGTGATATTTCATGATCTAAGTGCTGCATTACGGCTCCTTTTTGTAGCTTATACGTATTTGCAGCAGGTTTAGATTATAAAATATCGTGTTGCCAGTGCTCTGCTAAAAAGTCGATGAACGCTCTCACCACATTTTGTTGGAAGTTACGCGATAAATACACCGCCCATAAGTGAGAGCCCATAGTAGTATGCTCTGGCAGTACTTTTACAAGCTCACCTGATGCCAAATAGTCATTGGCGAGATCGCATGGTAGGTGAGCAATCCCCATTCCTTGTTTTGCTGCTTTTAAAAGCACGCCCATATCGTTGGCAACAATGTTGCCCTTAACCGTGACTTTTTGTGTGTTGTCGTCGTGTTGAAATTGCCAAATAGTGTGTTTGTTATGAACAAGGCAATTATGTGCGGTTAAGTCACTCGGCTCATTAATCGGTGGGTTTGCAGCTAAATAATCGTTAGAAGCACATACGGCGGTTGCGATATACATTAGCTTACGGGCAATAAGACCTTCATCGGGCTGGTGGATGTAACGCAAAGCGATATCAACGCGGTCATCAACCAGCTGCGATAAACTATCAGAAAGTAACAGTTCAAAGCGCGTCTGTGGATGGCGCTTGGTGAACACTTCAATGGCATCAAACAGTTTATGTTGGCCAAGCCCAATCGGAGAGGCAACTCGAATGGTACCTACCAATTCGTTGTTATGGCTGTGTGCTCGGCTTTGTAAATCAGACACTTGATTTAATATTTGCTGGCAATAGCTAAGGGCTTCTTCGCCTTGAATTGTTAAACTCACTTTGCGTGTTGTGCGATGAAACAATCTTAAATTTAGCCACTTTTCTATATCTTGAATATGTCTAGAAACTTGTAATCGGCTTAAACCTAAATGCTCAGCGGCTTGAGTAAAGCTGCCTGTACGGGCAACTTCGACAAAGCTAGTAATTGAATTGAGTTTATCCATTGGTATCTTCAAGTGAAACAATGTGTATCTATATAGTGTATTTATCAGTAATTAGTGAACAAGTAAACTGCAATCATTGAAACAAACAACGGAGAATTCCTCATGAAATTAGCAGTTATTGGCGCAACAGGTTGGATTGGCAGCCACATTACTTCAGAAGCAATCGCACGTGGTCATCAAGTAAATGCATTAGTTAGAGGCGCAGGTAAAGTAACCCAAGATAACGTTACTGTGACTGAATTTGATTTAACTAAAGACGAGATCGCAACTGCAGCTGCAGGTAGTGATGTTGTTATTGCTGCAATTGGTGGTCGTGCTTTAGGTAACCATGAAATTGTGGTAAATACAGCAAAACAATTACTAAACGCACTTGCAGGTACTAACACACGCATTTTATGGGTGGGCGGTGCAGGTAGCTTAGAAGTCGCACCCGGTGTAACACTGGTATCAAGCCCAGACTTTCCTGCTGAATACAAAGCAGAAGCCATAGCTCAAGGTGAAGCACTTGATGTATTTAGAGCATCAACAGCAGATACAGCTTGGACTTTTGTATCACCAGCTGCGGTCATTTACCCAGGTGAGTCAGAAGGCCCGTACCGTGTTGGTGGCGACAGCTTCTTTACTGATGCAAACGGCGAAAGCAAAATATCAGTCACTGATTATGCTAAAGCGATGCTTGATGAAGCACAATCGGCAGCTCATTTAAATCAACGTATTAGTATTGCTTACTAATAGCGAGCCTTTCTTCAGGCTCATAAAATGGTATTCTTTAGCGATGTGTTAAGTTACCTATTTAATTTATGAGCCTGTTATTTTCTATTGCACTTGCAACCATACCTGCCTTACCCGAACCCGTCGCGAACAATGCTGTTGCCAAAGTTGTTATTGATGAACAAGCCTACTTCCTAAGCTTTATGGGCTTGAGCTCAGGCAAAGCACATACCGATGTTCACAATAAAGTGTGGGTCCTTAAAGTGGGCGATAAGGCGTGGCAAGCAGCTAAAGCCGTACCAAGTACATTGCCTCTTACTGGTCGTTTGGCGAGTACCGCAGTGGGGGTTGGTCAGCATGCCTATGTATTTGGTGGGTATACGGTAAGTGCCGATCATCAAGAAATCTCAACACCCGATGTATATCGCTATGATGTGCTCTCTAATTCATATACGCAACTTGCCAATATGCCAGTGCCGGTGGATGACAGCGTGGCGCTTTCGTACCAGCAGCGTTATATCTATTTAGTCAGTGGTTGGCATAACGATGGTAATGTTAACCTTGTACAAGTGTATGATACGCAAACAGATACTTGGCAACAGGCTTCGCCATTTTTAGGTCAACCGGTGTTTGGCCAAGCGGCGGCAATTAGTGGAAACACTATTTTGGTGTGTGATGGCGTTAAAACACAGGCGAATGCTGATAAACGTCGTTCTTTTGCTGCGGTTGCACAGTGTTTAAAAGGCACGATTGATGCTGATAACCCATTAAAGATAGATTGGCGTACCGTGCCACACCCAACAGGTGTTGCCCATTACCGTATGGCAGCAACCAGTTTTAATGGCGACATTTATATGGTGGGCGGCTCTGATAACCCATATAACTACAATGGTATGGGGTACGATGGTAAACCAGCGCCAGCGAGTGATCATGTTTGGCGCTTTGATGTTGATAAAAACACGTGGCAAGTAATGCCAAAAGCCGATACCGCGAGCATGGATCATCGAGGTTTATTAGAGCACCAAGGAAGTTTGTATCGTCTTGGTGGTATGGATAATAATCAACAAGTGACAGCCGATGCACTTGGTTACAAGGTAAAGTTATCTCTATGAGTACACTCTATATTACTGGCGCGGGTGTGAGTGCCGCTAGCGGTATACCGACCTTTCGTGGCGAGGATGGTTATTGGACCATTGGCAGCAAAAATTATACGCCGATGGAAATGGCAACGCGTGCTATGTACGAAAATAATCCCCGCGAATTTTTAGCTTGGTATTATCATCGCTTTGCAACCTATCGCCATCACGGTCCTAATGAAGTGCATCATTGGTTGAGTGATAAAAATCTCATTACGCAAAATATCGATGGCCTTGATGGTAAAGCAGGTAACACCGATTTTATTGCTATTCATGGTCGCTTAGATCAAATGACACTGTTTCACCATCAAGGTGACGATGTGATGGCTTTTAACGCGCCGTGGGATAATGTCAACGAAGACAACCTCCACAACTCCTTGCTTGAGGTGTTCAATATTGATAATGAAAGCCCCAAGCTTAACGAATCGTTTAAGCCTTACGTGTTGTTATTTGACGAATACTACACTGAGCTTTATCGAATTTCAGAGGCGCAACAGCGTATGCTCGATGCCGATAAAATCGTCTTTATCGGCACCTCGTTTAGTGTCAATATAACGCAAATGGCACTCGATATTGCACGCAGTCAAGGCACGCCAATTGAGGTGGTTGACCCGGATCCTGCTCATGTATTTCATTCCAATGTGACATACCACAAGATGACTGCGCTTGAGTATGTTCAGCAGCAAGGATAAAAATAAGGCGCTTATATTAAGCGCCTTATTTGATTAATTTTCAGCTTTTGTTTCTGTGATGTTTAACCGAGCTTGTAAGGGATCCGGTAAAAACTCTGCAGTCCCTGATTTACTCATTTGCAGTATAAAAGATTCATCATTTTTATATGCTTGCCAAGTCGGTAAACCCGGGCCATTTGGTGTGCCTAATTTAATAAAATTAGTCACATAACGGTGCATTATTTTAGCGGCTTGCTTATCTTGCTCAGTGGTTACATGCCCATATTTCGCTGCCACAGTATTAAAAAAGTACGGAATTTCGCTAGCGTGCTCTGCACCGGGTTTATCTAAAGTTTGCGCCACATAACCAAAACGATATAAAAAGGCATCTTTACCCATATCTGTCACACGTTTTGCAACGAACCTTGCAGGCTCTTGCATTAAAGCATCTTGCCCAACTTGGTAATTGAGTAAAGGCAATGGAGTTTCGCCGCTTGCATCGTAAGTCATTTTTGCTTGTGTACTGTGCGGAGCAAAACTTGCGAATAACGCCCCTTTAGAAGCAAAATTAGCAAAGCCTAAATCCATATCTGTTGTGCCAACCATGGTCGCAACATGGCTAAATGTGCCTTTACTCAAGCGCGCTTCTGTCGCCGAATTGATGATGGTGCCATCAATAATTGGCCCGCCAACGTACGTAGGCTCATCATCATTTTGTCGGTTTAATGTGCTCAAATTTAGGTTATCAACCACCTCTTCGGCAGGTAACTCACGTAGTGCAGCAAGGGCGTTTTCATCACTGCCTAAAATAGTGTGTTGTTTTGCAAAGTTTTCGCCAATTTTTTCGGCGCTTAGCACAGTGTCATCATCACTAGTTAGAGGCAACTGCTTAAAAAGCTCTCGTCCACCCGCTGACATAATAATCGCTTGTTGGAATAAGCCATTAGCTGCAGGGGTTTGCATCATCGCGTGAACCGATGCGCCTCCTGCAGATTCACCCATGAGCGTCACTTTTGCAGCATCACCACCAAATTGAGCAATATTTTGTTTAACCCATTCAAGGGCCGCAATTTGATCCATTAAAGCGTAGTTGCCAAGCGCATCGTTCTCAAAACGACTAAGAGCAGGGTGCGCAAAAAAGCCAAATCGGCCTAGGCGATAATTAAAGCTAACAAAAATAACCCCTTGTTTAGCAAAGCTTTCACCTGAGTAAACAGCGGGTGATGCGCCACCATTTACAAAGCCACCACCGTGTATCCATACCACAACAGGGTAAGGGGTATCGCTGTGTTTAGTGGGTTTAAATACATTTAAATAAAGGCAATCTTCCGAAGGAGTTGTTGTAAGTGGTGCTGCATCGGCTGCAAACGGCTTTTGCATACAGTCAGGCGCGTAATCGTTAAGTACTTTTACATCTTGCCACTTGGGCACGGGCTCTGGTGCTCGCCAGCGTAACTCTCCCACCGGAGGTGCAGCATACGGAATGCCTTTATAGGCAATAAAACGCCCTTCATTTTGCCCTTGGATGAGCCCGCCAGTGACGGCGATTTGATCTGATTGAGGTTGTTCTTGGCAGCCTTGCAAAAATACGGCAGAGCCTAATAGAAAAGATGAGTAGAAAATCGATTTGAGAATACGCGAGGTCATAACAAAGCCTAGGCTGTTTGGGTAAGGCTTATAATATTATATATTTGCTCATTGTTTAAGAAAAAAGCGCTTGAGTGTTAGAACTGGCAGTTGGTTAACCTGTTAATCATTAAGAAAAAAGAACCATTTTGTAATTCTATTTCTTGTGCTACTGAGCTAATATTTATTTAACTACCCTAATAACTGGTGTTTCAATGTGGTTTAGTAAAAATAAAGATCAACTCATTGATGCCTTGCAGCATGATGTTGATAAAAGTCAGCAATATTTAGCTGGGATCAGAGAAAATATTGCTTATATCGAATTTACACCAGATGGAACTGTTCTCGAAGCCAATGATTTGTTTTGTAAAACAATGAAAGTGCAAGCTGGCGATATTATTGGTCAGCATCATAGTAAGTTTTGTGCGCCTGAATATAGCAGCTCAAAAGAGTATCAAACGTTTTGGCAAGATATCGCTAGAGGCCAAGCAAAGTCAGGGGTTTTCTCGCGCATAAATGGTGCCGGCGAAGATATTTGGCTGCGTGCAACGTATTTTCCTGTTCGCGGTGATGACGGCAAGGTGCGCTGTGCAATTAAGTTCGCTTCAGAGATTACTAAAGAAGTCGAAAAACTTGATGAAATGTCGGCAATCTATGATGCCGTTAATAAAAGCACCGCGATGATCCGCTTTACGCCGGATGGTCATATTATTTCTGCAAATGATAATTTCTTAAATGTTGTAGGTTACAGTCTCGCTGAAATCCAAGGTCAGCATCACAAACTGTTTTGCTATGATGACTTTTATCAAAAGAACCCCAACTTTTGGCAAGAGCTTGCAAACGGGCGTATTTTCTCTGGGCAATTTTCTCGTAAAAAACGTGATGGCAGCCCGCTTTACTTAGAGGCAACCTATAACCCTATTTTTAATAAACAGGGTAAAGTGACACAGATCATTAAGTTTGCATCTGATGTCACTGCCAGAGTTAACAGCACCGAAGAAGTTAAACATGCAGCAGAAAATGCCGGCCACACGTCTGAAGAAACCTCGCAAGTCGTTACCAATGGTCAGCAACGAATTTTAAGTAGTGTTGCGTCTTCAAAAAAAGTGAGCGAGCAGGTTCATCAAACCCGTGAACTGTCGGATGTGTTAGCGCAGCAGTCATCACAAATAGGTGAAATTGTTACAACCATTAATAGCATCGCAGAGCAAACAAACTTACTAGCCTTAAATGCAGCGATTGAAGCTGCCAGAGCCGGGGAGCATGGTCGCGGTTTTGCAGTGGTTGCCGATGAAGTAAGAAATTTATCGCAACGTACTTCTGTGTCGACCAGTGAAATATCTGGCCTGATTGGTAAGACGCAAGAAATCGCAGCAAAAATGACGGCTCTTATCGAAGAAATCGAAGCTCTGTCTGGTGAGTCTCAGCAAAATGTTGAAGAAGTCAGCATGATCATGGAAGATATTAAAACCGGTGCGGATAAAGTGGTAGATCAAATATCCGAAGTAATTATTCGTTACGACACATTATAAAAACAAAAGCCCGCAATGCGGGCTTATTAATGAGGTATTCCAATATTATTCAGAAACAGTGAAAGATACGTCTAAGTCTTCACCTGATGTTACTGTAATTGGTTTTACTTGATAAAGCGTAAATGCTTCGTCTTGCGTTTCTACGTCATCGATGTGCGCAGCGCAGGTATAAGCAAGTTGATAATCATCAGGTTGAATGAACGCAAGTTCAAATTCGTATTGGTTATCTTCGCTATCGAAAACAACATCCGCCGTTGCAAGAGGTGCATCTAATGGTGTTTCGTCTTCGTTAACTTCATAGTTGTCCATTGGCATTTCAACATCGCTGCTGTATAGGTAAACAGCATGACCGAATGAGCCATCTTCTAGTGCGATATCGATATTATCAGTTTCACAGTTAGCGATAAGTACGTCGCTTACAGTGCCTTCGATATCTTCAGATTCAGCAAGGTTTTCTAAGCGAACACCGCGTGGTTTTAAGAAGATCTCATCACTATTTTGTGGATCAACTAGTGACTTTTTAAGGTCAAATTCAATAACAAAGTCGTTACCAGCTTGGTTAAGGGTAAAGCCATCAAGTTGGATTTCACCGATACCATCGTTGCCTTTACGTTTAACAACCAGTGGTGCAATGCTGTCATCTTCGTAAACAACATGCGAAGTCATGGTTAAATCGTTTGTGTCACCATTGATAACATCTGCACGGATCCATTGATAATCGCCAGCAGCTACTTCTTCATCTTCTAATAAAGAAAATATATCATCACCTGTGTAATCTAATAAGTTAACCATTTCTGGCATGGTTTCATCATCATCTTCACGGGTCTCAAAAGTGAACTCTTCACCATCTTGGGTTTTCAATGTAATTGAATCAAACACAACATTAACAGCTTTTAAACCTGTTACAGGTGCATCAGACACACCTAACGTAAACTGTGCAGTTTGCGGCTGAGGATCAACCGAATCGTTCTTGTCGTTATCTGAGCCACAACCAACAAGTGCAAATAAAACGGCGCTGCTAAGTAATGTAGTTTTAAAGTTCATCATTTCTTCCCTTTGTGTTCTAAATTTTACTAATAGTGTAATAACTAAAACTTAATGTAACTTGAACTTTTAATAATAAGTTTCGGTTAACACCTTTGTACCTTTTATGTAACAAGTTGAAAGCCGCAAAAAACTACTAATAAAAATTAGACTGCTTTTAAGTAAATCCATTTTTCTTCCACATTTTGCTGACACCATAACAAAAAATAAGAACCTAGGAATGAAAATGAAGGTTATTGACTTGGAAAAGCGCTTTGAGCTTATGGGCTGGGCATTATTAAGTGCAATTAATGTGCTCTTACTGATGGGCTTTATGAGTAGTAAATCAGAGGTAAGTAATTTACTTTTTAGTTTTTTACTGTGCACTGTTTCCTTACTAATTGCTCTGTTGGTGTTTAATTCAAAGCGTAATTTAACGGTGTGCCGTCATGGTGTGCATTACCGTAATTTATTTGGGCAATGCCGCCATATGCACGCAAGACAAGTGCAGTTTATTCACCATTACTCATTTTTTGGTTTACGGTTAGTACTTATTATGGGTGAAAAATATATCTGCTTTGCACCGTTTTACAGTCTCAGCGATAAGCAACAACAGCGTCTTAAGCGCTACGATAATGACTTGTTCGATTGGTTAAAGAACTTACAAAAAACCAATGATTTTTGTTAAGCAGGCCGCAATGCCTGCTTAACCATCAATCAGTTATTAGGTTTTATAACGGCTTACATTTTGTTCTAACTGCGTTGCCGTGTCTGTTAGTTCATGCATGTATGACGTTGCTACATCGGTATCATTAGCGGTTTTGTTAGCAATATCGACAATGGTCGTCATGTTTTGATTAATCGCTTCAGACACTGACGTTTGCTCTTCAGCGGCTGTGGCAATTTGTGCATTTTGTGATGTGATGGTGTTAACCGAAAGCAGTACTTCATTAAGCGCTTTTTCGACTTCGCCTGCCTCATTAACACTAGTTGCACTGCCAGATTTAATTGACTGCATAATGCTATTTACAGTTGTTGTTCCTTGCTGTACTTGCTCGATCATCGCCTCTATCTCGTGAGTACTATCTTGCGTGCGTTTTGCTAGAGTTCGCACTTCATCAGCTACGACAGCAAAACCACGACCTGCTTCACCTGCTCGGGCAGATTCAATAGCTGCGTTCAGTGCCAGTAGATTTGTTTGCTCGGCAATATTTCTGATCACATCAAGCACACTACCAATTTGACTCGATTGTTGATTAAGCTGATCCACCGCATTAGCCCCTTCATCAACTTGTTTGGCAAGGCCATTAATCACTTTTATGGCAATGAGCAATTGATTGTTAGCTTGCTTAACTAAATGATCGGCATGTTCAGCAGCCGTTGAGGCCTCTTGGGCGCTGCGGGCAACTTCCATTGACGCCGCCGACATTTCGTTTATTGCGGTTGCAACTTGTTCACTTTCTTCATGTTGACGATTAATACCTGCGTGCATATTGGCAAGTAGCTCGTTGAGTTTGTGTGATGCTTGATTCATCGATTGCGATGATTGGCGAATATCAATAACCATCTTACCAACGTCATCGGCAAAGCGGTTAAACGAACTGCCAAGCTTGCCCAGTTCATCGTCCCGTTTCACCATTAAACGTTGGGTTAAATCGCCATCACCTTGTGATATATCGTTCATTGCTAGTACGGTTGTGTGCAAAGGGCTAGTAATACTGCGCGATACTACCACTGCAATCGCTGCGGTAATTGCAACTGCGAATACTGAAGCGATAACGGTGTTTATAAAGGCATTATCGATACCTTCATTAACCCGTTGCTCTGTCACTGCAACTTGTTGCTCAAGGCCACTGATCCAAAAGCCCGTTCCTAGCACCCAGTTCCATTTTGGTACCAAAGCGGCATAACCGAGTTTAGGGTTCACACTGCCATTGGTATTTTTCCAAGAATACTGCACATAACCACCGCCTTTCTTCGCAGCATCAATGAGCTCTCGTATCAGATAAACCCCATTAGGATCTTTAAAATCATATAGGTTTTTACCCTCAAGTGAGGCGTTAACGCCATGGGCAATATTGACACCTTTTACATCATAAACAAATACATAGCCTGTATCGCCAGCATCATCAAAACGCAAATTACGCAAAATGCTTTTTGCTTGGTTTTGCAGCTGTTCAGTATTAGAGCCATCATCTTGTGCGATGAGATGAGCAATCGAACTCATGGCAATTTTTTGATAGTTACTGACTTCTGCTTTTCGGTCGTTTTCCATTTGTGTAGCAAAACTTTCAACGGTTTGCGCACCACTGTGTTTTGACTGCACATAATTGTAGAGTGTCAGCATAATTGCAATGAGTAGGGGGGGAAGTAGGGCTAGAAAGAGTACCCGTTGCTGTATTGATAGCGCCATTTATCGCTCCTAATAAAAATCCGCAGTACTAGTTTAGTACGTTTATAGATTTTTATTAGTCGACTTTATGATTATATCAATTGGCTATAAAAGCAGATCTAGGCGACTTGCTTATAAAAATACACCGTTGCGTCAAATTCACCGGATGAACTTTTCGCAAAACCAGGAATCGTGCCAGCTTCAATATAATCGAGTTTGCGATACAAATATGAAGCAGTGTCACCTTGGCGGGTATCAAGAATTAATAATTGAATACCTAAGATACGGGCGTCGGTTTCTAGGCTATTCATCAATTGTTTTGCAATTCCTTTGCCTTGATGTTCGCTGTGCACCATGAGCTTTTCAACCTCGCCGCGGTGAGTGCCATTGGCTTTAGCGCACAAAGAAAGCTGCACTGAGCCAATCACCGTATCACCATCAAGGGCAAGATAAAGCCTGCGGTAAGGCGTTGCTAAATCCCCATCGACCCCTTGCCAGTAGTCATGTGCTGACTGTAATGATAGCGGGGCAATAAAGCCGATTGACGCGCCACTGGCAACGCTATCAATCAGTAAACTATTGAGTGATTTAGACACTCCTTTAATAGAGTGTACTGCTTTAATTTTCATTATTTATTCTTGTTGAAATGGATACACAGAGCCTAAGTTAAGTAAGCTGGTTAACTCATCAAGTGCCTGGTAGCTTTCGGTTAAAAGCATTGGATCGGCAAAGTCGTCGCTACTTAACGAGTCACGGTAATGCTTATTCGCCCAACTCACTAATTGGTTATATTTTTCTTCGCTGAATCGTACACCCGGATTGACCGCGGCTAGTTCGTCAGTATTGAGCGCAACACGCAAGCGTAAACAAGCAGGCCCACCGCCATTTTGCATGCTTTGGCGCAAGTCAAAAAAGCGCACTTGCTGAACTGGGTTATCTGCCAAAATCATTTCTTGAATGTAATCGTGAACAGCTTGATTACGCTGACATTCTTTAGGTGCAACCAGCATCATGCTGTCATCACTTAAGGTAATTAATTGGCTATTAAATAAATAGCTGCCTACAGCATCTGTTATGCTCACTTTATTGGTTGGCACTTCAATAATATGGAGTGGCTTGTTGCCAAGATAAGCTTGTTTAATTTGTTTTAACGTATCAGCTTGATGCAAAAAGGCTTGTTCGTGGCATAAAAGTACATTGCCATTGGCCACAGCGATTACATCGTTATGAAAGACACCTTGGTCTATTACATCAGGGTTTTGTTGAATAAATAACTGATTTTCTGGCTTTAGCTCATGTAAACGAGCAATTGCTTGCGAAGCTTCAAGAGATTGTCTTGCAGGAAATTTAACGGGTTTTGGTAAGGCGCTATTAAAACTACTTGCACCATAAACAAAGATCTCAAGCCCTGCATCTGCATGGCTGTCGCATAATCTATTATGATTTGCGGCGCCTTCATCACCAAAAAAACCTTGATCAGGTAAGTGCGTATGATGGCTAAAGTAACGCTCATCATTAAACATGGCTTTTAATAATGCTGTAGTTGTAACAGGTTCTAACGAGCGGTGAAATTTGTTATTTAAGTTAGCTGCGGTAAAGTGCATTTTGCCATCAAGCGTATCGACTGAAGGCGAGATAGTGCCAGCATTGGCTGTCCACATAGCCGATGCACTGTAACAAGCTCGCAGTAAAACAGGGTCGGCTTTAAATGCTTTTTCAATAATTTGGCTATCGCTGCCTGTAAAGCCTAAACGCTTTAGCACGTTAATGTCGGGGCGAGCATGAGGTGCAAAAATACCTTGTTCTAGCCCTAACTCGTGCATTGCCTTCATTTTTTCAAGGCCTTGTAGCACGGCCTCTTTAGGGTTTGAATGCGAAGAGGCGTGACTTAGTGAAGCGACATTGCCATACGATAATCCCGCGTAATTGTGAGTAGGCCCCACTAAGCCATCAAAATTTACTTCTACTGCGTGCATACTTAATCCATCATTATTGTGCGTGTATTTTAACCATACAGAAGTTATTTAGCTGAAGCTAGCTAACTCCATTTCTACATTACGTAGACTTTGTTGAAGGCGCTTCTGAGTGGCAATTAAATACGCTTTTTGTTTGTTCTGTTTAACTTGTTGCTGTCGTGCGGCTTTGTATAACACGCGCTTAGGAATGTCGTACTGCTCAGACGCTTCGGTGATTGTTAGTTGATGAACCGAAATTTTTTTAAGTGCTTCAATAAATGCGGGGTCATTATTTAACATAGCGGCGCTCCAAATCAGCCACATTATGCGGATCGTTTGCTTCATGCATATGCCATGTGCTGATGTCTAATCGCCAAAGTAGATAAAGAGTGTGAAAGAAGTTAGTCACGTTAGTCTCCTTGTTAGTGCCAGTTCATACTCACTATTGGAAGATCTGTGCCAAACCTTTATTAAAATTAAATACATTAAAAATCAATTGGTTAATATTCAGTGGTAAGGGCGTCCCTAAAAACAGGCACTAAAATAGTGAAAGGCAAGCGTAGTAATGCACTTTAATGATGCGTGTTATTATTGTTGAGTAAGGAAATAAGCGATGTGAAATCGCTGCTACAAGCTGGAGCCTCGTATCTCGTAACTTGAATCTTAATTTTTGTTTCGCGCACCAAGCAAGCGTGACGCCTACAGGTAGTACCGGCTTTATGCCGCAACATGGTTGAGGTAGGAGGATACGAGAATAAAACGCGATGTGAAATCGCTGCTACATGCTCGCACTTCGCACCTCGCTTCTTTACTCTCGTAACTTGAGTCTTAATTTTTTGTTTCGCGCCAAGCAAGCGTGACGCCTACAGGTAGTACCGGCTTTATGCCGCGACATGGGTGAGGTAGAGGAGATACGAGAACAAAACGCGATGTAAAATCGCTTCTCGCAGCTCGCTCCTTTACTCTCGTATCTCGTTTTTCGTAGCAGCGGCTTTATGCCGCGTCATTGGTGAGGTAGGGGCGATAAGAGAGTAAAACGCGATGTGAAATCGTTGCTACATACTCGCACCTCGCTTCTCGAAACTTTCCCCTCGCACCTCGTACCTCGCACCTCGCTTCTCGAAACTTTACTCTCGCTAACTTTCCCCTCGCACCTCGCACCTCGTATCTCGCAACTCGAAACTAATTCATTCCTCGTCACTCAAACCCCTCCAACACAAGCTTTCCGCGAGCTTTGTGAGACTCTAAAATCCCATGGGCTTTAATAAGGTTTGCTACGGTTATCTTACCTAAATGCTCACCCAATGTTGTTTTGATTGTGCCGTTATCAACTAAGCTAGCAAGCTCTGAAAGAAGCTGATGCTGGGCAATCATATCATCGGTTTGGAACATTGAGCGGGTATACATAAATTCCCAATGCAACGAAATACTTTTACGCTTTAACTTTAAAATATCAAAGCTTGCAGGGTCGTCGATCAGTGCCAATTTACCTTGTGGCTTGATCACTTCCATAATGCTATCAAGATGTTGGTCGGTGTGCGTTAAGCTCACTACGTAATCAAATTCATTCAAGTCGGCCGCAAGACGTTGCTCGTTAAGGTTTTTGCTATGATCAAGCACATGATCAACACCTAAACCTTTAAGCCAGTTGGCGCTTTCTTCTCGTGCAGCGGTACCAACAACCGTTAAATTGGTAAGCTGTTTGGCAAGCTGCACTAAAATTGAGCCTACACCACCTGCGGCACCTATCACTAATACAGAGGCTGGCTTATTGTTTTGAGATTTTTCAATCTGTAAGCGGTCAAACAATAACTCCCATGCCGTAATACTGGTTAATGGCAGGGCGGCTGCTTCACTATTACTCAGGCTTGTTGGTGCAAGACCGACAATGCGTTCATCAACAAGTTGCAGCTCAGCATTACTGCCTTGGCGCGTTAAGTCGCCAGCATAAAACACACGATCACCGACATTAAATAACGATACTTTATCGCCAACAGCTTTAACCGTCCCCACGGCATCCCAGCCAATAACTTTGTAGCCACTGTCTGGCGACACATTAGCGCGAATTTTAGTATCAACAGGGTTAACTGAAATTGCTTCTACGGCGACAAGAATGTCGTGACCTGTCGCAACGGGATCAGGTAATTCAATCGCTTGTAGTGATGAGTCTGATAACGTTGGGGTTGCTGTAGTGTATCCAAATGCTTTCATGATGGTTGGTGTCCGTATTGATGAGTTTTGAACACTATAGCGTATAGAATTATATTAAAAAGGGTTTAGATACCAGCTCGCAATAATACGTAATCATTTTGAGGGAGCAAACCTGTCGCTACCAGCGTTAAAAATTTCTCATTTAGAACAACTAAATAACGAAATTTTTGCCTTGTTATCAACGAGGTTTTCTTGCCTCAAAAAGCCCACTTTATTAAGCAAGCTGGTATTATCCAAATTCACTTTCAAATAATTTTTGTTAATTAAGGTCACTATTTACTAAATCGAGTAATTCAATCAGTTGCAGTGCTTGTTGTTCGTTAATGCTTGGGAAGCGACAACGAATTTGCGACGGTATATCGGCAGCTTGATCTTGCATCGCCTTGCCTTTGGCTTCGAGCTGCACGAGTCGTTTGCGTTTATCTTGGCTATCTTTGATGATCGACAACAATGCTTTATCGCTCATTTTTTTCAAAATTTGCGTCATCGCACCACCATCAATGGCAGTTTTTTCAAGTAATTCAGCAATGCTGATCTGATCTTTTTCCCACAGCGCCATCATTACGACGTATTGCGGGTAGGTTAAATCTAATTGATTGAGAGAATCTCGATACGCACGGGCAATCCCATTCGATGCCATATATAAGCGATGGCATAGCTGGTTATCTAATTTTAGTTGTGGGTATTTCATACTCGATCCTCAAAATTCAATACGAGTATTTTAATTTGCATACAAAGTATTTGCAATCCCGAAAAAGCTGATCTAATATATTTTGCATGCAAAATATATATTCACTCAATTAGGAGAGTAATCATGAAAGAACTACAAAGCGTCGCATACACAGCAAAAGCAACAGCAACAGGTGGCCGTGAAGGCACAGCAAAATCAGATGATGGTCGTTTAGATGTGGCACTATCAACTCCTAAGGGGTTAGGTGGTGATGATGGTCAAGGTACAAACCCTGAGCAATTATTTGCAGCAGGTTACGCGACTTGTTTTATCGGTGCATTAAAGTTAGTGGCTGGCCAAGCAAAAGTTAAATTACCAGCAGATACTCATATTAACTCTGAAGTATCAATTGGTCCTATTGAAGGTGGTTTTGGTATTGCTGTTAAGCTTGCGGTATCGGTAGGTGATCTGGATAAAGACACCGCTCTTGCACTTGTTAATAAAGCGCACGAAGTATGCCCATACTCAAACGCAACGCGCGGTAACATTGCTGTAGAGTTATCAGTGATCTAATCGCTATTTATCAAAATAGGCCGTGCTTTATGCACGGCTTTTTTGTTTTTCAGCAATCGATTTTGCTAAATCACCAGAACCAGTAAGCGCAGATACTAGACCTTCGCGTGGTTCACTAAATTGTATTGGCTTTATCTTGCTTGCTCGGGCTGCATCGAATACCGGCACTTGGCTCATTGCATATTCCGACAATGCGGTAATGGTTAATGATGGGTTTACCCCTAAATTACCCGGTATGATTGAGCCGTCAATAACTCGTAGGTTTTGATAGCCGAACACTTCTCCAGAGCTATCAACTACGCCGTTAGAGGCATCAGTTCCCATGGCGACTCCACTCATTATATGCGCCGTCATTGGGGCACCAAATAGCACTTCAGATAAGGCAGACCCCGGCACGCCACCGAGTTTTTCGGCGTAGAGTTTGGTTGCTTCTTCTGCTTTTGGAAAACTAACGCTAAGCGGCGTGTCATTGTCTTTTTGCACCGCAGTAATGCCGTTTTTAAATAATCGATACCATTTACGTCGCCATTCTAGGTGAATAAACGCCTCGGATTTTTGCATCACCAAAAATAAAATCGAGCTGCGGGCTTTACCTTTTGGCCGTAATACTTTGGCTGTTTTTATTGGATGGCGCAGTGTATTCACTAAGAACTTAGCAATACGCTTGAGGCCTTTTCCAGTCACCATAGGAACGTAAGGTAAATAAAGCCATGTGCCATCGGCGCCTTCTCTAAAGCGGCAAATTTCAATGTTAGTGTCTTTGTCGACCGAAATAAATGAGCTGATCGCAACGCCATCATCAACTTTTTTAGTGGTGTTATTCGCGGTGGTGAGGGTTTCTGAATTAGTGCGAATTTGCTGACCAAGCCAAGCTGAAATATTGGGCAATGTTTTGTCTTTATCGCGCATTTTTAAAAGCAAAGGCACGGTGCCCATGACCCCTGCGCTTAGCACAACGCCTCGTGTTGTTAGCGTATAAATATGGCTATTGCGATGACTGGTATCTTTAATCTTAATTTTGTATCCGGCGCTGCCATCTGCATTGAGCGGGGTGATTTTGATTACTTCAGAGCTTGGCCTTATCTCTACGCCATTGCGCTCAGCAAAGTATAAATAGTTTTTCATTAAGGTGTTTTTGGCATTATGGCGACAACCTATCATGCAGCTACCACAGTAATGGCAGGTATTTCGCCTTGGACCATCGCCATTAAAGTATGGATCGGGTAGCTCTTTGTTATAGGCTTCGCCGGGTTTTGCAAAAAGTACCCCAGTGTTCACGGTTTTGAATGAGTCACCTTGACCCATCTGCTCAGCAATGTCTTTTAGAGTGTGATCGGCAACATTGGTATAGGTATTTTTGGCACTACCTAACATGCGCTGTGCAAGGCCGTAGTAGGGCATTAGGCTGTTTTTCCAGTCTGATTTTATTCGTGTCCACGCTGGAGATTGAAACACTTCATCATCAGGAATAAGGTGCACATTGGCATAAATTTGTGAGCCACCACCCACACCCACACCATGCAGCACAGTAACTTTGCTGGTAAACGAAAATTGAATGCAGCCTTTTAGGCCAATTTCTGGCTGCCACATATAATTTTTGATATCTAGGTTGGTCTTTGGAAACTCCTTATCGTCGCGCCGTAGGCCTTTTTCGAGTACTAAAACCCGGTTGCCTTTTTCGCTTAGGCGAAGCGCACTAACAGAGCCACCAAATCCAGAGCCTATAATAATTTGGTCAAAATCAAATGTGTGTTGCTGCATTATTATCACCTGTTGGTGTTTATTATTATGAATTTAATTTACTTAAAAAGGCTAAAAGCTTATCGGCAAATCTGCCGTAAGGCGGCATTAAAAATTTCACGCTCGAAAACTTGGCTTGATAAAACACCGGACGTAATTTTGAAAAAGTTAAAAAGCCTTCATAGCCATGGTAATGCCCCATACCACTGGCACCTACGCCACCAAAAGGTAAGTCGTGCTGACCGACATGAAAAAGGGCATCATTAACGCTTACACCACCCGACATCACCTGCTCAATATAAAAGTTAATAAGCTGTTTGTTGTAGCTAAACGGGTAAAACGCTAAAGGCCTATCTCGCCCTGCAATATAATCAACGACCTGCTGCGATTCTTGATAGGTTTTTACCATTAAAATAGGGCCAAATGTCTCGCGGGTATCAATGCTCATACTGTCATTGCTGTTTAAAATTAATGTCAGAGGCAGTTTTCGCGTGTTGGCATCTGCCTCTTGGTCGCTAAGCGTAATAACGTCAGCGCCTAGTTGTTTGGCTTCTTCAATACAGGTTGTAAGGCGTTTAAATGCGCGGTCATCAATAATGGCTGTGTAATCTTGGCTATGAATATCTGGCACATGTTTCTTCGCCCAGCGTGTGGCTGTATCGATAAATAGTGCAAGTTGAGACTGATGCACAAATACATAATCAACATTGGTACAAATTTGCCCCGCGTTCATTTGCTTTACATACATGATGCGCTCAACAGCTTTTTGCATCGGGTAATCAGTAGCAATAACAGCAGGAGATTTACCACCTAACTCAAGGGTTACAGGCGTTAGATTTTGCGCTGCTGCAGCCATCACTTTTTTACCGGTTTCACCTGAGCCTGTGAACATCAAATGATCAAAGGGGAGCTTTGAAAAGGCGATGCCTACTTCACTTGTCTCACAGTAAAATTTCAGCTTTTCTGGTTTGAAATAGTGGCCTACAAGCTCACCTAAAAGCGCACTTAAATGCCTAGAGTTTTCAGACATTTTAACCATCGCCTTGTTACCTGCTGCAAATGCAGCAGCTAATTGACTAAAGGCTAAATTTATCGGGAAATTCCACGGCACAATTAACCCCACAACACCAAGCGGCTGGGGAATAACTCGGTTTTTTGCCCCTAAATACATACGATGATCAACATGTCGCTTTTGCACTTTCATCCACTTTTTAAGGTGCTTTAAAGTGCTATTGATATCTGCACAGGCATTAATGATTTCAGCAAGTAAGGTTTCATGGCGAGAGCGATTACCATAGTCTTGATTAATAGCCTCGATAATACGTGCTTGGTTCTCAGTGACCATGGCTTTTAACGCAAGTAAGTGTTCACGTCTTTGCTGGTAGTTTTCAATACCCTCAGCTTTAGCGTGGCTGCGCTGCGCGACTAAGTCGGCCATTAAAATGTTGTCTATGTTTATCGGTTTTGCTGCAATGTTCATCTGTATGTTCTGTTTGTCAGAGTTTGTTCTAGCATAAATAAATCGCTTGCAGTTAATTTGACTTTTTGGGACACTGAAATGACTCTTTAGGACAAAAGGCACACTGCGTGGAAAGTTTAATTCGCTCTTCTAGTTTAGCTGGGTTTGAGAATTTAGTGAGGCAATATGGCGTAAATCCAATTACTTTGTTGGAGAAAGCAGGTATTTTACCCGCACAGTTACGCGACCCAGACAGTTTTGTTGTTTACGCTCATTACCTTGAATTACTTGAACTTGCAGCCCAAGCCTGTGATGAGCCATGTTTTGGCTTAAAGCTTGGCGCATCACAAAGTATGAGTACGGTAGGCTTGATTGGTGCTTACATGTCGCGCCAGCCTACGATTCTTGATGCCCTTAATGTTGCTCAAAAATACATCTACCTGCATGCCGAAGGCATTGTGCTAAACCTTGCCCTGCTTGGGCAAACGAGTTGTGAGGTCCGTTTTGTCCGACTGTCTGACGAAAAACACGAGTTTGAGCAAAAGTCTCAGTTGGCAGTGTGTTTGGTCAATAAAATATTAAAAGAATTAGTTGGCCCGAAATGGCGCGCCGATAAAGTGTGCTTACGGCAATCTGTCGCAGTGAAACAGCGGCCATTATTTAATAAAGTGCTTAATTGCGAGGTTGAGTTTAACAGTGACGTTGATGCGATTTACTTTTCAAGCGCATTTTTATCCTATAAACCCCAGCTCAATGATGCCATTTTAGACACCCTAATAGCCGACCAACTTGAGCTACAACGCCTTAATAAACTCCCCGATGAAATGCTGCAAATAGAAAGTGCGATGAAAATGTTGCTAGCAACCGGTGAGTGTAATAAAGAAAATACCGCGAAAAGTGTAGGGCTACACCCCAAAAAGCTTCAGCGAATATTAACTGAGCATAACACCAGTTATCGGCAATTGTTGGACGAAGTACGAAAGTCAGAGGCAATGCGGCTATTACAACAAAAGCATATCAATATGACCGACTTAGCACTGCGTTTAGGCTATGCGGAGCTGTCGATTTTTAGTCGTCGCTTTAAGTTATGGTTTGGTATGTCACCCACCGAATGGCAGCAAAACTTGGGCTAACTTAACAAAGCGGCTCAATCACAGTAAAACTTCATACTTTTTTTCTAATTGTCCCTGTGTAGTCATGCAAATGGTCTAAACTATTAGTAAACCTACAATAAAAACAGGAAATGTCGATGCGGCAGTTAGCATTAGCGAAAAAGTTATTATGGCTTACGGTAGGCAGTATTTTTATTACTGTGTTTGTTTTATCAAGTGTTTTATGGTGGCAGCTGTCAAGCAGCAACCAGCAGCTAGCTGAGCAATCAGAAAAGCTGATTGTTGCAGAGGTGGAGGATAAGCTCGCTTCAAATGCCGCCGCATATGGTGAACAAGTTGCTGGGTTTATTAACGAAGCGTACCGAGTGCCTTATTCATTTGCCGCAATTTTAGGCGATCATGATGCGGCAGCTACCTTAACCCGAGATGCTGTGGTTGAGTTGAATCGCTCGTTACTACAAAAAAATGATATTCTTTCATCTATCTACTCGCAATTCGAAGCAAATGCGTTTGATGGCCGTGATGCTAACTTTATCAGCGGTTACGACCACTCTGTAGCAGGTGCTGGCACATTAGAAATTTATTTTACGCGCAATCGAGATGGTGCCATTGAACAACAGGTGGTTGACGATGTAGCTGAGAAATATGTCGACACCCTTAATGAATTTGGCCAGCGGGAAGCTGAGTGGTACTTGTGTGTAAAAGACACCAAAGTGCCATGCATTATGGAACCCTACCTATACGAAATCACCCCAGGTTATTCTGAAATGATGACCTCTCTAACTGTGCCCATTCTTCGTGATAACGAATTTATAGGTGTTGCTGGGGTTGATTTAACATTGCCTGTATTTCAAAGCATGACCGAAAAGCTCTCAAAAGAGCTGTATAACGGTAAAGCCCGTGTTACCTTACTAAGTTCACTCGATTTAGTGGTTGGTAGTAGCCATTACAAAGATAAGCTAGGCAGACCGTTAAAAGAGGCGGTGACTAAAAGCATTTTAGACAATTACGTAAAAGCGAAAAAACAAAGTGGTGTATTTAAAGCTGGTGATGAGTATTTAGTTAACTACCCAATTAGCATTAAGCTTGCGAAAACACAGTGGAACTTATTGATTGAAGTACCCGCTGAGCTTGCCCTTGAAGGGCCGCATGCACTGGCAAATAGCATGAGTGAAAATGCCAATACACTAGGCGGTTTAATCTTGGTTACAGGTATTATTATTGCTGGTGCCGCCTTTGTTATCATGACCTTAGTGATCCGTACCATTGTGGCTCCATTACAGCAAATTCAACAACGCGTTGATAACCTTGCCAGTGCTGAAGGTGACCTAACCCAAACCTTGCATGTTGATACCCACGCTGAGCTAATCGCATTGGCAACTGGCTTTAATGCGTTTCTTGCTAAATTACGAGATTTAATTGGTGAGCTTAAAAATGTATCAACGCAAACCAAAGAGCAGGCTCACTTAGCGACCAGTGTTGCTGTTGATACTAAGCACAACGTTCAAGCGCAGTTCCAAGAAATTGAGAGTGTTGTGACCGCCATGAATGAAATGAGCGCAACAGCCCTCGAAGTAGCAAGAGCCTCAGAGCAGTCAGCGCAACAAGCCGATGAAATAAACAGCCTTGTGGTGAGCAGTGAATCGAGCTTGTCGTCTGCGGTTACCCAAGTTAAAACCATGTCAGATGAAATCAAAGAGGCCAATCAAGCGGTTGAAAAAGTTGCGGCTCGCAGTAACGACATTACACAAATTTTAGATGTGATTAGAACAATTGCAGAGCAAACAAACTTACTTGCACTGAATGCGGCAATTGAAGCAGCAAGGGCCGGTGAACAAGGCCGTGGCTTTGCGGTGGTGGCTGATGAAGTAAGGGCACTTGCTTCAAAAACACGTTCATCAACCGATGACATCAGCGGCCTAATCGACAGCTTACAGCTTGAAGTAGGTAACGCGTCTAAGGTTATTGAACAAGGAGTTGTGCGTGCACAAACCGCGGTAGATGAAACCTCCGTTGCATTTGATGCATTACACGAAGTTGTCGTCAAAGTGGATGAAATCACGCAGCAAATTACCCACATTGCAACGGCTGCAGAAGAGCAAAGCTCAGTCACAGAAGAGATAAACCGCAACCTGACATTAATTTCAGATGCGGCATCGCAACTAGCTGAGCTATCTACCCAAGCCGGAGATGGTAGCCAAACCCTCAATGCACTCGTTGCACAACAAGATGATGAGTTGAATAAGTTGAAGACGAAGTAGTTTTAAGGTGCTAGGTGGCAGCTGCTAGGCGCTAGGAGCTAGGAGCTAGGAGCTAGATACAAGGTTCGAGGTTCGAGAAAAACGCGATGTAAAATCGCTGCTACATGCTCGTGCCTCGCACCTCGTTTCTCGTATCTTTACTCTCGTAACTCGTAACTCGTACCTTATACCTTGTTTCGCGCGCCAAGCCTACAGGTAGCAGCGGCTTTATGCCGCGACAAAGGGTAAAAATATCGTTATGCGATGAAGTAATCGAATCTGAAATCGATTAAGGGTAGTTATACATCGCTCGTAATTGTTAGATATTTATTTTTACCAAAAGTAACGTAATAAATGGGTAAAAATAGACCCGATAGTAAGTTTCTGCTCATAGTGTTCGAAACAGTTACTTTATTTGATTGAATATCTTTGACAGAAAGTTTAGGGCTAGAGCACCAATCAATGGAGAACCAGATAAATTCAGCGTCATCAGGTATTGTGTAGTTGGCTAAAGAGTTGGGTTTGACTTTGCCTATTTTTTTAGAGTCGGCCCATAAAGTGTAATCTCTAATTTTATCATGATATTGTTTTGGTCTGTTTACTTCAATTTCCATTTGAACCTCACAAGGATAGTAATTCCATTAAACTTAACGGGCTTATAGCTCGTTTTCTTCTATAGTCAGTGTATTTTTATCAGAGCCGTTAATTAATTACTAGTCGTATAGTCCAAGGAATCTTAGGCTCATTCTCGCACCTCGCACCTCGCATCTCGTAGGAATGACTTTAGTCATGAATAATTAACCTCCACACAAAAGTTAAGCCCTTGGACGTAGGCGTGAAACTTGTTTCGCGCGCCAAGCCTACAGGTAGCAGCGGCTTTATGCCGCGACAAAGGGTAAAAACACCGTGATGTAATGGTTTGCTTTCACTATTGCTCTATGATTCGCTTCAGAAAACTTCGCTTTAATTTACATTCATTGAATAAGCTGGTAGTTAACTTAAAACCTAGTTTAGCTTCTTGCTTATTTGCACCCGTAAAAGTTAAAGAGTCATTGACACTACCCATCCCACCAAATGCTGCTAGTGAATGATATATACTCTTTTGAGGTTTACCCATATAGAGTAACCCTAACGATTTTTGAAAATAATTAGCCCAATGCTCTTCATTATATTTCCGAAGTAATTTTATGAGATTTTCTAAATTATCTTGATAATCGACATAATTAGATTTCATGAAAGTACTCGTCATTCGAAACATCTCGCTAATAATATTAGGCCTTGTTAGAGATAAGCAGAATTATCTTGGTTGCCCACTTTTCTAAAAGATTGCTAGGTGCAAAAGATAGGAAAAGACCAAACAGAGGAAATAGCGAAGTGAAAATTACTGCTCCAACTTTTGCTGTAAAATCCTTTGTTGGCACACCATTTATTTCAATGGCTGCATTTGGGTCTTGCGCAGCCTGAATAAAAAAGAAGACTAAAATACTCCCAATAATAATTAGCATAGCCCCAGCAAGGCGGCTTAACCCAACGACAACATCTACTTGTTTCTTTAATTCTTCATCCATAACCATCTTAATTAGAACATTTTTATAGCTATTTAAAGCTCTTTATTAATTGCCTATTTTTATCAGAGCCGTTAATTAATTACTAGTCGTATAGTGAAAGGAATCTTAGGCTCATGATCGCACCTCGCACCTCGCACCTCGCACCTCGCACCTCGCACCTCGCACCTCGCACCTCGCACCTCGCACCTCGCACCTCGCATCTCGCATCTCGCACCTCGCATCTCGTAGGAATGACTTTAGTCATGAATAATTAACCACCACACAAAAGTTAAACCCTTGGACGTAGGCGTGAAACTTGTTTCGCGCGCCAAGCCTACATGTAGCAGCGGCTTTATGCCGCTTTATTTTTGGGGTAAGGGAGATGTGTGATAAAACGCGATGTAAAATCGCTGCTACATGCTCGCACCTCGCACCTCGCTTCTCGTAACTTTACTCTCGTAACTTTACTCTCGTAACTTTACTCTCGTAACTTTACTCTCGCATCTCGTTTCTCGTAACTTTACTCTCGTAACTAGCAACTCGTAACTCATTCTAACTACATTGCGCCTGGTTACGTCCTCGATTTTTGGCTTGATACAACGCTTTGTCGGCACGTTTTAACATTGATTCTATATGCTGATCGCTTGCTTGTAAGGTGCTTACGCCAATACTCACGGTGAATTTAACGTGTTTGTTGTCGGCGATGATGTCTTGTTGTTCGATATCGGCTCTGATCTTTTCTGCGATAGCAAAGGCTGTGTGGTTATTTGCCATAGGTACAAACAAGACAAATTCTTCACCACCAATGCGTCCCGCAATATCTGATGCTTTGCTATGTTGGATGAGCTTATGTGCGGTGGTTCGTATTACTTCATCGCCAGTAGCGTGGCCAAACTTGTCGTTTATAGCTTTAAATTGGTCTAAGTCTAACAGTAATAAGGAGCAGGTACCTTGCGCGTCATGATATTTTGCAAACTGCTGATTAACCTTTTCGAAGAAACCACGGCGATTATAAAGTTGTGTTAAATGATCTGTCACAGATAAGGCTAATGCTTCATGCTTAGCACGTTCTAGTTCATATGTTCGTTCTTCTACTTTTTGTTCGAGCATGGTGGTCAGCTTTTGTTGCTCTTTCTTGCGCTGAATAAACACAGCTTGAATAAGCAATACCGCTGAAAGAGTAAATAAAAAGAAAAACTGCATGGTCACTTCTGCTGTTTTAGGATGATGATAATAAAAATACCCCCAGCCTTGATTACTTCCGACCCAAGCTGCAAAAAACACCAGCATATTCATGCAGCTGGTTGCAGTTGGTGATAACCGCGTAGCTGCATAAAGCAGCGGAAACAACAGTAATGCAGGTTGCAAAAATGGTAATGTCATAGCTGTGTATGCGGGGCCAAAAATAAAATAACACAACAAAACCACGGTCAAAGTTAGCAACAGAAGTTTAGAGAACTCACTAGGCGTGACCGGGTGCGGCCAATTTCGCCATAAAAAGTAAAGGGCAGGGGTGAATACAATCGCCGCTAAGGCATTGCTAATGCTCCAATTTAATATGCCAACATAGAAGCCATTAAACCACTCGATATCAACTAGTGAGTATATGCCCACACCGAAAAGCGCAGAAATCACGCCAATCGCTATGCAAGCAACAATAAACACTCTGGCTAAACTTGTGACGCTTGTCAGCAGTGTGTGTTGTTTAAGTTTTCGGTTAATTAGCCAAAATGCAGTTAAAGCAGCGAGTGTATTACCTGTGGTTGTCGCGGCATTTATTGCTATGTGTTTAAAAGTGAATGGATTTAAGTCGCTAAGATAAAAGTAACAAAGCACAACTAAACAGGTGCCTGATGCAACGCCCAACCAGGCTTTACGACCAAATAACATCAAGCCTGCTAATGCGACTCCTGCTGGTGGCCATACCGCCAGTGTTTTTAACACTTGCATAGTAAACAAGCCAAACAGCAGATAAACAGAGCAAACAATGATATTAAATTGCCAAGGCTTGAGCTGTGTGTTCATACATCCCTTTATGTGCTTATGTAAGAAAGCCACCGTTCGGCGAGTTAGCATTAATTAAACTACTAATAAATTAGTATATTAGTAGTTGGAGAATAGGCAAATTCGATTAATCTAAAAGTAGTTTTTATCTTATTGTTTGCTATTCATACAATTTATTAGACTAATAGTTAATGTGCTCAAAAAACAACCCGAAGCTTATTCTTTAAAAGAGTTCACTATCAGTAAGTATATAAATATCAATGCGTTAAGGTTATTTTTTGATGTTCTCAACTTATTAAAAACACCTATTTTATAAATTCATACCCGACCATTTGCCTAATCGTGTTTTGTATCTGGCTGCTTTACCCTAACTGCATAATAAAAACTCACACAATTTTTCAAGATAGGCAGTAGGAGAACCCATGAATACGAGGCAGCAATCAGCGTCAAAAACGCTTGCTGAACAAGGATCGGATACTCATACCGACCAGCAAAGCTATCAAGCACTTCATAAACCAAGTAGTGAATTTTCGAGTCGTGACGAATACCTTGAACACGAATTACAAATTATGCAGCCTAAGCGCTGGCGTCCTAACTTACCATTTCGTGATTATCGGTTTGAATTAGAAGACTCTATCCCTGCTATGGCAGGGACCATAGGCAAAGTGGTCATGGTGGGCGCAATTGCTGCAACGTTTGCAGCGCCACTAGGCTTAGGTGAAGGCTTTATTCTAGAAAACGTGCGCTATGAGCTGTTAATTGTATCGATCTTCATTTTATTATTTTCGGGCTTCTTTCTACCAACAGCAAACTTAGCGGGTACGCATGGGCCGCTTATTCCTTTGATCCCGATAGTGGTTGCTGCGGGTGGCCACCCAATGGCCTTTGGTTTACTGATAGGGGCGTTTGGTCTGTTACTGGCACTTAGTAAAGGCGGAAGTTTACTGGCGGGGTTAACCAGCCGAGGCGTGTGTGGAGGTTTACTGCTCTACCTTGGTTTTATTGGCACGATTTCGCAGGTTAAAAAGCTGTTTGCATGGGCTGAGGGTATTGATATGACCCATATTGCTTTCATTGTGATTTTGTCGACTATCGTGTTGTATGCCTTACTTGAGCATTACAAGAAACGTTGGTTAGCCGTGCCATTAAGCTGTTTACTTGGCGGTTTAATTGCATTTTTACTGGGAGCGCCGTTTGAGTTTAAGACCGCCCCGGGTTTACCAAATATGAACCCAATGTATTGGTGGGGTGAAAACACTGGTTGGATGCTGGGTTTACCGACCCTAGAGAGCTTTGTTGTGGTATTGCCATTCGCGGTGCTTGCGGTTGCTATGTGGTCACCTGACTTTTTAGGGCATCAAGTATTCCAAAAAATTAGTTACCCAGAACGCACAGAAAAAGTACAAATGAATATTGACGATACCATGTTCAGTGCTTCAATCCGCCAAACGTTTGGTTCTTTGTTAGGCGGCTCTAACTTTACCTCTTCATGGGGAACCTACATCGTGCCAGCAGCCATCGCTAAACGCCCAATTCCGGCAGGTGCGGTATTAACGGCGTTATTTTGTATTATTGCCAGTATTTGGGGTTACCCAATGGATTTAGCCATTTGGCAACCCGTGCTATGTGTAGCTTTGATAGTTGGTGTGTTTATCCCACTTCTCGAAGCTGGCATGGAAATGACCCGTGAAGGTAAAACCACGCAATCGGCTGCAATTGTGGTGTTTTCATCGACTTTAGTGAATCCTGCATTTGGCTGGTCATTAACTATGTTGCTCGACAATCTGGGCTTAATTGGTTGTAAAGAGCGAAGCTCTGAGCTGTCTCCAATGAGCCGTTGGATCATTCCATTAGTGATGTTTGTTATCTTAACAAGCGTGATGGCAATAGTAGGGATGCTGCCAGGTATTCCAGCATTAATGGCTGACTTTAGGCATTGATAAAAAAGGGTAAGGTGATAAGCGCCTTACCCTTTTTTAAAGCTTTTATTTAAACTTAACTGTTTTTTCGCTGCGGGTGTAAGTTCGGGTATCGGGTTTTGTCCACTGGCCTTTTTTAAGGTAAGAGGTCGACACCACAAAGCTGTTGTCTTTAAACTCGCTTGTCGATTTGACCTTAGTGATCCCTTCTTTATTACCCGTTACATTTTCATAAGCAACAAACTGAGTAGGGCTAAGTACATTCATAGTGCCTTGAGTATAAAACCCTGCCGTAGTGAAGTAATAAAACACCAAAGACTGCTTTTTATTGTCCCAAAAAATCATCGACTCACCACCATATTCACCTTCATTGATTGAGTGAATGGTTTTTATCGCCGTGCCATTGAGCGCGCGTTGCCAGGTGCTCACATCTTGCACCGCAGGTTTACCTGCTGCGACATTAAAGTTTGACTGCCACGTGCCTAAGTAAGGCTCAAACACTTTTAGCTTGTCATCAAGTTGTTGCTCTGCTGCCATAACAGAAAGCGAACATAGACAGATTGATAGTAAAAGTGATTTTAGGTATGCCATAATAGCGCCCCGATAAAATTAATTTGTTTTGCAGAGTATAGGTGATAGTTCATTGATTAAGAAAACATTAATTACATTTTCATTGTTGTTCTTAGCGCTGCTATGGTTGGTATCGTGGCAACTTAATATTACCTACTTTATTGCAGGCACTTACAGCGTAGCGAGCTTAATAAGCTTTTTGGTATATGGCTGGGATAAACGTTTAGCGATGCAACATGGCGAGCATGTGATAAGAGTACCTGAGCGTACACTGCATATTTTAGGGTTAATCGGCGGCTGGCCAGGTTCATTAATTGCACAGCAATGGTTAAGACACAAATCTAAAAAACGCAGTTTTATTGCCGTACTTTGGTTAACAATTATTGTTAATTGCAGTGCACTGTTTTCACTGTATTATTTGCAGTTAATTTAAGAGCACAAACAGTCGTGTATTAATCTCTTTCTAACAGCACTGCGCCGCTGTGCTCTTCACCTAAATAATCGTCTTTGTTGTAGATAGGGCATTTGGCCATTGATAAACAGCCGCAGCCAATGCAACCGTTAACACGCTCGCGCAATCGCTGCATGTATTGAATTCGTTCATCTAATTGCGTTTGCCAGACTTTAGAAAGGGCTGCCCAATCTTGTTTAGTGGGTGTGCGCTGCTCAGGTAAAGTACTTAACGTTTGTTTAATGTCTTCAAGAGTTATGCCCATAGTCTGCGCAGCTTTTATAACGGCAATTCGGCGCAATACATCGGGTTTATAGCGGCGCTGATTACCGTTATTACGCCAGCTGCGAATAAGTCCTTTAGACTCATAAAAATGCAAGGTTGAAACTTTTACGCCACTGCGTTTTGCCACAAAGCCAACCGCTAGGTTTGCATCAATAAGTTTCTTTTCTGATCCAGCCATAATTTGCTCCAAGGTGTTGACCTAAAGTTAGCTTGAGGTTTTACGCTGCGCACATCATAAAAAAGGAGTGATAGTCATGCAACAAAAACCAATAACAAATACGGTAATTATTTATTCAAGTGCGCGAAAACAAGGTAATACGAGTTTACAAGTTAATGATTATAAAGCGCAATATGGCGGCGATGTAGTATGTCTAGATGACTATGTTATCTCGCCTTATTGCTACGATAAACAATATAAAAATGATGACTTTTATGCGGTATTTGAAGCGCTGTTGAATTATCAACACTGGGTGCTTGCATCGCCTGTGTATTGGTATAACACCACACCGCAGTTTAAAGCATTTTTAGACCGGATCACTGATTACATGGATGATGAAACACTCAGGCCAAAACTGAGAACACTGCGTGAAAAACAGTTTTCATTGCTCTCAAATGCAGGATCTGCTCACGCACCTAACGCGTTTATCGAGATGTTTAAAAACACCTTTAATTACTTAGGCATGACCTTTAAAGCGCACCAACATATTGATGCTAGTTAAACGTGTTTAAACAAGGTAGGCTAGAGTAAAAAACAGCAGGAACTTTTATGAAATCAACACTGTTAGGTTTATCTTTAGCCTTATTATCTTCATTTAGTCATGCAGAGCAAGCTGAGCCTGCTATCAAAGGTTTTGGTTTTTATTATGATGTGCCAAACCATGCACCAATCTCTGATCAAACGGTTTTTAAAGTGGCATTTGATGTAGCTGATGCGGCAGAAAAAGGGGCGCAGAATAACAAAATGAACTCATTAGCACGGTTCATTAATATGCATATAGCTCATGGTGTGAAGCCAGAGAACATTCAACTTGCTTTAGTTGTGCATGGTGGCGCAAGTGTTGATGTACTGGAAAACAGTTTTTATAAACAGCGCTTTGACAGTGACAATAAAAATCAGCAATTGATCTCACAATTGTTGGCACATAACACCGTTGTGTATGTGTGTGGGCAGTCTGCAACGCACATGAAGGTAAAACAGCAACAGCTTATTCCAGGTGTGCAAATGGCGTTATCGGCAATGACCGCGCATGCACAGTTGCAGCAGCAAGGTTACACATTGAATCCATTCTAATGAATATCTTATGTTTCGGTGATTCAAACACTTATGGTATTTCGCCCGTCGATGGTAAGCGCTTTGCTGCCGATGAGCGTTGGCCTAGTTTACTGGGTATTAAATTAGGTGCCGGCTACCAAGTTATTGAAGCTGGCCAGCCTAATCGTACACTGGTGAACGACCCGCCTTTTAGTGGTGACAAACTGGGCATTAAATACTTAGAGCCCTACTTAGCGGCTTATCATTTAGATGTAATTGTTATTCAGCTCGGCACGAATGATTTAAAGCGCCGTTTTGCACTGTCGGCTGCTGATGTTGCCAATGCCCTAGAAGCACTTATTTTAGATATAAAAAACTACTATCTGCACCGCTTATTGCCCAAAATAATGATACTAAGCCCGCCAGCCGTGTATGAGGTAGGCTCCTATCAATCTATTTATGCTGGAGCGGCTGCAAAGTCTAGCGAGCTAGTTGAGGCTTTTTCTGAAGTGTGTGTGAAACAGCAAACTCTGTTTTTGGATATCACAGCAATCGCTCCGCCTTGCCAGCGAGAAGGTGTGCATTTAACTCTTGAATCGCACAAGTTTATAGCACAGCACTTACATTGCTTAATTGAAAAACAAAAAAGCCACAGGTTATAAAACACTGTGGCTTGGGTATTGATTGCAAAACAACCAAGGGATTTAGGAGAATCGCTTAAAACTCGTAGCTAATGCTTAAGCGTGTAGTACGAGGCATAATGTAACGACCATTCGGTGCATCAGCATTACGAGGGTCACCTTCAGTGATACCTTGCTCGTCAGTTAAGTTATCAACTGCTAGCTGCACTTTAATACCTTCCATAGGCTCAACAATTAAACCAATGTCTACTTTTTCGTAACCTTCTAAAACAACCGTGTTTTCGTTATCGCCCCAACGATCATCAACCGCTGAGATTGTGCCGTATAAGGTTGCATACATTTCGCTTACTTCAAAGTCATAGCTTGGTGTTACACGTACTTGCCATTTTGGCTGACGTTGGCTTTCGTTACCTTCGTTGCTTGGACTTTCAGTGATTTCAGTTTCTTGAAGCGTTGAGTTTAAGTTAACTGAGAAACCAGATTCGTGGTTGTAGTTATAATCAAGCTCAATACCGTAGGCTTCGTTTGTTAAGATTTCAGCTGGTACACCTGGGCGACGAACAAAGGTGTCACCTTTTACTTCGTTAGTGAAGAATGTTGCATAGAAATCGGTGCTATCAGTTAATAGCTTATAACCAAACTCTGCTTGTGTTACTTCTTTAATTAGCTTTTCGCCACCTTCGTAAGCATCAAAGTTGTCACGGAAGTCATCGAAGTAAGGCATTTTGTAACCGCGGTTTACGCGCGCAAACACACCCATGTCATCGTTAATTGAGTAGTTGATACCCGTTGTCCACGATGTTTTGCTTTCGTCATATTGAACAGACTTATCGATTACGCCATCAAGGCCTTCATCAACCGAGTATTCCACTTCGTGGTTTTCAAAACGAACACCGGCATCTAGTGTAAAGTCATCGTTGAATTTATATTGAGCCGTTGTGTAAAAGGCATTGGTGCGTGCATCGCCTGTAGAGTTGATATCGTAGTTGAAGTCACAACCATCAACACTTGCATTACACTCGATGCCGTCTAGCATTTCGCCGCCTGCTTCAAGCACGTGATAGGCTGTGTTACCTAAGCTCCACCAGTCATTTGCTGATGTGCTTGCTGTGTAATAACCAAAGGCCAGTGATAAGTTATCAAGCTTTTTAGCGAATGCTAAATCATTAGTGAATGCGCTAATTTCTTTTAATACCACCCAACGACCAAGTTGTTGAACCGCTGTGTCTGCATCGTATTCTGTGCCAGTTACTGCACCTGTTGCTGTTTCACCGTTATCAGCCACTGCACCAACGGTTGTTGCAGAGCCTGCCGGTACTAAGCCGTACGTGTTTGCATCACCTTTGGTAATGTTGAAGCGATCTGTGAAGCTCCAACCGTTATCGAATTCAAGTTTGATGCTACCGCCAGAAACATGACCTTTCCAACCACGGCCTTCACCTAAGTCGATTTGTTGCTCGTCATTATTTGCGCCTGTGTAGATAGTCGCTTGGCGATTTAAAGAACCCAGCTGCGTGTAGCTTGCATCAACACCGTCAACATTTAGTGGTGTTGGTAAGTACCAAGCACCATGGTCGTCTGTTTGACGGGTGTATAAGTTAATGGTGCCGTTTTCTAATTCTTTAGTGATATTAATTGTGAACTGGCTGCCTTTTTCTGATGTGAATCCAGCATCCCGAATACCTGGAGAGCTTTTAACATAACCACCCACCATGAAGAATAAGTCATCAGAAATCTCACCACTAACCATAGCGTCAATGCGTTGAAGGTCATAATCTGAGGTTGTGTATTTGAATACACCTTCAGTATCTTCACTACCACGCTTTAAGCGAAAGTTAGTTGTTAAACCTGGTTGGCCATTTGACACAACAGGGTTTGGACCACCGCGCAGTGCTTCCATTGTTTCGATAGTTTCATCTAAACGAAATAACGACGAGTTTTCTAAAAATGACAAAGTAGGCGCAGGGTAAATTGGCGAACCTTCAAGGCTTAATGTTAAAAATGGTGCATCACCACCACCAGGGAAACCACGTACAAATACGTTCGCGCCAGACTCACCACCCGAGCTTTCTACCCACACACCCGGCACGGCTTTGAATAAATCAGCTGTACTTTTTGGCGATAATTTAACAATTTGATCTGCATCGATATTGGTTACTGCATAGCCAGCATCAATTTTACGTACGCCAATACCTGCTGGTGTACCCGATACAATAATACGTTCTACTTTTTCTTTAGCTGGTTGTTCAGTTTGCTCTTCGGCCATAACTGTTTGGCCACTCAAAGCTAGCAAAATTGCAGAGGCTAGCGCACTGCGTGTGTATGTAGTTGTCATTGTGTGTTCCCATTTTTTATGTTGTTGAAAGCAATGTATTAGCGAATATTTTGCAATTGTTAACACCTTGCTTTAATAAACCATAAAGATTTATGCAAACGTTTGCAATTTGTTTTTCAATTTTTTGTCCTTTTTTTACACACAGGGTGAGTTGGTATGTTTTGCTTACTGAAAAAATATTATGCTCTTTGGCGGAGCGATTTGGTCAAAATGGTGGTATATTGCCAGCATATGTTTTAAAGGAAAGCAGTGTTTCAGTATCATGAATGATAGAAAATTAAAGTTAGCTGATCTTGCTAAATTAGCCGGTGTTTCTACGTCGACAGTATCCCGTGCGCTCAATGATAACCCATTGATAAAGCAGGAAACTCGCGACAAGCTTCAACAGTTAGCAAAAAAACATAACTTTAGTTTAAACACGGCTGCTAGCCGCCTTCGCACCCAAAAAACCAATGTTGTTGCGGTTATTATTAACCTCGATGGTGATACAGAACAGTCTATTAACGACCCTTTCTTACTTAAAATTGTTGGTGAAATAAATTTAGCGCTAAATAAATTTGGCTTAGAGTTATTGCTTTCTAATTCGTTTATGGCCAGTGATGATTGGGCAAATTACTTTATTAATAGCCGCCGTGCCGATGGCATTATTGTGGTCGGCCAAGGTAAAAGCCAAGCAAATATTGAAGCTGCAGCGAGTGCTGGTGTTCCTTTAGTTGTGTGGGGCGATCCAAAAACACCTAGCAGTTACCCAATTGTTGGCAGCGATAATTATTTAGGTGGTCGCCTAGCGACTGAGCACTTATTGGCAAATGGAGCTAAAAACATATTGTTTTTAGGTGACCCTGGGCACGCTGAAATTAGTGAACGCCACCGTGGTTATTTAGATGCTATTAATGAAGCCAAAGCCACTCCTCACGTGGTTTCTATCGATATTACTAGTAGTGCTGCTTATAAAGGAATTAACCAATTGTTGGTAGAAAAAGGGCTGTGCTTTGATGGCATTATGGCATGTAGTGACATGGTGGCTTTTGGTGCGATGAAAGCCCTGAAAGAGCGTTACATTAGTATTCCAAATGACGTTGCCCTCGTGGGCTTTGATGATATTGCCATGGCAGATATCAGTCATCCTTCTTTGTCGAGTATTAAACAAAATACTCAACGCGCTTCAGTTATTCTTGTTGAAAAGTTGTTAGCCCAGTTAGCAGGGCAGTCGGTAGAATCTCAAGTTGTTGAAATAGAACTAGTAAATAGGCAGTCGAGCCAGCGCTAAGCCTATTGAATGTTAGCAATATGTGTAATTTTAAATGCAAACGTTTGCATTTTGTTTTGCGCTAAACTAGACTGAATAAAAATAATCATAGGTTGAAGTGAATGAATCCTATAAGAATAACTATCGCGCTGGCATGCAGCTATTTTGTCTTTGCTATTATGCTCAATAGTGTGGGCACTGTTATTTTACAAGCAATCAATAGCTTAGATGTAAGCAAAACTCAGGCGTCTGTTCTTGAAGGATTTAAGGATCTTAGTATTGCCATTGTGTCATTTTTAGTGGCGTCATTTATCCCTCGTATAGGCTATAAAATTGCCATGCTTGGCGCTTTATTACTGGTTGCAGTGACGTGCTTGGTTGTTCCGATCATTGCCGACTTTTGGGTATTAAAAGCGCTCTTTGCCGCAATTGGTTGCAGCTTTGCAGTAATGAAAATCTCTGTTTACTCTGTTATTGGTCAAGTGACTGATAATGCTAATAAACATTCAGCGTTATTAAACACCATTGAAGGGGTGTTTATGCTAGGTGTGCTGTCGGGTTATTGGATTTTTGCGTTATTTATAGACGCTGATGACCCGCAAAGTAACCACTGGTTGAATGTTTATTACTTACTAGCTGCAATTGTAGCTGTGGCGTTTATTTCTGTAATTGCGGCACCTATAAAATCACCAGAACCAAAAACTAATCAGCAATCGCAGCTTCATGATTTTATTGACATGTTAAAGCTGACTTACCAACCCCTTGTGCTTATTTTTGTTGTTAGTGCATTTATGTATGTACTAATAGAGCAAGGCGTGGGCACTTGGCTGCCGACCTTTAATAACCAAGTTTTAAAATTGCCTGTTGATGTCAGTATCCAACTTGCTAGTTTGTTTGCAGCTGCGTTAGCGCTTGGTCGTTTGGTAGCAGGGCAAGTACTTAGGTTTATTAGTTGGTTTAGTTTATTAATGGGCTGCTTGGTCGCTATGGGTGTGCTCGTATTATTGGTGCTGCCTTTGACTCACGATGTAGATGGTAGCCAAGTTAAAAGTGTATTTGATGTGCCTTTTGCAGCATACATGCTGCCGTTGATTGGCTTTTTTATGGCACCGATTTACCCGTTACTTAACTCTGTCATGCTGAGCTCATTAGTGAAGCACAAGCACGCTGCTATGACAGGTTTAATTGTGGTTTTCTCTGCATTAGGTGGAACAACAGGTTCAATTATTACGGGCTTTGTATTTGATAAATTTAGCGGTCAGCATGCATTTTATCTCACATTAGTGCCAATAGCCTTGCTATTAATCACGGTTTCAATCTTTAAAAAAATCACCCTAAAACCACAGTATCAAGCGGCTTCAAGCGCAGAATAAGGGATTGTCATGAACTTCGTTAATAGCCAATTATTTAAAGATGTACAGCTTGCAGAAGTGTTTGCTGATTCAAAAATGTTTGCCGATGCAGTGCCAAATTTATCTTGGCAAAGTGCTTGTGACTTGTATCAACTTGTAGGCCCTTTAAAAGGTGATGAGCTGCGCGAATTTGTTATGTCGAACTTTTTGTTTACTGATCAGACTATTCCGACAGCGAAATTAGATACCACTTCGGTAAAACAGTATGTTCTTGATTTATGGCCATATTTGCATCGCAATGCTGATACAGATTTAGCAAGCTCACTAATGCCCTTGCAGTTTGACTACATTGTACCGGGTGGTCGTTTTCAAGAAATTTATTATTGGGATAGTTATTTTACAGCCTTGGGTCTAGAAGATTGTGGCGACCTAGCCACCATTGAAGCCATGGTTAATAACTTTATAGACCTACAAGAACGTAATGGCTGTATTCCAAATGGTAACCGAGTTTATTATAGCTCTCGCTCGCAACCACCTGTTTTGGCGTTAATGATAGCGATGCTATGGGACGCAAAATATAAACAAGAAGCAGATTTAACTTGGCTGGCAAACGCTGTACAAGCACTTGAAGCTGAGTATCAATTTTGGATGCAAGGCTGTAACGACCTAAGCAGTGAAACACCTGCCATTAGGCGCGTTGTTAAAATGCCTAATCAGGCAATTTTAAACCGCTATTGGGATAGTGTGGCAACACCTCGTCCAGAGTCATTAAAAGAAGATTTACATGACGCTGAAGGGCTAACAACTGAGCAGCAGCAAAGTTATTTTCAACATATTCGTGCGGCATGCGAGTCTGGCTGGGATTTTAGTAGCCGTTGGCTTTGCGATCATAATGACTTAAAAAGCATTGAAACAACCAATATCATACCGGTTGATTTGAATAGCTTACTGTATAACTTAGAGCATACGTTATCTCGTTTTTATCGGTTACTTGGTGAAGAACAAAAGAGCCAGTCGATTGCTGAGCTGGCTACACTGCGCTTAGATGCAATTAATACCTATTGTTGGAATTCTGAGGCGGGTGTTTATCGTGATTACAACATTAGACTCAATCAGCAAAGTAGTGTCGATTCGATGGCAATGGCTGTTCCTTTGTTTGTAGGTGCTGCATCTGTACAACAAGCTCAACAAGTGAAGCAAAAACTGATGAGTGAGTTTTTAAAACCTGGTGGTTTAGTGACAACATTGTGTAGCACATCACAACAATGGGATAGTCCTAACGGTTGGGCGCCGCTACAATGGTTCGCTGTAAAAGGTTTAACAGAGTATGGCTTTGTCAGCGAGGCACAGGCGATCATAAAAAACTGGCTGAGTATGATCGAAATGCGTTTTGCAGAAGATAAGTGCCTCCTTGAAAAATACAATGTGTGTGAATTAGTCAGCCGTGCAGGTGGTGGAGAATACACAGTACAACAAGGATTCGGTTGGACGAACGGTGTAACTTCACGTTTTTACAAACTACTTGATGACTCGCTGTAAAAGGGGAGATGTGAGTTTTATTTGTTTACATTGTGTTAACTTTAGCGTCTAACCATTCAAATGGGTTAGCAATGTTGTAATTTGCCTAAATAAAGGCTTATGAACGGTTGAATCATGTATCCGAATTAGGTATTGTGAATAAAATGTTTCAAGGAAGAAATGAGATGATTCAACCAACTTCTGTATTTCTAAAAACACAGCCAAGGTTACAAAACCGCAGCCAAAATTATCAATATTTAATTAAAATACTCGATGCGTTTTTTATGCGCGTGAAAGTTGATGCAAGCTTGCCTCAAGAGTCTATGCGCGAAGAGTTTAACCTTTATTTGATTGATAGCACTGACGCACATTGGAAAGACTTACTACCTGCAGAGTTAGTGCAACTTGCTAAGCAACATTTAGTGGTTATTTTTAATGCGGACGCTAATGCAATTTGCGAAAAAAACTTACTTTTAAATGGCATTAAAGGGGTGTTTTTTGCAGATCAATCACCTGAAGATATTTTTGCAGGGCTGGTCAGAGTGATCAATGGCGAGCTGTTTTTTAGCCGTAAAAGTATTTCTACTACCTTTAACCATATGCTATCTGCAATGTCTCGCAGCCAATTCAATGCTAGTAACGATTCGGTAAATACAGATATTGACCTCAGCTTACTGACTAAACGAGAAAAATCAGTGATTCACTTACTTGCCCAAGGTGCGAGTAATCGAGATATCGCAGAGCGTTTAAATATCAGCGATCATACAGTTAAGACCCATCTGTACAGTGCATTCAAGAAAACGGCATCGCGTAACCGCGTGGAGCTGGCTAATTGGGCACAAAATTACATGGCAGTGAGTTTGTCTTTACAAAATACACAGTGACAAACTATAGCCAGTTTAATCCCAGTGGTAGTGTTCGCTATTAAAGCTGGTTTAGCACTTGCTCGATGCTTAAAAATCCAGCTTCGAGCAAGTATCCTTCAAAATCGTGTTTCCGTTGAGCTTCCATTATTCGATACTCAGTTCGATTTAGATGTGAGCTTATTCATAAAATACAGTGGAATACAAAGTATTAATAATCCCAGCCATTGCCATAATGGCGCAAAAAGAAACACTAGTGCTGATTGTGCATCATGAGAAAAATAGATTGAACCTATGGTCACAGTACCAAATAAGACACACATAATAGTGACAATAAACGTGGCGATTTGTGCCACTCTTGTTTTACTGTGTTCAACCATCCACGCCATTAATAAATAGGGCGAAATACCCCATAAAACAAAGCCAATTGGCAGGCTTTTTGAACTGTCAAAATTATCAATGGTGATAACCAGGGTAATCAGTGCGGCTAAAACAATAAGAGAATAAGCGCATTTGGAGAAAGTAATCCATTTCATAAATAAAACTTAATTGACTGAATGCTATAAGTATTTATTTCGATGGGTAATTTAGCAGAAAGTTCAAATTGGGCGCTGTGGTGTTCAGCGCCACACTTATTCAATTAGACTGCTTTTGCAGACCAAATGCCTTTGTTAATACCTTTTAATACAAGGTCGCTAAGCGCTTTTTCAATTGCTTGCGTGACGCAAATACTCATAGGCTCATTGTCGGTGAATCCGGCTTCTGCTTCTGCAAGACGTTTGTAGCTCACATAGCGAAAGAAGCCTGCGCGCATTTCTTGGCTGAGTACTTTTTTGCTTGTCGCAACGGATAACAAAACTTGGCCTGTACGAACATCGACAGCGCGTAAATAAATTGAGATTGCATCTTCACGATATAACTCTGATGCGCCAATCCCGAAGTATTCCATACCAATCCCGCCGGTTTTGATATTTGTGTCGTAACTAATAATACCGCCTTCTAAGATTATTTTTGCTGTTGTGAGCGGTGGTAATTCAGGTAGCTTATCGTTTTCGGCTTGCGCAGCGCGAATAATTTTACGCTCAGTTAAGATATTTTGTAGACCTTCGCGTTCTACCGGAATAAACCAATCTGATTCATGCAATGCTTGCACTAAAATAGAGTTAGCGCCTTGTGTTACTGCGGTAGAAAATGAGCTTACATTTGCCTGTGGTTTGTATTGCCCAGTTTGGTCACGAAATGAGTATACTGATACAGGAATGCTTCCCATTGGTTGAGGAAGGGCCTGCAAAGCCTGGAATGTTTCGGTTGGCTCAAGAGAGTCTGCTAGTTGTTTGGTCGGCGGGATTAAATTGCCCATTGATGAACAACCCGACAGAAGTAATACCATTGCTGCTAATGTGAGTGTCTTCATTATCCAAACCTCGGTACTTCAATTACTGTCACTGTGCCATCAGAGGTGTTGGTAATTCTAACGGTGATTGTGTCACTGGTACTGGTGATAATTTGAATTTCATAATCACCCGTCATAAAGGTTGAGTCACCATTAAAGATGCTGTCGTCGATTTCGTCACCAAATGCCATATCTGTGATTTCTCGTACCATTCTATTTAAGTAGGTACGCTCTAACGAATCTTGAAATTTTTCCCCGTAGGTTTGTTCGATAACCGGCGCTTTGTGCTTGTTTTGTGATTGCGCTTTATTAAGTAGCATGCTGGCATTTAATGGACTGCCACCAAAGCTTGGGTTAATTGGGGTATAAACGAGTTCGGTTGCCCAACTAGAAAGAGGGCAGAGGATTATTATTAGTGTTGTTAAGTATTTCATTTTACCATCCATTTTTTGCCATATCGGGTGTTGATTGCTGCATTTGACTGCGTGCCATGGCATCCATCACGCTATACATGGCTTGTTTTACACGTTCATCTAATGGCTCTAAGCGACGTCCTAGATAGGTGACGTACACTATTTGGTTATTCATTTTTAAGACAAGTCGAGTCCCCGCTCGGGGTAATACCGTTTCTTTTATTTCGATATTAAAACCTGCTGTTGAAGGTAAATCGCGCCATAGGTTGGCAAACTCAAAATAAAATTGATGGCCAAATCGGCTAATACTTCTATCGAGTACTAAGCCATCGATTTCGAGGTCTTCGCCATAACTAGCCGTACTTTGAGCTGCAAGCACGATGCAACATATGCGTAGTAAGTTTTTTATTTTCATAATGGAATGAGGGAGCAAGGCTCCCTCTTAAGCGATTATTCTTGGGTTACAGTTGCGGTATTGCCATCACCTAGTTGAGTGATAACAACTGTGCTGTTAGAGCCAATCATTGAGCCTTCAACAAGGTTTGCGTTGCCGTCTTGTACAACGACAAGTGAGTTACCCTCACCACCTAGCAAGAATGCACTTTGACCTATACCTACAACAAAGTTTTCTGAGCCTGTTTGGCTAATATCAACAGAGTTGTTGCTACCTTCCATAATCAGGTCGATGGCATTGAGTTCACCAACTTGTGTGAAAGCAACTTGGTTGTTGTTGCTATCAAGCACGCTTGCGAATGTTAATGCAGCTTCGTTAAGGTCACCCAGCTGATTAACTGAAATGTCATTATCGTTTGAAGAGAGTGAGTCGTCTGGGTATGAAGACTGGACTAGTACAGTGTTTTCATTGCCGCCTTGAGCAATATCAACGTTGTTGTCGCTACCATTGAAGTTAGCAACGTGAGCACTGTTTGCGTCACCAATTTGGTTAGCAACAAACTCATTGCTATCGCCAATAGCACCTAAGTACACATCATTACCGTTACCATTTTGGAATGCAGTGAGTTCGTTGTCGTTGCCAATAGCATCTAAGCCAGCGGTATTACTGTCATGCTTTTGATTGACCAATAATGTATTGCCATCACCAACAATCACGCCTGATTCAAAGCTGTTGCTGTTGCCTTCTTGATCAGACTTAACCTCGTTGTCATTGCCTGTGATTTCTGCAACTAATGCGCTATTAGAGTCACCATCTTGCTCAAACTCGACTTCGTTATAATCACCATGCAGCGAAGTAAGCTCAGCGCTGTTGAAGAAACCTGTTTGGTCAATAGTAATTTCATTGCCGTTGCCAATTACTTCATCAGAGGTAAACGCATTGAAAACACCCTCTTGCATTACTTCGATGCTGTTGTCATCACCTCTAATTACATTGAACGTTGCTTCATTTAGTAAGCCGCTTTGCTCTGCGCTGATTGTGTTGCTGTTACCCTGTAAATCAAAGTTGTAGAACCAATGGCCACCATCACCTTGCGTTACAGTTGCGCTATTTTCATCACCAACCATGACGTTGATAGCTTCGTTGTTAACACCAAAGAATCCTGCACCTTCTTGCTCAACGCGAACAGCATTGCCAACACCAACGGTTTCAGATAATGCGCCATTCATGGTGCCGTTTTGGCTGTGCGAAACAGTATTATCGTCACCTGTGTTGTAGATAAGAGATAAGTTAGATGTTTGTGCTTGGCTTACTTCAACCATGTTGCCATCACCTACACTGACAGTTTCTGCACGATGACCTGTACCTTGTTGAGCAATAACCGCATCGTTACCAACACCGGTAACCGATACTTGATCTAGGGTAATTGAGTTTGATACACCCAGTGTTGAAACTTGGCTTGCAAGCTCAGTGCTAGATTGTGTTTTATCATCTGTGTTTGCACTTGCTGCAAAGCTTGAACCTAACGCAATAGTAATTGCACAGGTAAGTAGAGACTTTCTTAACTTCATGATTATTTCCTTTAAATTATTATTAATCAAAGCTCTAAAATTATTATTTTCGCTTTTAGAACCATGTACCAGCATGCCTTGCCGGATTAATTTCTGTGATATTCAACTGTTAGCTAACAATCAGAAGTGAATGAAGCAACTTTGTTATTTGCGACTCTGAGGTCGAACAAATAACAAGGAAATTACTTTAGACAGATTTGGAATAATATAAAATCACCAGTTTTTGTGGTTTTTATAAATTATTTATTTTCAATTGGTTATGCGTTTTTCTTTGGGTGTAAGTATGGTTTTTAATTTAAAAGCAGTAAAAAAGTTGGAGAAATATTAATGGATCATTGAGGGTGCTTTTTTCACAAAAAAGTGTGAATTGGACGTATTTTAATTGATTCAATCCGCAAAAAAGTATGGATTTAAACTTAGCATCATTTTTTTTCTTGCCTGTTATCTGCAATTTGCCATTTATGAAATATGCCACGTGATATTCATCATTCAGAAGTAATGAGCTTTGGTGGTCGGATCATAGTGATTCGATCAGTTCAACAAATTATGGATAGTAAATATGAAAACTAAATTATCTGTATTAAGCCTAGCCTTATTACCATGTTTAGGTGCTGCACAAATCAGCACACCAGCAAAAACAACTGTCGTTGGTGCAAGTGAAGACTCAGTACTTGTTATGTATAAAAAAGGCACCTCTGCTGCAATGCGTGCCCATGCTCGTAGCTTAGTTAAAGCCACCATCAGCGACATCAACAAAGATGGTGTTGATGATAACTATTCAGCCATTTTGTCTGGCCGTTTAGCTAAATTTAAAATTGCAGGTATGAGCAGCAAAGAAGCTATCAAACGCCTACAAAACCACGCTGCTATCGAATATGTAGAGCCTGACTACCGTGTATCGATTGCCAGTGTACCTAATGATCCTGATTTTTCTTCGTTGTGGGGTTTACACAACGAAGGTCAAACAGGTGGTGTCGCCGATGCTGACATTGATGCAGTTGAAGCATGGTCAATCTCAACCGGTAGCCGCGAAGTTGTTGTTGGTGTAATTGATACCGGTGTTGATTACAGCCACGAAGATTTAGCTGATAACGCATGGATCAACCCAGGAGAAATTCCGGGTGATGGTATCGATAATGACGGTAATGGTTACATCGATGACGTGCACGGTATTAATGCGATTACCGACTCAGGTGATCCAATGGATGACCAAGGCCATGGTACTCACGTATCGGGCACAATTGGTGCGTCAGGTAACAACGGCACCGGTGTTGTTGGTGTGAACCATGAGGTATCAATTGCGGGCTGTAAGTTCTTAAGTGCAGATGGTACAGGTTCAACTTCTGATGCAATTAAGTGTATCGATTACATGGTTGATCTTAAAAACCAAGGCGTAAATGTACGAGTTTTAAATAACAGCTGGGGTGGCGGTGGCTTTAGCCAAGCACTGGCAGATGCTATTACGGCAAGTGAACAAGCCGATATTCTATTTGTAGCAGCAGCGGGTAACGATGCGGTTGATAACGATCAAAACCCTCATTATCCGTCTAACTACGAGCATGACAGCGTATTATCAGTTGCCAGTACTGACAACAGAGATAACATGTCGAGCTTTTCACAATGGGGTTTAACAAGTGTTGATTTAGGCGCACCAGGTAGTGCAATTTTATCAACGGTACCGGGCAATGGTTACGCTAGCTATTCTGGTACATCAATGGCAACACCGCATGTTGCTGGTGCAGCTGCATTAGTGCTTTCGATCAACCCTGATTTATCAGCGCTTGAACTTAAAGAGTTGCTAATGAATAGCGGCGACCAAAATGAAGCGCTGCAAGGCAAAACAGTGTCTGGCAATCGCTTAAATGTGAATCAAGCACTTGAGCAAGCAGATCCAACTCCAAGCTTCAAAATCTCAGTGTCGCCAAGTTCACAGCAAATTACTGCTGGTGAAACTGCAACATATACCTTTGAAATTGGTTCAATCGCCCAGTGGGATGGTGTCGTTAGCCTAGCACTTCAAGCTGATTTAGCGGGCGCAACACTATCGCAAACAGAAGCTGTACCTGGAGATGTAGTTACACTAACGGTGCCAACACAAGAAGCAACAGCATGGGGCAGTTATAGTTTTGTTGTTGATGCAACATCAGGTGAGTTAGCTAAACAAAGCAGTGCGTCATTGTTTGTTAACCCTGTTGGCTTAAATGACTTTACTTTCTCAAATGAAACACCAGTGTCTATTCCTGATAACAATGACACGGGTATTGATTCGGTGATTACGGTAGCTGATGAACTTACTGTGTTCTCAACGGATGCAAGTATTGATATTACTCATACTTACATTGGTGATTTAATCGTCACATTAACGTCGCCGCAAGGAACAACTGCAACACTTCACAGCCAATCTGGCGGTGGTGCTGATGATCTAGTACAAAGCTACTCGCTGGCTAACTTTAATGGCGAAGTTGCGACAGGTGATTGGGTACTTAATGTCAAAGACGTACTGTCTGCTGATACCGGTACTTTAAACAGCTGGTCACTGACGTTTAGCGCTATTGGTGAAGTGAGCCCGCAGCCTCCACAAGCTGGCTTTGCATTTGAAACATCAGGTTTAGATGTCACTTTCACTAATACCAGCACAGATAGCAATGACGATATTGTTGCTTGGGCGTGGGATTTTGGTGACGGTGCATCATCAACAGATGCTGATCCTATGCATACTTACGCACAAGCAGGCAGCTATGAAGTGACGCTAACTGCGACAGATAGCGAAGGTCAAACAGATACGTTCACGCAAACTGTTGTGGTATCTGATGTTGAAATTGAGCTATCGGTTAAACGTGCTAACAAAACACGTTTAGGTACTATGCGTGTTGATTTAAGCTGGCAAACTGTGGCTGATCAAGTAAGCATCTACCGTAATGGTGAACTACTTGAAACAGTAGCTGATCGTGGTTTCTATCGCGATGTAGAGCGTAAAGCTGAGTTACCAAGCTATGAATATCAAGTTTGTGTATCTGATACTGTTTGTTCTAACCCAGTGACAGTGTCCTTCGACTAACATTGTTTCACTGCTCAAAGCCCAGTTTCCCCACTGGGCTTTTTTTATTTGTATTACAAAATGAAGTTTTCGCTAAAACTGTGTATAATTTGCGCCCTTTAAATATCTGTTCACGTGTCGTATTAATGTGGGGTTGTGAGTGAAAGCATTGCTGAAACAGCATGGTGTAATTTTTATTCTTCTAAGTATGCTAACCGGGTTAATGGGGGCATTTGTTAACCCATTGATGAGCTTATTCATTGTCGAAGGGCTGCAAACACCGCCCGTGTATTTAGGTGTTTATATGGTGGCGGTCACCATTACTGGGTTAGTTATTAGTCAGTGGTTAGGTGGCATGGCAGATAAAGGCACCAGTGCGCGAAAGTTATTTATGGTGGCTGTATCAGGTATGGTGTGTGCGTTAGTGACCTTTGCGAATGCCACTGCATTTTGGCAAGTATTGCTCGCAGGCGTGTTGTTTCTTGCGATGGGCAATGCGGCAATTCCGCAAATGATGACCGTGGCAAGACAATGGGCGGGGCGTCAACAGAACATCGACATTACCAGTTTTAATTCCCGTTTACGTGCAGCTATTTCCTTTGCTTGGGTGGGCGGCCCGCCGCTTGGTTATTTGTTAGCCGCTGGAGGCGAGTTTAGCCGCTCGTTTTACTTTGCTGCGGTGTGTGCCTTGGTTGCACTTATCTTTGCATTTAAGTTTATTCCTGACTACAGCGCTAAAAAATCGCAAAATGGCTCAGAGCCTGCAGCCGCAGCGAGTTTATCATTTTGGTTGTTGGGTTTAGCTATTATGCTTGGTTCAACGGGTAATATTATGTATTCATCGGCACTGCCGCTTTATAGCATTACTGAACTAGGGTTTGCTGAACATACGCCCGGGCTGTTTATGGGGGTAGTGGCACTGTTAGAAATTCCTATCATGCTGTATGGGGCAAAGCTTGCTAAAAAATACAATAAAGTTGCGATGCTTGCAGTGGCATTTTGTTGTGCAATTGTATTTTATTTAGGGGTGTTTTTTGCCAGCCAAGTATGGCATTTAATCGCGTTGCAAGTTTTAAACGGCCTGTTTTACGGTATTTTTGCGGGCATTGGCTTAACCGTATTACAAGATCAGCTCCCCGAACGAATAGGGTTTACTTCTGCGTTTTACACGAACGCCATTAAACTGGGTGTTATGTGCGGGGCAGGGGCAACAGGGGTTGTTGCACAGTTTTATAGTTTTAGGTTTGCAACCCTTGGCTCTATGCTAGCTGCAAGTTTAGCCCTTGGATGCTTAATGTTGTTTAGCTATGTAAAGCGCCAAGAGCAGCAAGAAACTGTTATGCCAGTACTGCAAGAAGGCTTAGTTGAATAACTAGCTTAAATAGATAAAAAACCGAGCATTGAGCTCGGTTTTTTGATTATGAGTAACTAATCATTAGCCATTAGCGATTTGATCTAGTAAATGCATGACTCGTTCACTGGCAGCTTCCATCTTATTAATGTGATTAATAGCTGCGTCTTTATTGCCAGTTTGCAGCATGACTAACGCTTCAACACCATTGCGATGAACTTCACGATGTGGCTCTTCTAATTGACGAAATGCGTTATGTTGTTTGAAGCCATTTGATTGCTCTGAATTGTACCATTTACCTAATCGGCACATGGTGTGATCTGAAAAGTCATCAATCGACTTGTTACTTGTGCCATTGGCAACTGAGTAAACTTCACCTTTCCAAACAATATGATCTAGTTTTACGGTTTGCACAAATGAGCGTGTGGCTGCATTAATAATGGTTTCTTTCATTGAGCTACAGTGATTCATGATAGAACCATAGTCATTGTTTAGCGTATCAAAACTGGTTGAAAGCTGAGTGTTATTTTGCTGGATATCTTCAACCGAGGTCACCGTTTCGCCAGTTTTATTGATGATCTCTTTTACCAGATCAGATACTTCTTGGGCTGATTTATTGGTGTTGGTTGCAAGTGTACGAACTTCGTCGGCAACAACGCTAAACCCACGACCAGCCTCACCAGCACGGGCAGCTTCGATTGCGGCATTTAGCGCAAGTAAGTTGGTTTGATCAGAAATTTTAGAAATGGTTGATACAAAGGTGTTGATGCTATCGGCCATATCAGACAGACCCGTAATGTTACTGGTCATGCTGCCCATTTTGCCTGCCATATTCGCCATTTCACTGACAATATGTTGCAGGGCGTTATTTGAGTCATTTAATAGTTGGCTTATTTGTAAAGTAACTTGGCTTTCTTCTTCGATAACAAGGTATGAGTCGAGTACAGTTTGGCGTACGCCCTCAATTTGCGTGATACATTCAATCGAACTATTCAATAAGTTGGCAAGGAACAGTTGGTCTGCATCATCAGCTTGCTGATGTAATTTTGCTTCTAAGCGTTCGTTTTCGTCACGTAATACGTGATTATCGGCTTTAAGTGCCTCAACTTCAGCTAATAGCGCGTTGTATTGATCTTGGAGTAAAGAGTGGCTTTTGCTAGAGACAAACATGTATGTTCCTAATTCATATGGTTAATACTTATACCAACCCTGATTATAGATCAAAGTATTAACTTATTATCAGTGTTTTTTATTAGAAAGAGGGTAATTACGACTATTTGATTAAGTGTAGTAGAAAAAGCTGACTATTAAAGCCGAAAAAGCCCAGTAAAAACTGGGCTAAAACGAGGGAGGAGAGTAATTAATAGAAAGAATATTTTAAAGTAAGCGACGTTGTACGGCCGTTAATAGTACGGGCGCGGATAATGTCGTTATCTGGTACTGAGCCTTCTTCTGCTTCTGTGATACCTACGGTGTCGAACAGGTTGTTCACGTTAAGCGATAGACTTAAGTTTTCAGACAGATTGTAACTTACAAAACCATTCACTTGTGTATAGCCATCAAACTCAAGGTCGTTACTGTCTTGTGCGTAAGCATCTGTTGTACCAATAAAGCTAAGACCAGCAGCACCTTTATCAAAGTTGTAAGTTGCCATTAATGAGTAAATAAGGTCAGCTTGACGACGTGGTGTATTACCGACTAACTCTGGTGATAACGCATCTTTAGCAATTTCTGCGTCCGTCCAAGTAAAGTTACCACGGAAATCCCAATCACCTACGTAGTAGGTTGATTCAACCTCAATACCTTTTGCTTCGTACTCGCGGTCAAAGAACTTTTGTGATGTTGCTTCGAAGTTTTGCTCTTCAGTCTCTGCGTAGAATGCAGTTGCAAATACTGATAGTGAATCAAAACGTTTTTTCACACCGATTTCGTATTGATTTACTTCATCAATTGCATCGGCTTCGGCAACCGAACCATCTGCTTCTACTTTACCGAATAGTAAGCGGTCTGCATTTGCGCGGCCGCCTTTACTTAAACGGGCAAATGTCGCAAAGCTTGGATCAATTTGGTAGTTTGCGCCAATTGAGTATGAGCTATAGTGCCAGTCATAGTTAACAATGCTTGGGTTCGCGTTATCAATACCAACAACACTTTGCTCAGGAATTGAGATAGTACCGTCGCCATTCATATCAATTGTTGATGTTACGGCACCTGCGTAGTTACCGCGCGCTTCACCTGAATCATAGCGAGCACTTGCATCAATGCTTAAATCGCCAAACTTAGTGGCTAAGTTAATGTAAGGTGCGCGTGTTTCGTATTCTGTGTCGTAGTTACGCTGACAGCAGTTACCCCAGTAAGGTGTACCATAAGCGTACAAGCCATTATCTGAGTAGCTGTCGCCATTTGCAGCGTAAACGTCAAGTAATGCAGCGTTGTCGCCTTTTAGCTCCATAACATATGAGTTCCAAAGCCACGACATATCAATCGATTGGCTTGATGCAAAGTAACCAAACGTAACGCTAGTTTCATCAGAGAACGACTTAGTCAGCTTAAGGTCATTAACAATTGAACCCATGTCGTTTAGCGTTACATCGAAAGTATGAATACGCATTGCTAAATCGTCATCGCCATAGGTTTCGCCTGCTGAACCACCATTAGCATAAACAAGCGATGCACCATCACCAGCAATACTAGAAGCAATAGAGCTTGCGCTTGCAACTTCAGCTGGAATAAGAGAAATAAAGTTACCGCTTACTGATGATGTTCTAAAGCGGTTTTCGATGCGCCAGTCGTTTTCTAAATCAAATGCTGCTTCAAAACCCACTGAGGTAACAACTGGGTTCATACCGTCGGTCATATCGCCTGTGCTGATTTGGTTATCACCATTTAAACGCAGAGTTTGTGTGAAAAGCGCTGAATGGGGCGTATCTGATTGCGCATCGAAACCTGGGATTGAATCGCCATCTGAGTACATAGGCATAGGTAGGTAACCTACGCTCTTATCATCGAGGTGTTTAAAGTAAACGCGAACATAACCAGCATCAAATTCTTTAGTTAGGTTTGCCTTAATTTGGCCACCTTTATTTGATGTATAACCGGTTTCACGTGGGCCTTCACCTTGGCGAACGAAGCCACCAATGTGATAGCGCACACTGTCGTTTAAATACGTACCATACTCAAAGTCTGTACGAATTGAATCATAATCAAGGCCTACAGTGGTCGATACACTGCCTGATTCGTTCTCACCCGTTTTTGAAATAAAGTTGATGATACCACCAGGGGCATCACTTGCTGCTGTTGATGCTGAGCCACCACGGATTGATTCAACACTTTGCACTGTTGAATCTAAGCGCATGAAAATGTCTGCGTTACCAAAGGCAATATCGCCAAACTGCATAACTGGTAAGCCATCTTCTTGTAGTTGCAAGAATTTAGCACCGCCCGATGCAACCGGTAAACCACGTACTGCGATATTTGCGTTACCTTCACCACCAGTTGATTCTGAACGAACACCCGGGATTGTTCTAAATGCTTCTGCAGTAGAACGAGGTGTTGATACTTCAATTTCAGCTAATGTAACACTGCTAACCGATGAGCTTGATGCCATGATGGTTGTACGGCGTGGTACACCGGTTACAACGATAGTTTCAAGGCCGCTTTTTTTAGCCTCAGGTTGTGCTTGCTCTTCTGCGTGTAAGTTTTGGCTTACTGCTAGTGCAAGCGCGCTTAATGTATAAAGGGCATGTTTGTGTGTTGTCATAATGTGCCTCGTCTCAATCCCAGATGGTTTGTTGTCTAAATTGCTATCTTAATCGATTAAGTAAAGATAACAATAATTTTACACAGTGCAAGTCTTTTTAGCGAAAAACTTGCACAATTTATGTTCGATAATTGATTTTTAACGATTTTTATTTAGTGGCTTAATGCGCTGTGCTGCGCTAAAGCTTGCTCAGCAGGGTTTCGTAAGTAGTTATATAGCATGGCTAAAAACAGTATACATGCGAAACCTGTTGCGAGATAAAAGCCGTAACGAATGTGGCCAAAATAGTCACTGATCACACCCATTAATAATGGGCCTGCTGCCGCAGAAAAGGCAGTAAAAAACAAAATAACCCCAGCAACTGCACCGTGCTGTTGCACCGCAAAGCAAGAAATACCTTTTGAGTTTAAAGTTGGGTAGATCATCGACATGAATAGCCCAGATAAAGGGAGTAAGAATACAGCCCAGTCAACACCACCGAAGATTAAACCAAGATAACACAGTGCAATTCCTAAGCTTAAATACAGCATCGCCGCTTGCCAGCTGAAGTGATTTAACAGCCACACCGCTAAGAAACGCCCAGCAGCGCGTAATATGAAAAATAAAGTCAGTGCATAAGTTGCCAGTAATTGCCATGGGCCGTTGTAATCGCCAAGTAGAGTAGGCATCCATACATAAATAGCCACTTCGGTTGCAACATAAAGGGCAATCGCCAACGAAAAGCCCAGTGCATAAGGGTTTTTCATCATACTCATGGTGGTTGCAAGAGAGGCTGGTTTGGCGTGCTCTTCAAGCTTTTTAGGTTTTGGGTAATCTGCACGCCAAGCAATTAAGGTTAAAATTAAACATAAAACCCCAGCGATAACGTAAAGGTAGGTCCAGCTTACCTGTTGGGTGATTAAAAAGCTGACAAGGGCAGGGCCTACAATGGCGCCAACACCAAAAAAGCCTTCGACCAAATTCATGGTTTTTGTGTGCTCTAAATTGTTTTTAGAAATATCACCTAACAGCGCCAAAGCACCGGTTTTAAATAACCCAATAGCAAGACCAATACAGCTAAGTAACACTACAAATATGCTAAAACTACTGCTAACGGCGAACAGAAAACAACAAATGGTGAATATGCCGAGCCCCAGCATAATGGTTTGTTTGCGACCAAAACTGTCGGCCAAAAAACCTAGAAACAGGCCACTAAAAGCAATAAGTGCCATAGGTGCATAATGGAAAGCACTGGCTTGGGTCATGCTTAAATTAAATTCTTCGATAAGCTCAGGAATGATCATACCAACCGCATCAGAGGTCATCGCAAACATAAAAAACATCATGTATGTCAGCCATCTAATGGTTTGCAAAGGATCGTGTGTTCTATTCATTGTTGTATCCCCACCGAAAGGTCTGCGCCTTTACTATGTATATTAGTGTATAAAAACTATAAAAACTGCTTGAATAATTTGCTGTCGTGGTTAAAGATATATCTTAATCGATTAAGTTTCAACTTGGTATTAACAATTATGATCAACAATAAAGTGCAATTAATCACCTACGCAGACCGTATTACTGGTCAAGGTATTGATGAATTAAGTAATTTATTAAATGGCCCACTTAACAATGTGTTTGCAGGTGTACATTTGTTGCCATTTTATAATCCGATTGATGGCAGTGATGCTGGCTTTGATCCTATTGATCATAGTGAAGTAGACTCGCGCCTTGGTAGCTGGGACGATATTAAAGTGCTTGGTGCAAACTATGACCTTATGGCTGACTTAATTGTTAACCATGTTTCAGCACAATCTTTCCAATTTAAAGATGTACTTGCTAAAGGCAAGCAATCTGAATTTTGGGATTTATTTTTAACTAAAGACGATGTATTCCCAAATGGCATGTCTGAGGCTGAGCAACAAGCGATTTACCGTCCGCGTCCGGGTAGCTGCTTTACACCTATTGCGTGTGGTGATGGCCAAACCTATGATTTTTGGACCACATTTACCGATAACCAAATTGATATTAATGTGAAATCAACTGCGGGTATCGAGTATTTAAATACGGTGCTTGGCAAATTTGCTGATAATAATGTCAACATTATTCGTTTAGATGCAGCAGGCTATGCGATTAAAGAAGCTGGCACAAATTGCTTTATGTTGGATGAAACTTTTGAGTATTTAAATAAACTTTCAGCGCAAGCAAATGAAGCAGGTATGGAAACCATTGCCGAGATCCACAGCCATTTCCAAACTCAGGTTGAAGTCGCAAAGCGTGTAAATATGGTTTATGACTTTGCTTTACCTCCACTTATTTTACACAGCTTGTTTAGCAATGACGCGCAAGCTTTACTGAATTGGCTAACCATTTCGCCGCGAAACTGTTTAACGGTACTTGATACCCATGATGGCATTGGCATCATTGACGCAGGCCCTATGGGTGATAAGCCGGGTTTATTAAACGCAACAGAAATTGATAACTTGGTTGAAACCATTCATGAAAAGAGTGAAGGGCAAAGCCGCTTGGCAACTGGTGCAGCAGCAAGTAATGTCGATTTATATCAAGTTAACTGCACATACTACAATGCCTTGGGCGCAGATGACTTTGATTACTTATTAGCGCGTGCAATTCAGTTCTTCGCGCCAGGTATTCCACAAGTTTATTATGGTGGCCTGTTCGCTTGTGAAAACGATATGGAATTATTGGCCCGCACCAATGTAGGTCGTGATATCAATCGCCCTTACTTAAATGCGCAAGACATTGATACTGCGCTTGCTAAACCTGTGGTGAAAGGGTTGATTAAGCTGATTCAATTACGTAATGAGCATCCAGCATTTAACGGTGAGTTTATTGCAAAAGGTGAAGGCAGTGTGTGTCGTTTAAGCTGGCATGATGATACCAGCTCAATCGAGTTAAAAGTTGACTTTGCTAGCCGTGAAGTGATTATTGTTGATCACCGAGACGGCGAACAAAGCATTGTTAATTTGGCTGACTTTTTAGCTTAACTACTTTGACCCAATTGCAGTTGATAGTCGATTTCGGCTGTTTGCTGCTCTTTCGATAGAAACAAGGTCGCAGCAATGCGGCCTTTTTCTTCGCTATTTTGATGGACAGTGGTGAGTTTTGGCACAAATCGTTGACCTTCATCTATGCCATCAAAACCAACAATTCTGACATCTTCAGGAATCGATAAGCCCATTTTTAATGCTTCGCGCATGGCGGCAAGAGCGATTAAATCACTCATGCACAACAGTACGTTTGGTCTTGGTGTGCTGCTAAGCGCTTCTTTGGCGGCAATGCTGGCATAGCGCTCACTGCTTTCTGGAATATTCCATGTTCTATCATCACCCAAGGTGATGCCAGCGTCGCTGATTGCTTGGTGATAGCCACGCAGTCGTTGATGAGCAATCGACTGACCGGCTTCAAACTCATTATGTTCGTATACTCGGCATAATACGTCGTTATCGAGTAAGCGCAGGCCTAAAATAGCAACCCGATCATCATTTTTTTGTAGTGCATGTTTGGCAATATCGAAACTAGCTTGTTGGTTATTTACGTTTACAGAGGCATCACGACCGATGTTAAAATCAACCGTTACCACATGTTTTGCGACCTGTTTTAACTGTTCAACAAGTTGTTTATTACGAGGGCGACCATAACAAATAAAGCCATCAACAAAATCGACTACGCTATTTAGGTTATCGTTGTTACCTGAAAATAATAAAAGATTAATGCCATTTTTTTCGAGCACCGCCGATACACCGCGCATAAAGCTGCTAGCAACCGGATCAGATACCATATATTCAACGCTGTCTGGCAATACTAAAGCAACAATATTAAAGGTGCCTCGGCGTAATGATTGCGCCGCCTTGTTTGGGCCAAAATAGCCGAGCTTTTTACAGGCCGCCAAAATTTCTTCGCGGCGTGCTTTCGATAATTGATCAGGACGATTAAAGGCATTTGATACGGTGGCATTTGAAACGCCTAACTCTTTGGCAATACTTTTTAGCGTCCAAGTTTTTGGCTTTGTCATTGTAGGTTCTTAATCGATTTACTTAATGGTAAATTACCATATAAAGAGTCGAAAAAAAGTGTTTTTAGTCATAAAAATAGGCGTACCATAAAAGAATGAGTTCGAGTGTGAGAAAAAGGCGAATAGTGAGTGATTTCTAAGTTACCAAAATGGGTTGAGATTGGCGCATTTATTTTGGCGCTGGTGGCTGGGTATGTGAATGCGGTTGGTTTACTTAGCTTTGAGCATCAAGCGGTATCCCATTTATCAGGAACTGCAACCTTGCTTGGCGCAGACCTCATGCATGGCAATAGCCTTGATGCTTTTCATTTATTAGGTGTATTACTGTCATTTTTAGTTGGGTCTGGTATTGCTGGGTTCTTGCTGCATAGTTCAGCACTTAAACTCGGTCGTCATTACGACACGGCATTATTGATTGAAGCAGGGCTTTTACTGGGCGCACTTTGGTTATTGTTTAATGGCTCGGGTTACGGGCACTTTTTAGCCTCTGCGGCATGTGGTTTACAAAACGCTTTAGCAACAACTTACAGTGGTGCAATTGTTCGTACCACCCATGTAACGGGGATCTTCACTGATTTAGGCATTATGTTTGGTCGCGTTTTACGTGGCGAGGCGCTTGATAAACGTAAGGCTAAACTGTTTGGCTTAATCATTTTAGGGTTTATTTTTGGCGGCTTAGCAGGGGCATGGTTATTTGCAAAAATGAGCTTTGCTGCGCTTTATGTGCCAAGTGCTATTTGTATTTTACTTGCCTTGACCTATCGTGTTTATTCTCATCGCAATCCAGAACTTAATGGTTAGCGATACTTTTAGGTGTTGCGCCAAAGGCTTGTTTAAACACACGGCTAAAATGGCTTGGGTTATTAAAGCCTAATTGGTAACAAACTTGGCTAATCGCCTCGCCTTTTTCGAGCAGTTTATACGCTTTTTGTAAGCGTAATTGTTGTTGCCAAAGAGCGGGCGTAACACCAAAGGCTAACTTAAATTGCTGATAAAATTTACTGCGGCTCATACAGGCTATCTTACATAACACATCGATATCAATATTCTCAGCAAGATGCTGTTCTATATAACTTACTACATGGCTTAATGGGGTTGCGAGCTTGCCTTGCTTACAACTTGCTATCATTAAATCTCGGCTTTGCTGCTGTAACAGACGGGTTATGAGTTCATTGAGTGATAAATCAATTAAGTAATCGCGGTGTTGTTCATTTTCACTAAATAGGGTGATCATTCGCTCAAGCAGTTGTTGAGTCTGCGGATTATGTTGGGCGTGCACTAACTTGGCTTGATATTGGAAAAAGTCATCCTGGGTAATTTGCTGGTTAAAATTAAGAGCATCAACTACTTGGCTTATTTTATCGGTACTGATTTCAATCGCTAAACAGGTTGTTGGCTGATTGAGAGATGCATTGGGAAAGTCGATTAGCACCCCTTGTTCTGGGGCAAGTACAAATGATTGGTTTGGTAAAAACTCTTCATGATAATCACTGTCGGCAACATGCATGATTTTTTTACCGCTGATCATGCCACAAAATAATAATTCAGTGGAATGTAACGCCACTTTTTGGGCATCTAAATAGGTGTCGTAAATACTTAATTCGGCATGTTCGCCTGCAAAACTGACTTTATTTTCAATAAGCACATCAATACGTTGTCGTTTTTTATCTAAACTTCTATTACTAACTGATGTGTTCATTGTTGCCTCGCTGTCGTCCTTAATTCTGGACAAATAGTCAAAAAGTCTGGACTAGGAATCAAGTGTGTTTTCAGTAACTGAGCTAACTTCAATTGTTAGCGGTTCATTAAACAATAACCTACCGCATAATTTAGTCAATGCTAAATAAAACACAACAATTTGAAGAGAGAACACATTATGATTTATGCAAATCCAGGTAGTGAAGGCGCAAAAGTTAACTTTAAAGCGCAGTATGAGAATTATATTGGTGGCCAGTGGGTCGCCCCTGTAAAGGGAGAATACTTTGAAAACATCAGCCCAGTAAACGGTAAAGTGTTTTGTAAAGTACCTCGTTCATCAAAAGAAGATATTGAACTGGCACTTGATAAAGCCCACGATGCAAAAGCGGCATGGGGAACAACTTCGGTCACCGAGCGTAGCAATATCTTATTAAAAATTGCTGATCGTATTGAACAAAACCTAGAAATGCTGGCAGTGGCCGAAACCTGGGATAACGGTAAAGCAATTCGTGAAACACTTGCGGCAGATGTGCCTTTAGCGGCTGATCATTTTCGTTATTTCGCAGGTTGTGTGCGTGCGCAAGAAGGCTCAATCGGTGAGATAGACGAAACCACGGTTGCCTATCATTTTCATGAGCCACTAGGTGTAGTAGGGCAAATTATTCCTTGGAACTTTCCATTGTTGATGGCTGCGTGGAAACTTGCACCAGCCCTTGCTGCGGGTAACTGTATTGTTTTAAAACCGGCTGAACAAACGCCAACGTCTATATTAGTGCTGCTTGAAGTGATTGGAGACTTATTGCCTGCCGGTGTTCTAAATGTGGTAAACGGCTATGGTAAAGAAGCGGGCGAAGCGCTGGCAACTAGTACTCGAATCGCGAAGATTGCCTTTACTGGTTCAACGCCAGTGGGTTCACATATCTTAAAATGTGCTGCTGATAATATTATTCCTTCGACGGTCGAGCTAGGTGGTAAATCACCAAATATCTTCTTCAACGATGTAATGGAAAAAGACGATGAATTTTTGAGTAAAGCGATTGAAGGGGCTGTACTTGCGTACTTTAACCAAGGTGAAGTGTGTACGTGTCCATCGCGTCTATTTATTCAAGAAGATATTTACGAGCAATTTATTGAACGTGTTCTTGCCCGTACTTTGCAAATTAAACGAGGTAACCCACTTGATACTGAAACCATGGTGGGTGCTCAAGCATCACAAGCTCAGTTTGATAAGATTCTAAGCTACATCGAAATCGGTAAAAAAGAAGGGGCCGAAGTCCTCGCTGGCGGCGAAGTGGAGCAACTGTCTGATGAGTTTAACGGCGGTTACTACATTCAACCAACACTATTAAAAGGCACTAACGACATGCGCGTGTTCCAAGAAGAGATTTTTGGGCCAGTAATTTCAATGTCGACTTTTAAAGATGAAGACGAAGCATTAGCCCTTGCTAATAGCTCAGAATTTGGTTTAGGTGCTGGTGTGTGGAGTCGAAACATGAACCGTGCTTATCACTTTGGTCGTAAGATTGAAGCGGGCCGTGTTTGGACTAACTGCTACCATATGTACCCAGCACACGCTGCGTTTGGCGGCTATAAAAAGTCAGGTATAGGCCGCGAAACACATAAACTCGCCCTTGATCATTACCAACAAACTAAAAACCTATTAGTAAGTTACAGTGAGAATCCACTGGGCTTCTTTTAAAAGCAATTTCTTATTGTTGTCGAAACTACCCAAACGCCACATCTAGTGGCGTTTTTATTTTATAGCGGGCATAAAAAAGCCCGGCGAACACACAAGCCAGGCTTTTCGACAACAATTTGGTTGAGTCACCGCAAGTGCAGTGACTCGGGATAAAAAAGCTTAGAGAACACACAAACTAAGCTTTTGACAACAATTTGGTTGAGTCACCGCGTGTGCAATGACTCGGAATAAAAAAGCTTAGAGAACACACAAACTAAGCTTTTGACAACAATTTGGTTGAGCCACCGCGTGTGCAGTAACTCGGAATAAAAAAGCTTAGAGAACACACAAACTAAGCTTTCGACAACAATTTGGTTGAGTCACCACAAGTGCAATGACTCGGAATAAAAAAGCTTAGAGAACACACAAGCTAAGCTTTTGACAACAATTTGGTTAGCGCAAACACTCTCAATGGTGTGAAGCTGTTTAGCTTAAAAGCGCTGATGGGTTAACTTTAGAGTAATCCTTCTAAACCGACAAACGATTAAAATAAACCTGATAGATGAATTTTTTTAATCTATTAGCATGTGAAGTGTTTTTTATTTTCACAACAATGCCTTAGTGATTAAATAGGGTGTTTTTTAAACATAATAACTATTTAAAATGGATTTTTATGAAACGCTTGACGCTTTACTCATCACTCATCTTTATAGCGCTAAACGTTAGCCCTTTTGGTGTGAACTTATCTCGCGCCGATGAGGGCAGTACAGTCACTCACTCTGAAATTAATTGGTCTGAACTTGCTATAAAAGATGTTGATGCGGCTTATCAGTTGTCGGTTATCAATCACCCAGGGATGCATGATGTACGTAACCCAGGTTTTGCTAAAGTGATTCTGCCGATAAAGGTCTATGTAAATAGACCCAGAAAAAAAGGCTTTTACTATCAATCTGATATTAAATTCAATGAACTTGAATGGACCACACAAGCGCTTGTTAAAATGATTGCTGAGTTGTAATTAAGCATTATCTTTAGTAAAGCGTTTGGTAGACCTCTGAGGGAGGGAGTTGAAGTGTTGACCTTGCGTGAAGAAGAACAACACTTTTTAAATTAAATTGTATATTAACAAGCTAATTCTGTAGTAGGCTCTTCTGCTAACCAGTTTAGAGCCGCTGTTTTTGACTTAAATACACTCATTACCATGCCAGCTCGTTTATACAAATTGCAGTAGGTATCGCTAAGCAAACTGCCGCCTTCAAGCCCTTCTTTTATGACTAAGGCTGTTTTAGCCGGTGCGATGCCTTTTCGTCGAAGCTCAACAAAATACACCATTAGTTTTTCAAGTGCCCCGGGGGTTGCCATACATGAGTTTTCAAACTCAACCAGTTCAAACCATTGACCATAATCAGCGCTGAGTTTGTTGATGTAATCTTTTTGCATAAAAGAATGCGCGTCAATAATCTCTTCGTTGAAAGGCCCTGTGGCAGTAGTTAAAAGCACATGCTCACGTTGATAAAACTCTACGAGACCATGGGGTTTAAAATCTTTGAATGGATAATGATTAGTTGATACTTTTTTATGCATCCGTTCAATCCCTGAATATTTATTGAGCTATTGATGATAGCAGTGAAATAAATTAATTCAATCTTTAGGTTTAATTGGTTGTTAAAATAATAACAAAAGTATTAGTTTGAATTACCAAGTAGAACCCGCCTGAATGTAAATTGCATTCTGTTCAGGGCCATGGGCTACATCTAAGCCAATACTAATACCGTAATGTTCATCAATTAAATAGCGAAAGCCTGCACCTACAGTATCAATGGTTTCAGCTTTCGATAAGTCAGAAAAGTTATCGGCTGCCCAGCCCATACCAGTAAACACATTGAGCTTTATTTTGTGAGTGATTTTATAGCTCGCTTCTGCTTCGGTAACAAATACATCGAGACCTTGATAGCGAGTTGCAGACACCCCCCGCAGGCTAATACTTGGCGGAATATAAACCGGTAAGCGCTTTTCACCACGGTTGTTAACTGAGTCATACTGCATGCGCAGGGCAAAGTTGAATTTATCGGTGTAACGCCAGTAATTTAAGGCGGTAAGCTTTAGACTGGTGTAATCAACCTTACTGCCAATAGCCTCATCATAATATAAATACTCAGCCTTGTAGTTAAAGCCTCGCTCAGGATTAAGGGGGTTATCTCGGCTATCGTATTCTATTAATGGGCCAATACCTGACGTATTTACATCAAGTGAAAGGTGGTCTTTGATAATATCGTTTTCGAGCAGAAAATCTTCGATAGGGTTTTCGGCTAAGCTTATTTCTACTTTACGATAAATCTGTTTAAAGCCGTAAAAGAAGTTACTGTCGTCATAGCGCAACTTAAGGTTTTGAAACACCGCTGGGCCTTCAATATTCAACGACAATGGTGTGAGTAGCTTGATCTCGTCGAAGGTATAAAAATCAAGGTTTATACTCGCCCAGCCAACAATCCCTTGATAGCGAATACGGTCTTCATCCCAAAAGGTAATGTGGCCAACAGCACCGCCTTTGGTGCCATTTTTAGTGCCCATTAGGCCCACTAAACTAATGCTTTGTGGTAGGGTAGAGCCTTCTTTTTTCTTCTTTTTGGCTTTCTTTTCGTTGTCATGAAAAAAAAGGCCAACAACACCAAGCCCCGGTCCTACAGCTGGCTCTGTAATAAAAGTCGGTATGGGTAAAAATGAAATCGGTTCATCAACTTTTTGTTGTTGATTACTTAATTGCTGCTCTGCAGGTTTTATTGCATATTCATCGTAACTTGATGCAAAGCTTTGTGTGCTTAGCAAACTTGCTGTAAGCATATTTATTAGTACAACTTTTTTCACTTAATCCCTTACCTTGTTGTTTCTTGTTACTTCAAATTTTATAGCTGATAATTAAATTCGAGACGATGATCGCCATCCATAAAATCAACGTTTTCATTCCAGTTTGCGAAATAGCGTAGATTCATACGCGGGTTAATTTGGTAACTTGCTGCAAATTCATGAGTCAAAATATGGCTTTGGTTTAGACCATAATAGTGATCTTTATAGTTATCGCTACCGCCGATAGTTGTTAGCCAAAATGGATTGTAGTTAAGCCAAATTTTATCGTTAATGGTTATTTTTGCGTACATACCGACTAAACCATAAGCACCCATAATGGAATAACCGCTGTCACGACTGCCGTCATCTTCTAGGGTATTTTCACCGAGTGATGCACCCACACCAGCTAACGGGTAAAAGGTAAAACGCCCTATAGGTTTTAAAGCTTTTATAAAGCTATAAGAAACATCCATACTTTCGTCAGCGACAAGGTTGGCATTGAGGTTATAGTTAGCATCAATCTGCGTTGCGCCCATGGTAGTTAGGTCAACAGAGAAATTACGAAAGCGAAAAGAGTCAATAGAATCTGTCGTTTTGCTATCGCTTTCCCAGCCTAGCGCATCGCCATATATGCCCTTTACTTCAAAAACATTCATGCCAGCAGTGGTTGCTATACCTGTATCGTATGCTTGGCCAACTTTAAAGTTGAGCCCTTTATTTGTAACACCGACTCCGGCTTGTGTATAAACAGCCAGAGGATCTGACATGTCTTGTACTTCTTTTTGCTCAGCCGCATGGCTTGAAGCTGCAATCATAAGTGCTAGTAAAGAGGGGAATCGAAGATAAGTCATGTGTTTTCCTTACACAAAAGGTTGAATAATAAATGCTTGGTTTAGTTTATTTAAGTTGAATTTAGATACTTTTGGCTTAATAAATATTCGACTTCAGCCTCTAAAGAGGCAACAATTTATTCCTTTCTAAAATAAAAATAGCATAAAAATAGTGACAAAGGCGAGCACAAAAAGCGAACAAGCCTCAGTAAATAAAACGAGGCTATCAAAAAGCACTTAAGTATTGTTTTACTATTGTTTTTCAGTGGCTTAATACAATTGTGTGATTTTTGTGGAAATTTGATTTAAATCGTTTTTGCCGCTTTTAGAGACTAGACTGGTTTGTTTTTTAATCTATACTGAAAGCTGCTCATCTGGAGTAAAAAGTACTATTAATGAAAAGGGATGATTTATGAAAAAATTAATAGCGGCGGCTATTTGTGGCTTAGTTTCAACGGTAAGCCTTGCTGCAGATAAACCAAACGTATTAGCCATAATGGTTGATGACGTTGCGCCAATCTCACTCAGTGCATACTCGCACGGTATGACCTACCCAACCCCTAATATTGATCGCATTGCTAACGAAGGTGCGCTGTTTACAGACCACTATGCTCAACCTAGTTGTACAGCGGGTCGTGCTGCGTTTTTAATGGGGCAATTACCAATTCGAACAGGCTTAACAACTGTAGGCCAACCAGGTAACCCACTTGGCATTAAAGAAGCCGATCCAACCTTAGCTGAATTTCTAAAAGATCGCGGTTATATGACTGCGCAATATGGTAAAAACCACTTAGGTGATTTAGATGAGCACTTACCAACAAAGCATGGCTTTGATGAATTTTACGGTAACTTGTACCACCTCAATGTATCTGAAGAGCCAGAACAAGCGGATTACCCAAAAGATCCTGAGTTTGTGAAAAAATTTGGTCCACGTGGTGTTATCGAATCTTACGCCAATGGCAAAATCATCGATACTGGCCCGCTTACTCGCAAACGTATGGAAACCTTTGACGAAGAAGTGTTAGAGCGCTCACTTAACTTTATGGAACGTGCAGTTAAGGCGAAAAAGCCATTCTTTATTTGGCATGCGTCTAGCCGTATGCATGTTTACACTCACTTAAAACCAGAAAGCCGTCATTTAGCGACGGGCATTAGTTCGGAAGAAGATGTATTTGGTAGTGGCCTGATTGAACATGATGGCCATGTTGGCAAGCTGCTTGATAAACTTGATGAGCTTAAAATTGCCGATAACACCATAGTTATTTACACCAGTGATAATGGCCCTGAGCAATCAAGCTGGCCTGATGCGGGTACAACTGAGTTCCGCGGTGAAAAAATGACAACCTGGGAAGGGGGCGTGCGTGTGCCTTTCTTAGTTCGTTGGCCAAACAAAATACCTAAAGGCTTAAAGCTAAATGGTATTTCTTCACATGAAGATGTTTTCCCAACTGTTGCTGCTGCTCTAGGTGAAAAGAACTTACGAGAAAAACTTAAAAAGTCAGACAAAGTTTATATTGATGGTGAAAACAACCTAGCTTATTGGACAGGTAAGGCGGATAAGTCTGCACGTAATTATTTCTTCTATTACTATGAGTCTCAGCTTACAGCAGTTCGTTTTGGCCCATGGAAAATGCACTTTGCAACTAAACCAAATGGTTTATATTACGAAGACATGGTAACTCACAGCATGCCTAAACTATTTAACTTACGTAAAGATCCATTAGAGCACTATGATGGAGTAACAGGTTTCCACCAAATCATGCGTAAGAGTTGGTTGTTACAACCAATCATTGCTAAGTTAAACGAACATGTACAATCTTTTGTAGAGTTCCCACCGCGTCAAGAGTCAGCGTCTCTTAACGTGAATGAAGCAATCGAAAAAGCAAAATCACTAAACTATGGTCATTAATTATTAACCATAAGTTGAGTTGAAAAGGGCCTACTTGGCCCTTTTTTTAATGCTTAATGATTAATGCTATTCATCATTTCGAGCTGTTTCACAAACTGCTCAATTTGCTGGTTACCCGGTACCAAGCGGGCTAGGTTTCTGGCATAAAACAGCGCTTGGCTGTAGTTCTCTTCTGCCACATACCACTGCGCCAAACTGTAGCTGATATCTGGGTTATTGGGTGTTAGATTAAAAGCACGCTCAAGGGCTGATATTGCAGCTGGCATATTGCCTAAATCTTGTAATAGCAGTGCGTAGGTAAACTGATAGTTGGCATTTTCTTGTGCAAACTGTGCTGCTTTTTGTAAATGAGTAAGGGCGGTGTTTTTTTGTTTTGTGCGAATAAGGCTCATTGCCAGAGCATAATGAATATCGCCACTTTCTGCGTTAACGTCTAAGCCTTGTTTTAAGATAGCTTGTGCTGCTTTTTCATCGCCTTGATTTCGGTATAAATCTGCTAAATTGACATAAGCGGGAGCAAAAATAGGCTCAACACTGATTGCTTGTAGGTAATGTGTTTTAGCTTGCGCTGGCTTTTGTAGTGTGAGCGCCAGATTACCTAAATTGGTGTGTGAAAAGCCACGCTCTGCTTGGTATTGTTGAATGCCTTTATACTCATCAAGGGCTGAATTTAAACGTTTGCTGTCTTGCTCGTTGAGCCCCGCAGGGAAGGGTTGAATTAACATACCAGCAAGTGCTCTTGCAGCTTCGGCTCTGATAGGTAAATGCTCATCATCTAAAAGCGGGTTTAATAAGCGCCAGCGCTGGTTAATATCAAAAGGCATGGCCGCTTCAATGGCTGCTTGGCGTTTTAATGGCTCGCTGTCTTTTACTGAGCGAGCAATCGCAACGACAGCGTTGTTATCAGGGCTTGCGGCTAAACGGCTTAATGCTGAAGCGCGAATAATGTCAGGAAAGCCTTTATCTTGCACGATTTTGGTCAGCATGGTTGAGGCATTAGGTAAACGGTTATCGGCGGCATAAAACGCCTCAGAAAAATGCGCAGTGCCAAGGTGTTTTGAATTTGGATGCCAGTCTTTTATTTTGGCAACCGCCCACTGCGGCGTCTTATCTTCATGGCAGCTATTACAAGCATTTGGGGCATTGGTTTTTAATGTTAAGTCTGGGCGTGGTACCCGAAAGCTGTGGTCGCGCCTTGCATCAACTTGCATATAGGTGGTGGCAGGCATATGACAATCAACACATTGGCTACCAGTACTTGCCATTTTGTGACCGTGATGTTTCGGCGTATCGAACACCTCTTGGCTATGACATTGCGTACAGGTTTTATTGCCCGGTAGCTTTAATTTACCCGAATGAGGGTTGTGACAGTTACTACAGGTTACCCCCGCGTTGAACATTTTACTTTGTAAAAATGAACCCCATACATAGTCTTCATCCCACACTTGACCATCAACATGATAAAGCTCAGGAGTGAGTAATGAGCCTTGAAAGCTTTGTAAAAAACTATGTGGGTCTTTGCGGTCATCAAGTTGTGAGCGGCGAGCATGACAGGTTGCACACACTTGCACTTGCTCGCTTTTTACTAGTGGCTGCACGCTTTGCATACTGCCATCGGCCTGTTGGGTAAAAAGCGGAGTTTGCTTTTTAATATTATGGGTAAAGCCTTTATCGGCAATACTGCTATCGCCATCAGCCCATTTTAAATGAGCTTGTGGATCGCCATGACACGCTTTACAGCTCACGTTAATGCTTGAATAACTCGAATCAAAGCTATTCGTTTTAAGGTCAAATTGCTTTTTGAAATCAGTTGAGTGGCAATCGGCACACATGTGATTCCAGTTTTGGCCTTTTTGCGACCAGTGAAATAGGTCGTGTTTTTTCTGCTCAGGGTGCAGTACAAACCAGCGCTGGCCGCCTTGTGCTTTACTGCGCGAGTCCCATGCAAATGGAAACAGCTGAATGTGGCCGTTGCCCATATCAAACATGTATTGCTGCAATGGCTCATAGCCAAATGTGTATAAAACCGGGTAGTCAGTTAGCTTGCCATCAAGGTTTGGCATACTTATAAAGAGTTGTTGGTCTTGTTGATAAAAGCGCGCTTGCTGGCCTTGGTAGTCAAGGGTTTGTCCGTTGAAATTACCAAGCACCGTAGTGGCAGTGGCTTTTTCCATAGCATGAAAATGATGGGATGTTTGCCAATCTTCAACTTGGCTTTGATGACAGTTAATACACTGGGGTTCTGCAAACGCATTAAATGCGAAAAAGCTGCATAACAGCCAAGCCAATCTCATCACTGAATAAATCCTTTTTATTTTTACCACATGCACTTAGAGTTATATCAGTTTGTTGCTTATAAGCAAAGTCGGCTTATTAAAACGAGGGTATAAAAAAGCCCGAGAAACTCGGGCTTAGTAAGTTATAAACTTTTCTTCGGTGGCAGCGCGACGTTAGCAAAGATAAGCCCCGCTACTAATGACATGAAAATCAAAAAGGTTTGCTGGCCAATATGGTCTGCATAAACGAAATCTTGGCCTTCAATAAGTGAGTTCAAGCCAATATAGGTTTTACTACCAGGTACCAATACGATTAGTCCTTGCATAGCTACAATTGAGGCTGGAGCATTAACAACGCGGTTGAATAAGTTGCTAAAAACGCCCACGGCTAATGCGCCTACAAATGTGCCTAATGTGTAGTCTAGGTACATGGCTGAACCAATACTTGTACCATACGCTATAAAGCCAGATGCAATAGACCAAACAGCGTGTTTTAGCTTGGTTCTAAAAATCACGATTAGGCTGCTACATAGCATGAATATAGCTAGCCAAGCCGTCCATTTAGGTAAAGGCTCGGGTTGCACAAAGTCACTTTGGCCAAAAATAGCAAAACCAATGCCGATACCAATAAAAGCACCAAAATATAGCTTAAACAGCAGCATGAATGAGTCCATCACCCGAGCAGTACCAGACACTAAATGTCTTGCTGCTAACTCTGCTAAACCTAGGGCTAATGCTAAGCCGGGAATAAATACAATGATGGCAGAAAGTACCACTAGCCGTATGTTAATTTGGGCGTCAATATAGACACTAATAGCACAGGCTATAATCGCAGATACAATGGCTACTAATGGTTCAAGCATATGTGCAACACGTTTAGAGCGTGTTGACCAAAGCACAAATAAATACACCACTAAGGTAAGAAGTGCTGACCAAAATACATCATTCCAGCTAGTACCCATCAGCATGGCAAATGCACCACCAGAGGTTGCAAACGCAACGCCAGTCATAAATTTATTATATGGGTTTGGCATGGTGTAAATAATATCGAGCTGTTGATCGACCTCTTGTAGTGTCAGCTCGCCATTAAGCATTTTGTTTACTAAGTCATCGGTATCTGCCAGCGAGCCTAAGTCATGATCGCCCGGATCAACACGCGCAACATGGGTGTACTCTTCTTCATGGCCATCTGTCCAGATCACAAATGTCACTGATGTTGGCGACATAACAAAAGATGATTTCAAACCGAGGTAAGTCGCAACTTCCATTAAGTGCGCTTCTAGTCGGTATGCAGGTGTACCGTATTTATGAAGCATTTTGCCAAGCTTCACGATAAATTTTCGTTTTTCAGTAAACGTTGCGGTTTTCAAAGGCGTTTTGAACCAAAGGTTAAATTGTTCAGTTAAGGATAGACCAAAATTCAATAAGATATAGTCTAATAGCTAGACTATATCGCTTAAATTGACCAGCGCGATTTTAGCGACAAAAGCCGCTATGTCTAGTGTTATTTACGGCAAAATCACTTATTTTTTGCTTCAATCCACTGCGCCATGTATTGGGTCGAACGCATGGTGTGATGCTTGAGCATTTGGCCGGTAAAATTTTGCTGTCTATGCTGCGCTAATGAGTCACTAATGGCGGTGATTTTAGCGATTAACTGCGACTGAAGTTTTGATTTATCATAATATTTTTGCAATAACTTCTGGCCATTTTGCTGTGCCTCAGTAAATAACGCTTCATTTTGATAAAGTGCCACTGCTGCATCTGCAAATTGCTGTGCATCTTCACAGATTGCGCCTGACCAAGGCTCATTTTGATGCATGCCTTCACTGCCAATAGGAGTTGTTACGCTCGGCGTTTGCATGATCATCGCTTCGAGTAACTTACCCTTAATACCAGCCCCAAAACGCAGTGGCGATAAACATACTCGGGCATCTTCCATCACTTGATAAGCATCATCGGCCCAGCCTTTGATTAAGAAGCCGGTTTTTGGATTGTTAAGGGCTGTAGCCTTTGGTGGCGGGTAAGAGCCATAAATGTGGAGTTCGGCATCGGGTAATTGTTTGCGGATCAGCGGCCAAATCTGTTGTAAGTACAATACCGCATCCCAGTTTGGCGCATGACGAAAATTACCTATGGTCATAAAGTGTTTACGCTCTGAAAATGCTTTGGTGCTGGTGGGGATATGCTGTAAATCAACCAAAAATGGTAGGTGGTGAAGCAGAGCGTTATCGACTTTGAAAACGTCATTGAGTAACTGCATCTCGTAATGCGAGATAATTAAGCTGATGTCTGAGCGTAAAATAGCGGCAATTTCTCGCTTTGCAATATCGCTGTGTAAATCACTATGGCTGAATTCTCGGCCTGCTTTATGAGCGTCGTGACGGGCATTTCTTAGACACTGTAAATCTTCTGTATCGAGAACTTTAAGTGCGTTAGGGCAGTATTTGTCGACTCGCCAACCAAACTGTTCTTCCATCATAAAGCGATCAAACATCACAATATCAGGGTTATACGCTTGCACGTACTCATCAAAGCTTGAGCAGTTTAATGCAATGACCTGTGTGGTAATGCCATCTTCGCTGAGATCCACCATGTGTTCGGTTTTTTGCGCAGGGCTTGCAAATTCGACTTGCCAGTTTTCTGTACGAAAGGCACGCAGGAGTGACATCATGTGGGTGCCGGCTGCCGACGAATTAGGCTCAGGCCATACATAGCCGATCACTAACACATTTTTCATTGACTTGAATCTCGTATTTTTAAGTTAACATCCACCAAGGTGCGAACTGGCGGTGTTGATTTATCTAATAGTTCTTTTAGCACCTGACAGGTGCGTTTACCGATTTCATCGGCATTAATGGCGATGGTTGAAAGGGAAGGCAACATTAAGCGCGAATCTTCTAGGTCATCAAAGCCAATAACTTTAATGTCTTTACCCGGCTCTAGGCCGTGTTGGCGCATAGCTTCAATCGCGCCGTAAGCAATCACATCATTAAAACAGACAATGGCTTTGGTATTTGGCGCTTGTTTTATAAGGGTATTAAAGGCTTCTCGGCCACCTTGGCGGTTTGTCGGGGCCTGAATAACAGGTTTTTCGTCAGTAATATTAAATTGCTCAAGCGCAGCTAAAAAACCACTTAAACGTTCATGATAATCAGATATTTCTGCGGTGCCGCCTAAAAATGCTACTTCTTCTATGCCTTGCGATAAAATATGGCTGGTCGAAATGTGTGTGCCTTTTTTGTTATCAGGCAAAATACACGGCGCAGCTGAAAACGGAATTTCACGCATGATATTAATAACCGGAAAACCACTATTTATTAAATCATCTTGCCACTGTTGCTCAGTCCCCGGTGCCGGACACATAATAAACGCCGATACGTTGTATTCTTTTAGGGTTTTCACCACTTGAGTTTGCCTTTCGACACACTCCGCAATATTCACCAGCATTGGCAGCATGCCAAGCTCAAAGATGTGTTTTTCGAGGCCAACAGCAAGCTGAGCTGAATACGGGTTGGTTAAGTCATTTATAACCAACGCGACTAGGTTTGATCGCTTGCTACGAAGTGCTGCAGCATCGCGGTTATACACATAGCCAAGCTTATCAATGGCAGCCAGTACTTTTTCTTTACTTTTTTTACTGACCTTATCACTGTTGGTAAGGACCAAAGACACGGTTGATTTTGAAACTTGTGCTTGTTCAGCTACATCCCAAATTGTGACTTTGCCTGTCGATTTTTTCATTTTTATTAGCAAAAAGTGGCGAATAGAGTGCTTTTATTTTAGCGTAATTTAGCTGTTTAAGTCACTGATTGGCTGCCAAAAGGGTCGAAACTCTTTATGAAATGCTGCAAACATGTTCTACTTGTTTACAGAATCGAAAATAAAAACGAAAAAGGAACGAACATGAAAGCATTTAAACTGCTTTTTGCGCTAGTTATTGGCGCAGCTGTTTGCACACCCAGTTTTGCTAATCAAGGTTATCAAACTCCATCGGCCGCACTGGCTGCTGTGGTTGATGCTAAGCTTGCACCGAGTAGTTATTTATCGAATGATGGCCAGTGGCTGGCGTTATTTGATAGAAAACGCATCGATACCTTACAAGACTTAGCCAAAGAAGAGTTGAAACTTGCGGGTATTAAGCTTAATCCTGCTAATTTTTCGCGCTCAAGAGTACGTAATAAATTTACATCTTTAGTGCTTAAGCATGTTGAAACCGGTTCTGAAATTGTTGTATCTGGTTTGCCAAATGGCATTTTACGCTCACCAAGTTGGTCAAGCGATAGTCAATACTTGGCGTTTGTGGTTGAGCAAGCATCGAGTGCTAACCTATGGGTTTACAATGTAAGTACTAAGCAAGCCCGCCAGTTAAGTGATACACCTCTCAATTCAGTGTTAACGCGCACGCCTTATACTTGGTTGCCAGATAGCAGCGCCATTGTAGCTAATGCAGCGGTCAATATTGGTAAAGCACGTATCAGCAACGACAGCTCGAAGGTTGTGCCAGTTATTCAACAAAGTAGTGGTGAAAAAGCGCCTGCGCGTACTTATCAAAACTTACTAACTAGCCCATATGATGAAGCGCAATTTAAGTTTTTTGCACAAAGCCAGCTGACTTATATTCCGCTTAGTGGTCAAGGCCAACCAATTGGTCAACCGGGCTTAATTAAATCGTTTTCGGTCTCACCTGATTCAACCAATATTTTGGTTGGCATGATTGATGAGCCTTTTTCTTATCAAGTGCCTTACAGCCGATTTGCTGCAACTTGGCAAATTTGGGGAATGCGTGGCTATACGCTTGCAGAGCTTGCGAAGCAGCCTTTAGCAGATAACATTCCACAAGGTTATGACAGTGTGCGTACTGGTCGCCGCGAATTTCAATGGCGAGCAGATCAAGGCGCTGAAGTAATTTGGGCAGAAGCACAAGACGGCGGTGATATGAAAACCGACGTGCCATATCACGATTACCTTTATAGCCTAAGAGCACCATTTAAACGTGATCCTAAGTTATTTGCTAAAGTTGAACGCCGTTTTGATTCAATTACTTGGGGCAACAGTAATGTTGCTCTGTTATCTGAATGGCGCTTTAGTGACCGACAAGTTCGCACATTTGTTATTCAACCTCGTAATGCAGATAAAAATCGTGTGCTATTTTCTGAGCGCAGTTATAACGATGCCTACAAAAACCCAGGTTACCCAATTTACGAAAAAAATGATTTGGGCGCTGATGTATTAAAAGTCGTTGGCGGACGCTATCTTTTCTTACGCGGTAACGGTGCATCTGAAAAGGGCAATATTCCGTTTTTAGACCGTTATGATGTAAAAACCAATACCACAACACGCGTTTGGCAATCAGAAGCGCCATACTATGAGCGTGTGCGTGCCATGCTTGATGATGAAGGCGAGCGTTTAATTACGATTCGCGAATCTAAAACTGAGCAACCTAACTTCTTTATTCGTGATTTAGACGATAAAACCCTGACTCAACTTACGACTTTTGAGCACCCTTATCCAGAGTTTAAAGGGGTGACTAAAGAGCTAATTCGATACAAGCGTGATGATGGTGTTGAGCTTAGTGGTACGCTTTATTTACCTCCGGGTTATGATTCAACTCAAGGCCCGTTACCGGTTCTAATGTGGGCTTATCCGCTTGAATATAAAGATAAAGCCGTTGCATCACAAGTGCGTGAATCGCCGTATGAATTTACCTATATCGGTTATTGGGGGCCGATGCCTTATCTTGCAAAAGGTATTGCTGTATTTGACGACCCGAAAATGCCAATTGTGGGTGTTGATGGTAAAGAGCCAAACGATTTATTCCGTGAGCAGCTGGTTGCAAGTGCTAAGGCTGCGGTAGATGTACTTGTTGAAAAAGGTGTGGCCGATAAAGATAACATTGCCATTGCAGGTCACTCTTATGGTGCCTTTATGGTGGCGAATTTATTAGCTCACAGTGATTTATTTAAAACCGGTATTGCCCGCAGTGGTGCTTACAACCGCACCCTAACGCCATTTGGTTTCCAAGGTGAAGAACGTGACTTTTGGCAAGCGCAAGATGTGTACTCGGCAATGTCACCGTTTTTCCACGCTGAAAAAATCAATGAGCCTATGCTGATGATCCACGGTCAAGAAGATCCTAACTCGGGTACCTTCCCAATGCAAAGTGAGCGTATGTACGCTGCATTAAAAGGCCTAGGTAAGGAAGCCCGCTTAGTGATGTTACCTTATGAGGCACATGGCTATCGCGCTCGTAAGAGCTTGCTGCATGTACTTTGGGAGCAAGAGCAGTGGTTAGATAAATACTTATTAAGTGACGAAAAACCCGCAGAGCCAGTTGCCGCTGAAGGTGTCACTCAGTAATTAGTAAAATATTAAAAATCCCCGCCTTATAGCGGGGATTTTTGTATTGCCTACTTGCATATTCTTATCCATAGATAAGCGGTAAGCAAATAAGAGGAAATGTTGTTCATGTGCGCACATTTAAAGTCATAGAGTTGGCTAATATTCAGGCCAGTTACCAGCAAGCATTATTTTTGATAGTGTAACAAGTCTACATACTTACATTGATGAACAAGTAGGTGAACAGCACTTGAAGGGAAGATATAAATCGCTAAGTTTTTATATACCCAGCTAATTTTAGTCAATTAAATTAGGCCTTTGATGCGGTCGTTACAAAACAAGGATGCTCATGAATAAGTTTATAATTCTAATATTATTTTTAATATCGTCTTGCTCATTACATGCAAAACAAACCAAAAGTTTAGAATTTTCTAAAGTGCTAGATAAGGAGATACCTTTAATTCTTGAAAAAAACAAAGCGCGTGGTATTGCTATATCGATTGTTCAAGGGAAAAAGGTGCTTGGTTCATATTCTTATGGCTATGCTGACGCTGAAAATAGAACCCCAATCACACACAAAACTTTATTCAATGTTGGCTCCATTTCTAAAGTAATTACAGCTTGGGGCGCAATGAAACTAGTTGAACAAGGTAAAGTTGAACTTGATAAACCAATTAATGATTACTTAAAAAGCTGGAAAATACCGAATTCTCAGTTTGATGCTAACAAAGTAACTTTACGTAATATTCTCTCTCATACTGCAGGGCTTTCATTAAGTGGGTACAATGGATGGAGCGCTGAAGATCCATTACCTTCTCTTGTAGAGTCATTAGAAGGCGATAACACGGGTGATGGAGCCGTTAAAATTATTCATGAACCTGACACTAAATGGTCATATTCAGGTGGTGGTTACACGATAGTTCAGCTGTTAATTGAAGACCTGACAAATCAATCTTTCAGTAGTTTTATGACTGAAAATGTTCTTTTACCCCTCGGAATGACAAATTCTTCTTTTGATATCAACAGTATTTCTCCGGCAATGCTGGCTAGTCCTTACGATGAGAATGGCAACAAAACAGCTATGGTGTATTTCACAGAAACTGCTGCCGCTGGCTTCATAACAACTGCAGATGATTTAGCTAAGTTTAATCAGGCAGTGCTAAAAAATGAGCAAGGTAATTATATTGGTTCAAATATTTTATCAAATCAGCTTATTGCAAATATGATTCAAGCTCAGCCTCACACAGGTGGGCGATGGAGTATGAGTTATGTCGTAGACTCTGAGAATAAGAGTCTAGGTTTTGCAGGGTTTAATAGAGGCTGGACATCATTAACTCGCTCTGTGACAGATAAAAATATTGGTTATGTAATATTAAACAATAGTAGCGTTGGTGGAGTGAATAATGAAATTGATCAACTTCTGCTATCTGTAATTAAAGGTAGTTAAACTGAAGCGCACATAGCAAGCATCTTAGCTCTGCGTAATCGGTTTTAATTGCTCGCTTAACCAATCAATAAACACTCGGGTGCGCCTTGGTAAATGGCGTCGATTTGGGTAGACGATATTCATAGGCATGGGCGGCAAATTATAGTCAGGTAAGACTTGGATAAGTTCACCACGGCTGAGCTCGTCGAGAACACCATGACGTGGCACTTGAATAAGACCAAGCCCAGCTAAGCACGCTGCTTTGTAGGCATCCGTATTGTTAACTGTAAGCTGCGATTTCATGGCGAGAGTTTGCCAATCGCCTTGTATATCTTGGTATTCAAAGCCGGGGTCAAGCTGGCCGAGTGTTTGGCTATAGCGAACAATGTAGTGCTCAGCTAAATCGCTAAGTTCTGTGATGTTGCCATAGTTTTTAATATAACCTGAGCTTACACAGTTAATCATCGGGCAGTGGCCAATTTTTTTCGCAATTAGCGATGAGTCTTCTAAATTACCGACTCGCACTACACAATCAAAGCCTTCTTCAATTAGGTTAACTCGTCTGTCTGAACTACTCAGTTCAATCTCTAATTGCGGGTGTGCAGATAAAAAGCTGTCTAGATTCGGTAGCACTAATCGCCGACTAATTGGCTGTGGCATATCTACTCTAAGACGCCCTGATAACGCTTCGTCTTTTTTATGAAATAGGGTTTGTAGTTCGTCTATATCAGCAAGCATATCTTTGCAGCGCTGATAAAAAACCGTGCCTTCGTTAGTAAGCGTAACTCGTCTTGTTGTGCGGTTTAGAAGCCGAGCACCTAAGGTATCTTCGAGTTGTTTGACCAACTGCGAAACAGATGATTTAGGCATGCTCAGTGCAAGTGCTGCAGCCGAAAAGCTTTTTTGCTCTGCAACCTGAACAAAGGTTTTCATGGCATTTAGTTCATTCATGATTGTTTGTTATTTACGAACAGTTAATTCAATTTTACATGGTTTATCTGAATTTGCAGTGTAAATATACTGGTTGCTCACAATTACTTCAAAGTAAAAGGGTAAACACGATGAGCAACAAAATTGCAGTGATCACAGGTGGTAATCGCGGATTAGGTAAAAATACAGTTTTAAGTTTGGCACGTAAGAACATTGATTGCGTATTTACTTACAGAAGCCATAAAGATGAAGCGCAGCAAGTTGTAGAAAAAGTCGCAGCGCTAGGGGCAAAAGCCGTCGCCATTCAACTTGATGTGAGCGATATTTTAGGTTTTGCAGAATTCAAACAAACACTTGAAAGTACCTTAGCAACACAATGGCAAACGTCTCGATTTGATTATTTAATCAATAATGCAGGCCATGGCAGTGATAGTGCATTTGCTGATACCAGTGAAGCTATGTTTGATAATTTGATGAATGTACATGTAAAAGGGGTGTTTTTCTTAACGCAAACATTGCATGAGATGATCAATGATGGCGGGCGTATTATCAACTTATCTTCAGGGCTGACACGTTTTGCATTACCAGGAAAAGCGGCCTACGCCACCATGAAAGGGGCCGTTGAGGTATTAACCAAATACATGGCAAAAGAACTGGCTGGTCGCAATATTGCCGTGAATGTCGTCGCTCCAGGCGCAATTGCCACTGATTTTGGTGGTGGTGCTGTCCGTGATAATGAGCATGTTGCGCAATTAGTCAGTTCATTTACAGCTATGGGGCGCGTTGGCCAAGCTGATGACATTGGTCCTATGATTGCGCAGCTACTCGGTGATGAAAACCGTTGGGTGACCGGGCAGCGCATTGAAGCATCGGGTGGTATGTTTTTATAACCCTGTTAGCAATCGCGTGTTTGTTTGCTTATTTAAGTGAATGTGATTTAATCGCTTTCTCTTTTTAAGCAATAAACATGTGATTGCATTTATGCTCGATTTAGCAGTACTCGCGGTTTTTATTCCGACCTTTTTCTTTGTTTCTATTACACCTGGTATGTGTATGACGCTCGCCATGACGTTAGGGATGAGTGTAGGCGTCAGACGTACGCTATGGATGATGGTCGGCGAAGTGTTAGGTGTAGCCACGGTAGCCATTGCTGCGGTGATTGGGGTTGCCAGTATTATGCTTAATTACCCTGAGTTATTTGCCTTTTTAAAATACTTAGGTGGTGCGTACTTAATTTACCTAGGGGTTAATATGTGGCGCGCTAAAACCAGCTTTAAACCAAACGATGATACACAGCAGCAAATTGGTCGTGGGCAATTGTTTTCGCAGGGTTATATTACTGCCATTGCAAACCCAAAAGGGTGGGCATTTATGATTTCTTTACTCCCTCCGTTTATTAATGTTGATTTAGCGGTTGCCCCTCAGCTTGCGGTATTAGTGAGCATTATAATGCTGAGCGAATTTATCTGTATGTTGATTTACGCAACAGGCGGTAAAAGCTTAAGGCTGTTTTTGGATAAAGGCGATAATGTGAAGTGGTTAAATCGTATTGCTGGCGCGCTAATGATGTGCGTGGGCGTTTGGCTGGCGCTAGGTTAATACTAATTTGAATAATACCCATCCGAATATGGCAAATGGGTATTATCCTTGTAGCGTCTTAATCAACTAACTCAACTTGCTTAGACACATGGTTAAAGCACAGTTTTAACGTATCAATGGCAGTTTTTGTTTTTGCCGCTAAGCTGTCTCTGGCTGGTGTTACGGCATAAACAGTGTAATTTGGCATTGCCCACTCGGGTGCGATTTCAACCAGCTCTTTTGTTTTTAATAAATGCCTGACTTCTGGCTCTGGTAATACGCCATAGCCAACACCATCACACACTAATTTAATTAAGCTTTGCATATTATTTACGGTGATCTTTGCTTTCGGTAACGGCTTGCTTGCCAGCGTTGACGGGTTAAACGCATTACTGTCGGCGTTGCTGTGGGCGATACGGGCAAAGTTGCCAAGGTCTTCCCAATTGGCTTTATCGAGTTTGCTAATTGCATGGTCTTTATGAGCACATAGCTTTAACGGCCAAGTTGCTAATTTACGAGCAACGAGGTTTGAGTCAGTTAATGGGCCAATCGCAATCGCTAGGTCAGCGCCGCATTTGATCATATCAATTGGCTCATCAGTCAAAATTAACTGAATACGTAAATCATCAAACTCGTTAATTAAGCGATCTAATGGCTCGCTTAATAGGCCGCCGCCAAAACCCACTGGCGCAACTAATTTGAGCTCGCCACTGGGCTTATTTTGTAATTGTTGCAATTGCGTACTGGCCTGATCCGCCAGTGCCAGTATTTTTAAACAGCTTTGATAATACAGGTGGCCCGCTTCGGTTAAAGTCAGTTCGCGCGGGCTGCGGTTAAATAGGCTCAATCCGATTTCTTGTTCTAATTGCTTAATGTGTTGACTGACAGCCGATGTGGTCATCGATAACTCTGCAGCTGCACTGCTCATGTTGCCTGTTTCAACAGTACGAGAAAATACACGCAATGTTTTTATCAGCTTGGAATTCATGGTTCAGGCCTTCTTAATTCAGTTTTAAGAAATCGTAAATTGTGAAAATTGGGACTTCTCATTAGTATGCAAACGCTAATTATTATCATTTATAAACAAAAAGTCACGGAGTATTATTATGACGAGGGTTGTTTCTTCTGTTTTACCACTCACCGCTGCTGTGTTAGCAGGTCTTTCCCATTTTGCATACGCTGATGACAAAAAACAAGACATGGAAGTAATAGTTGTATCGGCTTCCGGTTACGAGCAAATGCTTAAAGAGGCGCCAGCCAGTATCAGTGTTATCGACCGTGAGCAGCTTGAAAAACGTTTTTACCGTGATCTAACCGATGCGATGACCGACGTTCCCGGTGTGGTTGTCACAGGTGGTGGCGACAGAAAAGATATCAGTCTTCGCGGGATGGCAAGTCAATATACTTTAATTTTAATTGACGGCCAGCGCCAAACCTCACGCGAAACTCGTCCAAACAGTGATGGCCCAGGTGTAGAAGGAGCATGGACTCCACCTATTTCAGCGATTGAGCGTATCGAGGTTATTCGCGGTCCTATGTCTTCACTATATGGCTCAGATGCAATCGGTGGTGTTATCAATATTATTACCCGTAAAACACCAGAAAAATGGTACGGTGAACTGCGTTTAGATAGCACGATTCAAGAATCAAGTGACTCGGGTAATATCAACCAAGGCAGTTTCTTTACTGCGGGTGGCTTAATTCCTGAGTTATTAGGTATGCAGTTATCAGGTCAGTTTTCAAAGCGTGACGAAGACGATTTTGAAGCCGGTTTTCGTGGTAAAGAGCAAAGCAATATCAAAGCAAAGTTTATCTTAACACCCTCTGATAGCCATGAAATTATGCTTGAAGTAGGCTCTGCAAAACAAAAACTCGACGAAACATTAGGTAAAACAGTTGCTCCTTTAGCTGAAGGTGAAAGCTGTGGTCGACGTGGTTGCCCAGAGTCATCAACCACAGAGTACGACCAAGAAAGCTACTCACTAAGCCATAATGGTTTTTATGATTTTGGCTCATCACGCAGTTACTTAAAGTATGACAAATTCGATAATACCTCTCGTGAAATGTACGTCGAAAATACCGATGCGCAAACAAGCTGGACTTTACCATTTACCAATCATAATGCTGCATTTGGTGCGTCATATTTAAAAGAAGAGCTAGACGATTACACCAGTAACCGCATTAGTGACTTAACGCATGTTGAGAACGAGCAGTGGTCAGTATTTGCAGAAGATGAGTGGGCTACAACCAAGCAGTTTAAACTCACTACCGGCCTTCGTTATGACCATGATGGTAATTTTTCAGGCCATTTCAGCCCGCGTTTATATGGTGTGTATACAGCAACTAAGTCGCTGACGGTGAAAGGCGGCATCTCAACAGGCTTTAGAGCGCCGAATATTCGTCAATCTACCGCAGCTTGGGGGCAAGTGAGCCGAGGTGGTAATATTTACGGTAATCCAGATTTAAGCCCTGAAAAATCAGTAAACTACGAAATGGGTATCTACTATGATGCCAGCCGTGATTTATCGCTTTCAAGCACCGTATTTTACAACGAGTTTGAAGATAAAATTACCCGTATTTCGTGCCCACTCACCCAGTGCACCGATGGACCAAACCAGTTTGGTTCGATGCCAACGACCTATGTCAATGTGGATGAAGCCGTTACGCAAGGCTTTGAGTTATCAGTATCTTACGACATTACCAGTGAGCTTGATGTAAGTGCCAACTACACCTACACCGATTCTGAGCAAAAAACCGGTGAATACAAAGGCAGCCCACTTAACCAATTACCTAAGCATATTTTACAAACATCAGTTAATTGGCGCCCGGTTGATAAACTAGGTACCTGGCTGCGTGTTCATTACCGCGGCGAAGAAAGCCAGCCTACAACAGGCCCGTCGCAAGACAGCTTAATTGCGCCAGATTACACCTTGGCTGATATTGGTGGTAACTATGATTTAAGCCGCAGCATTAAGTTAGGATTTGGTGTTTATAATCTGTTTGATAAAGAAATCACTGAAGATGAATACGGATATGTTGAAGATGGTCGCCGTTATTGGGTTTCTCTAGGCTTTAACTTTTAAATAATTATTAAGTTATTCGTATTTGCAGGTTTAACCACTAAGTTAATTGGTGGTTAAACCTTATTTTAGTAAAGCTTAGGGTGTTATCTCAACGATAGCGCCGTAGTGTTGAATGACTTGCCCTGCAATATAATTTCCTTGTTTTGCGCATTTTTCAATAGCTTGATCCTGCAGCCAAGCCGATAAAAAACCAGCATTAAATGCATCTCCTGCCGCTGTTGTATCAATGACTTTATTAATTTTATTGGTAGGATAATGCGTTGCATTTTGCTGTTCTAACGTACTGTATTGGCAACCATTTCCACCATCTTTAATTACAAGTTCTTTAACGCCTAATTGATGAAGCCACTCTCTACAAGCTGAAATATCTTTGCAACTCCAAATCATTGCTTCATCATCAAACGTTACCAAAGCCAGGTCGGCTAATAGCGCCATCCGCTTATTAATATCCTGACAGTATTGCATCGAGTGCCATAACGAAGGCCTGTGATTGCTATCATAAATTATTTTTACACCTGCGCGTTTTAAGTTTGTCAGCTCGTTAAGTAATGCATAGCAATCATCTGGGGGCAAAATCGCCAAGCTAATGCCTGATAAATAAACAGCATCAAACTCAGTTAATTTATTGATGATATTATAAAACTTGGGCTGCTGAACAAGGTGTTTTGCTGCAGAATTATTGCGCCAATATTGAAAAGAACGCTCGCCATGTTGGTCTGTTTGAATCATATAAAGGCCTGCGTGTCTTTGCTTATCTTTGAGAACAAAGTCGCAATTTATTTGATAATCCTGCCAACGAGCGATCATAGCATGGCTTAATGCATCTTCACCCATGGCAGTTACATAACAGACATCGACTTTTTCGCCTGCTAATTTCTTTAGGTAAATTGCGGTATTCATGGTGTCACCACCAAAGTTTTGTTGCATGGCTGTGAACAGCTCGCCAGACAATTCCACCATACACTCTCCAATAATGGCGACTTTTTTAGCCTGCATTACAGAGTGACTCCTTTTTTCCAAATGGCGACTTCACGAATATCATTAACTTCGTTACATGTCGGCTTGCCGTTTACTATCTCAACTAATAAATCGACAAATTCCTGATGCACTTCAGGCATGCTTTTACCGCTGACTAGCACACCGGCATCAAAGTCTATCCAGCGCGTTTTTTTATTTGCCAGCTCTGAGTTAGTAGCAATTTTTAAAGTCGGCACAAAGCCACCATAAGGCGTACCTCGACCGGTTGTGAATAACACGATATGACAGCCTGCAGCGGCAAGTGCGCTGGTGGCAATGGGATCATTACCTGGTGCATTAAGTAAATTTAAACCAGCGACACTTAAGCGTTCACCATACTCAAGCACAGCCTGTACTTTGCTTGTGCCAGCTTTTTGTGTACAACCCAACGACTTATCTTCTAATGTACTAATTCCGCCTTTTTTATTGCCAGGAGAGGGGTTTTCGTAAATAGGCTGATTGTGTGCTTTATAATAACCTTTAAAGTTATTAACCATGCTGACAAGTTGATTAAAGGTTTCTTCATCTTTACAGCGAGACATGAGTAATGTCTCTGCACCAAACATCTCGGGGACTTCCGTAAGGACTGTCGTGCCTCCTTGGGCAATTAAGTAATCAGAGAAGTAGCCAAGCATAGGGTTAGCTGTGATCCCTGATAGGCCATCACTGCCTCCACACTCAAGGCCAAACTTTACTTCACTGAGCTTGCCGGTTTCTCGCTTATCGTGTTTAACGACGCTGTAGATTTCTTCTAGCAGAGCTACGCCATCTTCAACTTCATCATCAGAGTGCTGTGAAATTAAAAACTTAATTCGTGATTCGTCTATTTCACCTAAACCCGCTTTAAAAGCAGCTAATTGGTTGTTTTCGCAACCTAGGCCAACGATTAACGCGCCACCGGCATTAGGGTGTAAGGCCATATCTTGCAATAAAACTTTTGTGGTTTCTAAATCATCGCCTAACTGAGAGCAGCCAAATTGATGAGGGAATATGTGTACGCCATCAATTTCAAGATCAGCATGGTTACGTAAAAACTCATCTTTCATTTGTTTTATCATGCCATTCACGCAGCCAACGGTTGGGATCAACCATATCTCATTGCGAATACCAATCTCACCATTGGCACGACGGTAAATATTAACATCAGGTGATGGCTCCTCGGGGGCTTGTGCAACAAACTCTGGCTGATATTGGTATGTTAATTCATCATGCAAAGTTGTTTTGATGCAATGTGTGTGCACCCATGCGCCAGGATTAATATCTTCAAGTGCAAAACCAATCGGGGCGCCATATTTAATGACTCGCTCACCCTTAGCAATTGGCTTAAGCGCAACTTTATGACCCTTATCTATGTCTTCTAACGTTGTAAAAGAAAAGCCTTCAAATTCGATTCTTTCATTTGCATTGATTGGCTGTAAGGCAATGGCTACATCATCAGTATTATGAAGTCGTAATAGTCTGCTCATGCTTATGACTCCAATAAGTTAATTAGCGTTTGTTCAACTGAGCTTGATAGCATTAGGCTTAGTTGTTCAGTTACTTTATCTGTAAGGCCTGCAATTTCATTTAAGTCTTTATCCCAATGCCACTTTGCAGCTAACACTGAGCTTACTAGCTCATTGGTTGTTATTGATCCTTGCTGATGTTGTTGCCATTGCTCGTTGAATAAAGCCAACCACTCTGGACTGTCGGCTAATTCAATTTTGTCGCCATTTCGCTCGCCACGATAAAACAATATTTGCCCAGCTATAGCTGTTGCAATGAGTGGTGGTACAGTTTCGTTGTCGCTAATATATTGTTCTAATTGAGGTAACAAGCGTGTTTTGAATTTAGTCATGCTATTTAATGAAATAGACATCAGTAGGTGACATATATAAGGGTTTCTAAAGCGGTTTAATACGTCATTAGCGAAAATCTGTAACTCTTCTTTAGGCAAGGATAGAGTCGGGATGATTTCATCAAATACAAGTTTAGTAACGTATTTTTCAAGCAGAGGTGAAGCGAGAGCCTCGCCAACCGAATCAATATTTGCCATATAGGCAAGTGGAACCATAGCAGTATGCGCACCGTTCAAAATAGCCACTTTTCGTTGTTTATAAGGCGCAATATCGTCAACAACCTTAATATTTAAGTCACTTCCTTCAAGGTGTAATACATCAGCTAAATGTTGTGGCCCTTGGATCACAAATAAATGAAAGTATTCTGCTGTTACCATAAAGTTGTCGTAATAACCGCATTGTTGCTGTAAAGCTTGATGTTCATCGCGCGGAAAGCCCGTCACAATACGGTCAACGAGAGATGAACAAAAATGATTGTGCTCGTTAAGCCAGTTCACAAACTCGCTTGGTAAATCCCATAACTGACTGTACTGCAATACAATCTCTTTAAGCTTTTCGCCGTTATAATCAATAAGTTCGCAAGGAATTATGATCATGCCACTGCTGCTTGCACCATTAAAGTGCTTGAAGCGGTGAAATAACCATTGCGTTAGTTTTGCAGGAAATGCCTTTGCAGGTGTATCAGATAACTTGTCCTCGGGAATGTATTCAATGCCGGCTTCTGTCGTATTCGAAAAAATGACTTTAAGGTCGCTGTTCTCAGCAAGCTTTAAATAGTTATCAAACTCTTTGTAAACCGGGATTTCTTCGTTAACACAGCTAATAATACGCTGCTCAGAAACAGCTTTGTTTTGCTCATTGATACCACGAATAATACAGGTATATAAGCCATCCTGTGTATTAAGAAGCGGCAGCGAGTCGTAGTCGATGGGTCTGATGATAGCAACACCGGCATTTAAACCTGTTTGTTCGTTAAGCTTATCTATTTGCCAATCGACAAATGCACGTAAAAAATTGCCTTCTCCAAACTGCATTATACTCGTTGGATATTTGTTTTTATTAAAGTTTTTACGATTTAAAGTTTGCATTTTTGTGCCCGCTCTTAGCATTGTTACAGTGTATTGCAGAACATAGTAGTTAATTTTGCCACCGGTGGCAAATAAGATTTGACAATTTGCTACCGGTAGTCAAAACTGGCCTTTAACAAATAAGTAATACAATTAACGTTTGTTTATAGCTTTCCATTTAAAACTCACATAAATTTTTAAATGGTTACGCAGGTCATAGCTTGGATTGCCGTGTACCTTAATGAAATATAAAGGATTATATAAGACAACATGAACACACAATTGAACACACAAAGAAGACACAACAATGCATAAAAATCTTCTGAGCACGCTATTTCTCTGCTGCTGTTTACTTTTTATCAGTGCTTGCAGTGACGACAACAAGGTTATTCGCTTAACAATGGCGCATACATTAGATACTCGCCATGTCACCCATCAAGCCATGGAGTATATGGCAGAACGTTTAGCTTATTACTCTGATAATCAGATGGAAATTGTGATTTATCCCGCAGCACAATTAGGCACGGAAAGAGAGTTAATAGAGTTATTACAAATCGGTAGTTTGTCGATGACAAAAGTATCGTCAAGCCCACTTGAAGGCTTTGTGCCTCAAATGAAAGTATTTGGGGTGCCTTATTTATTTCACGATAGTGAGCACTTTTGGAAAGTACTTAATAGTCAGCTTGGGCAAAAATTGCTTGATGACCTAGCTGTAGCTCGTCTTAAAGGGCTTGGCTATTATGATGCGGGTAGTCGCAGTTTTTACACAACAGATGCTGCTATTAGAACGCCCGATGACTTAATCGGTAGCAAAATTAGAGTTGTAACTAGCCCAATGGCTATTGCTACTGTGCAGTCTTTAGGTGGCGCTGCCACTCCCATTGCGTGGGGTGAACTTTATTCTGCCCTGCAACAAGGTGTTGTCGATGGTGCAGAAAATAACCCGCCTAGCTATTACCTATCTCGTCATTATGAAATTGCGAAATACTATACCCTAGATGAACACACTTTTGTGCCTGATATCGTAGTTGCTAGTCAAAAGGTTTGGCAGCAATTAACGACTCAGCAGCAACACTGGCTGAAGTTGGCAATGCAAGATTCTGTTACCTATCAACGTAGTTTGTGGCAATCAGCATCTGATCAGGCATTACAGGCCGTTGTTGATGCGGGTGTTGAGGTTATTTACCCAGATAAACAAGTGTTTCAAGAGAAAGTAGCCCCTTTTCATGCCTCATTCAAAGGCACGCCTATCGCCGCACAAATTGCGGCAATAAAAGCGATGCAGGAGGCGTTATGAAAGAGTTTAACGCGAAAATAAATCAGCTCATTGAATGGGTATTAATTGTTGCGATGTTTGCCATTGTTGCAGTCGTTAGTTGGCAGGTGTTCTCACGCTTTATTTTGCGATCTCCTAATTCTTACACTGAAGAACTTGCTCGCTTTTTACTTATGTGGATAGGCGTTTTAGGTGCTTCGTATGCCTATCGTACCCGAGCACACTTAGGGCTAGATCTTTTCTATCAAAAGATGATTCCAACGATACGTCGTAAGTGTTCATTTTTAATTGAGTTTTCAGTACTGATTACCGCGCTCAGCCTATTAGTTTATGGAGGCGGTATGTTGATGAACTTAAGCTTTGCATTAGATCAACGTTCAGCAGCTCTTGGGATCAATATGGGGTTTATTTACGTTGCTTTGCCAATTAGCGGCGTACTTATCACACTTAATTGCATTGAAAATATCATTTATTTTTTTAAACAAACACAGGAGCAAGAATAATGGAAATGACAGCCATCTTGTTGCTTGTTTGTTTTTTCACACTGCTGCTAATCAATGTACCGATCTCGATTAGTATTGCTCTGTCGACGTTGTTAGCACTGGTTTTGCACATGGATTTTACCCCAGCGGCAACGACCATTGCGCAGCAAATGATAGGGGGAATAGACAGCTTTGCACTACTGGCCATTCCGTTTTTTATTTTATCGGGTCTGATCATGGGGCAGGGGGGCATTGCTAGGCGTTTAATTGAATCTGCTATGGCTATGGTCGGTTTTTTACCGGGCGGTCTAGCGCTGGTCAATGTGATGTCGTGTATGATGTTTGGCGCAATTTCTGGTTCTGCAGTGGCGGCCACATCGGCGATAGGCAGCTTTATGGTGCCAGAAATGAAAAAGCACGGTTACAGTGAAAACTTCGCCGCCGCGGTTACGGCCAGCGCAGCAACCACGGGTATGCTAATACCGCCAAGTAACATCTTAATTATTTATGCTATAGCAAGTGGCGGTGTGTCGATCGCGGCGCTGTTTGTTGCTGGGTATTTACCAGGTATTTTACTGGGCTTAACACTGATGTTGGTTTGTGCCTTCTATTCTTTAAAAAACAACTACCCTGTAGCAGCACGTTTACCACTTGCTTTGGTTTTAGAAAAAGTGATTGCAGCCATCCCTAGTTTACTACTCATAATAATCGTTATTGGCGGTATCATAGGAGGTGTATTCACAGCCACAGAAGCCGGGGCTGTCGCTGTATTATATGCATTGGTTTTAGCTGTTTTTGTGTATAAAGAATTATCGCTTGATGAGTTACCTAAACTACTGCTAAAAGCCTGTGAGACAACGGCAATCGTGATGCTCATTATTGCCGCCTCTAGTGCGATGTCGTGGGTTTTATCATATTCACACATTCCGCAAATGGTGAGTCAATTTTTCTTAACCTTAAGTGATAACCCATTACTAATTTTGTTATTAATCAATCTCATTTTAATATTAGTGGGGGCTTTTATTGATATGACACCTGCTGTGCTTATATTTACTCCGATCTTTTTGCCCGTTGCAGCACAGTTTGGCATGTCACCAGTGCAATTTGGGGTAATGATAGTGCTTAATTTATCAATCGGTTTGGTATCGCCGCCGGTTGGTAGTGTATTGTTTGTCAGCTGCGCAGTAGCAAAAACTTCGCTTCATAAAATCATTAAGCCAATGCTGCCTTTATATTGCGTGATGTTTATGGTGCTTATGTTGGTGACCTATTTACCTGCCATAAGTGAGTTTTTACCTCGCTTACTAGGGTTGATTGATTAATAAAAACAATTGCTTTGCTACAGTTAACAGCTTTTATGGATAAAAGCTTGGTGCTACTATAGCTAAGTTAGTTATTTCGGAATCTTCTATGTCAGTGACAATTAATGATATTGCCCGCTTATCGGGGGTATCAAAACGTACCGTTTCGCGTGTGATAAACAGCTCACCTGCGGTAGGTGAAGCAACACGCGAAAAAGTGCTTGAGATAATAAAGCAAACAGGCTTCTCGCCAGATAAGCAAGCCAGAGGTTTAGCCTCAAGCCGTTCGTATTTGTTAGGGCTGATTTATGATAACCCTGATGCACTCTATATTGATGAAGTGCAACGAGGAGCACTGAGTGTCTGTGCTGAATTAGGTTACGAGCTAGTGGTACATCCAGGCTCTGCAAAACGTGAAGATTTTGTTGATGACTGCTTACGCTTTATTGCTCGTTCTAAATTAGATGGCGTCATTATCTTGCCTCCGGTATCAGAAAACAAAGAGCTCGCTGCGGCTTTAAGAGATATTGATTGTCCTTACGTAAGGCTTGCATCAGTTGATTTGGATGACGCTGATAATATTGTTGTATCTGACGAGCGTGCAGCAATGCGTGATATGGCAGACCATTTAGTTGAATTAGGCCATCAGGACATTGGCTTTATTTCTGGCCCACAAAATTATCGTTCATCAATAGAGCGTTTAGCTGGCTTTTTAGCTGAATTGCAGGTTTATGATGTAAATTTACCCTCAGAATATATTGTTGAAGGCAAGAATAGTTACGACAGTGGTTTAGAGTGCGCCAGGGAGTTGTTAAACAAACAACCTAGGCCAACAGCAATCGTTGCTAATAATGATGAGATGGCTGCAGCTGTGCTCCGTGTGGCTAACAACCAAGGCATTAAAGTGCCAGAACAGTTATCGGTGGCGGGGTTCGATGACAATATTCTCGCATCTCGGATCATTCCATCGCTGACAACAATACGCCGACCTGTATTTAATATGGCATGCTTAGCCGTACAAAAGTTGATTAATCGCTCTCGTAGTAATCAAGACAAACTACCTATGCCCAAAACAGTAACGCCGCACCTGGTGACACGCGAATCAACATCTCGAGTTCCTGAGTAAGCACGACATTATGTCAGTAATGCCGTGCTCGATTTTTATAAGTTATACGCTTTTTTAACCAACCCGTAAGTCAGTTGATAAGCAAGCTCGTGGGCTGTTTCAATCGTTATTTGATGATTTGTAACAAGCTCTGCTAAGTAGCGGCAATCAACTCGACGTGCTACATCATGCCTTGCTGGAATCGATAGAAAAGCTCGCGTGTCATCATTAAAACCGACCGTATTATAGAAGCCAGCGGTTTCAGTTGTTTGCTGACGAAAACGTAACATGCCTGCAGGGCTATCATGGAACCACCATGCAGGGCCTAGTTTTAAACTAGGGTAGTGACCAGCAAGCGGTGCCAGCTCACGACTGTAAGTCGTTTCATCTAGGGTGAATAAAATGATTTTTAACTTTGGATGATTACCATATTTACTTAAAAGAGGCTTAAGGGCATTAACATACTCGGTTTGACTTGGAATATCTGCGCCTTTATCACGCCCAAATTGATTGAAAATTGGCTGGTTATGATTACGATGTGCGCCAGGATGAATTTGCATCACAAGGCCATCTTCAATACTCATACCTGCCAGCTCCGTTAGCATTTGGCCACGAAATAGCTCTTGCTCTTGTTCTGTAGCGTTACCTGTGCGACATTTTTTAAATAATGCTTCACATTCAGATAGTGATAGATCAGCCGTAATCGCACTTGGGTGACCATGGTCGGTTGCAGTTGCTCGACCTTCTTTTTTAAAGTAAGCGCGACGAATTCGGATCGCTTCTAAATAACCTTGCCAAGTACTGGTATCTTGGTCTGTTAACTCACCAAGCTTAGCGAGATTGTCTGTAAAGTCTTCTCGGCTCGCATCCACAACATCATCAGGCCTAAATGTGGTTATAACTCGTTTGGCCATGGCTGTATCAGCCATCTCTTTATGATGTTCAAGTGAATCTAATGCACCTTCAGTTGTTGCTATGAGCTCTATATTAAAGCGATCCATTAATGCTTGTGGTTTATAAGCATCTGTTGCAAGTTCAGCGGTGATTTTATCGTAGTATTGTTGTGCGTTTTCAGAGTTAAGTTTTTCTTTAAAACCAAATACATCACAAAAAACGGCATCTAACCAATAGCCACTTGGAGTACCTGCAAAAAGGTAATAGTTATCTGCAAAAATCTGCCAAGCTTTTTTTGGATCTGCATTTTTTGATCTTGTTAAATCGCCATCGATACCATGCTCAGGAATACCAAGCTCGGTTAATTCAATACCTTGGCTGTAAAGCATTCTAAATACATAGTGATCTGGTTTTATAAAGAGTTCAGTGGCGTTACCAAAGTTAGGGTTTTTATTAAACCACTTTGGGTCTGTATGGCCATGTGGGCTGACTATAGGAAGGTCTTTTATTTCTTCATAAAGCTCTCGGGCAACACTAACAATTGCCGGGTCACTCGAAAATAGCCTATCAGGGTGAAGTGAAAGCGGCTGTGATTTAATTGACATAAGGTTCCTCAAAATCTTGCGTTGCCAGCGGTGGCAAAATTTAAATATGTAATGACTAAACTTAATTAGCAGTGAGCAACTTAGGCACGTTAGTTGTTTTTTAATGGCCTAAGACTGTTATTTATGCAAACAACTTTAGCAAACATTGCCACCGGTGGCAATGTTGTTGCGCGTAGATAAATTTTGCGTATTTGAAATGAAAAAAGCACCAACCCTGAAGGTACAGTGCTTTATTTTCTAACTTGATGGGGAAATCAAATAAACCGTCCTTGGTTTTGCTAAATTTAGTTAGAAGCTATAGCGGAACCCTAAGCCGAATGTACGGCTATAAATAGAGGCTGAGTCGTTTAGAACAGTTGGTAGTTCGTAGTATTGACGATAAACCTCATCTGTTAGGTTTGTTGCATCAAATGTCACAACTAAGTCTTCAGTGACATCGTAACTTACTTGGAAGTCTAAACTTTGTTCTGGTCTACGATAAACACCTCGTGGATGCGCGAAACGACCTGAGCCATAGCGATTTAAGAATGAGTCACGCCAAACGTAAGAGAGGCGAGTGCTGAAATTTTCTCGCTCATAAATTAACACACCACTATATGAGGTATCTGATACACCAAATACGCTTCTGTTTGTGTATCCTGTTAACTCACCTTCGTTGCTGAAGATTGGAATATCTTGATCCGAATCTAAGAAGGTACCACTAGCTTGAAGGCCAATGCCATCTAACCACTGTGGAACAGATTCTGGGAAGTAAACTAAGCCAACTTCAACGCCTTTAAGAACACCATTAGATGTGTTGCCGGGTTGAGAAAGTATATAGTCTTCCATCTCACCTGTTTCTGGGTTTGGAAATTGAGCTTGGCGTAATGAATCAAAAACAAATCCTTCAATATCTCTGTAGAAGTAGGTCGCATACGCTGAGCTACCTTCATTAAAGTAGTATTCTAGTGAGAAGTCATAGTTCGTAGATTCAACTGGGCGTAGGCTTTGATTACCACCGCTTGCGTTACCGTAGCCAACGTTTGTAGTGTCTGGACGTAAATTGATAAAGCTATTTAATTGGCCAAACTCTGGACGGCGTAAGGTTTGCGTATAAGCAAAACGAGTAATTAAATCATCACTTAAATGATAGCGTAGCGTTAAGTTAGGCAAAAATTTTGCGCTACTATTTCTGCCAGTACTTTGTACTATGCCACCAACTTCTCCATCCCAGTGGTAAAAGTCCATGTCAGCGCCTGCGTAGGTATAGCGAAGACCAATATCACCGTCTAATCGATTACCAAAAAGTTGTGTTTCAAATTGGCTTTGCACATACGCAGCCCATGATGTTTGGTCGATATCGAAGTTCTTTTGTAGCGTCATTCGACGCTCGCCATCTGCGCTATCGTAGAAATTAAACGTATCACGATACTCTGCACGGTTTTGCCATAAATTTTTTGCATTAAAGGCAACCCATGATCTCGGCAAATCACTTTTCCCATCAAAGAAATCACTATTTACGTAGTGCGCTTCTGAGCCTAGAGATGCTAATGGAATAGGGTTAAATCGATTAGAATCACGACTGCTGCTATCAGCTGTACGTTTATCATATCGAACACCTGCTTTCGCTTTTGTAAAGATACCCCAGTCAACATAGAAGTCGAGGTCAAGCGTGAATGTTAAGCCATCACCATTATCCTCACCGCCGTTGTCGAACATGGTACTGGTGGTCCATAAGCTTGGATCGGTTAAATCAAGTGGAGTACCAAACTCTTCATCGTAAACAGTCCATGCCATGATGCCGTCTTCATGATTGAAGTCTGCCATGACAAATGGAAAACGAGTATTTGCCTGCATAGCAACAAACTCACGTTCGTATTTACTTGTTTGATAGACTAGCTCAGATTTTAGTGTTGCATCTTCAGATAGCGCCCATTTACCACCTAATGCAAACATGTAGCTATCAGTTTGGCTCTTAGAAAAGTCGCCGCTGGTAAATGCACCTGAGTCACCCCAAGCACGAGATTTGATGACATTTGTGCCTTCAAATAAGACAGGTTGAGTCACGGTTTCTACCCGTGAAGAATCTGCGTATGAGAATAGTAGGTGGTTATTACTTTCGTTGCGGTAGCCATTGTAAAATGCTTCGAAAATATACTCTGATGTATCATTTGGTGCCCATTGAAATGACAGGTTTACTGCAGGGCGTTCACGTTTACCAGTTAGATCTGACTGGTTTAATGCGTCACGACTTAGATAGTACTCAACCTCACTGTCAGTTGCAGGGTCATACATGGTTGCCCCTGGCGTTCTGTCCATACCGTGTTCAAGGCCAGTTGGCCATGGGTAAATGCGATTTAAGTTATCAGCTCTAAATGGTACGAAACCACCTGGTGCACTATTTTCATCTCGGTAGCTGGTGCTAGCAAATGAAAGGTTAATTAATGCGCCTACATCACCAACTGATGACTCCCAACGATTGCTGGCAAGCACACTTACGATAGGATCGGTTTCTTCAGATTGGTCTTGATAAACGCCACGGGCATTGACCACAACCTTTGAGCCTTCAAAATTAAATGGGCGTTGGGTGCGAACATTAAGTTGACCCGCAATACCGCTCGCTAATTGGCTGGCATTTCGTGTTTTGTATACCTCTACACTTTCAAGTAGTGCCGCAGGTATATCTGCAACAGCAAGTTGACGCCCTGCTGCGGTGAACATTTCGCGGCCATTAATTGTTGTTGTAACATCGGTTAAGCCACGGATTGTAACAGTATTTACTTCACCCGATGCGCGGTCTGTTACCTGTACACCCGTTACACGTTGCAGCGCCTCAACAAGGTTATTATCAGGAAACTTACCAATATCTTCGGCAACAATCGCATCAACAACCTGAATTGATTGGCGCTTGATATTAACGGCTTTATTTAAGCTGCTTCGGATCCCAACAACTTCAATTATTTCAAGGGAATCATTGTTGTCATTTGCTTGAGCGTTTTGTGTTTGCTCTGCAGCGTCATCTGCTGCATAAACACATTGCCCAAAAAGGGCCATACAAATTGTGCTGGCTAATGTCGTTTTCTTAAACATTTAAAATAACCTCCAAAATTATTTTAATGCGAATCAATAACAGAAGTTATTTGATTCAGTGTTAAATCAGCATCATTAGAGAAACTTCTAATGTTCGACAAGGTGCTGATATCGTGTGTTTTTTTATTAAGTGTATTTTCCCTGCAATTTTGCCACCGGTGGCATTTTTAGCCAAATAGTTGCACCGCAAGTAAGCATGCCAGGCTTGTTGTGTTGTCTTCATCCCCCTAACCACGCTCCTAAATTTTATAACACAGAAAATTTAGTTGTTTAAGTATTATTATATTCTTTTTAATGATTTGTTACTTATTTTTGCTTGTTATTTAAATAAGCTCTTTATTATCAATGGTTTATTTTTTAAGTGAATTTTCAAATAAAGAGCTTAAGTGTGTAGTTACTTAGCTATTCGTATTATTTCTTACGTCAGAAAGAGAGTGCTCAGTTGTTGTGCAAGGCTTAATTTCTTTTTGGTGCAAGCTAGGTAGTAAATGACGTATTTATTAATTTATTAACTAAAATCAAAGTTTTAAGTCGTTTTTTGGCTTTAGATATGATTAGCAAAACAAGCATGCAAGGAGAGTGGGATTCAAAATGCTACCGGTGGCAATTGTATTATGATATGTATATAATTAGTGGTAATATAAGCTTGTGTAGACTTAAAATTTTCTAAAAACATTATAATTTCAACAGTTAGAGGAACACATATGAGGAAGGATTATTTTGGCCGGCTTGAAAAAAAGCTAAGGTTAATAAGCAAGCCTGCATGGTTTGAAACCAGTATATTAAGAAATGCGTTTATCGCTTGCTTGAGCTTCTTGGTTATAGCCTGTAATAGCCAACAAAGTGTTGACACTCAGCTTGATGATGACGCAAAAACAGACATCATGATGTTAAGTGGTACCGGCAGTGATGATGCAGTGAAATGGGACTTTTACTGTAGTGAAGGGCAAAATTGTGGTGAGTGGAGCAAAATAGATGTTCCTTCTAACTGGGAGCAACAAGGCTTTGGTAACTATGATTATGGCTACATCCCAGATAAACATAGCGAGCAAGGTATATATCGTCGTGATTTTACCCTACCTGCTGATTGGTCTGGTCGCAAAATTGAAATTGTTTTTGATGGTGTGATGACAGATGCCACTGTGTTTGTGAACCAACAACAAGTGGGGCCAACCCACCAAGGTGGTTTTTATCGATTCAGCTATGACATAACGCCATTTTTAAAAAGTGGTGAAGCTAATGAGCTAAAGGTTGTGGTAGATAAAGTTTCGGCTAACAAAAGTATTGAAGCAGCAGAACGCGCAGCAGACTATTGGGTGTTCGGTGGTATCTATCGTCAAGTCTTTTTGCAATCTTTGCCACAATCTCATATTGATTGGGTTTCATTAGATGCAAAAGCGTCTGGTGAATTTAAAATGGATGTTTATCTCGAAGGACTTGATAAATCAAATGCTTCTGCTGTTGAAGCACAAATTTTAGATTTAGATGGCAACCCTGTAAGTGAAACGTTTAATGCCACACTTGATGGTAACAAAGTGCACTTAGCCACTAATGTTGACTCTCCTGAGCTTTGGAGCGCCGAGACACCTAATTTATATCAAGTACGTATTGATTTAAAAGAAGGCTCTAAAACTCTACATAGTTTCGATAAAACCTTTGGCTTTAGAACTTTTGAATTACGCCCACATGACGGCTTATATTTAAATGGCGAAAAAATTATCCTTAAAGGGGTTAACCGTCACAGCTTCCGTCCAGCAACTGGACGTACTATGACTAAACAAGCCAGCATCGATGACATTAAGACGATGAAAAGCATGAACATGAATGCTGTTAGAATGTCGCATTACCCACCCGATGTGCACTTTTTAGAAGCGGCAGACCGTCTTGGTATTTATGTTATTAATGAGTTAGGCACATGGCAAAAGCCAGTTATTGATACGCCATCAGCAAGACGCCTAGTTGCACAGCTTGTTAAACGCGACCAAGCACACCCAAGTATTTTATTCTGGGCGAACGGTAATGAAGGCGGTTTTAATACTGATGTTGATGATGATTATCACCTTTATGACATTCAAAACCGTCCAATTCTTCATCCTTGGGAGTTGTTCCGTAATATCGATACTGATCATTACCCAACTTACTCGGAACTAGTAGCTAAAAAAGCCCGTAATGAAGTATTTTTCCCAACCGAGTTCTTACATGGCTTGTATGATGGTGGCCACGGTGCAGGTTTGAGAGATTTTTGGGACTTCATGATGTCAACTCCTGTTGGTGCCGGTGGTTTCCTATGGGTGTTTGCTGATGAAGGTGTTGAGCGTACAGATCAAAATGGCCGTGTTGATACCGACTTTAACCATGCGCCAGATGGTATTGTTGGACCTTATGGTGAAAAAGAAGCGAGCTTTTTTACAATTAAAGAGATTTGGTCACCAATCCAAGTTGAAAACTTAAAGAATGGCCAGTTACTTGCCGGTTCTTTTGACGGTCAGTTGCAAGTTAAAAACCTGTATGACTTTGTTGATCTATCAACTATGTCGCTCGAATGGCGTCTATATCAGCCAGTGACTGCGTTTTCTGATAAAAAGCAGCTTGTGGCGAGCAATAAAGCCACACTACCTGCAATTAAGCCAGACTCGACAGGAACAGTACAATTGAACTTACCTGACAATTGGCAGCAAAATGGTTGGTTAGAGGTTGAATTTTTTGACCAGCAGCAGAATTCAATTTGGACAGATGCTTGGCCTATCCAAAGTGCAGCTAAACTTGCAAAATTAACTCAAGAGGAATTTGAAAATCAGGCATCAGCAACTAAACCAGCTCAAATTGTTAGTCAAAACGAATCTGAGTTAGCGGTTAAGGCTGCTGATAGAACAATTATTTTTGATGCAACAACAGGTCTATTAAAGTCATACAGTAAGCAAGGTCAAACTGCGGCGTTGACAAATGGTCCTAAGCTACTTCGTTCTGATAACTCACTAAATAAAGGGGTTTATAATGGTATTGGTTCATGGCTAACTCATGATCCAAATGCTGAGAAAGAAGCGCAACAAGATAAAAAACCGACAGAATTAAAGTCTGAAATTATTGCTAATGATTTAGTGATTGAAGTGATGAACCCGCCAGCAGGCATTACAAAGCTAACTTGGACTGTTCATCCTGAAGGTCATTTATCAATGGATGTTGATTACTGGCTTGACGGTGAATACATCCTTCATGGCGTTGGTTTTAATTATCCGAAAAAAGCAATTGAGCATAAACGTTGGTTAGGTGATGGTCCTTACCGTGTATGGGCTAACCGCTTAGAGGGCGTAAACTACTCTGTTTGGGAAAATGATTATAATGAAGGCGTTGCTGGCGAGCGCTGGGAATTACCAGAGTTTAAAGGATACTTCTCGGATATTCAGTGGCTTACATTAAGCTCTGAGCAAAGTGAAATCACTTTCTCTACTGCAACTCCAGATCTATATGCGCGAGTTATGCAGCCTGATGATGGTGAGCGCCCTGATAATACATTAGCACTTAAATATGATGAAGAAATTAGCTTCTTACACAGAATTAGTGCAATTGGGTCTAAGTTCCATGCAGCCCACCACCTTGGCCCACAAGGTCGACCTGTGGCAGAAAGAGGAATAAACAATATCAAGCTAACGATATACTAATTTACAAAAAGTTACTCGTTTTAGTAAAAGCGCTGCAGAAACCTGCAGCGCTTTTTTGTTTTAATCCACTAAAGTGCATCAATTAAAGGTGGTTATTTAAGCTTAAAATTTATTAGTGGTGTAGCACTATAGTTATAGGTCGCTTTTTAAATAGTTCTACTACATTGAGTTAGTCATCAACTGACAGACAACAATGATAACGACTATAAAGGCGATATATGCAAAAAGTAACACAATTATGTAAACGAAAATCAGCGTCGTTTACTCCGCTCGCAGTGCTCTGTGCTGCTATTTTCTCACAGCCAAGTTTTGCAGGGAGTTGGCAGCAAAATGTCAGCATTGGCGGTTTTAATAATGTTCATATTTACACTCCTGATTCGCAATCAAGCATAGGCAATGGCCATTCTTTGATGCTGGTGCTGCATGGCTGCGTGCAACCTATTAATAACTACTTAACTGCGAATCTCGAAGATGCAGCCGAAGCCCATGGCATGGTAATAGCTGTTCCTGATGCTATGAATAAAGCAGGCTACAGCTGCTGGTCATATTGGCAAGGAGCAATCAATCGCAGCTCTGGCGATTATAAGAATTTAATTAATTTAGCCAATACACTAAGTGGTGATGCAGCGCGTAATATTGATCCCAAACAAGTGTATATTGCAGGCTTATCATCAGGGGCGGCAATGGCAGCACAAACGGCTTGTGTGGCGCCTGATGTATTTGCCGGGGTTGCACCAAGCGCTGGGCCAACCATCGGCACAAGTTCAAGTGGGGCGATTTCGACTTGCGAAACAGTGTCTGAAAACACCTTTGTATCCCGCTGTGAAAGCTATGCTGGCAGTTATAAAGATCACTTTGCCACACAAATAGCAGCAATTGGTCACGGTACGGCCGATACCACAGTCAATACCTGTTATAACCAACAAAACGCAGATGGCTTTGCTGCTCTTTATGGGGTTAATCAACTTTCAGGCACGACGACAATAAATGATGATGCAACACGTACCGCTGAGCAGTCACTTTGGCAAGACAATCGAGTTGCTATGCTGTGGTTTAATAATTTGGATCACTCATGGTCGGGCGGGCAAGGTGCGTCTGGTGATTATGTGGCGGCAAACAGTATTAATTTTGCAACCTATCTCGGTGAGTACTTTGCGGCTAATAACAAACGAGTTGATCGTAATGCAGGCCCTGAAATTAGTAATTTAACTGCCACAGACAGTAATAATCAGCTCACCATAACAGGCAGTGCAGTCGACCAAGAAGGCAGTGTAACCAACGTTGATATTAACGTGTATAGCCTTGCCGGTGGTGCGGCAAGCTTAATTGAGTCACTCAATGTGCAAGTCGATGCGAATAATACCTTTAGCGGGGTGACAAATGCACTTAGCGATGGACTTTATGAAGTGCGTGTCAGTGCCACAGATAACGAAGCGAAACAGGGGGATGAAGCTAATCTTACGGTACGCGTTGGACCAGAGCCAGCAGCTACAGCACCACTACTGAGTGATACTGCGGCTAGTGTAAACGGGCAGTGCGCTTCAGTGACGGGAACGGTGATTGATAATAATCAAAACTTAAGTACTGTCGTGGTCAGTTTTAGCAATGGTGATGTGACAGCTACAGTGAATGGGCTTGAGTATTTTGCTGAGCAATGCAATCTGGCTGGTGGCAATAATACCGCAGTGATCACCGCAACTGATGATACTGCGCTTACATCAACAGATAGCATTAGTTTTGTCATCGATGCTGGCGTGACAGGCGATTACAATCTTCATATCAACGAAGGCCATATTAGCTGGGGCGAAGGTTATTCTGCCTGTTATTTAGCGTTTGGTACCGCTGCATTTACTATGCGTGAATATTCAGCGGGCACAAATCAATGTCAGTGGATTGCTGATGATGATTCAAGTTGTGCAGGGCCATTACAAGCATGCAAAACCACCACAGAACCGACTAATGACGCAGACAACGATGGTGTGCTCGACGGCACAGATAATTGCCCGAATGTAGCGAATGCTGATCAAGCCGATAACGATAATGACGGGATTGGTAATGTGTGTGACAGCACTCCTGATGGTGAAACGAGTGACTCCGACAGTGATGGTGTCAGTGATAGCTTAGACAACTGCCCGCTGGTGGCCAATAGTGATCAGCTTGATAGTGATGCAGATGGTGTGGGTGATGCGTGTGACTCAACACCGAATGGTGATTACCAATGCAGCGAAACTACTTCAAGCAACTATGCGCATGTGCAAGCAAATCGCGCAACCACGAATGGTTCTTACGCCTATGCGGTGGGCTCAGGTGATAATCTAGGGCTTTATAACACTTTTTATACCAGTACCTTAGCGCAAACTAGTGCTGGGTATTATGAATTAGGTAATTGCCCTAATTAATAGCTGTGTGTCGCCCATACGGGCGACACTTTTTCTAAGCAGCGTTTAGAACTTATAAGTCAGGGTGAGGCTACCGTTTGTTGGCGCGCCATAATAACCCACAGTTTGTAAGCTATTGATGTACTGCTCATCAGTAATATTATTAACGTTTGCCTGTACTGCAACTTGGTCATTAATATTCCAACGCGCGAAGGCGTTTAGCAGCGCGTAACTACCTTGCTTAACATTGTAATCAGTGCTTTCGATTTTAGATTGCCAACGGCCATTTAAACCAACAACCACTGCATCTGTTAACGCATAATCTACTGTTACACCGACAACATCGCGAGGTGCCCATTTATTGGTGTCATCACCATTTTCATCTGTTACATCAATATGCGTATAAGATGCGACGATATTCATAGCGTCGGTGATTTTACCTGTGACTTCAAATTCATAGCCTTCTGACTCAATAGACACACCTTCATAGTAATAAATACCATCTTCAGTGAGGCCCGCATATTGCGCAAAGTTATCTTGCTCAGCAGTAAAATAGGCAAATGTTGTCATTAGGGCATCATCAAACCAAGAAGCCTTAACACCGGTTTCAAAGTTAGTGCCTTTGGTAGGTGCTAAGTATTGGCCGTTGTAATCAGCTTGCTCTTGCGGCTGATAAATATCTGAGTAACTAGCATATAAGTTTAAATCGTCGTTTAACTTATAGGTAAAACCAACATATGGGCTTGTCTCGCTCTCATCATTATCGATAGATGCACCTGCATTCATACCTGAGCGTTCAAATTCAATAGCGTTAAAACCAACCACGGTAAATAATTTATCCGTAATATTTAACTGAGCAGAGCCAAAGTAACGGGTTAGCTTTTGTTCAATATCTGAATACAGAACCGGCGTTAACCAATCAGGTTCAGGGATCGCATCTAAATCATATGGAAATGCAGGAGTTGGTCCGGCCGCTGGTGTATTTGCAAAATCAAATGGGTGCTGATACATCACATCATCACTTTTTGCATGGCTTACCCCAAAGCTTGCTTGGTGCTCTTTACCAAACAACTCAAAGGCACCAAATGCTTTGATTTCAAATAAATCAGCATCGATTTCACTATCATAACGACCAGGAGAACCACTTAGACCAAGGTTAGTATCTTTATCAATAGTGCCATATGCATAAAAAAGTTTGTCTTGCTCTTCAAAACCGCGAAAGTTGTAGCTCGCTTGAAGTTGCCACGCGTTTGCAAAAACATAGTTGTATTCAACAAACGCTGAGGTGTTAATGGTGTCCCACATTGTCCACTCTTGAGTGGTTGTGTCGCTGACATCCCATTTAGCTTGAGTGCCATCTGTGTAGTTATAAACAAGGCCGCCCCAGGTGTTGCCATCGGTATCTGCATCTTGATATGAATAACCAATAGTAACCGTTGAGTTATCTGTAAGCTGACCATCTACCACTGCAGAGAAAAACTCGCGGTTGTTCTCAAGGCCATCTAGGTATGACTCTTTATCTTCTGCAGCAGCCACAAAGCGTGCAGCCCAGCTACCAGATTCGGTTAGTAAAAGAGAATAGTCAGCTTGTAAACGTTTAAAATCCCATGAACCAACAGATACACCAATTTCGCCGCCGTTTTCGTTTTTAGGGCGTTTGCGCACATAATTAAGCGTGCCTGATGCATTACCTACACCAGTGAGTAAGCCATTGGCACCACGAATAACTTCAATTTTTTCGTAGCCGTATGCTTCCATTGCGCCGGTAACGATACCCCAGTCATTCGGTAAGCCAACGCCATCGATTTGTGTATTCTTAATTTCAAAACCACGTGATGTGTAGTTGGTACGGTTAGTTTCCCATTCTTCAACATTGATACCAGGTGCTAAGCGTAAAGCATCATTAATGTTAAAAGCGGAATAATTCTTTAGTTGCTCAGCAGAGATCACACTGATTGATTGCGGAGTTTCATCAATTTCTAGCGCTAAACCTGTCGCTCCTTCACTAATACGGTTTTGTCGAATACCCACAATTTCGATTTTTTCGAGATTGGCCTCTACGTCAGTCGTTTGCTCTGCAAAACTGATTTGAGGGTAAAGTGCACAAAGAATAGCGGTTGCAATAGGCAACTGAGTGAATTTCATTTTTATCTCCGCGTGTTATTTAGCAAATTTTTATAGGGTTATTGTTTTTAATAAGGAAACAATCGGCGGGTAAGTTATCACAACTGATAATAGTTATCATCACCATTCATCGCAAAAGTGATATGTTAATACAAATAAGTGTAACAAATTATGTTGAAGAGTTTTGTCTATATGAAAAGGCAAGTTTATACCAATTCGCTTAATTAAGTGGTCTATTTTGAGGCAATAAAACCTCGTTGGTAACAAGGCAAAAATTTCGTTATTTAGTTGTGCTCGGCAATTGCTCCTGCATTGCTCTACCTTCTGCATCCATGCAGTCGTAAATCAGAAGTTTTTAACGCAGGTAGCGACAGGTTTAATCCCTCAAAATGATTAAGTATTATTGCGGATTGTTATTACTAATTAGATATGAAAAAGGCGCCTTGAGGCGCCTAGATTTAGGAGTATTTATTTTCTGCGGATACTAAAGTTATCTGGACCTCTGGTTGTAATAGATTGAGCAAGGCTCACTTCCTCTATATCCATTACTTGTACCTGTTCTTTGGCATGAACCACTTCAGAATCTAAAGATTGATCTTCTTGTAAGAAATAGAAGTGCTCACCAATTTGAGCTCCCTCATGGTTAATACCGGCTTGATACAAGCTATATTGTTTGTTACCTGCGCGAGTCTCAAGAGTACCTGTCGTACCTGAGCCAGGAAGAATCGCAAAGTAAGCAACATGTTCATTACGGTGGCCTTCATTTAAAGTATCTTGTTCAAAAAATGCGGCACTAAAACCTGCATTATTTAAGCCTGCAACGCGCGTATAAACTGTATGAGGGCCATTAAAAGTTTGTGTTTGCAAGAATATATGTGGTTTTGCAGTAAATGCTTCGCTAAATTCTACCGCTTTATAAACTTTAGTATCGTTTAAATTAAAGCTGCCAATTTCAACGATAGTGCCATCGCTCATTGTGTAGCGACCTTCGTCCATCGTTAAAAAGTCAAACGACTCAGTACCAGGGTGACCTTTACCATCTTGCAGATATTGCCACTCTTGGAAAGATACAGAATATCCCGCTGGTGATACGTCAGTTAAACGGTTTGCACCACCGTGTTTACCATTAAATGTTGGCGCAGAGGTAAATACAGCTGGTGCGGTAAATTCTTGATCACCAAAGTCATAACTTTTCCAGTTGCTATCTAGCTGTTTAATCACTGCTTCTGAATAGTAAGGGATTAATTCACTTGGTAATGAGCAGCTAGGCTCTATATCACATGCTACAGCATTTTGCGTATTGGTCGTTAAGTCGTTAATACGAACTGGTAGTGTTGCTACAAGGCAGGTTTCGCCTGAGTACGGATCTAAACGGTATAGCTTAGATTCATTTTTATCGCCATGGTCATTGATGACAGAGCGGCTGATCACAAGGTCGCCATTGTTATTAACTGTCGCACCACCTACCGCGATTAGCTCATGTTTTGAAAGCTCGGTAGCCGCAAAGCTTGTGCGGTCAATACTGTAAACTGAGGTTGTGGTTATTAGCAAAAGCTCGCCATTTTTAACGACTAAATCAGCGCGGCTTAAGCCATCAATGTCGCTAAAATCTGCAAGTACAGTTGCTTCGCCAGTGTTTTTATTAATGCTGTATAGCTTGGTAAAACTAACTGCAAGTAGTGAATCAGAGCTTGCATCATAGGTCATACCAATTACAGATTTAGTTGTACCAACCACAACATGTTCACCTGTTGCATGATCTAAATAGGCTAAGCGACTATATTTGAATTTATCGGCACGAATAGGTAGGTGAGAATACTCCTCATCACTAACATTAAGGTGACTAACATCAACTTTGTACTCTAGCGGAATAGGTGAAGAAGCATAATAAGTACGATTTGTTGAAGCATCATAGGCAATTGCTGCAGAGCTAAACTGAGCGATTGAATGTGCCGTAGCCGACTTGTTTTGCTCGTCAAGGCTAAATACAACACCGGTTTCACCACGGCCCGAGTTCATTGCAAAGATTTCGCCCTGACAGCTAGCTGCAACAGCATTTGATGTAGCGAATGTACTTGCAACCGCAAGGCTTGAAAGTAACAAGTTAGTTTTTATCGACATAAGTAAATCCCACTATTAGGTTTATTCCGACACAAAGAGATAAGACCACTTTGTATTAATAGTGAGCATTATAGTAAGAACCCTCACTTTACGAATGCCGATAAAAGCTGTTTTTGAGTCTAAAATTTAGTCTTTAAGTATTAAAAAAAGCATTTAAAATGTTAATTTAGCTGTTTTTCTGACTTTTCTGATCTTCTGGATTACTCGACATCGAGCTGCCAACCGATGTGATTATAACTAATAAGATAGCAAGCCAATGCTGTAATCGCCGGCTCTAGGCTCATCATGATGCTAAAGTCTTGTTCGGGTATATTGCGAAGCGCCATCATGTCTAGCGTATATGCTAGACATGATGGCGACTAAAAAATCCAGTGGTAGTACTTCTCAACTCAGTTTGCTTTTCCAAGGCACAGTGCAGTTAATAAGCCTGTAAGGAGGAAACTTGCAATAGCAATGAAAACACCTGCAACTAAACCATAAATGAGAGTTAGTAATATTGTTGCAATAATTAGTAAGCACGGTGATAAGAGGTTATAGGTTCTTATTGTGCTTCTAATCAGTAAATTACTACCTAAAAGTAATATTATTGCGGCAATAAGGAGAAGTAAATTCATACTGTTAACTCCTGCTTTAACTTTTTCGTTTTAGAGATACCTTGAATATTCACTTTACAAAAAGCGCCATATAACACGGTAACGCCGATTACAAAAAAGCTCATATCAACGACACTCACTAACAGGTTAGCTGCGCTAAAAGCGTGACTTGATGAAAGTATTAGATTAAGAGGTAAGATGGCCGAACATGCTACACCAATGACTATAAGCGTGATTTGTAAAAAGCGCTGATAGTTCAATGGTAATAGAGCCAATAAAGACCATGCTAACCAGCTATAAAAGAATAATGGAGCAAATACCTTGTTATGCAAGGTACTATCGACAAGGTTATTTAATAGTATTTGAGCAGGGAATAAAATAGCACACGCTAATACAAGGCCACCGCAAGTACCAATAATAACTCTGTTCCAGCGCTTATACGCTTGTTGACTGAGTGTGGGGTTATTGCCCCGGCTGCGTTTGGCAAGCCACATCATCATACCTGAGAGCGGTAACAATGCAGTGCTCAGCCCTAGCAATACCCAAACCAATTTAACAAACAAGCCTGCAAAATTACCAAAATGAAGCGGAAACAATAACTCTAGTACTTTGATTGATGCCCCTGGTATATCGCCAAAACTGCTCATTGATTTTACAAATTCACCAGAGCCATGGTACTTCAACAATTGTGAAGCCACTTGCTCACCACCAATTAGTCTCATGTAGACTTCTGCATTTGCATCATTATGCGCCATTATAGTGAGATCAATTATCTTTGCTTTTGGGTAGCGTACTTGTGCATCTAGCAAAATAGCATTTATATCTGTGGCTTGAAATTGTTCGCTGATAATGGGTTCTGGAATGGCTGTGAACTTTTCAATCAATTTCTCTTGATCGCCGCCAAAGCTAACAAATGCCGCTGCGGGTAGCAAAATAACGGTAGCAAGCCCTAAAAAAGCACCTGTAAAACCAATGACTGCATGGAATAAGCTGCCCCAAATCCCCATAATTTTATGGCCATCGTTAATAATGACATCAAGCGGTTTTTTGCGCCTAAATGTGAATAGCTCTTTAAATAACTGTCGATGTATAAATAAACCAGTCACTGTAGAAACAAGCAATGTTAACCCTAAGAATCCGGTTAAAATTAAGCCTATAGGTCTACCTAAATGTAGGTCTGCATGAAAATGCCCGATAAATGATGGTGCATCTGTTTTTCTGTGTTCGTAAAAGTAACTCGTTGCCCCATAATATTCATTCACTAATTGATAACTACGCGGATCAAACTGATAAGCATAAGCAGCCGCTTCACTGTAGTTTTCATCCCCATGGTGTGATTCAAACAATACGGTTAGTAAATGTGTATTGTGCCCCGTTGGTAAATACACATGAATATTTTCGCCAAACTCTTTTGGCACAGTTTTATGGTATTTATTAATTATTTCAGTGATTTTTTCGCTTGGAAGTGTACTGAGTTGATGTAGCTCTGGATTTGCCCAAATCTTTAGTTCTGGGCGGCTTAACACTGCTAACGCACCAGTGAAGCAAACAATAAACAGCAAGATGGCAGTCACTATACCGACCCAGCTATGCATTAAGAAAAGTTTTTTCAAGCTGATTGATTTCATGACTGCCCCCCAGTCAATGCTAAGTAGCTCAGACAACCATGACTTATCAAGATAAATAACATCAATGCAAAAGGGTGCCACGCTTTTTCAGCCATATAGGCATATATAAACAAGGCTGTCCAAATTAAAGGAAACAACATTATTGGAATAAGAATTTGTTCTTCAATAGCAAATGGAAGGTATGTTGTCATCCCTGGAATCATCACAATCGCAGTCAGCAAGGCAAGTAAACAAGCCATAAAATGGCGCCGCTTAGTTGCAGAGAAGGTGTGGTTTTTAGTCATTTTTATGCCCCTCAAAAAGGCGGCCTTAGCCGCCGTATTTTATTAAAAACTTACTTCGAAACGAATACTAGCGGTTCTTGGTGAGCTTAATGTTTGATTGTTAAAACCAGCTGGTTCAAGAGCAACGTATTGTTCATCAAGTAGATTCTCGATTAGTGCATAAACGCCATAATTATCCCATTGATAACCAACTCGCGTATTTACTAACCAGTAGGCTTCATTTCGTGGATCAATAAAAATGCTGTCACTTGTTTCTTTGGGAATAGACAAGCGTTGTGAGCTTCCTGTATAGCTTGCATTGATATTTGCAACGAAACCTTGCTCGTTAAAGTAATCTAAGCCAACAAGTGCAGTCCACTCTGGTGCCCCAGCGAAAGGACGGCCTTGGTAATCTTCCTCTGAGCCATTGACATCAGTAACAAACTCATCAATTTTGGTTTTTGAATAACCTAACCCGCCATAAAGGCTAAGGTTATTTGTAAGTTCATAACTAATTTCTGTTTCAAAGCCTTGAACGTGTGATTTACCGACATTACGAGTTTCTCTATCGTATTGATTACCTGATAGATAAACCGCAATTTGTTGGTCGGTCCAATCAAGGTAGAAAATATTGGCGTTGACTACTAACTTTTCATTTAACCAGACTGAGCGAAATGCAAGCTCATAATTCCATGTATACTCAGGATCAAAAGTAAATGGTGTTGCTTTTGCTACATTGGTACCGACACCGCCTGAGCGATAGCCTTTTTGTACTGTGAAGCTTGTAGAAACATCTTGATTGAAGCGGTATGTTGCGCCCAGCTTTGGTAGCCATGAGTCAAAATCAGCATTCTCTACAGGTTCATCCCCTGATGCGCCATCTGCCATTGCAAAAAGCTGCTGGTTAATACCAGCTACCAATTGGGCAAGCATAGGGTTGGTTGCGAAATCTTCTGGGTTTGGCAGTACAGCTTGAGTTTGCTCTGTGATATGGATGTCTGCAATTGTACCGTTGGCTTGCTCTTCTTTGTCGTAACGAAGTCCGGCAAATATATCCCAGTTGTCGTTAACTTCATAAGTAAAATCAGCAAACAATGCTTTAGTTTTTACTCTTTGAATGTAATCAGAGTTTTGGCCAATAAAAACAGGATCTGCTGCGGCATAAAATTGCAGTACTTGATCAGCTAATGCTGCAGGTAAACCTAGACCTCCGAATTCAGCCGGTGCAGTTAATAATGAACGCACACCTAAATCTGCAAATGTAATGCCTCGCTCACCACCACTACTATCAAAAACATCAAGATCTGAATAATAGAAGCCAATCAAACCCGAAAGTTTATCGTCATCATAAGTAAATCGTAGCTCTTGTGTTTTTGTTTCGTCTTTTCTTACATCTGTTAGAGTCGATTTAGGTGGATTCATACTCGCATCACCATCCCACTCATACCCATAGGCAGCGTCAGAGTAAGTAGTGATAGAAGCAAATGACCATTGATCATTTAGATCGTAATCAAAGTTTAAAATGTATAAGTCAGTATCTGTCCATTCATAAGTCGGCGAATCTAAGTATACGTACCTATCTTTGTAGATATCATTAATAGGGTAGTCTTGATGACCACTTTCAACCATAACCCAGTCGATACCTTTGTCATTTTCGCTATGCATAAAACTAAATTGTGCTTCCAATTCAGGTAATGCAGAAGGTGTATAACGCAGCTTCGCACGATAAAATTCGTTGTTATCAAAGTCAGACTCTTTGCCTGTTGTAACATTGGTATTGTAGCCATCAAAGTCGCGTTTTTCACCGCTAACACGAAATGCTAACTCGTCTTCAATTAAGCTGCCACCAAAAGCAACAGCGGCCTCTTGTGTTCCATACTCGCCAACCCCTAAGCGGCCTTTAAAATCAAACTCATGCATAGCATCACGGGTTTTCATTACCACTGCGCCTGCTAAAGAATTACGTCCTTGTAAAGTTGATTGCGGACCTCGTAATATCTCGACTTGGCTAATATCCCATGTTGAGAAGCCGCCCTGTTGCATCATTCGATATGGAACAGGGGCGCCATCAATATAAACACTAGCCAGTCCTCCAGAGCCGCCGCCAGTGACATTAAATGCATCGATTCCACGAATATTAAACCCAGCACCATCGGTGCCTGATGTATTAGGTGTCCGCGCCAATACATCGTAAAAATCATTTAAGTTTTCACGTTCTACTGTTTGACTCGTTATCACGGCAACACTCGCTGGTGTTTCTTGTAAAGTTCGGTCTATTTTTTGCCCTTTAACAACAATTTTTTCAATGTCAGCGTCATCAGCTAAAGCTGTTTGCGCACATAATGAGAGGGTTAAAAAGCTCGCTATGGCTGCAGCTATCTTTGTTTTTCTTACGATAAGCATTCTGGTTCCGTTATTTGTGCGGTAATGAGAATTGTTTGTATTATACAAATAAGTTTCATTATTAACAATTTTAAATAGCTTGTAAGATAAATTTAAACTTGTGGATTAAATAAAATGAAAAAGGCGCATCATGCGCCCTTAAATAAAGATAGGTGGAGAGTTTATTTGTCGTTTTGTTGGGTTGACATTGAGCTGCCTACTGAGGCAGTTATTACTAATAAAATAGCGAGCCACTGCCACACGCTTAAAAACTCAGAGAGAATTATAAAGCCAGCCAGTGCTGCAATCGCGGGCTCTAGGCTCATCATAATGCTAAAGCCTTGCGCTGGCATATTACGTAGTGCCACCATTTCTAAGGTATAGGGCAGTGCACTCGACATGACTGCCACTAAAATACCGAGCGGTAAAACTTCCCAACTCAATAGTGCAACCCCTTGAGAAGCAGCACCATAAGGCACAAGTACAATAGCGGCGACGCTCATACCCATAGCAACGGTCATTCCGCCTGAGCCTTGGTTTCCGGTCTTTTTGCCAAACAATATATAAAACGCCCAACACGCTCCCGCCGCAAGGGCTAAAATAACACCTACAGGGTCAAGGCTGTCTTCGCCTTTCATATCTGGGAGCAATAAAATTATGCCAGCAATGGCGCAGGCTACCCAAAATAGGTCGCGTTTTTTACGTGACGAAAGAAGAGCAACCGCAAGGGGGCCAGTAAACTCTAGCGCAACACCTATCCCTAAAGGAATACGTTCAATCGCGTAATAAAACAGAATATTCATGCCACCTAAACTTAAGCCATAAACGATGATTGGCATGCGTTGCCCCAAAGGTGGAAATGCGCGCCAAGGTTTAAACACAAGGCACAAAATAGCAGCTGAAAAACCTAAGCGCAGTGCTGTGGTACCTTCAGGGCCAATTAAAGGGAATAATTGCTTTGCAACAGAGGCTCCAGATTGAATGGTAACCATTGCGAGAAGCACGCAAATAACAGCAATAAAAAACGGTGGAATGGTGCGCTGCATCACTGTCCTTATGAAAGTTAATAGCTCAAGTTTGCGGCGATTCTACTGATGTTTTATTGGAGAAGAAATGTTTTTCGTTAAACGGACTCAGATTTTCGATAAAGCAAAATTATGGGTATCAAATCGCTTTGATACCCATACTCAGAATGCTTAAACTCGACTTGCTTGTTCAAAGGCTGGCATGATGGTTTGCGTGGCCTGTTTTTGATGCTGGCGTTTGGCCATTTTAAAGAAAATAGCAGCAAATATAGCAGCGACAATGTCGACCATATAACTTGAGTAAAAGAGAGGGTTAACGTCACTTGAGGCAAGTTTTAAAAGTGTAGATAACACCATTAACGTACACAGGCCCGCTAGCATGTAAAAGCCAGCAGTGGTTGCCTTTTGTACAGGCTTTAAGAAGCTATATATTACAAAAGCAAAAAAAGCTGCGTAATAACTGTATAGGGTGGCGTAGTTTGTGTTGCTCACAATAGTAGGTAGCCATTTGGCAGCAACGAGTGTAAAAGCGACGGCTATCATTGACCCTAAACAAACGCCAATGGTGAGCCTTGCCATAAACAAGGTACTGCGTTTATTGGGATCTTTTTTGAAGCGTTTGTCTATCCACAGTAGATTACCCGAATAGAATAAGAAGGCACCTAGTAACCCCATAATGAAGTAGCCCCAACGACCCCAATCTCCACCATAGGTGCCAAAATGGAGTGAGAAAATACTGGCAACCATGTTACCCCACACTGCATCTTCGCCTTGCGGGTAGCTTGAGTTAACCACTTCTAGTGTGTAAGGGTTCATAAATAAGTAATCGGTATCCGGGCCGCGTACTACCGCATTATTATTACTCATCATAAACACCGCAGAAGGTGATGCTGAATTTAAATTACTATAGCGAATGTGGATTGGCTCATAGCCGGGGGCATAGTTTTTCGCTGCGAGTACTTGCTCATCAATACGTGGTAAGTTTTCAATATGAAAACTTTGCGCGGCAGGTGTAGGGCGCTGAAACAATGGCTTACCATCATAAAATTGCGCTAAACCACCATAAATAAAATCATGAAACGCAAACACCACCACAGTAAATGCAATGACTAAGTGAAATGGTAAACTGGCGATACCGATAAGGTTATGGCTATCGAGCCAAAATCGACTAGGCCCTTTTTCTTTACGCAGTGCAAAAAAGGTTTTAACTAATGTCGGCAGTAATATAATTACCCCTGAGACCAAAGCTAAAAAGTACAAAATACAGGCAATGCCAAGAATATACACACCAGATTGGTCATGGCCAATTTCACCAATAAAGCCTGCTGTACGGTGTAAATAATCAACTAAATCGGCAAGTTCGTTTTCGGTTTGTGCGCTGACGTTTAAACTGCCATCAGCATTTAGGTGGGCGAAGTTAAGTTGTTTATCAAGCTCCATGCCTCGGGCATTGCCTTTGATATACCACGAAAGAGGTGCATCTTGGGTATGTAAATCAAGGTTAAAGCCTTTAGCAAGTTGCTCGCCTCGCTCATTAATCGCAGTATCTACCAGTGTTTGGTAGTCATAATTAGAGCTGGTGATTTTAGGAGCTTGTATAGGTGCTGCCCATTGCTGGATTTCATGCTTGAACATGGTCAAACTGCCCGCATAAAAACCAATAAACAGCACTAAACCTGCAATAATGCCTGTCCATGTATGTACACCTTGATAGGTGCGAAGAATATCCGATCTTACTTTCATGATGCACTCCTTAGCATAAAAAACACGCCATAAAGCAGCACAGTTAAGCTGCCAAGGACAAGCCAAGCCTGCTTTGCTGAGTTGAACAAATAACTAAAACTAAAAATGGTTAGCCAAACAGGCGTGATCATCCACATGTTAAATTGCACTTTATCGCGAGCATCAATGCCTCCTGGGCCATACCAAGCAAAAAAAGCAACGAAAATAAATGAGAGTGCCAGCCCTAAAAATGCACCTGCTAGGGTTTTTCCTAACCAAGTCGGCTGGCGTTTAGATGAGCTTGTCATGAATTATCCTTTTCTTTGCAGCAGGCTAGTAAAAGGGATCAGCATCAACATTAGCATGATGCTAAAGATGATGAAGAAAACGGTTGCCGTGGTTGAAAACTGTTGAAGGGCAAGTATTAGTGCGCAAACGGTTAACGTAATTGAAAGTAATCGCCATTGTTTTTTAATTGGTTTTTTTAAGAATCGCTGCTGCTTTCTGGTGCAGTAGAAAATACTGACAGCGAAAACGACCAGCAGGGTAACGGTAAAAATGAGCATAAGATTATAGTTGTAGTTGGTGTTAAATGTCATTGTAAATGATAACTAAACTCAATTGCAATATCATTAAGCTTGTGTTAATTTCCTAGCGCTTTTTTATCAAACTTAATTTGTTTAATTCTAATAATCTCTTACGGGGAAAGGACATTGGCTACTGCATTTAAACTTAATTCACTCACCAAAGTTATGCTTGCATCATTACTTGTTGCACAGGGCTCAGCATGGGCTGATGACGACCAAAGCAGTCGAAAATCCATGGATACCATTGTTGTTACAGGTGAAAAAACAGAGAAGTCACTTAAAGAGACCATGTCGTCAGTGGCGGTTGTTGATAAGTCTTTACTAGAAAACGGTCAACTTGCTTCGATATCTGAAGCGCTGTCAGAAATGGCGAACGTCGTTGTGTTAACGGGCTCTGTACCAGATATGCGAGGTGTGTCAGGTAATGGTGGTGCAACGGGTTTCAACTCATTTAGTGGTGGCTCTAAGGCTCGTGTTTCAACCTTGATTGATGGTGTTAGCCAACCATTTGTAGCCGATTTAACCGGTGATACGGGTCTGTGGGATGTAGAACAAATTGAAGTTTACCGAGGGCCGCAATCAACCAGCAATGGTCGTAACAGTATTGCGGGGGCTGTCTACATGACAACCAAAGCACCAACTCAAGAATTTGAAGGGGCAGTGCGTGTCGGTTATCGCAACCAAGATAGTTACCTAGATACTGCCGCAGTGGTATCAGGGGCGTTAGTTGAAGATGTATTAGCATTTCGTTTATCAACTCAGTATGTTGATGGCGAAACGTTTTCAAACCCATCGGTATACGAAACAAACCCAACTGATCGTGAATTAAACAAGTTAAATACCAGCAGCACACGCGCTAAATTACTTTACACACCAAGCGAAGATCTTGCTGTACAGCTAACTTATTCAACTTACAGTGAAGAAGGTAATTCGGGTCGTAAATACTTTTTAGCGGATGAGCCATTTGATTATGAGCCGCTATATCAACGTATTATGGATACTGAATCTGATACCACGCAAGTGAATGTTGATTACAAGATCAACGATGATTTCTCGTTAGATGTTTTAGTTGCTTACATGGATTACAAATGGGGCTTTGAAGCATACGAGCCACTTGAAAGCGCAGAATCTGATGTATCAATGGATGAGAGTAACATCACGGTAGATACCAAACTTAACTTTGGTTTAAGCAATGATTTTTACTCAGGCTTTATTGGTCTTGCTTATTTTGACCGCGACCAAGACTTTGAAAGTGTGGGAGCAACAAACTATTACGGCGACGATAGCAGTAAATCGACCGCAGTTTATGGTGAAACAAGCTTTAACCTAAGCCGCGAATTAACATTAACAGCGGGCCTGCGTATTGAGCGTGAAGAACAATTACGTAATTTCAATATGGCATTTCGTGGTGATATGCTCGTAGAGCAACTTGATAATTCACACACACTACGTTTACCAAAGCTCGCGATTCAATATGATATTAGTGACGAAACGACGTTATTTGCCAGTGCGCGTCGTGGCTACAACGCGGGTGGTGGCGCACTCGATTTTACCGCTGAAGATTATTACTACTACGATGAAGAAACTGTTAATACCTATGAAATTGGTTCGCGCAGCGTTTTAAATAATGGCGATATGAATATTAGTGCTAATGTGTTTTACAATAACTTCAACGGTTATCAAGCGCTTAGCTCAGCACGTAAAATCACTAATATTGAAGATGCTCATAGCTATGGTTTAGAAGTTGAAGCCTACAGCATGTTGGGCGATCAGTGGCAGTTACATGGCGGTTTCGGTTTATTGAAAACTAAAATTGATGAATCATCAGCCTTTCCTGATGCCGTTGGCAATGATTTAAATTCTGCACCGGAGTTAACGGCGAGTTTAGGTCTGTCGCATTGGTTTACCGATAGTCTAAAAGTGAATTTAAGTGCCAATTATGTTGATGAGTTTTATGGCGACTTAACAAACACAGAAGAGCGTGTTGCGGGTGATTACACTATTACGCGTTTATCGATGACTTATGATACTGAACAATGGTTGATAAGTGCCTTCATCAACAATGCCTTAGATGAAGAAGCATACACCTCACAAGAACCTGTCAGTGGTCGTTACCCACAAGGCTACGTGGCTGTGGTTAACCCGCAAACTATCGGTGCATCTGTAACTTACCGATTTTAAACTAATCGCTAGTCGCTGAGCTGGATCAGCGACTAGCTTAATTTAAAGCGATTAATTTGCCCGTTTAAATTATTCGCCAAGTTAGCCAGCTTACTCGATGAGTCCGAAATGCTTTGCGTTTGTTGCTGCGACTTTCGACTGGTATCTTGTACTTCGTTTAAGCGCTGGGCGATTTCTTCTGTCACTTGAGATTGCTGCTCAGATGCAGAAGCTATGGTCATGTTTGCATCAGAAATGGCTTTTGCTTGTACGCTAATTTCATCGAGCATATGGCCCACTTTTTCTGAGTTTATCACTGCCTCTTTAATTTGATTATCGCTAGAGCGTATCCTCTGCGTCACAGCATTGGTTGCAGATTGTAATGAGTCAATTTTATCTTGGATCTCAAGAGTAGAGCTTTGCGTTCGACTAGCCAAAGTTCTTACCTCATCAGCAACAACGGCAAAACCTCGGCCTTGTTCACCTGCTCTCGCAGCTTCGATTGCGGCATTCAGTGCCAATAAATTAGTTTGTTCGGCTATATTACTTATAACACTTAAAATAACCGTGACTTCATTTACAGAGGACTCGAGTTGGTTAAGGTCTGTTAGTGATTTGGTGAGTGTATCGGCCACTGATTCAACAGAGCTAACTCCTTGTTGTACAACCTGTAGACCTTCTTGGGTTTTCTGATTAGCTGCGGTGGCACTGCTTGCCGCTTCTGCACAGTTTTGAGAGACTTCTTTAACGGCCGTTGAGTTTTCATAGACTGAGCTTGAAATCACCTCAATCGCTTGGCTTTGAATATCATTTAGCGTTTTAGCTTGCTGTGAAATTTCGTCGAGGCTTTTTGCAGCCACTTGCGCTTGCTCTGATTGATCATGTATTTCTTTAAGAAGCTGAGACAGCTTATCAACCATGATATTAAAGCTGCTCGCAAGCTGGCCTATTTCGTCATCAGCTTTATGATCAATATAACAAGATAGATCCCCTTCAGAGATACGCTTAGCTTCATCAATTAAGGCATGAGTTGCTTTAATCACTTTTTTCTCTAATTGCCAGTAACACAATATCAAGGTAGCAATAATAGTCAGGACTAAAGCTGTGCTAATTAAACTTAGGGTGACAACACGGTCGTGATTGCTTTTAACTTCTGCAGCACTTTTTTCCTCGATTGAACTTAAAAATGCTTTTACGGGTTGCTGAATTTTCTCAACTTCGGCCATGTAAGCATCATTGGTTAAAAGTTCGATAGCTTGTACCCACCTTTTATGCTCACTGACGGTTAAGTTATTTGTATCACGGCCAAGTAAATCACTGACTAAGCTAAATGCTTTTTCTTCTGTTTCAACTAATTTGAGTGATAAGTCGTTGGATTTTTGCAACAGGGCTAAATCATCAGCAGCCACATTAAATGCTCTTAAACGCTGTTCATAACTTTTCTTTTCGCCATTTAGCCAAACAGCTTTTCCTTGAATTTGATCAACAAGTTGATGGTATTCAACTTTATAGCGAGGATCTAAAGTTACCACGTGTTGACGAGCTAGTTCTGTAAGGTGAATCGAGTTTGAAGATGAAAACTTGGCAAGATGACTTAGTTCATAACGTTGTTGAGCCGACTCCATACTTTCATCTTGGCCTGATTGCAAAAACAAAATAATGAGGAGAAGTCCGGCAGCTAGGGCAATGGTTGCTGCGAAAACCGCTCTGAGTAAAAAGCGAATAGTCAAAATATTACCCTTCTCATTGAAAGTAAATATTATTAACCATAGTACAAAAATCTAATTTCGATAAAAATTACGAGTAAGTTAATTAGAAGACATCATTTAAGCTTGTAATTAAGGGTGCTAAAAATAACAAGGGCAGTGTCAACTACCCTTGAATAATACATTTATTGGTCTGCGGGGTACACAACGCCAAGTTGACTTCGTGCTTCATCAAGCACTGCCATGACTTGTTTTGACAGTGTATGAGTATTAACTGAAGACTCAATTTGTCCGGCATTCGCTGCTTGAATAAAGTGGCTTACTTCATGGCGCATAAAGTGTTCATCAAATGGCTCAGATAGCTCTTCAACCGTGCCATCATTACCGATAAATTGCATACGCTTTAATAAAGAGACTGCTTCGATACGAATACGGCCTTTTTCACCTTGGATCTCAGTAAAATTATCGCCTTGCGAGATTTTAGAATAGCTGATCACCGCTTGCTTATCAGCGTAATTTAATAATACATCGCCAGCTCCATCAACGCCGGTTTCAAGTAACACGCCGCTTGCTTTTACACTCTGAGGCGCGCCCCATAATCCGAGTAAAATATACAGCGGATAGATACCTAAATCGACTAATGCACCGTTAGCAAATTCTGGCAAGAAAGTATTTGGCCGCTCGCCATTTTTATATTTATCGTAACGTGATGAGTACTGACTATATTGACCAATATATTTGCGGGGTGTGCCAATTTTTTCGATGGCATTTTTTAAGCGTGCGAAGTTTGGTAAATGGGTGGTCATCATCGCTTCCATGTATAAGCGTTGATGTGTTTTTGCCGCCTGAATGATAGCCTCTAGTTCTTTACTGTTAGCAGCCGAAGGCTTTTCACCTAAAACATGTTTACCGGCTTTTAAACACATTACAGCATAGTCTTTGTGTAAGCTATTTGGTGCGGCGATGTAGACGGCATCGACTAATGGGTCTTGGCATACTTGCTCAATATTGGTAAACACTTTTGCGTCTATAGCGTCGTGCTTTGCAAGGAAAGCCTCGCCTGTTTGCTGCTCTCGAGAGCACACACCGTATAAGGAGAATTGTTCAATTTGTTTAGCTGCACTCAGTAGTGTATCGCTTATAAAATTGGTACCTACAATCACAAAGTTCATGGTTACTCCTCGCTGTTTTGTACAAGCCATGCTTGCCAATCCTGTTCAAACTTTTCCATTTGTTTATGTTTTTTGCTTAACAAATGTTTGTCTTCATCTTCTTGTGCCATATAAGGGCCTACTCGGCATAATGCACAGTGTTTATCACCTAAATAAGCGGGTAAAGTCAGCTTTTCAGTAATGCTATTGTCAGTTTTTTCGCTAAATACATAGGTAATGCCACTGGTGTCTTTAACGTGTTTATCGCGATCAACATTGCGAATTTTATAGCCTGGGAATAAGTTAATATCGAATGGCATTTGGCCAAGATATTGGCAAGTCAGCCCTTGATTTAAGCTGCCTTCAATATTCCATTCGCGGTATGGTTTTACATCTTTAGAGGTGATGAAGCAGAGCATCGGGCCGTTTTTATCTAATGCGAACTGGCTTGCGTAGTCTAGGTAGCGATGCAACAAAGCACGGTTTAAAACATTCATACCACCTTGTTGGGTATTTGCTTTAAATGCAGCTTCACCTTTAAACGCTGGTATAAGTGGAAATTGAAAAATAACCACATCGAAACAAGTGCCATCTAAGCGCTGCCACGACTCAGGATTTGTTACATCAAACTCGGTTAGTGTTTCAATGTTAAGTTGTTGCAAGGCGCTAAGGGCATTGTCGGCATATTTTTGTTCTATGATGTTTGCATCATCATAAGTTGAAGCAACAAGCTTGGCAGGTTTTATATAACGAGCAATAGAGTGCGAAAATGATAAATCACCATCGCCAACCGTTAATATGCGCCAACTAGGGTCTAAAAACATGTTGCTATTTGCCTTGTTCTGGCGTTGTTTCTTGCGCGATTTCAGGGCAAAGGGCTAAGCGAGTTTTAAGCCCTTCAATGGCTATTTGCTTAAAGATTAAGTTAAAACTAATCAATACGGCAATAACGATATGAATAGGACCATGGGTAAACCCCGCGTCTGTGTCAAAAAGCATTAAGCCGAATAACAAGAACATGGTAGCTAAAAATATTTCAATCAACTGATTTGAATATAGCTTTAAATTGCCTTGGTTTTTATGATCTTTTTTAATGTGAATCGCACAAAAAAACGGGATCACTTTTATTTTAAAGTGAGCGTTTTTTTCTACGTAATTTTCGCCAAGGTGGTCTAGTTTAGCGCGCAGTTGATCTATCATAGCAAGTCCTTAAAAAACTGAGCCGCGGATGTTACCGCAAACGTAAGAAAAGGGCTACTCAGGATAGATACTCATGCCAATTACAAATATGTGGCATACAAATACCACAGACGTTAAAACAAAACGCATTTTTTGATAATCAACGTGATAGGTTTGCCACTGCGGTGAGCTTTTTTCAAATAACAGTACTAACCAAAAACTTGCTGCTAGCCAAGCCAGTGTCCAAGTTGCTGGTAAAAAGCTTAAAAAGCCAATCGGTAAGATAGGAATAATCGCTTTAATAGCATCAGCATGCGTTTGCTGACCTGCATGCCATAAATTGCCAGCCATAAAGGCTAAAATAGCGATGCTATAAAAAGTGAAAAAGTCTAAATTGACGGCATTACTTCCTGCAATAAGTGGCCAACCTACGCAGCCTAAAAATGGTAGTAAACCTAAGTAACCAAGTTGAATGTGATTAATAAACTTTTCCATAATGACCTTTAAACCGCTTAAATTAAAAAGCATACCTAACGGTATGCTTTATTTAATAACTATTTTATACCAGTTAGGCGGCTAAAACGATCGCTTTATTATTGGCGTAATTCTCGACGTAGAATTTTGCCAACCGTTGATTTAGGCAATTGTTCCATAAAAATGATTGATTTAGGCACTTTGTAAGCACTCAAGTTTTCGCGGCAATAGTCACTCACCTGTTGCTCATCAATCTGCTCTTTTAAAGTAATGTAGGCACAGACACGCTCACCGGTTTTTTCATCTTTTGCACCAATAACGGCTGCTTCACAGATAGCTGGGTGCTGACAAAGTACGTTTTCAACTTCGTTAGGGTACACGTTAAAGCCAGAAACAATAATCATGTCTTTTAAACGGTCTACAATTTTGTAATTACCGCTTGGAAGCTTCAGACCCACATCACCGGTTTTGAAAAAACCTCGCTTCATACATTTGTCGGTTTCGTCTTGGCGTTGCCAGTAACCCATCATCACCTGCGGGCCTTTAACAACAATTTCGCCAGACTCACCGTCAGCAACAGGCTCGTCGTTTTCATCCCAAATTTCCACAGTGGTGTTTGAGAGTGAGCGGCCAATGCTACCAATTTCTTCTTTTTTAAAGTCGTTTAACGTTGCAACAGGCGAGGTTTCTGATAAACCATAGCCTTCTGTGATTGTACAACCTGTGGTGGTCATCCACGCATCAGCTGCAGCATGTGTTAAAGCTGCGCCCCCTGACACGGTCATTTTTAGGTTTGAAAAATTCAGTGCTTTAAACCCTGGGTGCATACACAAGCCAATAAATAAGGTGTTAATACCTGAAAAGTAATTAATTTCAAATGGTTCGATTTGCTTAACTAACGCATCTAAATCACGAGGGTTTGGGATCAGAACGTTAAATTGCCCCATGGCAAATAGGCCAACCATATTCACCGTAAAGGCGTAAATATGATAAAGCGGAAGTGGGCAAATACCCGTTTCTTGACCGGGCTTTAAAATGTCATCAAAGCGCTCATTCATTTGCTCGGCATTGGCTAAAATGTTGCCATGACTAAGCATCGCAGCTTTGGCAACCCCTGTGGTACCGCCGGTGTATTGTAAAACAGCAATATCGTCACGACTTGCTTGATGAGCATCAAGAGGGGCGAGTCTTTCACCTTGGCGAATGAGTTCGTTTAACGAAAATTGACCCTCTTGCAATGTTGGCTCAGCAACAGCCGCTGCAACAATAACGGTTTTGATCGACGTATCATTGATAACCGTTGCTAACTTATCGGTAAGAGCATCAAGAATAACAATGGCTTTCACATTTGCATCATTAAACTGGTGTAGCATTTCACGAGCAGTATAAAGCGGGTTGGTATTGACTACGATTAAACCTGCACGAATTGCTGCATAGGTAACGATAGGGTAATCAACAATATTAGGTAGTTGAATGGCTATTCTGTCTCCAGCAACAAGACCACTTTGTTGTTGAAACCACTGTGCCAAGTAGCGAGACTGTTGTCCAACTTGGGCATAGCTGAGTGTTTTACCTGCACTGTTATAGGCAGGAAGGTCAGCATAAGTTTGACACGTATGCTCTATTAATTGCGTTAGGTTATCATGTGTGTTCATGGGGATTCCTTAGCGTGTTGTTCTTATTAATTGTTGTTTTATGAGGCGATCCATCACAGAACCCATTATCCAATTCGGTAAGTAACGACTCATGATATAGGTTAGTTTAGATTGTAAGCTTAGGATCACCATTAATTTTTGTTTATCCAAGCTGCGCAAAATGTGTTTTGCAGCATAGGCTGGGTTGGCTAAAGCACTGTGCGATTTACTTGCACAAATTAAACTGACTTTTATGTTGTTAGGTTTAAATTTCTTACGTAGTTCTTTGGCTAATATCAAGGCGCTGGGCTGTGGTGTAAATTGAGTGGCATCAATAGACTGTGTGGTCAGTGCTAGGTGGCCGTTCATGCTTAAGTGTGGCGTTATTAGTGTTGCAAAGTGCTGACAAGCAATACTATTTTCTTTACTTAGTTGCACATTGGTACTGCAGCTAAAAATGGCTAAATCTGGTTTGCCTATCGCTGCGATTGCATTATTTACTTGAGTTTGCAGTGCTTCATTATCGCAGATATGCGTAGCAAAATACTCAATGTATTGGTAATCATCAGCAAGCTCACTTAACGATTGTTTTGTTTGTTCGTTGAAATGTACGTCAAATAAAGCGACATCGTCACCACGGCTAATATATTGCTTTGCCAATTCGAACCCAATGCCACTGTTGGCACCGGTAATAAACACTCTTCTTAACATTGCATGACCACTAATTAGCGAAACTAGCTAGTCAATATATATAAATTGTTAACAGAAAACTTAGCTTTAAACGACCCATTTTTAACTTTTTACGCCATTAACTCGAGTGTGTCTTACGATAATCTTTTGGTGGAATGCCATACCAGCGCTTAAAAGCGCGAGTAAATTCGCTGTAATTAGAAAAGCTTAGGATATCTGAGATGTTCGATAAACTGAGGCTAGATTCAGTTAAATATTGATGTGCTAGATTACAGCGTACATCATCGACTAATTCACGAAAGGTAGTGTCATGCTTTGTTAAGTGTCGCTGCAAGCTGCGAGCACTCATTGATAGCTTTTCGGCTATTAGGTTTACGCCAAATTCTTCGTGCAGTAAGTATTGCTTGATCAGCACTTCAACATGGTCTGCAATATTTTCGCGTTTTGTGTCTGCTGGCTGTCCAAGCTGCTGGCTAAGTATAGAAAACAATTGCTTATCTGAGTTCTTAATAGGAAGTTTTAGGTATTTTCTTTCAAATACAATTGCTGTGTGCGCACAGTTAAATACTGGAATTTGCCCTAGCGCTTGGCGATAAACACTTTGGTTTTCATCGCAGCTATGGGGAAGCTCCAAATGAGATAGTTTTATTTGATCATCGGTTAACTGCTTTAATAAATTGACCCCAACGCTTAAGGCTAAGTCGGCACCATGATAAACACTCACCTTTAGGCTAGTGCGAACTAAAAAAGATAGTTTTACATAGTCTTGGTCTACTTCAAGGAGTAAGTCAGCGCTATTTTGGTGAACATGATAGTACTTAGTTAAATTTTTTAGCGCCATTTCAAGGGTGTCGCAATTGCCCATCAAATAACCAACAGACCCTAAAATATTCAAGCTTTGCCAACGGCCTAATTCGAGCCCGAAATAGGGCAGGTTTAATTCTTTCGCCGTGAGTTCTAATAGCTGAATGAGTTGCTGATACTGCACAAAGTTATTGGCATCTTGTAATTGCTTTCTGTCTAAACCAACGCGCGATAATAGTGCGTCAGGGTTCACCAATTTACTTTCGATCAGTTCAATATAGCCGTGTAGAGCAGATACTCTAATAAGATCAGGTGCTTGTGTTAAACGGGGCATAGTGTGCTCTTTTTTAGTGCGTTGGCGTAAAAAGTAAAAAAATTGCGTGAAAAGTAAAGTAATACAGGTCATTAAAGTTTAACAATGTATTAACTATTTGGCCTGCTAGCTGCAATTAAGGCTGTAACGTGCTTAGAGGAACACACAATGAACTACTCAAAAGTTTTTATTAGTGGTGGTAATGGCTTTATTGGCCGCACACTTGCGCGCTACTTTAAGGCGCATGGAGTCGATGTATGCGGCGTTGATTTAACACCCTGTGAAGAATTTAACATTGTTGCAGGTAATTTGAATGAGCCAGCGAGTTGGCGCTCATTAATGAATGACTGCGATTTAGTTATTCATACAGCGGCTATTGTTTCAAATGCGTTTAGCTATAAGCAAACATGGCAGGCGAATGTGGGTTGGACGAAAAACTTACTGGATGCAGCGGTGGCTGTAAACACAGTAAAGCGCTTTATTCATATTTCGTCGACGGCCGTCTATGGCAGTGATTGGCAAACTGATATTAAAGAAGATGCGCCTTTGTTCCCTGATGGCAGAGCCTATAACGATTCGAAAATGATGAGCGAGCATTTATCGCTAAGCTATCACGCCAGTAAAAACTCAATGTCACAATAATTCGCCCGGGCGATGTCTATGGGCCCGGCTCAAGGCCGTGGATAGCTTACCCATTACAAGAAATCGGCAAAGGCATGTTTATGGTACCAGAGGGCATGTTTGGGCCTGTTTATATTGATGATTTAGTCAAAGGTATTTACCAAAGTGCCATGAGTGACGATGCAAGCGGAGAAATTTTTAACCTATCGGGCCCTGAGCAAGTAACTAACCAAGTTTATTTTAATTACTTAGCACAGGCACAAGGGAAAAAGCACGTCACAGTAGTGAATTTGGCTTTGGCGTTAAAGCTAACAAGGTTCATTGAGTGGTGTTATCACCTTGTTGGTAAAACCACAGATATCAATCCGTCGACCATGCGCATGCTAAGTCGTAAAAGTGCAGCGTACAGTAATGAAAAGGCGCAAAACATTTTTGGGTATAAACCAGAATTTACCTTACAGCAAGGTATGCAACATGCATTGCAGTGGGCGTATGAACAAGGGCTATGTAAAGAAGAGCCACGCACAGATACCGCCACAGCAAATTAAAGATAACTAGTTAACTTATTGAAGCAAGTGAAAAGAGGGCACACATATGGCATTACCAGATATTATTAATCATCAAGATTTCTTACTGACTATTCATACTAATGATGAAAAGCTAATTAAAAACGCTTTACCGGGCGTGCACATTTATCCACTCATGCTCGATTCTGAAAATGGGGTATGGGTATTACGTGTTTTATTTGAGCCGGGTACGGTTTTGCCAAAGCACTTTCATACTGGTGTTGTACATTTATATACCTTGGCGGGCAGCTGGCACTACACAGAATACCCAGACGATTTACAAGTGGCTGGTAGCTATTTGTTTGAGCCAGGCGGTTCGATTCATCAATTTCAAGTACCAGCAGACAACACTGAAGTGACCGATACCTTTATGGTTGTTATGGGGTCTAACATTAACTTTGACCCAGATGGAAACTATATGAACATTATGGATGCAGGTTGGATTGAGCAAGTGATGTTAGCAGCCGCAAAAGAGCAAGGAATTGAGCCTAACTACATTAAACCAAAGAGTTTATACGGTTTTAGTAAGTAATTTTATTCCCTGAAGTGAAAGCCCTTGATAACATAAGTGATTGAGGGCTTTGCAGTTTTTACTATTTTGTGTATTTCAATCTAAAAAACAAATCAATTTAATCTAAACAATCAATTTTATTTTAATCGCTCACACCTCTATTGTATTAATCAAGCAGACGCAAGGCTGCGTTAATTAAACATTTTTAAATACATCAATGAGGAATACTATGAGCACTTCATTAATTAACACAAAACTACAACCATTCAATGCAACAGCTTACCACAACGGTGACTTTGTAGAACTAACAGAAAAAGACGTGCTAGGTAAGTGGTCAATCTTCTTCTTCTACCCAGCAGATTTCACTTTCGTATGTCCTACAGAGCTAGGTGATGTTGCTGATTACTACGAGCAACTTCAAGAAATGGGTGTTGAAGTTTACTCAGTATCTACTGACACACACTTCACTCACAAAGCATGGCACGATACGTCTGACACAATTGGTAAAATCAAATTCCCAATGATTGGTGACCCTACAGGTCGTATTACTCGTAACTTCGGTGTGATGATTGAAGACGAAGGTCTTGCTCTTCGTGGTACATTCGTAATGAACCCTGAAGGCGAAATCAAAGTAATCGAAACTCACGACTTAGGTATCGGCCGTAGTGCGAAAGAGTTAGTACGTAAAGTACAAGCTGCACAGTACATTGCTAACCACGATGGTGAAGTATGTCCTGCATCATGGCAGCCAGGTGAAGAGACACTTGCTCCTTCACTAGACCTAGTTGGCAAAATCTAATTTGCCACTGCATTAAACGATAGCAAAGCTTTGCTTTGCTATCTCAATGCAACCTTAATTGCCCATCACAACTCACATTAAGCACATTAGCGGGTGGTGGGCAGTTATATTTAAAATTTTTCTAGATTATTTATTCTGAACTCAAGGGCTAAGCCATGTTAGATACGAATATCAAAAACCAATTAACAAGCCACTTTGCTTCTATTACCAGCCCTGTTGAGCTGCTTATCGCCTTGGATGACAGCAATAAATCAACAGAACTTAAAAACTTAGCAAACGATTTAGCTTCGTTAAGCGACAAATTCTCGGTGCGAGATAACCCTAACCAAGACGTACGTCGTCCATCTATGGTGGTATCTTCACCTATTAACAATACGCAAATCACATTTGCGGGTGTGCCTATGGGCCACGAATTCACCAGTTTGATCCTTGCTCTACTGCATACAGGCGGTCATCCGAGCAAGGCAACAGAGACTGAAATTGAACAAATTAAATCATTGCCTGGGCCGCTTAACTTTGAAGTGTATATTTCATTAAGTTGTCAAACATGTCCGCAAGTAGTGCAAGCACTTAACTTGATGGCGGCACACAATGAAAATATTACGGCTACGATGATTGATGGCGCCTTGTTCCAAGACGAAGTGAACGAGCGTAATGTGTTAGCAGTACCGGCTGTGTACTTAAACGGTGAGTTATTCAGCCAAGGCGCTGTAAACTTGACCGATATTCTAAATAAAGTAGATACCAAAGCGGCTGCACGCCAAGCCGAAGCACTGAACGATAAAGAATTATTCGATGTACTTGTTGTTGGTGGTGGCCCAGCAGGCGCTTCTGCGGCAATTTATTCAGCACGTAAAGGCTTAAATACGGGTGTGGTTGCAGAGCGTTTTGGTGGTCAGGTATCAGATACATTAGCAATTGAAAACTTTATATCAGTTAAAGCGACCGAAGGTCCTAAATTGGTTGCACAACTTGAAGAGCACGTAAAAGAATACGACGTTGATGTAATGCAAAATCAACGTGCGGCATCGCTTACTAAGCAAGATAATTATCAAATTACGCTAGAAAATGGCGCGGTTTTAAATGCTAAATCAGTGGTATTAGCAACCGGAGCACGCTGGCGTGAAATGAATGTGCCAGGGGAGAAAGAGTATCGCGGTCATGGCGTTGCTTACTGTCCTCACTGTGATGGTCCGTTGTTTAAAGGTAAAGCGGTAGCGGTTATCGGCGGTGGTAACTCAGGTATTGAAGCTGCAATTGATCTTGCAAACATAGTTGAGCATGTCACCGTGCTGGAGTTTGCTGATACCTTACGTGCTGATGAAGTGCTTATTCGTAAAGCAAATAGCTTAAACAACATTACGATTATCAAAAACGCGCAAACGACAGAAGTTGTTGGTGATGGTAAACGAGTAACAGGCTTAAGCTATATTGACCGCATCTCTGGCGATGAAAAATCACTTGAGCTTGCCGGTATCTTTGTGCAAATCGGCTTGGTGCCAAACACTGAATGGTTAAAAGATTCAGCGTTATCGCTGACTCGCTTTGGCGAAATCGAAATTGATAGTAAAGGTGCAACATCATTACCGGGTGTATACGCGGCAGGTGATGCAACAACAACGCCGTTTAAGCAAATCATTATTGCCATGGGCAGTGGTGCAACGGCAAGCTTAGGTGCATTTGATTACTTAATTCGCCATAGCGATGAGACTCAAAGCACAGAAGATGCAGCCTAATTAGTTGCATAAACAATGACTCTTGATTAGGCAGCTCACACCCATAGCTGCCGCTTTAAAGCCGCCCTCTCCAAAGGCGGCTTTGTTTTTATTAATCCAGCTACTGATACTGCGCTGCGGTTATAAATTCCTTAAAACTTTCACACCAAATAACCACTGTATTGTAATCACTGACATCAATACCTTGTGGTACAACTAATTTAAAGCCATTGAACGAGCGCACCCCTGCAACACGCTGCATAGTGCCTTTTTGTGCTAAAAAGTCGGCTTCGTTATCAATAAAGTTTCGCGATAGATAAAGTTGATAGTCGGGACCAGGTGATAACGTGCCCTGCATAGAAATAGCATCATTCGTTAGATACACCTTGCCATCACCATAATGTAAGCGATCTGAGCCTTTGAGGTCGGGCTTAAACGTTGCACTAAACTGCGATCGACCTTGGTGCTGCTTCAAAATAGCAATATCGGGTGCTGGTTGTTCAGTTAAAATAGGTAAACTGTACACTCCAGCTATAAAACCCGCAGCAAAAATCGCCAATGTCATAATGATAATTAGCAGCGCTTTTAGCATGCTTACTCCTTATTTTTTAGCGTTATGATGTGACGTTGCTTTAAAGAAAATTGTTTTTCAACATCACCAAAGTATTGCAAATAGAGCTTCTCAAGTTCACCTGATTGCTGCAGTTTTTGCATACCTTGTTCTAGTATATCTCTAATGTGTTGATTTTCTTTGCTTAAGTAAAAGTAATAGTCGCTGGGGTACTGCAACATAATGTTTGGCGCAATGACAAAATTGAACCGTTTTAGTCTATTCAGTTCGGTGCCAATTGCCAGTACTGAGCGTGGAAAGTAATCACCGAGCCCTGTTTCAAGGGCTTTTACCATCCCTGGGTAATCAAGCTCGCCATTAACTGTTAAACCATTGTTTTTCAGTACGCTATAATCAGACCAGCTCTGTTTTTGGAGGCCAACCAAGGGAGTTAATCCTGCAAGGCTTTTAATATCACTAAACTTTTCTTGGTCTTCGTGGCGAATAATAAGCAAACGTTTGCCGTGTAAGCCCTTGTAGAGAGGAATAGTCGTTCTGACTAATGAATCAACTTGCTCGTGAGGTAAAGAAAGCCATGCTAAGGTAATTGTTTTATTATGGCTTAGCTGCTCTACAACACGTTTATTATTCATAGGCTTAATATTGTAAAGCAGTACAACATCCGCACCCATTGCGGCAAAACTTTTGTCGAGAATATCGTGAATATATTGATTTTTCGCCGCATCATTATAGTTAGGTTTAGCAAGCTGAATAACAATTTGTTCATGAGCTAATACTTGTAGACTCGACAGAGCAAATGTCATTAGAAATATCAGTATTGCTCTGTTCATTAATTTAAGTCCTTTTTTGAGCGCACGTTTATACGACTATACTTTGAAAACATGCACCTGTTGTTGTAGACGCGAAGCCAATGAGGCCAATTCTTGGCTGGCTTGTGCATTTTGTTGCGAGCTTTCGCTAACCAGTGAAATGCTACTACTAAATTCATTAATATTACAACTTAGTTCGTTAGCAACAGTGGTTTGCTCATCGGTTGCGGTTGATACTTGGTTGTTCATATCGGCGATAAGTGCCATTTCTTGAGTAATTTCAGTCAGTAATTGTGATGAGCGTTCTGCGTATTCAACACTTTGTTTAGCACTTTCGTCAGCATTACCCATGGCGGTCACTGCTTGCTGCGCCATTGTTTGTAGTTTACTGATCATTTCGTTAATACTGGCTGTGGCTTTTTGCGTGTTGTGTGCAAGCTGCCTTACTTCATCGGCTACTACTGCGAAGCCGCGACCCGACTCACCAGCGCGTGCCGCTTCAATAGCTGCATTTAAAGCGAGTAAATTGGTTTGTTCTGCAACACCTTGGATCATCATTACCACCTGATTGATATCGGTTGATTGTGTATTTAACTCATTGATTAATATTGTATTCGCATTAACGATGTGTGATAGACGGTTTATTGAATCGATATTTTCTTGCACAGACTGCTGACCCAGCTTGGCTGTTTTATCAGTGTGAGTGGCTTTTTCTGATGTTGATAATGCATTTGCAGCAACTTGCTCAATAGCACTACTCATTTGCGTTATGGCAGTAGCAATCATTGCTGATTGATGTTCTTGCTCTGTGGCTGTGCTTGCAACTTGGTCGCTAATTGAGTTCATTTGCTCAGCAGCAGATGAAAGGGTGAGTGTTGCACTGGTTACATCATTTACTAAGGCATGAATGCGCTCCATCATGGCATTAAAGTGATGTGCTGCTTGGGCTATTTCGTCATTACCATAGGTTGTTGCACGCAGACGTAAGTCAGCATTTTCTGAGATAGAGCCTATCGTTTCACTAAGCGATAATAATGGGTTATGGATAGAGCGGTATATAATAAAGGCAATAGCCAATAATAAAATTATTAATACAGTGATAGAGGCAGTCATAGCGATACTGACTTGAGCAAAATCTTTATCTGCGGCGTTTTTAAACTTGTTAGCTTCATTGATTTGTAAGCTTATTAGCCCTTGATAGCTTTCGCTCAGTGGGTCAAACACATCATAAAGACTTTTTACGAACACCTCGTTAGGAATTGCTTTAAGCTGGTTACTTTTAACTTGGTTTAAAAACGTGCTTAGTTCGCTTTCTACTACAGCTAGATTCTTTTCCACGATATTAACTAAGCGCTGCTCTTCTGTGGTTAGTTTGGTCCCTAAGTAGCTTTTCCATTTGCTGTCAGCCACGTCTTTTGCATTTTCAACGGCGGCTAGAAAGTCAGTTTTTGAAATTTGCTCAGCGCGGTATTTATGAAATAAATCAACAATACTAACCGCGTAATTGTCCGATACTGTTTTTATTTGTTCAAGGGGGATGACTCTATCGTCATACAAACTGTCGATGCCTTTTACCATGTTCGACATAATAGACATTGTAAAAATAGAGGTGATCACAAAAACTGTAACCGGTAACAAAGCCAAAACGGCTAATCGCGTACGAACGGTGTAGTTATTTAACATGAGCGTGCAAATTTTTGTAAGGACTTAGTATTAAAGCTAATAGAGAAATGGTTTTAAGCAAGTTTTTGCAATTGTTTTGCTGGCTTTTTCTTGAGATACATATCTATTACGACTTAAAGGTAGCGACAGAGGGCGTTACCTTTCGTTAAGATAGCAAAGCCAGTATTTACACTGGCTTTGTTTTGTTCCTGTTTTTACATTAATGGCCGCGATTGGGCATTTGCCGAGGCATTTGTCTTTGTGTATTACGGCGCATTTGTTGGCGCTGCATACCTTGCTGACGTGCTCTATTTGCCCTATTTAATTGCTGCATACGATTTTGTTGCCTATTTTGAGCGTGCTGGCGTTGCTGTAATGTTTGCTTCGCTTTACTTTTATCTATGCTTTGCAATTTATTTTGCACTTGTTGGCGGTCAATATTTTGTGCCCGATCTTTGATTTGTTGCTGTTTATCGGTAGGTAATGTTTGCCATTTACCTTCAACACGTTGTTGCCATTTATCGGCATCACGCTTGAGCACGTTACCTTTTTGATCAGCGAACACATTGTTTGCTTTATCGCGTTGGCTGATGGCTGTTTTTAAATCGCGTTTCACTTGCTGCTTTGAAGCGAGACGCGATTTACTCTTATCACGTTTATAAATATTATGCCTTGGTTGTTTATTATGGTGGCCAGGTTTATGGCCAACATTAATTTTGTTACCAATATTGATATTGCCATTATTAATAATAACAGGGCCGCGGTAACCACCGCCATACCAGCCATTACAGCAATGATAAGGTCGATAATGGGTTGGCCATCCAACATTCCAATTCATCCCTAGATTTAAAAAACCATTGCTCCAACTTAAGCCAAACGACCAACCCGTCCAGTTGTTATAGCCAATATTGAAACCCCAAGTCGGTGGGCGAGGGTAGTAGTAGCCACCGCCCCAGTATGGTGGGTAATACCAACCTGTACCATACACTGGCACGCCATAATAAGGGTATGACCACATGTAACCTGGGTAATAACCAACATACACCACTTCAGGAGTTGACTCGTATATCTCGACATAAGTGACGTTGTAAACGGGGGAACTTGGAGGAATTTTTGCGATGTCATCTTTTGGAATGCTATCAGCAACTAGCCAAGGGCCTTGTGCGGAGTCTGCCTTAAACCACACTGCATTATCGACTGCATAATATTTGCCTTTAATTTTCAGCACTTGTGCATCGGTATTAATGGCATAAGAAACCTGCGTGCCCGGGATCCGTTCAAATTTAGGTTTGCCATCATAATACACAATTAAACTAGTATCTTTACGGCTAATAGCCGCTGTTTGCGGCACTTTTGCATCTAATACAGCTTCGTCAGCTTCTTCAGTGCCAGCAACTGAAACTCTGAGACCCCCTAAATCTGATTCAGGTGGAATATTGGCAAAGCTTTCGGGTAGTTCATCGCCACGTACAAAGGTCCATGGGCCTGTTTGTTGTTTTGCGCGATACCAGCGTCCAGATAACAAGACATACATGTTATTCGTTTGCATTTCACGTAGCCAAGGGGTTTCAGTGTTAAACACATACATGAGCTCGCCACCGGTTAGGCTTTTCCATTTCGCAGCGCCATCAGTTGCAATAAGCTCTGTAGGTTTAGTTGCTACAACAATGGCTGGTGGTGCACTTAGATCTGAGCTTTGGGTATCTTTAGGAAGCATTTTTACAAGTTCAGCCGGTGGCGACTGAATATACTCATAAGGCCCTTTGGCTTGTTTTGCCTGATACCAAAATTGCCCATCGGTGAGATAACAAAGTTTGCTTTTGCTATCTTTAATCACTGTCATGGCGGTGTTTAAAGCGCGCTCATATTGGCTGTTTTCAATTTTACTAAACTTAGGTTCACCATCAAAACTCAATAATACCGACAGTTGCTCTTTGAAAATAATCGTTGGAGGGTCGGTTTTTAACTGCGTTAAACTTTGTTCTGCTGCTTCTGCACTTTCAAGGCTGGCGGTGAGTTGCGAAAGCGAGGTTTCAAATTGACTGGCTTTTATTGCTTCATTAACGACAGCAGTAAATTTTTGTTCGCCTGCATCTTTTGACTCAGGCCAGCGTACATCGGTGACAGTCATATTGCGAACGGTGACGGTATCGTTTTCGCGATCAGTATCTAATTTAGCTCTAAACCAAAATACGCCAAACACAGCGTCACTACCTGAAACCGAAAATGACATTGCTGCACGGGCTGTTAAAGTATTACCGTTTAGTTTCTCGGGTTGTGGCTGATAAACAATGAGTGTGCCTTGTGATGTTTGCACTTGTTGCGGCCATTCAATAGCCTGGCTATAAAATGAAAATAAACACAGAAAAGAGAGTATTAAAACCCTGCAGGCAATAATAAAAGGTAGGGGGAGTTTCATGGTCAATCCTTGGCTAACATAACTCTTTAAAGTATAGCCAATGACATCGAAAACGCTTAAAAATTGTTCCTGTTTTTAAAGCGTTAGCTTAAGCAACTTGAGTTAAAAAATTTGAGCCCGCATTTAAACCCATTTCATAGCCCGCACTGAGTTTTTCAAATGATTTGGTTGTTCGACCAACTGCAAAGTTGGGTGGCGGTGCAATAATATTAATTTTACAATCGCTTGGTGGGTTGGTAATAAAATCAATGCTTTGATTGTAATTTTTTGCGCGTCTTAAGGTGGCTTCTGCTAATGCAGGGGTGTTTTTATAAAGGCGTTTAACGAACCAAGGCGCTTTTGAAGGCTTTTTCTTATAGCCAAGAGGCTGAGATAAAATAACGGTGATTTCTTTATTACCCATCTCGTATGCTTTACGAATAGGAATAGAATCTGCCACGCCACCATCAGTGAGTTGCAAATTGTTGATAACAGGAAATTCTCGATAAGCAATCGGCAGCGCACATGAGGCTTTTAATTGCTCTTCAAGATGAACCGCATTTGCTTTTAAGTACTCTGGCTGCCCTGTTTGTATATTGGTTGTGACTATATAAAATTCACTGGCTTGTTTTTCGAAGGTGTCGAGATCTAGACGAATATCACGGATGGTTTCTTGCCACAGCCAGTCTAAATCAAACAGGTGGCCACCTTTAATAAAGCGAATAAAATCGATGAACTCTGGTCGGCAAGAGTAATCGGTGATCACTGCATGGTTACGTTTGTATTGGGCGCACAAATAAGCGGCAATGTTAGTGGCTCCGGCAGAAACACCATAGCATTGATTAAAAGGTTGGTAATTAGCTTGAATAAAAGCATCCAGAACGCCAGTGGCAAAAATGCCACGCATTGCACCACCTTCTACAACGAGAGCCTTGTTATTGTTCATTTTCGCAACCTTGCTTGTAACCGTGAGTGCTTCTAACCATAGCAAACACGGTTACAAAACTAAATAGAGTTTTGACTCTAAATAAGGTTTGATTCTTGCTGAGTTATACTGCCTCTACCCAAAGTACGCCAACTTGTTTGTCGGTTACTTTTACTGTGCTACCAGCAGCAATGGGAGACTGACTCTTTAATTGCCATGTAATACCCGAATACTGATGTGTGGTTAACCCTTTATCATCAACATTGGCATTAACGACAAAGGTAAGCTCAGCAAAATCGCTATGTATCGGCTTAGTATCGGTTTTATCCTGCATGCGTTTGAGAGGTTTCCAAAGCACGAGAGCAAAACCAAGAGTAAACACGATATTGCTCCAAAGCGCGGTAGTGTAACTCGTATCAAGTAGACCTATATTCATTAGTAAGCCACTGGCAAATAAAGATAAGCCTAAAAACAGTAATACATAGGTACTCATACCCAGTACAGCAACTTCAACAATTAGCGCGATAACACCTATAATCATCAGTGCTTCGGCTAAATGGGTATCTAAAAATGCCATCAGCCCACCTAACTTTGTTGCTTTTTATTCAAAGAGTTAATAATAGACATACCTTGAGCTACAAGCGAGCTTGCGTCAGTACCATTTTCAGGAAGTAATACCACAGATGACTCACGAGCAATGGCTTCTTTAGCGGCAATGGCTTTAGTGGCTAGGTCGAGTTGAATTGCTTTTTGGCCTTGTTCGGTGTCAGCGGCTTCACCTACTTTACGTAGTGCATCTGCTTGTGCTTCAGCAACGGCGATAATCGCTTTCGCTTCACCTTCAGCGCGTAAAATTTGCTCGGCTTTTTCAGCTTCGGCAGCAAGGACTTGGGCTTGCTTTTTACCTTCAGCCACGTTGATGGCAGATTGTCGGTCACCTTCAGACTCTAAAATTTGCGCACGTTTTACACGCTCAGCTTTCATTTGTGCTTCCATGGCTTCCATTACAGAATTAGGTGGCACAATATCTTTAATTTCGTAACGTAAAACCTGAATACCCCAAGGCTCAGATGCTTGGTTAATCGCGGTAACTATGTTGGTGTTTAACATGTCGCGCTCTTCAAAGGTTTTATCTAGTTCCATTTTACCAAGTTCAGAACGCATCGTTGTTTGCGATAGCTGAGTAACTGCAAATACATAGTCATCAACACCATACGTAGCTTTATACGGGTCAAGCACGCGGAAATACAGCACACCATCGACGATAAGCGAGATATTATCTTTGGTGATAGCAGACTGCGAAGGCACATCTTGCGCTTGTTCTTTTAAGCTGCGGTCAGCGGCAATACGGTCGATAAATGGCACAATAAAGTTTAAGCCGGCTTCTTTGGTCGAATGGTACTTTCCAAAACGCTCGATTAACCAGGCACGATTTTGCGGCACAAATTTAACGCTACTTTTTAGTAGCACTAAAACAAAAATTAGAAGAAAGACTTCTACATTTAACAACAGGTCTAAAATGCTAGAAACGGGGTCCATGTACTTTCCTTAATACAATTAATATTATTTTTCACTGCTCAGATTACCACCACAAAGCAAAGCACGCTATTGATTTGTAATCGTTACCTATTTAAGTGCAGTTTTATTCTTTATGCATTGTATTAATAATTCAGTGCATGTTTTATCAAATACATGTGTTGATCAGCTTGAGCCACAATTTCATCGGCTGTTTTTTGCGTGCCTAAAAACATGGTGACGCCAACACTGGCTGAGCCCTTATAGTTAAGATCTTGGTGAATAAACTCAACTTCGATGGCTGTTTGCAGTTTATCGGCAACGCGATGGGCATTTTGTTTGGCTGTTTGCTCATTTCGGCTTAGCCCTTCAAGTAATACAACAAACTCATCGCCACCAATGCGGGCTAAACAGTCTTTTTCGCGCACAACGGTTTTCATTCTTTCAGCAATCTCAACAAGATAAGCGTCGCCGGTATTGTGGCCATATTGATCGTTTAATTTTTTAAACTTATTAAGGTCAATAAATATCACTGCACCATAGTTTTGGTCGCGCTTGCTCATTTGTAATGCCAGTGATAAACGAACATAAAAATAACGGCGGTTTAAAAGTTCAGTTAGCGGGTCGGTAGAGGCAGCATAGAGGAGTTGTTCTTCAAGGTGTTTTCGTTCGGTAATGTCTGTTGCAATACCTAAAATGCCGATGACTTTGTTAGGCTCTGTGTCGCAAATAATAGGGGTTTTCACTTCCCAGAAAATATATTGGTGTCCGTCGGGAAAGGTAAGCTCAACTTCTTCACGTGTACGCTCACCGCTGAGCACCCGCTTGTCTATTTTTGCTAGCTTTTTTACGTCAGGAACCGGGAAAAAGTCCACATCACTTTTATGCTGTAATTCTTGCTCAGAGCAAGCAAATAAACCCAAGGTAAGCTTATTAGCATAAACGTAATGCCCGAGCTCATTTTTTATGTAAACGTATGCGGGTACGTTATCAAGTGCAAACTTTAATTCAGCAACATGAACGGGCAATTTAGAGTTATTAAGTTCGGCCACAATATGTCCCTATATAACAAGCCATAAATTGATAGTGAACGAAAATATCTTATTAAACAAGACTGACCACAGAGCAAAAATTATAACTAATGATTTAGGTATAGTTATGAAAAATAAATAAAAAATTAATAGTTAGGATGGGTGATGAACTTTGTTATTAGGTGTGTTTTAGACTCATTTGGTTATCTCAAATTTTAACTATTTTTTATTACTGTGTGATTAAAAACTTCCTTGTTTTTAGTCATCACTTTGGCTTTTATGCCTTGTTGAGAATGGCAAGGTGTTTTGTATGATGCGCGCTAAATAAGCGACAAAAAATATAACCCGTTACAAACATTGATAAACTATAGGTTGCACCTGGAATTGCCATGGCGGCATTATTGATTAAGGTACTCGCAATTAAAATGGCAAGGGTGCCATTTTGTAGCCCAACTTCAACCGCAATGCTCATTTGTTGCTTGTGATCTAAGCCCGATATTTTTGCAAAAAACAACCCTAGTAACAGCGTGCTGAGGTTTAATGTCAGCGTTGCAATGCCACTGGTTGCAAAAAAGCTCAGCATTTGGTCAGCATTTTTATGAATAATGCTAAGCACTATCATAATTAAGAATACACTCGAAAAACGACGTATAAAGGGTTCTATTTTCAAGCTCAAATGGGGTTTAAAGTGATTAAATACCATTCCTAAGCAAACAGGAAGTACCGTTATTATCAGCATTTGCACTATGGTTTTAATCACTGGCAAAGCGAATTCGTGGCCCGGCACACTCAATGTTTGCATGGCAAAATGCATAATCAGTGGCAAGGTAAACGGTGAGATAAATGTTGCTAGCGTTGTTAGACTTATTGACAGCGCAACATCCCCTTTGAATAAATAGGTATAGAGGTTTGAAGTCACACCACCCGGGCAGCAAGCTACTAAAATCAGGCCAATAGCGAGCTCTGGGGTTAGGGTAAAACTCATTGCTAATAAAAACGCAACGCTTGGCAATAACAGTATTTGGCAGCTTAAGCCTATTGAAAGTGCTTTGGGGCTAATAAATAATGCCCCAAAGTCTTGCTTTTTAAGCCCTAACCCCATGCCAAACATGATGATAAATAGTGCTAAAGGCAGCACTATTTTAGTCATGATATCAATTTGCATGGTATATCCTTATTGATCGTAACCCGGACTTTTATTGTCGAGTAAGCGCAGTAAGGCAGGCCAAGCAATTGCGCCACCCAGTCCCTTAGTAGCAACTTCAGTTTGCCCTTTGATACCCTCAATAATCGCGCTAGGTACTTGTACGAGTTGCTCGGTATTTTGTGAAGTACGAGTTTGTACAGCGCATGCAGCTTCAAAAACATACATAAACAAAAATGCATCAGCGACCGTTTTACCTACTGTTAATAGGCCATGATTACGAAGCATTAGAAAGTTATTAGAACCTAGGTCACTCACTAAACGGTCTTGCTCTGCAGGATTAAGGGCAATGCCTTCGTAGTCGTGATAACCCAAACCTGAGTGCACAACAACAGCTTGCTGAGAGATAGGTAATAAGCCTTCTTTGTTGGCAGACACTGCCGTGCCATTGAGTGAGTGGGTGTGAATAACGCAATGGGCATCATCACGCGCCATATGAATACAGCTATGAATATTAAACCCCGCAGGATTAACTGGGTATTCGCTGTCATGCAGCTTATTACATTGTTGATCTACTTTGATAAGACTTGATGCGGTAATTTCGTGAAACATCATGCCATACGGGTTTATCAAAAATTCGTTTTCTGTGCCGGGAACGCGCATTGAAATATGGGTAAAAATTAAATCATCCCAGCCATATAAAGCAACTAGGCGATACGCGGCAGCGAGCTCAACACGGGCTTGCCATTCTTGCTCTGATACTGTGTGTTTCATGGTCATGGTGTTTTCCTAAAATGGTACTTTGCGAATAATAATGTCTTTAAACATGACCCAATCACCAATAAAGCTATAAAAAGGGTGTGTAAAAGTAGCGGGGCGATTTTTTTCAAAAAAGAAATGACCAACCCAAGCAAAGCCATAGCCCACAACTGGGCATAAAATTAGCCAGCTATATTGCTGCTGATAAATAGCGGCAAACAAAATAGCCAAAACAATCCAACTGCCAATGAAATGTAAGCGTCGACAGACTTTATTTTTGTGCTCTTGTAAGTAATAGGGGTAAAACTCTTTAAAGTTCGCGAACTCGCGTTTACTTGCTACAGTGCCCATATTGTTGTCTCCGTTGTTAATTACAGGTTAACAATAGGCTTTTATTCTTTTATTTACTTGATAATATAGGTCATTAAATTGTTTATTTAGGACGCTCATGAGAACCTTATCAAGCTGGTGGCTACGTGCTATGGCTGAGTCGTTTAAATGGCAGGGCTTACCAATTAATGAGTTGTTTGCAGCGGCAAATATTTCTTTAGCAGAATTAAGTAGCCAAACAGCCCGATACCCACAAGCCAGTGTCAGTATGCTTTGGAAGCAAGCGCAAGCCATGTTACCAAATACCCACTTAGGTCTTTATGTTGGCAGTAACATGAATGTACGCGCTATTCCGGTGGTAGGCATGGCGATTATTCAGTCAACACAGTTATTGAGTGCTTTTCGGCTGATATTGCGGTATCAAAAATTGATGGGCGATACACATAATGTATCTTTGATCGATCACGGTAGTGAGTATGAACTTCGCTTTAACTTTAGTGATGGTGAGCGGGATATGTCACTGCTAAGCTACGAAGCGCCCATGGCGTTTTGTGTGAAAATAGCGCGCACTGTAAAGGGAAAAGATTGGCACCCAACGCGAATTTGCTTGCAACGTAAAGAGCCACACAGCGAGATTAATGCGCACTTTAATTGCAAAGTTGAATACGGCGCAATGACCCACAGCCTGTTTTTTAGCGAAAATACCGATAGTGAACCTGTGTTATCAAGTCAGATGAAACTAGTGACGCAAACGAATGTGACGCAGGTACTGAGAATTTTACTTGAAGAGCATTTAATTCAAGGGCAAACAACCAGTAAAGCAATGGCAAAAGCACTTAATATGAGTGAAAAAACGCTGCAGCGCCGTCTTGCAAAAGAGGGCACAAGTTTTGGTAAAGAATTGGCAAGTTTAAGACAGCAAAAAAGTGTTTCGTTGTTAAACGAAACAGATCTTTCAGTTACTGAGATAGCCTTTTTATGTGGATACTCTGAAATTAGTGCATTTCATCATGCATTTCATCGCTGGTATGGCATGTCGCCAAAAGTGTACAGGCAAAAAAGTTAATGCCATAAGTCGAGTGCACTGTTGCACTCGACATGGTTTTTAAAACTAATTAGAAGCTATAACTAATGCTTGCAGAAATACTACGACCAGAACTTTCGAGCCCTTCTAAACTATCTGAAGCTGAATGGTTGGCAAGGCTGCCATGCTGATAATAAGTTTTGTCGAACAAGTTACGAATAGCTAAGTTTAGATTAGCTTGACCAAAGCTTGCTCGCGCTAACCAATCAACCGTACCGTAGCCCGGTGTTTCGTAATTGCCTTCGTTTACTTTGGTCATTTTTTTAGCAAAGTTCACGATTAAATCACTACCAAATGTGTCACCTTGGAAGCTCACACCCAAGTTACCTGATAGAGGGTTGATTGAGCTGATGTATTCATCGGTTTCGTCATTTTTACCGTCTTGATAACTGGCATTTAAAAACACAGAAATAGCGTCTGTTGCATAGTAAGTTGTAGAAAACTCTGCACCTTTGATGGTTACTGAGTCAATGTTCTGATACTGATATTTATCGTGAATATATCCAAATGAGCCGTCGTCATTAAATACGGTTTCACGATCTATTAATTCGGTTGCTAAAAAGTCATCAAACTTGTTGTGGAATACTGCTGCTGTAACTGTAAAATCGCCTATGTGGCCACGTAAACCAAGCTCGAAAGTATCGCTTTTCTCTGGATCTAAATCATCCGCAGGTAATACTTCATAAATGTATTCAGCGGTAGGTTGGTTATAATGCTCAATGTAAGCTAGGTCATAAGCAGGTACTTTAAAGCCTTGCCCGTATTGCGCATATGCGCTCAGCATATCATTGATATAATATAAGCCACCTAAATTAAATGAGAGGTTGCTTTCATCAATTTTAGCGTATTCTTCACCATCTGTTTTTATAGCGCCGTTTGGATCCATACTGTAATAATCAAAACGAACACCTGGCGTTACAACCAACTTGTCGTTAAGTAATGAGATTTCGTCATTGATGAATAAACCAGCACGAAGAGTATCGTTTTTAGGGAACTTATTGGTGGTATCGTCTTTGGTTGTTTTGCCTTCAACTTCACGATATTCATGCACAGTACGTAAGCTTTCGGTTGTTTCAACATCAATGCCATAACCAAGAGTGTGATGTTTATTTAAGGCTTTACTTGCATGAGAGATCAAACCATAGGTTGTTTGCTCATAGGTGCCTGTTTTCCACATGTCACGCATTTCTACAGTACCAAACATTGGCGCGTTGATGTCTAATAGCGCATATTCTTGGTCGTCTTGACGGTTATTAGTGTAGTAAAGGTTAAACTGAGCGCTATCCCATAAACGATTGCCTGAGTTATTGTTGTAACTAAAGCGATATGAGTCGCTATCTTTTTCTGTTTGCGTGTTTTCAGTGGCAATATTGTAACCATATTGCGCTAAGCCACGGAAATAGCTAAGAAGACCATCAGCACTGTCGCCGTTGACATCTTGGCGCCACAGATCAGCAGAGAAGTTAATGTAATCTTTATCGTTTATGTTGTATTTAAGTTTGTAAAGAAGGCTTTGTGAATCAATTTCGAATGGCGCATTGCTGTCGTGTTTATTCTGCTCTTCCTCGCCATCACGCGCTGTTACACTCAATAGGTGATCAAAATTACCATGTTGGGCATACAGTGTTGCACCTAAACTGGTTTGATCATCTAAGTCGCTGTAACCTAATTTCACACGGCCGCCAAACTGCTCACCGTCTTGTAAATAGTCGCTTGCATCTTTAGTTGTAAACACCACGATTCCGCCCAGTGCATCAGAGCCATAAAGCGAAGATGCAGCCCCTTTTGCAACTTCAACCTGCTTTAAAGTATCGGTATCAATAAAGCCACGACCCACAACATCGTTCAAGCCGTTTGCACCGTAGCCTTCGTTCATTCGCATGCCGTCTTTGATCATCAAAATACGATCAGAACCCATACCACGTACTTGAATGTTTTGTGCACCGCCAACACGGCCAGTTACCTGAATACTTGGGTCATATAAGAATAATTGACTCATATCAGTGACAACTTGTTTTTCAATATCGTCACTTGTTATTACAGAAATACTCGCAGCAACATCTTTTAATGGTTTTTCAGTACGCGAGCCACTAACAACAATTACTTCTAAATCGTCAGCTTTGATTGATTCATCGGCAATGGTAGGTGTTGCTGAAGCTGCAAGAGTCGCAGCGATTAAAATGCGTAAAGAATGTGTTTTAGCTAGGCGCATTATTGGTTTCCTTAGGAGCTTTATATTATTTGTGTACAGAGAACTGTTTAATTTTTGCCAGAATAATACGCCTATTTTTGTAAAGATCAATACAAATGCAAATTGTTATTATTTGCATTATTGTAATGGTGTGTGTTTTCACGTACATTTGTGCTGGTCAAATTTACTGGGGTAATAATGTGAATATCCAAATAATCGAACAAGTTATGGCTGATGTGTCAGCTCTTCTAATGGCACCTGTGATTTTAGTGATTGCAGTGCTCTTTGTTTATGCGTTTTTCGCAGCAGGGAGGTTCGTATCTGAATATCTAATCAGAAGAAAAAATCAACTTGCTTATCAGCGAGATATAGATACTAAAACGGCCACGAATTACAGAGGCTTTTATGTCCATAATTACTATGTAGCGAACCCAACAGCATCTGAAGATGAGCTTGAAGTATTTGCGTTAAAACAACTAGAAGTACTTAGAGTTGTTACTCGTATAGCACCTATGCTTGGTCTAATTGCTACTATGATCCCAATGGGACCTGCATTAAAAGCCCTTGCCGATGGCAACATTCAGGGGATCAGCGAAAATTTAATCATTGCCTTTGCAGCGGTTATTTGGGGTTTGGTTATTTCGACTCTAACGTTTTGGCCAGCTTCGGTTAAAAAACGTTGGTGCGCTCAAGAGCTTATCAATATTCGTAAATTAAGAGGGCAATAACATGCGCTTCTTAGACGAAGACGAAGAGTTAAACCCAATTGTCAGTGCCGTTAATCTTGTTGATGTATTTCTGGTGATTATTGCTGCACTTCTTATTGCAATTGCACAAAACCCACTCAGCCCTTTTACTGCAGAAAACGTGACTGTTGTTAAAAATGCCGGTGAGCCAAATATGGAAGTAATTGTTAAAGAAGGCAAAGAAATTAAACAATATAAATCTAACGGTGAAATTGGTTCTGGCGAGGGCATGCGCGCTGGTGTGGCTTATAAAATGGCTGACGGTAGCTTTGTATATGTACCCGAAAGTGATGGCTCAGCAACGAGCAAACAAGAGAATACACAATGATAAGAATAATAACGTTTGCGCTGCTTTTATTCAGTGCACTGACTTCACATGCCGCACAAAAGCCTGAAGTACTTATAATGATGTCGGGTCATGTGTCTAAATCGAAAGGGGCATTGCTAACAAGCCTTGCTGAAGATCAACCGTTCACCTTTACTAATTTTAGTACTAAAGGCAAAACAGACGAAGAGATTAAACAAGCTTGGCAAAATGCCGAGCTTATTTTGTTGGATGGTATAAACCCTGCGCTTTCAAAATATATGTTTGCTAAGTATCAGCCATATTTAACTGAGTACCCCAATGTACCAGTGATCTCACTCGGTGATATGGATAACTCAGCAATGAATAGCGGTTTATCTGAGCTGCAACATACTCACCTTGGTGGTTATTACAATAATGCTGGGCGCGATAATTATCGTAATATGATGCTTTATATTGCGAATGCCATTTTTAAACTCTCAGATGTCCCAGCAAAGCCAGTTAAAGTCATTCCAAACGTTGGTTTATATCATCCTGAGTTTGACGACCATGTTAGTGCTGATGAAACGCAGTTTTTTAATTGGTTAGATGCTAAGCCAGCTCAACCAGTTTTAGCGATAGCGATTCATCGTTCAGTCATTGATTATGAACAGCAACAAATAGTTGATGCATTAATTACTGGTCTTCAGAACAAAGGTGCGAAAGCATTGGCGTTTTTCTTTGAAGGCAATGACGAAGCATTAACCTATCCAGAGTTACTAAGTGATGAAACCGGTTCACGGGTAGATTTAATCATTAACTATCGTTCATTACACTATGTTGAGAAACGCCGCGCAGAGTTTATGCAAATTGGCGTGCCTGTTATTCATGCACTTAACTATACCGAAGGCGATGAACAGGCCTTTAAAGAAGATCATGCGGGTGTATCACCAGCACTCACTCCGTTCTTTCTTGTAATGCCAGAAGATACGGGTAGCACCGACCCAATTATTATTGCCGCCAATGAAAAGGGCAGTAAGGTGGCAATGCAAGCGCAACTTAATGCGTTGGTTGAGCGTGCATTTAATCATGCCAATTTAGCGCACATTAAAAACACAGATAAAAAAATCGCCACCTTCATTTGGAACTATCCGCCGGGTGAAAAGAATATTGGCGCTGCATTTTTAGATGTACCGAGTTCGATTGCTAACATCGCAAAAGCGATGAACGACAAGGGTTACCAAGTAAAACAAACGGATACAGCCACGTTAGTTGAGCAAGCGGGTAAATTGCTTCGCCCTTATTATCGTGGTGAAGATGCTGAGGCTTTGGTAAAACTCGGACTCGCAGATTATTTACCGCTAAGTAGCTATCAAACTTGGTTTGATAGCCTGCCTCAGCATGTCACTCAGCCAATTATTGATAAATATGGCCAACCAAGTGAAAGCGCTATGTTGCGTATGCACAATGGCGAAATGATGTTTGTCATTCCGCGCATGGAGCTGGGTAACATGATCGTACTTCCTCAAGGTGTGCGTGGTGAAACGGCAAAGCAGCATGCTGCCCAGTATCACAGTACTAAATCGGTCATCAATCATAGTTATTTAGCTATTTATCTATACGCACGTGATGTTTTTAATGCTGATGCGGTGGTGCATTTAGGTACTCATGGTTCACAAGAGTGGCTAAGTGGTAAAGAGCGTGGCTTATCGGTTTATGATGCGCCAAACTTAGCGATAGGCAATATTCCTGTTTTCTATCCGTACATTATTGATAATGTCGGTGAAGCGATGCAGGCAAAGCGTCGTGGTCGTGCCACCATGATCAGTCACTTAACCCCAGGCTTTGCAAAAGCAGGGCTATACACTGAAGTGGCAAAATTAAACGAACTGATCACCAACTATTTAATGTTGGATGAAGGGCAAACAAAATCAAATACGCAGCAAGAAATAATTAAGCTTGCTAAGCAATTGAATATGTTAAAAGACCTTGATCTTGATGAAGCTATTTTAGCTGCTCAATTCGCTGACAAGATTACTGTCTTACAAGATCACTTGAACACACTGGCACAGATGAGCCAGCCGCTAGGAGTTCATATTTTTGGTGAGCTACCAATCAATGCCCATCTTTACAGTACTATTTTGCAAATGCTTGGTGATGATTTCACTAAACAAGCAGGTGAATTTGAGCGAGAAATAGGTATTGCTATTAGCGAGTCTGAACGTGAAGACGAGCGCAAGGTTGTAAAGTTAGAGGCATTAGAAGGATTTCAGTTACTAGCGCGTGTGCTGGGTGAAAATAGTAACTTAGCCATTCCTGAGTCGTTACAAAGTGATATTGCGACAGCAAAAGAGTACTGGCAAAACTTTCACAGAAGTGAAGAAATCACCGGTTTGCTGAATGGTTTAAATGGTCAGTATATACCAGTAAGTCACGGTAATGACCCTATCCGTAATCCGGCGGCTGTACCAACAGGTCGAAACTTAATTGGCTTTAACCCAGCGAAAGTACCTTCAAAAGAAGCTTATCAGGCTGGGGTTAAGATGCTTGAACAAACTGTACAGCAGTATCAAGCAGAACATGGCCGTTACCCACAGAAGCTTGCTTTTTCACTTTGGTCACTTGAAACAATGCGTCATCAAGGTGCATTAGAAGCACAAATTCTCCATGCAATGGGGATAAAGCCGAAGTGGAATAATCAGGGCAACATTGTTGGCACAGAAGTGATCCCATACTCTGAGCTTGGCAGGCCACGTATTGATGTAGTGGTTTCTGCGACAGGCTTGTATCGTGACGCATTTCCTAATGTCATGCTATGGATTGCTGAGGCAATAGATAAAGTGGCAAAGATGAAAGAAGATAATAATTTTGTTTATCGCCACTCAATGACCCTTAAGCAAACACTATTAGATGAAGGTAAAAGTGAAGAAGATGCAGATTACTTATCTTCTGTGCGTATTTTCTCTAATGAAAGTGGTGCATACGGTACAGGGCTTGCGGGGGGAGCGCTTGACTCTGATAGCTGGGAAAATGACAGTAAGCTGGCTAATTTATATTTAGATCGAATGGGCTTTGGTTTTGGTAAAGATGAGGCTCGCTGGAGCGAAAATTTATCAGAAACAGGACTATATAAAAAGGTGTTGTCGGGCACAGATGGGGTGGTGTTTTCTCGTTCAAGTAACCTTTATGCACTCATGACGAATGATGATCCGTTTCAATACTTTGGTGGCATCGGCCTAGCGGTTCGTAATATTGATGGTAAAACACCACAAATGTATGTCTCTAATTTACGCCGTAAAGGGCAGGAGAAAATTCAAACTTTAGATCAGTTTATCAGCAACGAGATGCGCAGTCGTTATTTCCATCCTCGTTGGATTAAAGCGATGCAAGACTCAGGTTATGCTGGGGCTACCGCTATTTTAGACCGTATGAACAACATGTGGGGCTGGGAAGTTATGACCCCCGACGAGGTAAGAGATGATCAATGGCAAGAATTCTTTGAAGTGTATGTTGATGATAAATACGATATGCAAATGCGCGAATTCTTTGAGCAACATAACGCTGAAGCATTAGCACAAATCATTGAGCGAATGTTAGAGGCTGTTCGCAAAGGTTATTGGCAAGCTGATGCCGAGACACTTAAGAAAATGCTCGAAACCTACACTGAAATTGCTAATCAACATGATGTTGTTACAGACAATGAAACATTTACTGAGTTCGTAAAAGAGCAAAATGCTGGCTTTGGTCTTGCACCTTTAGTACCTGGGCAAGCTGCACCAGAACTTGCCAACAGTGTAAGTTCAGCTAGCCAGCAAGTGAGTGGCCAAAAACTCGAACAGGTTGAACAAGGTAAACCGACAGAATCTGACTATACATTATGGTGGCTATTAGGCGGGATTTTTTTCACAGGGATGATAAGCCCGCTATTGCAAAGAAAGGAATAGTCTAAGTTTGGCAAGGTAATAAGTGATGGCGCTTATTACCTTGCTTTATTTGTGTGCATGCCGGGTACAATTATAACGTTTAGCATAACTCATATTGTAGTTTTTGTACTTTGTATTGGTTTTTTCAATTATTAAGCGATTAAAAGCTTAAATAGCAATTGCTTAACACAGACTTGTTACCTAAAATTATTGATAGGACGCAAGGATGATCTAAAACCAAAACTCCACCATTAAGTATGAGGCTTGCTGAATGCGAAATCTATCGCTGCGCACTATTTTTATTAGTTTTGTGTTAATTGCATTGTTTGTTGTCACTGTGGTTAGCGCCTTAATCAATACCAGCCAATTTTCTCGGCTTTATTACCAACAAACAGAAGAGCAATTATTGCCTGACGCTGTGGGTAAAGTGGCTGCCGAAATTGACGCTCAAATGCGTTATCCGATCTCTGTGTCACAGTCTTTAGCTGAAAACAAAATTCTGCATACGTGGATGAGCGAAGGTGAGAAAAACTCGCCAATTCATCAACGTGTCATGGCGTACTTTGCTGACTTACAAAGAAAAAGCGGTGCTTCATCGGTGTTTTGGGTAAGTAAGAATTCGATGAGTTATTACACACAAGACGGCTTTTTCAAATCAATTTCACAAAGTGAGCCAAGAGACAGTTGGTTTTTTGACTTTATTAGCTCAGATAAACGCCAAGCGCTCGCTTTAGATGTGAGTGAGCAGGGCGGACACCTCACTTTATACGTTAACACGCTAGTTGAAATTGCAGGGCAACGCCTCGGTGTGGCAGGGCTTGGTTATGATATTTCAGATATTTCTAGCATTGTCACGTCGCGTAAAATTGGCGAGCAAGGGTATTTATTTTTAATTGATGACAGCAAGCGAATTATTGCACACGCAAATGATGCTTATATTGGTAAACAAGCCACAAGCGTCGCTTCATTAAGCGCATTACAAAGCTTTTTGAGCAGTAAACATACTGGCTTTACTCTATCGCAAGTCGAGCTCGCAGATGAAGATGTTTACGCTGGGGTTATGCCAATTGAAGGAACTGGCCTTACTCTTGTGGCGGTTCAGCCCAAGCAAGAGATATCAAGCGCGATTAATACAGTAGTTTGGATGTCGATTATCGTAAGTGTCGTGCTTGCAGGTATATTTTTAGTGCTAACGCTTTATTTTGCTAATTGGCTGAGTAAGAAAATACGCAGTGTTGGTGACGAGCTACTTGGTATGGCAGGTCACGGCGGTGATTTAACAAAACGTTTAGATGACAGTGTTGATAATGAGCTGGGTCATCTTGCTAAGGGCTTTAATGCCATTATTGGTAAAGTAGCTGAGCTGGTGGATGAAATCAGTGTCACCGAGCAAGCGATGCGAGAGGGGATTGACGATCTTGCGAACTTTGCCAACAAAACCTTTGCTGCTACCGAAGATCAGCGCGCGCAAACCGATCAAGTTGCCACAGCTATTACAGAAATGGGGCAAACAATTAACGAGGTGTCTGATATTGCTCATCGTACAGCAAGCGACACGGAAGAAGCAGTGCGAGAAACCGTGCAAACCAATCAAAGTATGGCTGCCACAGCGCAAACCATGAATGAGCTGAATGATATTTTGATCACGGTTGATAAAAGTATCGGTGAGTTTGCTAATCAAGCAGCTGAGATCAACTCGGTTGTTGAAGTGATCAATGCAATTTCAGAACAAACTAACTTATTGGCGCTCAATGCGGCAATTGAGGCGGCAAGAGCGGGTGAGCAAGGCCGAGGCTTTGCGGTCGTCGCTGATGAAGTACGCTCACTTGCACAGCGTACGCAAACATCGACTTCTGAAATTAGAGAACAGATTTCGCGTTTACAAAACTCATCATTGCAATCACAAGAAGCAATTGCCGAAGGCACGCAAAGTAGTCAAAAAGTGACTGAGCTTACGCATATTGCAGTGTCTGCGCTTCAGTCTATTCAGCAGAAGTTTGAAATTATCAGCCAAGGCAATCATCAAGTTGCAGCAGCAACCGAAGAACAGGGCACGGTGGTAGAGCATATCAATCAGTCTGCCCATGATATCTCCGATAGTGCAATGCAAATACATGATAACGCTGAGCAACAACAGCGTGGTACGCAAAGCTTATTATCGCGTGCTCAGCACCTAAAAGATTTAGTCAGTCAGTTTAAAGTTTAATAGCCGTCACTGAATCTACTTTGAGAAAAGGCGTTAACAACATGTGTTGTTAACGCCTTACTGCTTTTTAGCTTACAAGTGAGTGTTTCAGTTTACTTGTTTGCTGCTAATTCCTTTCTTATTACTAACACATCGTGCAAAAAACTTTCAAAAAGGGACTATTAACTAAGTTTTTAGTGCGTTTAAGTGCGCTGCGTATTACAATTGAGACTTTATATCATTACCGCATTTCCAGCTGATAGGTATTTCACTTCTTCATGACAGATATTACAACACACCAAGCATCTAGACGCCGCTTGTTGATTGCCTTAGCCATAACGTGCTCGTTTATGGTGATACAGGTTATTGGCGCCTATTATTCGAATTCGCTTGCTGTACTTGCTGATGCTGGGCATTTGTTTGTTCATAACAGTTCTTTATTCATCGCGCTTATTGCCTCAAGCATGGCGATATATTTCGCGAAAAACTTTAATGATGGCTACCAGCGCGCAGAGCTTACTGGTGGCTTGATCAATGGCATCTTATATTTAAGTATTAGCTTGATTATCCTTTATGAGGGTGGTGAGCGTTACTTTCATCATAGCGATGGCCATGATTTACAAATTAATAGCTATCTGATGTCGGTCATTTCAGCTATTGGTTTTTTGTTTCATGGTGCTGCAGCTTGGGTGTTATACAAAGGGCGCAAAGCCAGTATTAACGTTTATGCAGTGTTTTTACACTCGTTTTTTGATTTAATTTCAACTGTTTCAACCTTCTTTGCTGGTATTTTAATCCACCTAACTGGCTGGGCAGAAATCGATATTATTTCGAGTATGTTGATTGCTACCTTTGTCTTGTTTACTGGGGTCAAAGTGATCATTCGTTGTATTCAAGGTTTACTTGAAAATAGAAGTAAGCTGCCGAATGTAGCTGATATTGAACAAAGCATTGCCACTGTTGAACACGTAGAAAATGTCCACAATGTTACGGTCATGCGCCAAGACAAAGACATCATTGTTGGCGCGCATGTTGTTTTAAAGCAGCATTGCACCGTTGAAAAGCATGATGAAGCGTGTCGCTTAAAGGTCGAACAACTACTGCTGTCACGCTTTAAAATTGGAAAAAGTGTGCTGCAAATAGAAAGTCATGAATGCCAGCATGTTAATTAAAGTGGCAAAAAGTTTAATTTTCTTTTAATTTAAAGGTATCACTATGAAGTTAGGATACCTTTTTTGCTTCAAAATAAGCCTTCATTTTTCAACTTTTTAGCTGCAGTACTGCTTGGATGTATTGCAGGAGTTGTTAATTTACTACCAATTTGGTTTTTAGATAGCTCAGAGTTTCTTCTTGGCCAGTTTTTTGTGATCTTAAGCTTGCTGCTACTTGGTTGGCGGTTTGCAATTATCACTTTTATTATAAGTACAGGGTTTATTTTTTACAGGTGGGGGCATGCTTGGCCTTCCATTGTATTTGCTTTAGAGCTCATCTGCTTACAGCTTTTCTGTTTATCAAAATCGCGACCAGTTTTTTTTAGAGGTATGCTGTTTTGGCTGATGATAGGTTTGCCACTACTTTGGAGTTTTGGCCATTTCTTTTTAGGTTTACCAATTCTAACGATTGCTATTGCACTTGCTAAGTACTGTTTAAATGCTGCAATTTACTTATCTGTTATTGATTTACTGAGCTTTTTCTTTAGTCGCTATTCGTGGCATAAACATTATTCATCGCTCTATAAAATACTCAATTATGTAGTGACCTTACTGGTTGTGTTGGTAGTCATATTAACCTCCGTAGTACTAACCAATAACCATTATGCGCGCATTGAGTATGAGATAAATGCGCAGTTAAAAGAAAAAGCCAAAGAAATCGCACGCACAATTGATGCACACCTCGACCATAACAAAAAAGGGGTGGTATTAACCGCCAGAAGTATCGCCAATGGTGTTCCTCCTCAAGTCGCTCTTGAGAATATGGCAAATTTATATCCTGATTTTAGAACGCAAATCATTACTGATGCTTTTGCTGATGTAACTCACTTTTATCCACAATCGTTAGCGATTAGTTTGCAGCAATCAAACATACGCGCCAATGTGGCAGATAGAGATTACTTTATAAATGCACCTAATAATGAGCTTGGTTATATCTCTACAATATTTAAAGGTCGTGGTTTTGGTTCTTTACCTATAGTTGCAGTATCAGCACCGATTTATATTGAAAATACCTTTACTGGCGTTGTTGAAGGCTCACTGATGTTTGATTATTTTGCAGGCCTTAGGCCCAGTCTATTTAGTCATCAAGGCGAGTTGTTGATTTTAGATGCCAGCAACAAAGTGGTATTTAGCACATTAGATGACTTTGAAGAGCTGCAACAATTAACAGATCAAGAAATAGATTCGTTTGCAGATGAAGCACGCTTTAAAATGTTTGATGCTGAGAACGAGCAGCAGTTTTATGCCAGAGAAGCTCGCTCAACAGAACATAACTGGATTGTAATGACCATGCTCAATCGCAAGCATGCCAACAATGTTGCTGTGAGTGCATGGGGTCAGTCCTTGGTGATGATATTGTTCATTATTTTATTAACCAGTGTGTTTATCACGCAATTAAGTCGCTGGTTAATTACTCCTATCGAAAAGTTAGCTGAACAAATCGACAAATTTGAACCTGAGCGGGCAATCACAGATACCGACTTACCAGAAACTTGGCTAGAAGTGAGTCGTTTGCAGTCGCAGTTTTCGAGTTTAGCTAATAAGCTAGCGCTTAATTTTAATCGCTTGCATCAAGCTAATCACGAAAACGAAGTGTTGAATAACAAACTGACCGACTTTAATGCTCAGCTCGAGCAACAAGTTAATGATAAAACTAATGAGCTAGTCGAAGCTGTTCGCATTGCGAATCAAGCCAACCGTACTAAGTCGCAATTTTTAGCGAATATGAGCCATGAAATACGTACCCCGCTTAATGGTATTTTAGGCATGACTCAACTGCTATTAGAAAACCCTAAACTGCCCGAAACTGAGCGCGATGAGCTGGCGATGATCCACCAAAGTGCCAATAACCTGCTATTGATTTTAAATGACATTTTAGATTTTTCGAAAATTGAAGCGGGGGCACTTAAATTAGAAAACCGCGCTGTTGATATTAAGGCCTTACTACAACAATTAGCAAAAGTATTTAGCAATACCAGTGTGAAAACGGGTGTCGAATTTAACTTAAGCATAGCAAAGGACATACCTGAGTATATCCGCCTAGATCCACTGAGGTTTAGCCAAGTAATCAATAACATTTTGAGCAATGCGGGTAAATTTACTGAGTCTGGTGAAATAAACATGCAATGCAAAATGGCAAATGGTGCACTAGCAATAAAAATTCGCGATACAGGTATAGGTATTTCTGCAGATCAACAGGCTAAATTGTTTACAGAGTTCACTCAAGCCGATATATCGACCACCCGTAAATATGGTGGCACTGGGCTTGGGCTCACCATTAGTAAACGTATTATAGAGTTGATGGATGGAGAGCTCTCTTTAGTAAGCCAAGAAGGTAAGGGCAGTGAGTTTACTGTTGCTATCCCTGTGACGGTAAGCGGTGCAGAAGCAACGGCAGAACAAAGTACAGACAAGCCAACACTGAGTGGCATAAATGTATTAATTGTTGAAGATAACCCTGTAAATCAAATCGTGTTGCATAAAATGATGCAAGACACCCAGTGTACTATCAAAAAGGCAAACGATGGCTTACAGGCACTTGAAGAGCTTAAAAGCTTTACGGCAGATATTATATTGATGGACTGCCAAATGCCACACATGGATGGCTATCAATGTACACAAGAAATAAAACAGAACCCTGCGCTGTATGGCGAAGCTATCATTATTGCTATTACGGCGAACGCCTTTGAAGAGGACCAAAAGCGCTGCCTTGTAGCTGGCATGGATGACTTTATCTCGAAGCCCATTAATAAAGATGAGCTTTATCGCTGCTTAAATAAATGGTTTAAAGCGCGTTTAGTCGATCAATGATTGCCTGAATCGTGCTTTCTGCAATGAGATCATCGGCCAACATGGGTTTTGCGAAGTAGTACCCTTGTAAATCTTCGCAGCCCATCTCTGTTAAGAAGCTGATTTGCTCGCTAGTCTCAACTCCTTCAGCAATACAATATAAGCCTAAGTTCGATGACAACGCATGGATGGTTTTTATTATTGACTCATTACTTTTATCTTGGCCAATGTTTCGCACGAAGCTTTGGTCAATTTTGATCACATCAATCGGGAATTGACTTAGGTAAGTTAGTGACGAGTAACCTGTGCCAAAGTCATCCAGTAATAGTTTGAAGCCGGCATTTTTAAGTTTTTGCAGCTGCTTAGAAGCTTTCTCTTTATCTTCTAAAAGCGTATTTTCTGTAATTTCAAGGCGCAGTTGCACAGGCTTAACCATGTGATTATTCAAAATAAGTAATAAGCGTTCAGTTAAGTTTGATTTTAAAATATGCGTTGGCGACAAGTTTAATGATAAATAAAACTGTGGGTTAGCACGTAGCATTGGCAGCAGCTCTGTTAATGCTCTATCAAGTGCTTGCTCAGTCAACGCATCGATTAGACCTATCTCTTCAGCAATAGGAATAAATTCGGCAGGTGATACAAAACCTTGCTCATTCTTCCAGCGCATTAAAAGCTCAACGCCGTTTATTGTTTTAGTTTTAGCATTAACAATAGGCTGATAGTTATTAAATAACTCATCGTCTTTAAACGCATCTTTCAAGGCATTTTCAAGTAACAGCTTTTTGGTTAGCTGGTTATTCATCTGCTCTGTGAAATATTTAAAATTGTTACGGCCAGATTGCTTAGCATGCATCATAGCTATATCTGAATTTTTAATTAAATCATCTGCTGTTTTCGCATCAAATGGGTAAAGAGCGACACCAACACTCGCTGAAATGTTGATTGAAAAGTCGTCAATTATAACCTTGCTTGCCAGTTCTTCAGTGAGCTTTTTAACGAGATCACTGAGTGTTTGCGGTGAGTGTAAATCTTTAATAAGAACCAAAAATTCATCACCACTTTGACGACCAATTACGGCGTTATCAGGTAACATTAGGCTTACTCTTTGCGTGATATCGCAAAGTAATTGGTCGCCGACAGCGTGCCCGAATGAATCATTTACAGGCTTAAATTTATCTAAATCAATAAATAATAATGCAGCTAGTTTATTGTATTTTTTGGCGTTATTTATACAGTTGCTAATTTTTGTATACATTAAAGAGCGGTTAGGCAAGCCTGTTAGCGGATCATAGTTTGCTAAGTAACGCAAATCGTCTTCAGCGCGTTTTTGCTCTGTTAAGTCTGAAATTACAATTACATAATGACTAATTGATTGGTTTTCCTTGGCTACAGCCGTGACACTAATATGAACTGGGTGTGCAGGGCTTTTTAAAGTACGAATGACAGCCTCTGTTTTCCAATTTTGCTTTGGTTTAAGTGTTTTTAATACGTCTATATATTCAAGGTATTTTGCACGGCCTATGGCTGCAATAAAGTCGCGACTAGTAAGCTCTGCAACATTGTTTGGCGTGGCGAATGCTTCACCAAAACTAGCATTAGCTGAAAATGGTTTGAGTTGATTGTCTAAAATTAGCAACCAGTCGTTTATTTGCCCAAATGCTTCGCCGAGCACACTGGCTTGCAGGGCATTAGCGCGTTGCTCTGTAATATTGGTATAAATACCGGTTATTTTTAATGGGCGGTTGTTTTCATCGGTAGCAATAATACGACCAATGTCTTCATACCAAAGCCAGTTACCATTTTTATGTTTTAAACGGTAAGTAGTATTCCATTGTTGGTTATTTGTTTGCTTACAAAATAGTTGCCACTGGCTAGTTACATTATTGCGATCGTGCGGGTGCACTAAGCCCACAAACTTGTTGAGGCTTATACCATCTTTATACTCGGCATAGCCCAGTTCAGCAGAAAAGCGGGTCGTTCTTAAAAATTGTTCTGCTAGGTTAATCTCCCAAACACCACTTTTAGTACTACTTAAAGCGAGTTCGGTTTGTTGTTGTGATTTTACAGCTTCTGCATGCGCACGGCCGATCATTTGCTGACGAGCGCGGTATTGCCAAAATAGGAAAAACAAAACAGCTAAAACAATAATGACATAACTTGCTTTTGCAGCAGGGGATGACCAAGGTGCATGTGCAACATTAAATCTTAGTTGTCTAGACGCTGATATTGCATCGCTTAACTCGGTTGACGACGACACTGATAACACATAATCACCAGGCGGTAACTTAGTGAAAAAGACCTCATTGGTTGTTAGCTTGTCATATTGCAGTGAGGTTGGCCCATCAAGGGTCACTCGGTACGATGTTTTATCTTTATTAATGGTATCAAAATTAGAAAAGGTGACTGCTAAGCCCATATCATCATAAGTGATTTGAAGAGGCGTATTCACATATTTATATGGATGGTAGTTAAGCTCTCGCGAAAGCAAAGTTACATTGGTAATTTCGGTAGTTATATTACCAGCCTCTACAGGTGACGATAAAAAGTCCTCTGGTGAAAGTAAAAGTACGCCTCGGGTACTACCAAATGCAAGTTGTCCGTTATGTAAGGTGGTGTCGGCATCAATGTTAAATTCATTAACTGCTAAACCATCGCGAATAAAGTAACGGTCAAGTTCTAAGGAGCTTAAGTCAAGGCGGTAAAGGCCATTTTGAGTCCCTAACCATAAAAAGCCAAAACGATCTATTTGCAATGCAAAAACAGATTTAGCTTTTAAGCCCGACTGTATATTAATACGGTGTTTAACTTCGTAAGTTTTAGCATCTATGCCAATAAGTCCTTCGTCAGCCGAGCCAAGCCAAAGGGTATTGTTATAATCCATCACCCAGTCATCAATTGTGGTGAACGCTAAAGGGTTATAGTTTTCTGTTTGGTATATCAGTGTTAACTTTTGAGTCTGCTCATTGTAGCGGTATAACTTGCCAGACATACTCAGTACATATTCGTTGGGATGGTCAGGCAGTGGCTCTAAAAAAGCATGGGCATTAACTAGGTCAACTTGTTCTTTTAGTCCTTTAATTGTTGAAAGTTCACCTGTTTTACCATTGTACTTATAAAAATTTTGGTCATCTAAAAATGCAAATTGATCATTACCCATAGCACGAAAGCCCCAGTTAGGGCCGTAATTTATAAGGTGCATGGCCTCAGCATTGCCTTTTATAGGCACTAGTTCGCCAGTCTGTTTATCAAACAAGGCAAGACCTACGTATTTCATTAGCCACAGATAACGGTTGCTGTCATCAATGTTAGCTTCAGTAATACCATAAATACCATGCTCACCATGAAAGGCTTTTTCATCGTTACTAACTAAATATGGTGTAATATCTTTAGTAAGTTGGTTGTACTTCATTAGGCCATTATCTGTACCTATCCAAACGGTATCATTTTGATCTTGTAATACCGACCAGACATTATTATTGAAGCGAGCTTGGTTATTTTTTAATTCAATGTGTTTAAAACGTCTTGCTAGTGTTGACCATGTAAAAACGCCTTGAGAACGAGATGCAAGCCACAGCAAGCCAGTTTTATCAATCATTACATCTTGAATTGAATTGTCAGACATCAAAAACTTACTTTGTTCAAAGTTTAAGATGAACTCAACCGACATGGTTTGGCGATTAAATTCGAACAATCCTTTTTCTGTGACGATATATTCACCAAATGAGTTAACAGAGTAGTCCCAAATATTTAAGTTAGGGATTAACAGCCTTACCTTATCAAATGCCAATAAACGGTTAGCGTTAAAAGGTATATCAAACATGCCCTCTACAGTGCCAACAAATAAGCCCAGTTGCGCATCGACCCTTAAAAATTTTACGTTTTTATTATCTTCGGTGACCTGAGATTTATCGGTAAGCGGAATATGCGAGATATGCTCATCTGCAAGGTTTTTTGAGAAAAGCCCATTTGATGTGCCTATATATAAAAAGTTGTCGTGCAGGGTGAGTGCTCGCACAATATGCTCTTCTTTATTGATAGAGAACTCATGCAAAAACTTTTTTGATTGCTTGTTGTATGAATAAACGTGCTGAGCAATAGCGAAGTAAAAAAAGTAATCGTCTTCAGTGATTGCTAAAATGGGCGAAAAGAAAACATCTTCAGGGTCTAGTTTGCCAGAATAGATTTTTTCAACTTTTAGTGTTTTTGGGTCTATTAGAAAAGCACCTGAAAACTCAGTGCTGACGAAAATGTTTCCGTCGTCAGTTTTATGCATTGTGGTAATTTGTCGCTGATCGAGCATGTGCTCTCCAGCAAAAGGCGCTACCTGATAACCATCATACCTATTTAAGCCTTGGTAGGTACCAATCCAGATAAAGCCTAAATCATCTTGCACGATTTTAGTTACACTGCCTTGCGTAAGTCCTTCATCGGTTGAAATACGCTGCATTTGCAAAGCATAGTTTTGTGCCAACGCCGAAGAGGAAAGCGTGAAGAACAGCAAACTGAAAATCAAAAGAAAAAGTTTAGGCACTGACTGATTAACCCTAAATTATTATTTGCGCATAATTTTTAACAAAATATAGCACAATTATGGCTGTAATTAATGGTTCTGAAAAGAAAAAATAGTAATAAGGTCTACTTGTTGCTGAAACTGAGACCTATGCTATAACTAGTTCAATTATCAGCAATTTGAGAACGTGATGCGCCATTCATTTATATGCCAAAAAAGTAAAGCAATGTTATTGATTATTGACCTTCAGGCTGGGCTTGAACCGGTAATTAATGGCTTTGGCTCAGCTGTTAATCAGACCGAAAAGTTAATAAAAGCAGCTAAAGCTTTAGATATTCCTTATTTATTTACCGAACAAAACCCAACCAAGTTAGGTAAAAGTAGTGAACATCTCTTACCTTTTATAACTGGCACTAACTGCTATCACAAAATACATTTTAGCGCATGCCAAGAGGTTCAATTTAACAACCTATTGGCTGGCTTTAACCGTAAGCAAATAGTGGTAACGGGCACAGAGTCGCATGTGTGTGTACTGCAAACTTGTTTAGACTTAATTGCCAATGGTTATCAAGTGTTTGTAGTGGAAGATGCCATTGCATCACGCAACGAAAAACACAAAGAGTTAGCAATTAAGCAGCTATTGGCAGCAGGTGCTATTATTAGCTGTACAGAAAGTGTGATATTTCAATGGCTAGAAAAAGCAGGGACCGATCAATTTAGAGCATTATTGCAATTAATAAAGTGAACCATGATGCGCATCAAACCGTATTGGCTCGATTAATTGTATTTTTGTAAATTATTTAATAATTAAGGCTTTATCTATGACGAGTGTGCGCCGCCTTTTTACTTATTTGTTCCTTTTATTGTTTATTGAATCTTTAGTTTTAGGCTTTATTTATTCGACCTTAATTACAGGTGTGGTAACGGGTTTATTATTACTGTCTTTACCGCTTTGGATGCTCCATCAATTCCCTACGAGCAAATTAACTGCTCATGTTGTAGCTGCCGGTTGCATGATGTTTTCGTTTTTACACATCCAACAAAGCTACGGCCTCATAGAAGTTCACTTTGAAATTTTTATTTTAATGGCTGTGTTGATCATGTTTGTTGAATGGCGCGTGTTTATTACAGCACTTGCTTTTGTGGCCGTTCACCATTTGAGCTTTTACTTTTTACAGAAAAACGAAGTCGGTTTATACGTTTTTGACCCAGACAGACTGTATTTTAGCACCGTACTTATTCATGCCGTGTATGCCATTGTTGAAGCAATTGTAGCCGGCTACATTGCAAAAACTCTTCATCGTGAACGTAGTTCTGGCTTATCGTTAAGCACAACGACAGAGCAGATAATGGCCGACGAAAACAGTATTAATATTAGTTTAAGAGCGGATGATAGTCACAGTGAAGCTGTAGCGGGTTTTAACCGTTTACTGGGTTTCGTATCGAGTGTGATAGGTGATGTTCAAAGCCAAAGTAGTGTTTTAAAAAATCAGTCTAAACAATTGCTTGAAGTACACGACGAATTGCATGAGCAAGCACTTCATCGTGAGCAGTTATCGACGGATATTGCGCAGTCAGGTGAACGAGTCGCCGAAGGCTTTGCCCATGTTGAACAAGAAAGTAATGAACTACAAACACAGTTTGAACAGCTCCATTTAAGTGCCACAGAGGCATTAAATGAAGTGGCGAATACCGATAGCAAAACCGCGGAGCTTGCTAATAACCTTCAAGAAGCAGATCAAAACATAGGCCAACTGGTGAGTGCATGTTCGCATATCTCAGAATTACTTAATGAGATTTCGTCAATTGCTGAGCAAACGAATTTACTTGCGCTTAACGCTGCAATTGAAGCTGCACGTGCTGGTGAACAAGGCCGCGGCTTTGCGGTAGTGGCTGATGAAGTTAGAAACTTGGCAACACGCAGTAAAAACACGACGGATAAAATAACCAATACGCTTGAAAGCTTAATGCAAAACAGCGCCTCATCAACTAAGTCGATGCAGGGTAGTGTTGCGCTTATAGAGCAGTTATCTGCAATTAGTTCGCAGATGAAACTGCAAATTACCGAGATGACAGAGCAGGTGAATGTTGCTGCAAGTAGCTCACAGTCGGTTGCTCATGTAGTGCAAAATCAAGCGGGTAATACGCGTGCTATTGCCGATAATTCACAGGCCTTAATTGCTAACCAAGCCAACGACAACTTGATGATTGAAAAACTCACCGATCGCGTACAGTTAATTGATGTCAGTATCGATGTACTGGAGCAAGGTATTGCTAAATTCAAATAGCAAATGGCTGATAATGGCAACTCTGCTTTGGGTTGCCTCTGTGGCATTAGCCTTGGTGTTTGCTTATTCTCAACAAGCAAGCACCTTTGATCCAGATAAAAAGCTAGCCACAACAAATTGGTTACCTGCTTTTCAACAAAGTATGGAGCTTGGCACCACAAATACAGATACCTTGTACATTATTGATGAAAATACCTGTGTATGCTCAGAGCGTTCACAACCGCACATAACAAGCCTTAGCAGCTATGCAGCAGAGCAAGGTATTGAAGTAATAAAACTTAAACCAACATCTGCGGTTGCTGCAATATTACCCGCTCAACCTGCCGCAGTACTTGTTTCAGAAAATCAACAGCTTGTGTATGCAGGCCCATTATCAAAAGGACTCGCCTGTTCAAGTCAGAATGGCTTTGTTGAGTTAGTAATCGCAAACTTACGTGCGGGTTTCAATAGCCAGTTTATTAACTCAGATGCTGAGGGGTGTTATTGTGAGATTAATTGAGCTAGAAAGGTAAGTAAAAGAGGCCAAGTAATATTGGCCTCTGACTTTATAAAATTATTGAATTTGGCCTCGTATCTCACCGCTTGGGTTTGCAGGCGTATGAATGTTTACATAATGACCGCCTGAAGCTAAAACTGAAAAGATATCGGCATCTATCATTAAGCCTGTGCTGTTCATCCAGCGATTCATATCATCACTGTCTTGTACTAGAGGAGCTAACACAGGGCCATTCTCACCGGCTGCACCGGTATGAATGTGTGCTGCAGTTGCATCGCTTACACCCGATGTAAGTACTTGCAGCTCAACACTATAATCATTGGTATTCACTAGCGCATAACCATCACCAGATGCATCCGTTGTAACCGCGGGAACTTCTTGTTCACCACTTAGCGGGAAGGTTACAAACACATAGTTATCGGTAAGGATTTGACCACGTAGTTCGCCACCTGGATTAGCTGGAGTATGCACATTAACGTAGTGACCACCTGATGCGAGTACTGCAAAAATATCAGCGTTAATCATGGTGTTTTCAGGTGTTTGCCACAGGTTCATGTTATCGCTTGACTGCTCTAACGCTGCAAGAACGTCGCCATTGGTGCCTATACGACCTGTATGAATGTAGGCAGCAGTTGCGTCACTCACACCTTCGGTTAACGCTCTTAATTCTAAATGGTAGTTATCCATGTTAACTAAGGCATAACCACTACCTGATGCCATCGTATCAACGGCTGGAACTTCTTGCATACCACTAAGTGGGAAAGTTACGAGCTGATAGTTATCTGTTAGGATCTGACCTCTAATTTCGCCACCCGTGTTAGCAGGCGTATGCACGTTAACGTAATGACCACCTGATGCAAGTACTTCAAAGATCTCAGCGTTAATCATGGTATTTGCTGGCGTCATCCACATGCCTGCGTCAGTTGTTGACTGCTCAAGTGCAACGAGTACGTCGCCATTCGTGCCAATTCGGCCGGTGTGAATGTGCGCACCTGTCGCATCATCAACACCCATTGTGTTTACTAATAGCTCTAAGGCATAGTTATCCATGTTGATTAATGCATAACCTTCACCGCTCGCATCAGTTTCGACTGCAGGAACTTCTTGTTTACCGCTTAGTTTAAAACTCGTAAAACCATAGTTACTGGTTAAGATTTGCCCGCGAAGCTCGCCGCCAGCATTAGCAGGTGTATGAACATTGACATAGTGACCGCCAGAAGCCAGCACTGCAAAAATATCCGCGTTGATTTGCGTGTTGCTTGGTGTCATCCAGACATTACTGTCGTCCATTGATTGTTCAAGAGCTACTAATACATCGCCATTAGTACCGATACGGCCTGTATGAATGTGCGCAGCACTTGCATCGTCTAAGCCTGACGTGATAACAGTTAGCTCTACACTGTAGTCTGTTGTATCAACAAGGGCATAACCATCACCATCAGCCATGGTGCTGACCATAGGAACTTCTTGATTACCACTTAAGTCAAAGGCCGCAACTGCATAGTTGTCTGTTAAGATTTGGCCGCGAATTTCGCCACCGGCAAATTCAGGCGTATGAACATTAACATAGTGACCGCCGTCTAAAAGTACTGCCAGAGTGTCGCTGTCGATCATGGTGCCTTCTGGTACAACCCAGTCAGTCATGACTTCGTCGTCTTGTTCTAAAGTCACGAATACATCACCATTTGAGCCTAATTTTCCTGTATGGATGTGAGCTGCTGTAGCATCGTCAACACCCATAGTCACCGCACGAAGTCGTAATTCTGTCGTGGCGCTATCATAAGATGCATAGCCATAACCCATTGCATCGCTGTCGTTCATAGGCACTTGCTGATCGCCATTTAAAACAAACGTGATGATACTCGTTGTATCAGGCACAATTTGCGCACGGAGTTCGCCGTTTGCATACTGTTCGGTATGAAGGTTAATGTACCAATCGCCATCCATTAAATCAGCGATCAAGCTTTCATCAAGGTCGGTAATTGCGACTTCATACATACCATCGGTAGTGGCTTCAAATGCAAAAGCAACATCACCATTAGCGCCTAAATCGCCGTCGTGTATGTGTGCTGCACTAAAGCCTTCGACTGAGCTTGCATCAAGTGTTGCACGAAATTGCATTAAACTTTCGTCAAGCTCTACCGTTGCAGTCGCTGTTTGCATTGAGTCATTCATTGGCACTTCTTGTTTGCCACTTAAAGTTACAGAATAGGTTTTACTTGGAGTGAATTCTTGAACTGGGGGAGGGGTAACAACTTCGGTATTATCGTCATCATCATCGCTACACGCGGTGAGAAAAAGTAAGCTGCTGGCCAGGAGTATGTATTTCATCGTTCTTCCTTATATCTTTGTATGTTCGGACGTTACGACGTGTCCATTTCAATAAGGCTTACGGCAGGTGTTTAAAAAGAGATCACAAAAGGTTATTTAAAAGTTAAAAACTGGTTTTTTAGTATTAGTTTGTTGAAAGAGGGGATTAATAGTTAAAGTTTAATATCGCTAACTTTAAAGGAACATACATGCTTAGCAACATAAAAAGTTTTGGGTGGTAAATGGGTACGAATTGTGCATCTATTTTGTTTTCAAAAGGTTTATAGCTAAACGTCAAAAAATTAACGATAGGAAAACTATGCAGCTAACTTCGTACACATCCTCATTCCTAAAAGAGCCATTATTAGATCAGCAAAATAAAAATGAGCTAAACCCAGAAAGTGAAAAAGCAACAAACCTTCAAGGCTCTAAACAACAAGAAGCGGGCGTTGATTCTGATCCACAAGCAGAAGCTCAATCAAAGACATCACACACACAACAAGAGCTAGTAGTAAAAATAAAGGAGTTACAAAATAAGATTAATAGTTTAAAAAGTAACAAAGACCTAGCTCCAGAACAACGAGAAAGTGAGTTACTTGAGCTTAATAAACAACTTGATGAAGAAATAAATGCAGTCCAGCTTGCCGTAAAAAGTAATGTTTCTACGATGATAAACTCTTTGTTTGCTCCTACTTCTAGTAATCACTCTGGTATGCTGTTTAACAATAAAGCCTAAGTTGAAGGCAAAGCGCTTGCTCGCAGTTGCTTTGCCAATTGCATATTTATAAGTCCGCTAAATTACATACTTTATAAGTGAGTAGATGAGAGTACATATAAAGGTAAATAGGAAGAACCATTTTATGTGAACTGTTATTGGTGACCCGCGTTTGGCTGTTCTGATCATAGTGACTGGGTAATCATACTCAACAAGTGTCTTGAAGAGTTCAGGATGCTCTAAGCTCCAGTCATTTAAAGGAATTGAATCACCATAGCGAGTTTTAAAAATAACAGAAAATAGATAGGCACGCCTAGGTTGTGGATCGTTAATATCGTAGCCGCTTTTGGTGCGTGTAAAATTCCATATGGCCTCAACATTAAGTAAATCTTCTCTTTTAATTGTTCGTGGTTTTCTGTCATCGAATAAAAGTGCAGGCAAGTAAACCTGTTCTTGGTTTATTTTAATTTCGCACAACGGGGATTCATGGATGAAGTAACGCTTATTGGCGATAAACATTTGAACTAAAAAGTAACTGAGATATGTAATGATCACAGTGGCAATTGCACCTGCACCGGATTGTGTTTTCCAAAGAAGGTGGCAAGCAATGATGAATATAGCACCAGTGATTAATTTTGCTTGAATTTCTGCGCTTCAGGTAAAGGGACTGCGCATCTCAAGATAGGTATTTCAGATTGCACTTTCGTTTTTATGAGAGTCTGAAAAAAGATGGAGCTAAAGTTATCACGGGTTAATTTAAAAGTAGGCGCTTCCATGTGTCCTCGATTACATATTTAGTATTAGGGGGAAAATAGCAAACGCAGTGCTTTACTATCAACTAAAAAACACCAGATTTTGTTTAAGTTTGGTTGGAGCATAACTTGCTTTTTATTGGTATAGTAAGTTACTGATAAATATGTAAATGTGAACTGGTGAAATGATAGATTATTTTCTTATTATTTTGATGGTACTTTCGGCTGTTTTATTTTTGTTTGTAATGGTTTTGTTTATCTTAGCTCCAAAATTCGCAAAAAAAGAGATTTTCATAAACTACTACGGCGGAACAGGTGCAATTTATCATGGTTTTAAGCTGTTCAAAGTTGAATCCTATCGGGAAGACAAAGTGTGGGCTTGTAAAGTCATTAAATACTCATCCATAGCAATTGTAGTATTGTTTTTCATTATGGTTTTTTTAATAAAATTGAATGGAATTCAACAGAGCTAGGAGTCGGTTCTTGTTTTTCTTTCGTGGATTATGGTTAAGCACTATGCCAAAAAACGTAACAGTTTTTTTCTGAGCTAATCGAAGAGACTCAAGTTAAATGGTGGAGATACTATGAAGTATTTAATTTTTATCCTTTTATTCCAAAGCGGCATTTGCATGGCGTTACAGCCTATATCTGAATATTGTGAAGACTCTTATCTGTTAGGCCGAATCGGAGGTGATATTTTTGCAGCAAACAAATGCCTAGTATATGGTTACACTGCTGAGGATATGACTTTCTTCAAGAATAGAAACACAAGTATTGAATTCGATGATATTAAACCTTTAATAGAAAAGTTTATCAATATTGTCAATTCTGAAGGAGATTCATTTTTCGATAAACAAAAAGCTTTTGATGAATACACTGGAGTGATAGATAGTTTCTCAGTGCCTCTATTTTCGAGCTATGATGAATTCGAAGATGCTAAAGCTTCATTAGTATTTTCGATTAACTACACAACTCATTGTAACATATCAGTTTTAGATTACAGTGGAGGTGATAAATTCATGATTGGATATAAACTTAATCGAATGACTGATGAAGGTAAATATAACTATGATTATTTGTATATAGTGCTCCCTAAAGAAGCAAAAATAAATAAAGCGGATAGTGATGGTTTAATAGATGCTTTTTGTCATAATGATTTAAGCTTTAAAAATAAAGAATAATGGTAAGTAGCTTTTATCTATCCAAAGAGGCCAAGCTACATTTTTCCCTCTAAATTATAATACCCACTTCAGTTCAGTCTTTAGTTGAGGTCAATATGAAAGACCTGAACCCATTTTGTGTTCGTTCGATATTGGCTCGGGGAAAAGAAACTAGCATGGTTCATATGGCAACTTCGGCCCATAGATTAGCCATAGGAGATTTAGTTAATGTATGAACTTATTTTCAGTCCGATTTTATGGGAACCAAAATTGGTTTTTACTTAACACTTGTTTGTTCTGTTCTACTAATATTGTGCTGCCCGAAGATAAAATACTGGTACGAAAATAAACTACAGTTTGAAAAGAAAGTTAACTTCTGGTTTGGCTTCTTATTTGTATTTGGCTTTTTTGTAATGCAGTCACTGTCATTTTATTGCCTAGTATTAAAATCTAATGACATAGATTCTGGAAATTATTCTACAGTTGAAGGAGCTATTGAAGATATTCAAATTGTTGAAAGAAATAGTAGAGAAGAGGCTTTTACTGTTGATGGAGTCCGCTTTAAGTACAATGATTACGGAACAGAAAACACCTTTTTTACGAATAGAAAGCATGATTCAGATACAATCCAAGAGGGGCGAGTTGTAAAAATTGCTTACCTTAGAGAAGGAAATGAAAACCTGATTTTTGAGTTGAGCGTAAGAAAGTAAATGTTAGCAAGGATGTGCTCTTTTTAACTCAAGCAAACAGCTGCTGGAGGCGTTCTATCAGATCTCCAAGGGGGGCAAATTTGAACATAGTTTTATCACTGCTGCTATTAGAAAGGTGTTGGGAAAATTCAGACCAATGCAACGTATGGGCGTGTAATAATCCAAGCAATTGCTGGGGGACTGTGGATGTGACCACAACAAACCAAGCTCAATATAGTGAAGGTTTGTATTAGTATGAGTTTGAGGTTTTTTAAAGATGGAACCTTAATCAACGATAATTTAATTGATTATTCTACTGAAATTAACTACGAGTCACAAACAGTGATTGGTAGCAAGTCTCACTTTCGGGTATTGGGTGGTTTTGGGAATAAAGGGGTCATATGCGAAGTATAATTTTTTTGGTATCGATAATCCTAAATTTTGTATTAATTTATATAGCTTATGGTTATAACCATGATGAGAATGGGGTTTTTATTCTAGCTAATCATTATGAAAGAAAGTGTCTAATGGACTGGAAATCTAAAGACCCAAACGTTTCTTATATCAAAGAACATAAAGTGAGCGGTCCTGAGCCTTTTAAGGAAAGTGTCATATTGGAGTTTGGAGGCTACCCTTCAAATGTATCTTTCGAATATGAGTTTTCCTCTTGTTTTAGTGATAGTTTTACTTGGGTAAAATCACTAGAAGAGTTAGATGTTACGGTGGAAATCTTCAAGTCCCAGTCAAAAAGTGTTGGATTCTATAAACCTATGGATTCAGATAGAATACTTGTTTATGGAGATCATGATCGCTAAGGGGCCTCAATAGACTTTTAATCTAGAAAAATAGTTGTAATGGGTTAATTTAGCACTTTCTGATTTTGTGTAACTTCCTTTGCTGAAATGAACAGTCTAAACAAATTTGAAGGTTATTTTAAAACCAATAGGGTCAGATCTTTCTTTTTGCCTTTTAGCTAGTCGAATGTCATATATAAGCAATGGTTTAATAGAAGTTCTCAACGTGTAGGGCATTTTACGATGGGCAAGCACAAGTTCCGGAATGGATTTAAATCATAAAGTGTTACTTCAATTTGGCAAATCTAAAGCAACATCAAGGCGTAAGTTAGCTGTAATTGTCGAGCAAAGAAAAGAGTTGGGTGATTATTTTCAATTACACTATTCGCGTGTTAGTAAGATTGTTGCAAAAGGCAAGACCTGACCCCTAGATGCTTGCTGACACTGCTACAATTTCAATAACTCCAGCAGGTAAATAATGGACAAAATATTAGAAAAATTTTTACGAAAGCGTAAGCTGGCGATAAAAAATCCTGAAAAGTATAGAAAGGTTTATATAAATAATAAAAAAGAGCTTAATTTTTATATTGAGCAAGGAGAAACGCAAAGAGGTATACCTAGCAATGATAAATTGCCTTTCTTTAACTGGGAGGTATTAAATACAGAGTTGTCAATTCCATGTCATTATTATGAGATGGATGCACAAGCTAGTTTTGTAGATGATAACTTACTTGATTTAGGTAAGTTAAGCATATGCTTAACTTATGGATACCACCTGCTTATGATAGAAAACTATAACCTAAAACGCTTCACACATCGCTTTAGTCGTGAACCTTTAAGGTTGGTATCACCAACATCTGTATTTCAGCTAAGTATTGCAGTGATATTGCATAATAATGAATATGCTCGCCAAATTTATACGTTATTTCAAGCAGGTTACATGAAGCACTGGGTGAATAGATCAAAAAGTCACATTGGTGATTTTATTATCTTGCTGTTTGATAAGGTAAAAGGTGGCAATACCCTAAAGCCGATCGTAGATGATTTTGCTTATCAAGCTATTTTAGATACCTGGGATAGTACAGACTTAACAAAAGTTACCGCTTATCTAAATCAGTTATGTGATGATCAAGTCGCTCAGGTTGCATCACCACCGAGTAAGATGTTTTTTGAGTTCGATAATATGAACTGGCAATTTACACCTTATGCTGCACTTATGCTGCTAACGCTAAGAGCACAACATGGCCTTGAAAACCCTGATTTTGAGCACCCTGGTTTTGGCAATGTTACTTCTTTACTATTAACGCAGCCTGTAGCCCCTGAAAAAGATGATCTGCTTGAACAGCTTGTAGTCAAATTACATGAGCAAGGCTTTGATGAAAAAGTGTTACTAGCGTAGCATCTAAAAAGTGTCACTAAAATGGTCAGGTCTTTCTTTTTGCCTTTAAGCTAGTCCAATGTTGTTTATAAGCAATGGTTTAATAGAAGTTCTCAACGTGTAGGGCATTTTACGATGGGCAAGCACAAACTCCAGAATGGATTTAAATCGAGAAAGTGTTACTTCAATTTGGCAAATCTAAAGCGATAGCAAGCCGAAAATTTGCGCTATTTGTCGAGCAAGGAAAATAATTAGGTGATTATTTTCAATTACACTATTCACGTGAAAGTAAGATAGTGGCAAAAGGAAAGACCTGACCCCGAGGTCACGTACTATCACAGAGCGGTAGTGATTGGCATATACAATGTTTATGCATATCAGACTACCCAAAAAGTTACTTATCAATATCAATAAAACAGCAATAGTGGAAGGTGTTCTTGTACTATATATTCAGGAGATGGTAAATGTTAAGGTCCCTTTTTCTTTGTTTTTTATTTTTTAGTTTTAGTTTACAAAGCAAAGTAGTGTTCACTAATATATATTCTTTGCTAGGAAACTCTGACAAATATTTAAATAAGGAAGTCAATTTTTCTGGCTATCTTGTGAGGAATACTGGCGGGATTTATGAGTTATATCCCTCAAAGTCAGATAGTGAGTTTTTTCTCAAAGATAGATATTTAGATGTCATCACCTTCTATGATGGAGTCAATTTACTTGATGCTTGCGTGCAAAGCTATGTGTTTATACAAGCTAGATTTACTTTTCATAAAGATAATTCTGAAACACGAGTCTTAGATAAGGTCTCTTTTGTTCATAAATATGATGAAAACGAAAAGTACACTAAGTTTAGTCCTTGCTATATAAAAAATAAAAAGTAAGCGTTGAGAGCTAGTATAAAAAACCAATAGGGTCAGGTATTTCTTTTTAGCTAGTCCAATGTCATATATAAGCAATGTTTAATAGAAATTATTAACGTGTTGAAAAGAGTTGGGTGATTATCTTAAGCTTCATTACTCCTACTCAAGCGCGAGTCGGGTAGTGGCAAAAAGCAAGACCTGACCCCTAGATGCTTGCTGACACTGCTAAAATTTCAATGACTCCAGCAGGTAAATAATGGATAAAATATTAGAAAAATTTTTACGTAAGCGTAAGCTGGCGATAAAAAATCCTGAAAAGTATAGAAAGGTTTATATAAATAATACAAAAGAGCTTAACTTTTATATTGAGCAAGGAGAAACGAAAAACGGTGTTCCTATAAATGAAAAATTACCATTTTTTAACTGGGAGGTATTAAATACGGAACTGTTAATTCCATGTGATTATTATGAGATGGATGCACAAGCTAGTTTTGTAGATGATAATTTACTAGATTTAGGTAAATTAAATATATGTTTAAGTTATGGATATTACATGCTTACAATACAAAGTTATAAGTTCAAGCGCTTCACACATCGCTTTAGTCGTGAACCTTTAAGGTTGGTATCACCAACATCTGTATTTCAGCTAAGTATTGCAGTGATATTGCATAATAATGAATATGCTCGCCAAATTTATACGTTATTTCAAGCAGGTTACATGAAGCACTGGGTGAATAGATCAAAAAGTCACATTGGTGATTTTATTATCTTGCTGTTTGATAAGGTAAAAGGTGGCAATACCCTAAAGCCGATCGTAGATGATTTTGCTTATCAAGCTATTTTAGATAACTGGGATAGTACAGACTTAACAAATGTTACCTCTTATCTAAATCAGTTATGTGACGATCAAGTCGCTCAGGTTGCATCACCACCGAGTAAGATGTTTTTTGAGTTCGATAATATGAACTGGCAATTTACACCTTATGCTGCACTTATGCTGCTAACGCTAAGAGCACAACATGGCCTTGAAAACTCTGATTTTGAGCACCCTGGTTTTGGCAATGTTACTTCTTTACTATTAACGCAGCCTGTAGTCCCTAAAAAAGATGACCTGCTTGAACAGCTTGTAGTCAAATTACATGAGCAAGGCTTTGATGAAAAAGCGTTACTAGCGTAGCATCTAAAAAGTGTCACTAAAATGGTCAGGTCTTTCTTTTTGCCTTTAAGCTAGTCCAATGTTGTTTATAAGCAATGGTTTAATAGAAGTTCTCAACGTGTAGGGCATTTTACGATGGGCAAGCACAAGCTCTAGAATGGATTTAAATCGATAAAATGTTACTCCAATTTGGAAAATCTAAAGCAACATCAAGCCGTAAGTTAGCGGTAATTGTCGAGCAAAGAAAAGAATTGGATGATTATTTTCAATTACACTATTCAAGCGTGAGTTTGGTAGTGGCAAAAGGCAAGACCTGACCCTATGTGTGTAGGTTCTTGTTTTCTCTTTCGTGGATTATGGTTAAGCACTATGCCAAACAACGTAACAGCTTTTTTCTGAGCTAATCGTAGAGACTCAAGTTAAATGGTGGAGTTACTATGAGATATTTTATTTTTATCCTTTTATTCCAAAGCGGCATTTGCATGGCGTTACAGCCTATATCTGAATATTGTGAAGATTCTGATTTGTTACTCAGTTTTGCTGGTGATACCTTTGCAGCAACAAATTGTTTGGCTTATGGGTTTAATGCGGAAAATGCGTTCTTTTCTAAAGCTATTAATACAAGTATTAGATTTGAAAAAATTAAGCCTGCAATTGATACATTTGTCAAAATTGTCAATACCGATGGAGGGTCATCCTTTGACAAACAAGAAGTTTTTTATAAGTACGTTGGGGAAATAGATAGTTTCTCAGTGCCTCTATTTGCGAGCTATGATGAATTCGAAGATGCTAAAGCTTCATTAGTATTTTCGATTAACTACACAACTCATTGTAACATATCAGTGTTAGATTACAGTGGAGGTGATAAATTTATGATTGGATATAAACTCAATCGAATGACTGATGAAGGTAAATACAACTATGATTATTTGCATATAGAGCTCCCTAAAGAAGCAAAAATAAATAAAGCGGATAGTGATGGTTTAATAGATGCTTTTTGTCATAATGATTTAAGCTTTAAAAATAAAAAATAATGGTAAGTAGCTTTTATCTATCCAAAGAGGTCGAGCTACATTTTCCTTCTAAATCATAATAACCACTTTAGTTGAGGTCAAAAAAGAAAGGCCTGACCCCATGGTCACGTAATATCACAGAGCGGTAGTGATTGGTATATACAGTGTTTATGCATATCAGACTACCCAAAAAGTTACTTATCAATATCAATATCAATAAAACAGCAATAGTGGAAGGTGTTCTTGTACACTATATATATTCAGGAGATGGTAAATGTTAAGGTTCCTTTTTCTTTGTTTTTTATTTTTTAGTTTTAGTCTACAAAGCAAAGTAGTGTTCACTAATATATATTCTTTGCTAGGAAACTCTGACAAATATTTAAATAAGGAAGTCAAATTTTCTGGCTATCTTGTTAAGAATACTGGCGGGATTTATGAGTTATATCCCTCAAAGTCAGATAGTGAATTTTTTCTCAAAGATAGATATTTAGATGTCATCACCTTCTATGATGGAGTCAATTTACTTGATGCTTGCGTGCAAAGCTATGTGTTTATACAAGCTAGATTTACTTTTCATAAAGATAATTCTGAAAGACGAGTCTTAGATAAGGTCTCTTTTGTTCATAAATATGATGAAAACGAAAAGTACACTAAGTTTAGTCCTTGCTATATAAAAAATAAAAAGTAAGCGTTGAGAGCTAGAATCAAACAGGGTCAGGTTTTTCTTTTGTCTTTTAGTTAGTCCAATGTTGTTTATAAGCAATGGTTTAATATAAGTCATCAAAATTCTGGGCATTTTACGATGGGCAAGCACAAGCTCCAGATTGGCTTTAAATCGACAAAATGTTATCCCTTATTTGAAAAATCTAAAGCAACCTCCGGTGAAAAATTAATTTTGGAGAGCAACCCAAGCCAAGCAAAACAAAATTAATACGGTCAGTTTAATAGAAGTTCTCAACATGCTGGGCATTTTACGATGGGCAAGCACAAGCTCCAGAATGGCTTGAAATTGACAAAATGTTACTCCAATTTGGAAAATCTAAAGTGATAGCAAGGCGAAAGTTTGCTTAATTTGTTGAGCAAAGAAAAGAATTGGGTGATTATCTTAAGCTTCATTACTCCTACTCAAGCGCGAGTCGGGTAGTTGCAAAAAGAAAGACTTGACCCCATGGTTCTTATATGAATTTTATAAAGTTAGTATTCTATATCATAATGTCAAAGCGAGCCTTTATAGTTATAGGTATGATTATTGGGGGTATTATTTATTATTTTACAGGAAGTTATGTATATTCAATTTGTGGTGGTCTTTTGTTGTACATATTTTCTTATTGGAATTTCTTTGGTCCTGTAAGCCTTGCTGTTAAAAGAAGTATTGTAAGGTTAAAGAAAAGGGATCTTGCTATTGATACCTATAGTTTATTTTTTTCGAATGAAGTGAAAGACTTTGGTATTTTGAAAGAAAATTGGTTTCATGGTTATGGTTATATTGACCACTTTATACGTATTTATAAGACTCAAGTAGTGGAAAAAGGTATTGCATTTTACCCGATGACTATTCCTTATTTCCATGTATATATTATACCTTGGGGCACTATTAAAACCGTTAGTCAAAACAGAGATTTCTGTGTAGAGAGTAAAGTAAACCCTGAAGAAACTCTCGAAATCAGCTTTAAAGGTAATGAAAGAATTTTTTTACCAATAAGTTCAGATATGCTTAAGGTGATAAATGAAAGTTTAAGTAAATAAACAGTATTGGCACCTCGGCCTTCTTTCTCAATAAAAAGCTATCAAATGCGCTGTTAATCCCCGTAGAACTGCGCATTTGCTAACAGCAGACTGTGCAATTTATGTCGGTGCTACTAATGGGGCAAGCACAAACTCCAGAATGGATTTAAATCGGTAAAGTGTTACCCCTATTTGGAAAATCTAAAGCAACATCAAGCCTTAAGTTTGCGCTATTTGTCGAGCAAGGAAAAGAATTGGATGATTATCTTCAATTACGCTATTCGCGTGTAAGTAAGATGGTGGCGAAAAGCAAGACCTGTCCCCATGGTTTGAACCTATCTAAGCGTCTCAATGCGCCTGTTTATGTAACTTTAATGTATTCTAGAACTGAAGTTTTTATACATTCAAATATCAACTCAAGGGAAGCAATAAATGAATAAATTTTTAGTATTTTCAATCGTTGTTTTTTTAATAAGTTGTCAGAGTCAAGGAGCAATTTCTGTTAATGAGTTACTCAATAAGCGTGATAAGTATAATGATAATCAAGTAACGGTGGAGGGTTTTTTCGGTTTTGACACTATTTATAGTAATAGAAATGACTATGATAATTTTGGAGATGGCTTCCTTTTTGTCTTAATAAAGGGCGAAGGTAATGAGCAATTTTTTACAGAGTGTACTGAGCAGGAAGCAATATTGACAGGGACTTTCAGAAAAGGGAAATCAGATGGAGGTACTAGAAACTATTTACTCCATATTATTGAATTCAGGCCAGTAGATTCACCAAAAATTAATTGTTTGAAGCTTTTGGAATATTAAAAGTTATGAAGTGCACAACCAATCCCAGTAGAACTGTTCACCAACTAGCAGCAGACAGTCCAATCTGTGTCAGTGCCACTAATTAGTGGCGCTGGCTCAAATAGCTAGCACTGTTGTTTAAAAGTGACACCGTTTACTGAATTTACATGAACACGGAACTTGTTTTATTTGCCCTTAATGAAGTGTATTCATGTGGCGGTTATTTACAATAAATGAGTCGATACAGAAGTTGTTGTTTGAGTGCTTTTTAGCTCGTTGGTGGAGTTGGTTGAAATAAAAGGTTTATAAGCTCAACGATTTATGAATGGCGAATGAAGTTATAAAAACGATTCATCCCATCAAAAGAATTAGCTACCAGCCCAATTTTAATCGCTTGATCATATAGCTTATTATACAAACCAAGCGTTGGCTGTATGGTCAAACAGTTGCCAGATATTAATCTCATAGGGAGGCTAAAGTCCTTGAAAAGACTATAGGATCAGGTCATTCTTTTCGCCTTTTGCTTATTGAGAAAAACCAGATATGTTCCTGACGATTACGAGTTTCTGAAGCGTTGGCTTCTTTGTTTTACATTGCCGAATGATCTGTATTTAAGCCAGTCCATCTTTTTCATTCAACTACAAAACTAACCCCTCTCAAAAAAGTTAAAAATTTTTTCTTTGCTCGTTTTTAACTAACTGCCCAAATCATAAGGGAAAATTTTTAGCTGTGTGCCATTTAGGAAATTTTGGTATAAAAGTTATGCAAATATTGCCTATAACACTATTGCGAACTATTACCGTTTAGATTAATATGCTGACCATCAAGAGAAATGAGAGTGGTTTGCATTCATGTATATCTGTTTATGTCATGGTGTGACTGATAAAAAAATCGAACAAACAATTGATGATGGCGCTATGACGATGCGCGATTTATCAAAAGAGCTGCAAGTGGGTAGCCAGTGTGGCAAGTGTTGTGGTTGTTGCAAAAAAATTCTTAATCGCAAACTGATCGAAATTGCAGATATCACTGAGCAAGTAGCTTAATTACTTGCTCTTAAGCATGCGTGCTTAACTATTTTTCCTTCGTTTAATTCTTCTAATTTATCCCCATACTTACGAGTTTTTATTTGCTTTTAACCCCTTCATTTATTAGGGTTATAACAAAGCAGATACGTGTATCACACGGTCATTGGTAGGAAGCCATGATAATAGACTCTTCAAAATCACTTTTTTGTGCAGTACTCATTTTAATCACCGCGGGCTGTGCGCAGTTACCTTCACGAGAGTCCATTCAACCAAGCTATGCCATTGCAGCGGATACACCCAGTACCATAGGAGATGCAGTGGGTAATAATCATCCTGGGTTATCAGGGTTTTATCCTTTAGCAGATGGGGTCGATGCCTTTGTAGCTAGGTTAGCACTCATTGATTCTGCAGAGCACACCATTGATGTGCAGTACTATTTATACCACAGGCAGCAAACCACCATTTTATTTACGGCCTTTTTATTAAAAGCCGCAGATAGAGGGGTAAGAATTCGCTTGTTGCTTGATGACTTATCGCAAGCCGACAGTGAGCTTGATTTAGCTGCACTGGCTGTTCACCCTAATATTGAAGTTCGATTATTTAATCCATTTCCTAACCGTCGTTTTAGAGCGCTTGGTTTTGTTACCAATTTTAGCCAGCTTTCAAGACGCATGCATAACAAGAGTTTTATCGTTGATAATCGGATTTTTATCACCGGTGGGCGCAACATAGGTAATGCGTATTTCTCGGCTGAAGATCATTCTGAATTTATTGATTTAGATGTTATGAGTGTTGGCGAGATTGTGCCAGAGGCATCAAAAGCATTTGATTTATATTGGAATCATCAGCTGTCTTACCCTGTTGAAGATTTGCACGGTGAACGTGATGAACAATCACTTATTGATATCACTAAATCCTTATCGACCTATGTTGAGCAGAATCAGCAGAGTAATTACGTTGAGCAGTTACGCGAAAGCGCCTTTGTAAAACGTTTATTGCACGATGAAATAGAATTCGATTGGCAAAAGTCTGTGTTGTTTTATGATCATCCCGATAAGGTAATGAACGACGTCAGTGAAAAATCGGCCAATATGTCGCCCATGTTGTTTAAAGAAATGGGCGAGCCGAAACAAAAAGCAATTATTGTGTCGCCGTATTTTATTCCTCGTGAGCAGGGCGTTAAATTACTAACCAATTGGGCAAAGCAGGGAGTTGATGTCACAGTGCTCACTAACTCTTTAGCTGCTACCGATGTATCCGCGGTGCATGCTGGTTATAAAAAGTACCGAGAAGATCTCGTTAAAGGTGGGGTTAAGCTGTGGGAGTTAAAACCCAGTGACTTAATGGCCATTAAGCGCAAAGCGGGGCGTAAAGTAACCGGGTCATCACAAGCAAGTTTGCACGCAAAAACCATGACCTTTGATGATGAAAAGATTTTTGTGGGCACTATGAACCTAGACCCTCGCTCGCTTGATTTAAATACCGAGATGGGCGTATTAATCGAAAGCGAAAAGCTTAGCCGTTTTTTGGCCCATTGGGTTGATACGCAAATGCCTGAATATGCCTGGAAAGTCGAGCTTAAAGATAATGACTTAGTTTGGCTCGATACCGTGAGTAATGAGCAGTTTGATGAAGAACCACAAACGTCTTCGTGGCGACGCTTTCAAGTGTGGTTTATATCGTTATTCCCTATCGAAAATGAGCTATAAGCCATTCCTTCAGTATTTATACCTAAGCCCAACTTTTTAGTTGGGCTTTTTGTTTTCAGCCTTTAGTTGTTAACCATTTCGGGATAAAAAATGGTGTTTGAGCGTACACGTGTAAACCCATTGTATTCAAGTGCTTAGCGTGCAAAGAAAAAATAAATATAAAAAAATGTTAAAAAAACTGGTTGGACCAATTGATCTATTGCTCGTTTTATGACGTAATGTAGGTATTACTATCTGGTCGGATGAGTTTATTATGAGCTTACGTACAAAATTAAAAAAAGTATTACCTAGTATTTCAATTACAGAACAAGAAGCGTTAGATGCGGGTGATGTTTGGTTAGAAGGTTCAATCTACCAAGGTAAACCTGATTTCGATGCACTTCGTGACGTGCCAGCAGCTAAGCTGAGCGCTGAAGAGCAAGCATTCTTAGATGGCCCAGTAAAAGAATTATTATCTATGATTGATGATTCTGAAATTCAAAATGGTGTTCATCTTCCTGATTACATTCTTGATTTCTTGAAAAAAGAGCGTTTTTTCTCGCTTATCATTCCTAAATCATTCGGCGGTTTAGAATTCAGCCCTTATGCAAACTCTACAATCGTTGCGACTATCGCGACTAAGAGTTCTGCGGTTGCGGTAACCGTGATGGTTCCTAACTCATTAGGCCCAGGTGAGCTATTACTTCACTTTGGTACTAAAGAGCAACAAGATCACTACTTACCACGTCTTGCAAATGGTCGTGATATTCCATGTTTCGCACTAACTAGCCCAGAAGCGGGTTCAGATGCGGGTGGTATTCCAGATATCGGTGTTGTTAAACGTGGTCAGTTCAATGGCGAAGAAGTGTTAGGTTTAGAAATTACCTGGGACAAACGCTACATCACACTTGCGCCAATTGCGACAGTATTAGGTTTAGCATTTAAAGTAGTTGACCCTGATGGTTTACTAGGTGGCAAAGAAAACCTAGGTATTACCTGTGCGCTTATCCCTAAAGACCACCCAGGTGTTGAACTTGGTAATCGTCATGATCCTATGGGCATCCGTTTTTACAACGGTACGACTCGCGGTGAAAAAGTATTTGTACCAATGGACTTCATCATTGGTGGTCAAAAGAACATCGGTCGTGGCTGGCAAATGCTGGTTAGCTGTTTAGGTGCAGGCCGTGGTATCTCTCTACCGGCATTAGGTGTTAGCTCATCACAAGTGGCATTCAAAGGTGCTTCTGAGTACGCAGCAGTACGTGAGCAGTTTGGTCTGGCGATTGGTCAATTCGAAGGTATCCAAGAGAAGCTTGCTGATATCGCAGGTAAAACTTACCTTCAAGAAGCAATGCGTGTATTAACAACAGAAGGTTTAGGCATGGGCTTAAAACCATCTGTAGTCACTGCGATTGCTAAATACCACATGACAGAAATTGGTCGTAACGTGCTTGATTCAGCAATGGATATTCAAGCAGGTAAAGCAATTCAAAATGGTCCGCAAAATACATTAGCAAGTGGATATGTTGCACAACCAATCGCAATCACGGTTGAAGGTGCAAACATTCTTACTCGTAACCTTATGATTTTTGGTCAAGGTGTAATGCGTTGTCACCCTTACCTACAAACTATGGTTGAGTCTATCCACAGCGAAGACAAAAATGCAGATAAAGAATTCAACAGCATCTTACGTAAAACAGTGGGTTACAGCGTAGCTAACAGCTTACGAGCTTTCCGTTTAGGTGTATTACCGTTTACTGCCGGTGCTAAATCGTCACTACCAGAAGTACGTGAATACGAAAAAGCAGCGCACAAACTATCTGCAAAACTTGCAGTTTACGCTGACTTCTCGTTATTGGTACTGGGCGGCAAACTTAAGCAAGCAGAAATGTTATCTGCACGTTTAGGCGACGTAATGAGCTTCTTGTATGCGGCGATGGCATCAATTAAATACTACGAGCAAAAAGTAGCAAGCAGTGAACGTGAGCAAGCTGCGCCTTATTTCCACTATGCGACTCGCTTTGCACTACAAAGCGCTGAAGAAGCATTACATAAGTTCTTAGATAACTTCCCTGCAAGTGGTACTCGTAAGTTTATGCGTTTCATTACGATGAACTACTCAATGAAAATGCCTAAGATCAGCGATGATTTAATCCGTGAACTTGCGACTCAAGCGCAAATGGATACCGCGTTTAAAGCGCAAATCACTCACTTGGTTAACCCAATTGAAGGTGATGGTCATTACATCAATGAGCAAGCGTACAAAGCGAAAATGGCGTGCCTTGATTTACTTAAGAAAGTTAAAAAAGCACTGCGTGCTAAAACTATTAAGCCGGGCGTTCGTTTTGCAGAAACGCTTGATAATGCACTTGTTGCAAGTGTTATCAACGAAGAAGAGTATGCAAAACTGATTGATTACAACAAGAAACGTGAAAAAGCGATTCGTGTTGATGAGTTTGACTTTGATATGAACTTACTGGATGACAATGCAAAGCCAGTAAACCCACTTAAAAGTGTGGTAAACGAGTAATTCAACAATGCAAGTCCTGAGCAGCATTAGGACTTTATCTTCGAAAACCCGTGCTTAGCGCGGGTTTTTTATTGCCTATAGGCCGTTGTGCCAATAGCCAATATCACCTACCATTGCCATCGGTTTATATAAATTACAGAGCGTTATGGATCTTAGGCAATTCGTTACTTGTCACTTTTCAAATATTACAGAGCTACAGCAAGCTGCATCAGTATGGAGTGGATGCGGTGAGATTATTCGTTGCCAAATGAATGGTGCTGCTGCGGTAATTAAAGCGATTGAAGTGCCTAGTCAGATCAATCATAGTCGTATAAAACAAAGTGATTTTGCACTTGCCAGAAAGCGGCAATCTTACTTAGTCGAATTTAATTGGTATCGGCATTACGATAAGCAATTACCCCATGAAGCTGCGGCTATACACTGTATTGAGGCAATACAAGAGGGCAGTAAGCAAGCGCTGTTATTTAGTGATTTCAGTGCACTTGGCTACCAGCAAGCAAGTGCTACACACAGCGATATTCAAGCAATTATAAACTGGCTTGCACACTTTCATGCTTTTCATTTAGCAAGCTCTGCCGACGGCCTTTGGCTGCGAGGTAGTTATTGGCACTTAGCAACGCGGCCCGATGAGCTACAGCGCATGAGCGATTTAAGCTTAAAAGCGCAGGCACACGCTATTGACACTGCGTTGAATGAGTCACCTTACCAAACATTAATTCATGGTGATGCTAAGCTTGCCAATTTTGCGATTGCGCCACAAAACCAGCATGTTCTTGGCTATGATTTTCAATATGTTGGCAAGGGTGTTGGGGTGATTGATGTCATGTATTTTTTAGGCAGTTGCTTAAATGATACGGCATTAAAATCAGTTGCAGATGACTATTTAAATCACTACTTTGACACACTCACACAGGCACTAAAACGTTATCAACCGAATGTAAACCCAGCGCATGTTGTTAGCAGTTGGCGAGCGCTCTGGTGTTACGCATGGAGCGATTTTTATCGCTTTTTAGCCGGTTGGAGCCCTGATCATGTAAAAATAAACGGCTACATGCAGCAGCAATTTGAAACTTACTTAAAAATAAAGGATTAGCAATGAATAAGCCAATGCGATTTGCCATTATTGGCTGTGGTGCTGTAACCGAAGTGAAAAGCGGCCCTGCTTATCAACAAGCAGAAGGTATTGCGCTTATTGGGGTGACACGCCGCGACTTAGAAAAAGCCCATGATTACGCTAAACGCCATAATGTCGCAAAGGTGTTCGCATCGCCAAGCGAACTCATTAACGATACCAGTGTTGATGCCGTGTATATTGCCACGCCGCCAGATAGCCATAAAGCGTATGCTCTTGAGGTTGCTGCGGCAGGTAAACCGTGTTGTATTGAAAAGCCACTGGCGCCAAGTTATCAAGACAGCCTTGACATTGTCGCAGCGTTTAAAGAGGCTAAACAGCCGTTATTTGTGGCTTATTATCGCCGTTCATTACCACGCTTTAATCACGTTAAACAGTTACTAGAACAAGGTGCGATTGGTAAGCCTCGGCATGTTAGTTGGCATTTAAGTAAAGCTCCTAACACCCTTGATTTATCGGGTGAGTACAACTGGCGCACAGATCAAAAGGTGGCACGAGGAGGTTACTTCGACGATTTAGCAAGCCATGGTCTTGATTTACTTGCCTACCTTTTAGGTGACTTTAGTAAGGTGCATGGTTTATGTGCTAATCAACAGGGCTTATATTCTGCGTTCGATGCTATTACCGCGCACTGGCAGCATCAATCTGGTGTTACTGGCACCGGGAGCTGGAACTTTGCTTCATCTAATCGTTTTGATGATGTGATGATTTACGGCAGTGAAGGCGAGCTTAGCTTTAGTGTTTTTGACGAAAAGCCGATTGTGCTTAACAACGCACAGGGTAAACAACAGCTCGTAATTGATAACCCTGCACATATTCAACAATATCATGTTGAAAACATGGCGAACTATTTTCATGCTCAGCAACCTCATCCATCAACCGGTGAGAGCGCACTTCACACAAGTTGGGTTATGGAGCAGATTTTATCGGCTTAGTGCTCAAACGCTGTATTGAAGGCATTTACAATTTGTGTGTTTTCACCTTCGTGAAATAACTCCATCAGGCGCTCACTAATTAAAGTGCGTACCTTCTCGGTTTTAAGCGCTTTATCGAACAGCGCGATTGCTTGTTTGCCGACCTCTGTTGGTGAGCAAGCAATATAACCAAACACCGCGGCTTTTTCTGGTTTAAGGCTGATATATCTAACGCTACTGAGATCAGGGAAACGTTTATAGCGCTCAGAAAAGATACCTTGGTATTCAACGACTGCGTCGATTTTATTTTGAAACAACATTTGACCTAAACGAGGTGCATTCGTAGCCCCCTCTAAAATAAAGAAATGCTCATCATTTAAACGAACAAACTTATCAATCTCTTCTGAGTATGAACGACCTTTGGTGACACCTATTGTTAAGTCGTAGTAATAGATAGCTTGTAATAGGGTAATGGCGTCTGGAATGGTAGGCTTATTAAATACCACTAGCTTATTTGGGGGAAAAGCCATCAGAGGGTACTGACTAAACACAGCATGAGCCTCACGTTCTGGGGTTTTCAATTTATTGTACAAGCAAACATTATTCATTTTGCCTAATTCCTGCCACTCTCTTAAGCGGCTTGCAGGTATAAAATGTAGGCTGATTTCATCGCCTAATTCAGCTGCGGCAGCCAGCAAAAATGTGGTGGCCTCATTCTCAGGGTTACCGCCATCTTGCGGAACAAAGTCTGCCATAACTTGAATATCGAGTGTTTCACTGTGGACCGGTAGGCAAATACACAAAAGTAGTATTAAAGTGAGGATAAACGTTTTCATTACTGCGGGCCCAAAATAAATAAAATGTTAAACATTGCCGGTACGTGTTGTTGCAAAAAAATTAATATTTGCAGCTGATAGTGTAATTTTAGACCAATTCAAAGAATTAATGCGATGAACATGCATTTTTTGCAGTCGAGAAGACTATTTTGCGCTAAAATAGGCGTAATTTATCTCATTTAGGTTCTACTTATGTCTATCCATGTAATTACTCATCCGTTAGTTCAACACAAACTTGGCCTTATGCGTGCAGAAGGTATTAGTACTAAAAGTTTTCGTGAGCTGTCGTCTGAAGTAGGTACTTTGCTTACTTACGAAGCAACAAAAAACCTACCATTAGAAAGTGTTCAAATCACAGGGTGGGATGGTTCAACATTAGATGTAGAACATATCAAAGGTAAAAAAATTACTGTTGTGCCAATTCTACGTGCCGGCCTTGGTATGATGGATGGTGTTATGCAGTTATTACCTGCTGCAAAAGTAAGTGTTGTTGGTCTTCAGCGTAACGAAGAAACATTGGAGCCAGTGCCTTATTTTGAAAAACTAGTTGGTAAAATTGATGAGCGTTTAAGCCTTGTTATTGACCCAATGCTTGCAACCGGTGGTTCAATGATCGCAACTATCGATATGCTTAAAAAAGCAGGCTGTAAAGATATAAAAGTGATTGTATTAGTGGCAGCACCAGAGGGCGTAGAAAAAACCCTTGCAGCTCACCCAGATGTTGAAATTTTCACAGCATCTTTAGACAGTCACTTAAACGAAAAAGGATATATCATTCCAGGCTTAGGAGATGCCGGTGACAAGATTTTTGGCACAGTGTAAGGCGCTCACGTGGAAAATCATCAAACATTTTCGTTAAAAACCATTCTAACAGGCGCGCAAATGCTGTTTGTAGCATTTGGCGCACTGGTACTTGTGCCTTTACTGACAGGCCTTGATCCCAATGTGGCTTTATTTACCGCAGGTTTAGGAACCTTGCTGTTTCATGTGGTTACCAAAGGCCAAGTTCCTATCTTTTTAGCATCGTCTTTTGCTTTCATTGCACCTATTATCGCCTCGGTACAAATGTGGGGCATTCCTGCAACAATGGGCGGTTTAATGGTGGCCGGTTTTTGCTATGTTGTGCTTAGCTTGATTGTAAAATTTAAAGGCGTCAATGCACTGCATAAAGTGTTACCTCCTGTTGTTGTTGGCCCTGTTATTATGGTGATTGGTTTAGCTTTAGCCCCCGTTGCTGTGAATATGGCAATGGGTAAAGCAGGGGATGGCAGTGCACAATTAGTTCCTTATGAGCAAGCAATTTGGGTTTCTGGTTTATCATTACTGGTTACGCTGATTTTTGCGGTATGGGGTAAAGGTGTATTTAAACTTATTCCTATTCTTGCTGGTGTGGTAGCAGGTTACCTTGCTTCGTTATTTATAGGTATTGTTGAATTTAATGCGGTCACAGAAGCAAACTGGTTTGCGGTACCGGCATTTACGTATCCTGAGTTTAAATGGCAGGCTATTTTATTTATGGTGCCTGTGGCCATTGCGCCAGCAATTGAACATATTGGCGACATGATGGCTATTAGCCAAGTAACAGGTAAAGACTATTTAAAGAAACCGGGTTTACACCGCACTTTACTAGGAGATGGCTTAGCAACCTCTGCGGCATCGGTTTTTGGTGGTCCACCTAATACAACGTACTCAGAAGTAACGGGGGCGGTAATGCTTACGCGTAACTTCAACCCTCGAGTGATGCTTTGGACTGCAATCATCGCAATTGTGCTGGCGTTTGTGGCAAAAATGGGTGCTGGTTTACAGACGATTCCGGTTCCTGTGATGGGCGGCATCATGATTTTACTATTTGGTTCAATCGCCGTTGTTGGTTTAAATACCTTAGTAAAATCAGGTGAAGACCTTACCGCGCCTCGCAATCTGACTATCATCGCACTGATTTTAGTGTTTGGTATTGGTGGCATGCATATCGGTGGTGATGAGTTTAGTTTGCAAGGTGTGAGCTTATGCGCAATTTTGGGGATTATCTTAAATGCTGTTCTCCCCAAAGCAGTGCAACAAGCTGATTAGAACTTAAAAACTGCTTGAATATTGCACCAAAAAAGCGCATTAAATATGCGCTTTTTTTGTAACCATTTAAAAAATAAGGAGTTATAAAACTGGTCTACTAACTGCATTTATCTCTATGTCATACTGGTAGGAGCGATTATGCAAGAGGCAAATGTTGTGGATATTACCCCGTTTTTAGCGAAGCATCAGTTACCACTCAAGTATCAATACTTAAGTGAGCAGTTTTTTATACCCCTCGCGCACGATATCTTGAGCGCAAAAATGACCGGCCAACCTATGCTGGTGGCAATTAACGGCTGCCAAGGGTCAGGTAAAACGACCCTCGCTGATTTCTTAGTGACCTGGGTTAATAGCAATACCGAATTTAATAGCGTGTCATTATCAATCGATGACTTTTATTTAAGTCGTGATGCACGCAATGAGCTTGCTAAAGATGTTCATCCTTTGTTTGCGAGTCGTGGTGTACCGGGTACGCATGATACGCAACTAATGGAACAAACCTTATCAGCTTTGTTGGCAGGTAAAGTGGAAGTGCCATTACCTCAATTTGATAAACTAACTGATGATCCGGTACCAAAAGAGCTGTGGTCTAGTAATCAAAAGCCGATTGATATCGTGTTTTTTGAAGGCTGGTGTGTAGCCAGTACACCTCAGCAGCCTTATCAACTGCAAACTCCGGTAAATGAATTAGAGCAACTAGAAGATGCCGACGGCATTTGGCGTCGCTGCGTAAATAGTTGCTTAGCGAATGAATATCAAAATGTATTCGCAATGGCCGATTACACCATTATGTTAAAAGCGCCTTCATTTGAAGATGTGTATGCGTGGCGCTTAGAGCAAGAGCATAAACTAATTGCCAAAAAAGGCCAGGGGCAGGGCACGTTTGACGAAGTGAGTTTAAAGCGTTTTATCTCTCATTTTGAACGTATTACGCGGGAAAATTTAGCCACTCTTGCGCACAGCGTTGATGCGTTACTATTGCTCGATACTGAGCGTGATATCACCAAGATGGAGCTTCTCGCTGACCAGATTGCTCAACCACTTATTTTTACTGACTTAGACGGCACATTGCTCGATCACGATAGTTACGAATGTGAGGTGATCAAACCATTTCTGGCAAAGTTGAATGATACCGGTGTCAATGTGATTTTTAACACCAGCAAAACCTTTGCTGAAGTCACTGATATTCAAAAAGGTTTGGATCATCATCAACCCTTTATTGTGGAAAATGGTGCTGCTGTTTATATCCCGAAAGACTATTTCAAAGTAAAGCCGATTGGCTGTGATGAATATAAAGGTTATTGGCGCTTTGCCATGACGCAAAGTACCGATAAATTGCATGAAGATCTTAAACAATATGCAAGCCAATTTAGTCATTGTGTACGTTTGTTTAGCCAATTTAGTGCACAAGAAATAGCCGAGTTAACAGGACTCCCCGTCGATAAAAGTGAATTGGCTTTACAAAGGCAGTACTCAGATCCGGTTTGTTTTTCGGGCAGTGATGAAGAAAAGCAGGGCTTGATAGATGCAATGAGCCAAGCAGGCTACGAAGTGCTTGTTGGCGGGCGTTTTATCCATTTAACCAAAGGTAACAATAAAGGACTTGCACAAAAGTGGCTGTTAAATCAGTTCAAAAAAGCCTATCGCAATCCATTTACTGTGATAGCGCTTGGCGACAGTCAAAACGATGTAGCCATGCTAAAAGCGGCCGACACCGCTATTTTAATCAATAACCCTGGCAGCCAAGTACAATCACAAATATTACAAAAAGCATGGCAGCTCAGCGAAAAGCCCGCCCCTGCAGGTTGGGTTCAAGAAGTTTCTGCGTTAACTATCATCAAAGCGCGTTTTGCAGCAAAACAGGAGCAATCTCATGGCTGATTTTTATCAAAATGGCATTATCACGACTTTACACAATATTGCTGACCGCCCAGTAGAAGAACTAGAAAAAGAGTTGTTGGGCTTTTCAAAACAACGCCCAATGGGCCTGATTTTGCCTTCGCTTTACAGTGAGTTAGAAGGACCCGCTCTGCAAAATATTATTGCTGAGCTGAAACATGTGCCTTATTTATCGCAAATTACCATAGGCCTTGATCGCGCTGATGAAAGCCAATATCGCCATGCACTGCAGTTTTTTGCGGAGCTTGATCAGCCTCATAAGGTACTTTGGAATGATGGCCCGCGTTTACAAGCTCTTGATAAAGAACTACAAAAATTGGGCGTTGCGCCACGAGAGCTAGGTAAAGGTCGCAATGTTTGGTATTGCATGGGCTATAAGTTGGCAACCTCAAAAGTAGAGTCTATTGCACTGCATGACTGCGATATTTTGACTTACGACAGAGCGCTATTAGCACGTTTAATTTACCCCGTTGCTCACCCTCGTTTTAACTATGAATTTTGTAAAGGGTTTTACCCGCGCACCGCTGAGGGCAAAATTAATGGTCGCGTGTCACGTTTGCTGGTAACGCCGTTATTGCGTTCTTTTAAAACAATATTAGGCAGCAACGATTACTTAGAATACATGGATTCGTTTCGTTACCCGCTTGCGGGTGAGTTTTCATTCCGTCGCGATGTACTTAATGATATTCGTATTCCAAGTGACTGGGGCTTAGAAATTGGCGTGCTATCAGAGATGTATCGCAATTACTCGCATAACCGTTTATGTCAGGTAGATATTGCTGATAACTATGACCACAAACACCAAGACTTATCGCTAGAAAACCAAGCGGCGGGCTTGTCGAAAATGTCGATTGATATCACCAAAGCTTTATTTAGAAAGCTGGCTACCCAAGGGGTGACTTTTACGACAGAAACCATTCGCTCATTAAAGGCAACCTATTACCGTATTGCACTCGATTTTATTGAAACTTATCACAACGATGCGTTAATGAATGGCTTAACACTTGATATTCATCATGAAGAAAAAGCCGTTGAAATGTTTGCTCAAAATATTATGAATGCAGGTCAGCACTTTTTAGAAAATCCAATGGAAGCACCCTTTGTGCCGAGTTGGAACCGAGTAGCTTCGGCAATGCCAGAGGTGTTTGCTCGCTTAGAAGAAGCCGTAGAGCTTGATAACAAAGAATATATTTAACGGGGAAGGCACGTGACTTTAGAGCTTTTGCAACAAAGGGTTATTCAGCATTTAACCTGCATCTACGGCGAGGTTGAGCTATCAACAACGCTTGAACAACTCGCAGATAGATTAATCGATACCATGTTAGGTGATGATCCTGTTCGAGACCCAACGCCGCATAAAAACCGTTGGGATGAGCAAGACATGATTTTAATTGCCTATGGTGATTCGATTATTCGTCATGCTAATACGGATGAAGCCGTTGCTAAGCCTGAAGAGCCGCCTTTGCAAACGTTACATCGCTTTGTAAAAAACCAATGCTTACCTGAACTTAATGCACTGCACATCTTGCCGTTTTACCCATATAGCTCAGATGAAGGCTTCGCGGTAATGAATTATGTGCAAGTGAATGAAGCGTTAGGTAGTTGGCAACATATCCGTGATATTTCAGCGGATGTTAGGTTGATGGCAGATTTGGTGATCAACCATTGCTCTAGCCGCAGCGTTTGGTTTGAAAACTTTATTCAGGGCAAAGAGCCGGGAAGAGGGTATTTTAAAACGGCAAGCCAGAGTGATGACCTTGTGCAAGTTGTTCGCCCGAGAACATCGCCACTTTTACAGGCGGTTGAAACTAAAGACGGTTTGCAACATGTGTGGTGTACCTTTAGTCATGACCAAGTCGACTTTGATTTTGCTAACCCAGATGTGCTCAATGAATTTGTCAGCATTATTCGTCATTATCTAGATAACGGTGTGCGTATATTCCGCCTTGATGCGGTGGCTTTTTTATGGAAAAAACTCAATACCCGCTGTATTAACCTGCCAGAGACACACGAAGTGATCAGATTACTTCGCACCCTTATTGAGCATGTTGAGCCTAATGTGATTATTATCACAGAAACTAATATCCCGAACCGCGAAAACCTATCGTACTTTGGTAATGCCAACGAAGCACATTGTATTTATAACTTCTCATTACCACCGCTGTTATTACACACTTTACTCAGTGGTGACAGCACCGCATTAAAACATTGGATGATGAGTATGCCACCTCCTCAAGAAGGCACGGCATACTTTAACTTTATAGCTTCACATGATGGTATTGGCTTGCGCCCCGTTGAAGGCTTGTTGGAGCAAAGTGAAATTGCCGAAATGGTCAATACTACGGCTAAATATGGCGGTAAAGTCTCATTACGTACCGCCCCAGATGGCACCAATACCCCTTATGAGTTAAACATTGCCTTATTTGATGCGTTGCAAGGTACCCATAAAGGCCCAGATAAATGGGGTGTTGCACGCTTTTTATGTGCGCATGCCATTATGTTTGCGCTTGAAGGTATTCCAGGTTTGTATATTCATAGCTTACTCGGTACCACCAATGATTATGAACGCTTTGAAAATAGCCAACATAACCGAGCGATTAATCGACACCGCTGGCAAGAGTCAGATTTACTAGCAAAGCTGAGTAACGAAAATGCCCATCATCGTACTGTGTTTAAAGCGATGAAAAACCTAATGGCTATTCGTAAGGCGCAAAGTGCATTTCACCCTAATGCGACGCAATATACGTTACATTTAAGCGAAGGGCTCTTTGGTTTTTGGCGACAAAGTATCAACCGTTCGCAAAGTATGTTTTGTGTTTATAACATTAGTGACGAGCCGCAAACGCTTACGCTTGCCGACTTAAATTTGATTGGTACCGAGCAATGGCGAGATTTGATCAGCGGTGAGCAAATTACTGAGCAAACACAAACAATGTCGCTAACACCATACCAAGCTGTATGGCTCAGCAATAAATAATGTAAATGCCCTTTACAGTTTGCTATTGGTTGCTTTAAATAGAAGTGATTCAACACTGAAGGGAAGGGCATTTTTATTCGCATTACTGAAAACGCGAAAGTTAATTGCTAAGTTATCACTGTGAATTTGTTCAACTAGCTTAAGCGTTTGTTCGCTATGTTGGCTGAAAATGGCCACTTCATGATGCATAGATCCAGTTGCGTAATTATTGAGTAGATCATGAACATTTACTATAGCTAAAGCTCCTAGCATGACATGACCACCGATAGTGACGTCTATTTTTTCTGCCACAACTCTGAGCGGCCAATTTATTGCGCCAACCAATACATCTTTGCGTTTCTTTAACTCATCAAGCGCTGCAATCGCCCCTAATGCCATGGCATCATTGGCAGCCCAAACCATATTGATGTTAGATTGATGGCTAAAGTAGCCAAGACTCTGGCGATACGCTTGGGTTGCTGACCAGTTGGCAACTGTTTTAGCGGTGATATTAGCATTATCATGCGTTTGAACACTTTGCTCTAAACCTTGCTCTCTATCAAGTGCTGCATGAGTGGTGTAATCACCATTAATCGCGAGAATATTTGCCGTGTGCTGAGTTTTTTCAATCAGTTTTTCAGCTAATAGTTGACCCGCTTGTTTGTTATCGGGCACCACGCTACCTGCGATATTAATACCATGATCAATCAAACGGTTTAGTTCTTGTTCTGATGGGCGGTTAAGTAAAAAATAGATGGGCGTAGAGATGTGCTTTAAGCTTAAAAGTTGTTGGGTAAGCACACTTTTCTCATCAACTAAAATCAGCATATCTGGCTTTGCTTTAATCGCATTAGCCACTAATGACTTCATTTCAATATGATTTCGGTTGGCATAATGAATTGTTAAATCGAGATCAAAGTCTTTGGCAGCATCACGCATCAACTGCGACACTTCAAACCAAAACGGGCCTGTGACATTGGTATTGGCATGACCTGGGTTTATAAAAATAATTCTTTGCTTGGCAAAAACACTCGGTAAGCAAAATAGGCAGATAATGAAAAATACCGTTTTGAGCATAGTCTTATTAAGTTAAAAGGCCGATAGGGAAGAGTATAGCTTGAATTTTCAGGTTTTAAGTAAATGATTGGCATAGGATAGTTTTTAAATATCTGATAGAAAAAGGGCTACACAAATGTGCAGCCCCAAGAGAATCAAATATTTTACGATTAGAAATCGTAAGATAGTCTTAAGTAGCCGAAACGACCGATGTTGTCGTAACTTGCACTACCAGAACCTGTACCTAACGTACCGTATGGAAGTTTGCGGTTGAAGATATTATCTACACCCAGCTTCACACCAAAACCATTTTCAAAGTTATAACCAATTGTTGCATCAGAGATAACGTAAGTACCAAATGTCATTAAGCTATTTGGATTCGGGTTATCTGCAAGTTCTTGGTCAGTGTAAAGGCTTACTTCATCTAGATAACGCGTATCAAAGGTTGTAAAGAAGCCATCACGCTTATAAGAAATTGAAAGGTTTGCTTGCCATTTCGCTTCGCCAGTTGTGCCTGCGTACTCATAGTAGTCGCTCGGTTGGTCTTGGAATGGGAAAGTTTTACGCTCAATTAAGTACGTACCAATTAAACGTGTTGAGAAGTTGCCTTCTAGTGCATCAAAGTCATAACCTAATTCAAAGTCAACACCTGATGCTTCTTGACCAGACACGTTCAGAACTGAGTTTTGAATAAGTGTAATTTCACTTGATGCGCTATCACGTGTGATTAGGTTACAGTATTGGTTATTAATACCACCTTCTGCATCTACACAGCGGTCAAGAATGTCTTGTGAACCAATGGTCGAAATCGCGTCTTCAAGTTCAATTTTCCAGTAGTCAACTGTCACTACAGCGTTTTCGATGAATGAAGGTTGGTAAACAAAGCCAATTGTTGTACTGGTTGATTCTTCACCTTTCACATCTCGGTTACCACTTACTAAACCTTCAAGGGTTTGCGCATCGTAGTCTGATTCAAAATCAGCAGGTACACCAAGAGCTGCACAGTTCGCACGGCGTACTTCTGAATTTTGTAAATCATTCAAGTTATCAGCTAAACATGGATCGTCAACACTGTAGAATGTTTGGCTTGGCGCACCGAAGATTTCGCTAATGTTTGGAGCACGAAGTGCTTCTGATTGCGTTGCACGTACACGTAGTTGATCGTTAACTGTCCAATCTAAACCAAGTTTCCAGCTTGTTGCATCACCAATTGTACTGTAGTCAGCGTAACGTACCGCTGTATCGAGTACTAGGTCTTGAACAAGAGGTAAATCAGCAAGAAGTGGGATTGATGCTTCGAAGTAAATTTCATTTACATCAAACTCACCTTTGTCTTCGCCAAGCGCGTTAAAGAAGGTACCGGCTGCGTTGTCTGGCTCTTCAGTTTCGCTTTCTTCTTTACGGTATTCAACACCCGCTGCAAAACCAATGTAACCTGCTGGTAATTCATAAATTGCTGAATTTGCAAGTGAAGCAGACACAACCGTTTGAGTAATCTTTGAAGTACCTACTGAAACAGTATTGATGTAATCAATCGCTTCTTGGCTCGGTGCACCAAAGCCCATGATATTAACAGGTACACACCCTTCAGCACGTGCTTCTTCGCTACGACAAACAACATTGCCTGAACCATCATCAATAGCATCTAGGGCATTGTAGTAGTTTGCCATGATCATGTTAGCGCCATTAACACGCTCTAAATCAGTTTGGCCATATACAACTGACGCATCTAATTCCCAGTCATTGAATACCGTGCCTTTTAAGCCTGCAACAAAACGGGTTGTTTCACGTGTATTGTTTTCAACACGACGACCTAAGTCAGTCATCATGCGGTTAACCATGATTGAGCTAACACCTTCTTGTTCCATCAGATCTTTAACACTTGAGTCAAGATAAGGGTTGTCAATCTTGATGCTGTTATTTGGGTTAAAGAAGAAGAATGCAGGCTGACCAATACTTTGGCCTTCGCTGTTAACATACTTAGCTTCAAGATACGCATTCATGCCCTCTGCGATATCGTAGTTCGTTTTGAAGTTAATGTTGTAGCGTTCAAACTCAGGTTGAATTTGGTTAAACTGTGCTAGGTTAAATGAATCACAGTTAGCACATGCAAGGCCATCAACTTGGTCACCAATGTTAAGTTCACGATAAGTACCATCTGGGTTAAATGAATTTACATAGCCATTACTTAGCGCAAACACACCTGCGTTATTAATCGCATAGTAACCTGCATTTGGCGTATAAATGTAGTCAGGAAAAGCTGGATCATCTTTGTTTTCAGCTGTTTGAGCTGTATTACGCATATTGCGGTAAGAGCCATCAGTCCATGGGTGGTCTAACGCATTTAAAGTATCTTGACCCGAATACTCAACAGAGAATGCCACGTTACCGCGATCATTATCGAAGTTTGTGCCGTAAGAGAATGTTGCTTTTTCGTTGCTGTAATCGCTTAGGTCTGATTCGCCTCGAGTTACACTTGCGCTAAAGCCTTCGATATTCTTTTTAAGAATGAAGTTAACTACACCCGTTACAGCATCGGCACCGTATACAGCTGACGCACCACCGGTGATAATTTCAACACGCTCAACCCATGTGCTTGGAATTGTATTTGTATCAACTGATTGAGAGCCTGCAGAGCTAGAAACGTGACGCTTACCATTAACAAGTACTAGCGTACGGTCAGTACCCATATTACGTAAGTCAAGAATACTTAAACCCGCAGTACCGATGTAACGGCCAGAGTTTGAAAGTGAAAAAGTATTACCAAGAGCTGGTAATTTATTAAGTGCCTCACCGATATTAACCGCGCCTGTGTTAACTAAGTCATCACCACTGATAACTGTCACTGGCGCAGGGGCAATAGCACCTTCACGTAAAATACGAGAACCAGTTACTTCGATACGGTCGATTGTTTGTACACCTTCTTCATCAGCAGCAAATGACTGACCTGAAATTGCAAGTGCAGATGTGCACAGGGCAAGCTTAATACTTGCACCTAAGATGTTATGTTTTTTCATTGTTTCACCTGTTAGTTTTTATTTTATCCCTTAAAGGGTTGTTAACAGTTGTTCTTAAAATGTTAACGCGATGCACTTTATCATTGTCCCTATTATTTGCAAACAAAAACTACGTATCAATTTGTACACATCTAATTTCAATTTAAACAGTATGTTAGATTTTTCGTAGGGTTCAGGTGTTTTTTGTTTGTTGTGAAAAGGTGATTACGGAATGTTTACTTTGTTGCAGTATTGGGTATTTTAATGGTATTAGGTTTACGTAGCGTTTCGCTTTATAATGGGTGCATAATTTGTATTTGGTTGAGAGTGTATGAAAGCCATTTTTATTAGTTTTTTAATCGTTTTTTCCAGTCTGAGCGCGGCCAATAATATTGATCTTGAGGCCAATATGAAGAACATGGGGCTTGCTTATAAAAATTCTGTACGCGCTACAGATTTAGTAAGCTTTAATGCCGCTATCGATGAATTTATTGAGTTGTTAGAGACAGCCAAAACAGCTGATTTTAAACAGCATAAAACAGCGTCTTTAGAAGGGCTTGATAAAGTCATAAATCAAGCAAAGCAAGCTAAGCAACTTGCAACGACCCGTGGCCTTGAAGCTGCAAAAGCGCCGCTTAAATCTATTGATGAGTTACGTAAGAAATACCATGAGCTACATGAGCCGCCAGGTTTTTGGGAGTTGTTATTTGGCCAATAAAAATAAACTAACGAGTTAGATTTACTTTAATTTAAAAAAGGTGCCGAGGCACCTTTTTTAACGCTTTTTCTTTTTACCCTGAACTGCCTTCAAGCGCGGATTGTCTTTATTAATAACATAGACACGACCTTTACGCTTTACGATTTGGCAGCCCGGGCGGTTCTTCGCGCTTTTTAATGAACTTAATACTTTCATGTTCTTACCTATAGCAACTACTTGCTCGCTAAGTTTTTGAAACGACGATTAAACGCAGCAACACGGCCATCGCTTGCAACGGCTTTTTGCTTACCGGTATAAAACGGGTGTGAATCGCTTGATACGTCAATTGGCACATAAGGGTAGGTTTTTCCCTCAAGTTCAATTGTGCGCGAAGTTTTAATTGTCGAACCAATAATAAAGTAGCTGTCTGCCGCTGTATCATGAAACGCGACTTGCTGGTAATCAGGGTGGATATTTGGCTTCATAATGGAAATCTTTGTTATGTGATAATGTAGCGATTATAGGGTGGTTGACTATTTAGATCAAGATAAAAATGATTCTTATTTATGTTGGTTTGTCTTAATTTTGTACAAGCTGAACAATCAATAAGCAGTTAGATTTAAAAAGCTGGATATTGTCGATAAGGCTGTTATAACTAGGTATGCGTGCTTATTTTAAAGAAGGATAAGGAAGTGAGTGATAAAACTAGCCGTGAAGAACTAGATCAAAATGTAATGAACACGCTTCGCGATAAAGACCATTCTGTTTTAGCTAATCATGTAGACACCTTGTCGTGTACTCACAACGATATTATTGAGTTGTTGGCACAGTATTTAGCTCTGAGTGAACAAGATGATGATGAGCGTTTCGATACCTGGTTTGATAATCTAAGTAAAGAGCAACACACCGTTGTGAAGACTTTCGAAGTGTATCGTGGTCAGTACGAGCATTTAGATTCTTAATACTTGATCAAGTTGTTTTTACATGAAAAAAGCCACCCGAAGGCGGCTTTGCTGATTAGCGCTAACTAATTAATCTAACATGTAAGCTCGCATGGTAATTTGCTCTGCTTGGCTTGAACCATAATCTGAAACAATCGTTCGAATATGGACAAAGTCACCGACGTTTCCAGTATTAGGGATCGTAGCTACCCATTCACCGTCAATGTGTTCAACTTGTGCATCTAACCAGTTTTCGCTTGAGAACTTCGTTGATACAGGGCAATAGATATAAGCAGGCACGTTAGCAATTGTACATTCTTGGCCGTATGCATATTGTAACTGTACATCTGCCAGCGCCACTTCACCTACACCGTCAAGTAAACCTGTTAACTTAACTTGAGCCGCTTCACCCGCTTTCATGCTGTTATTAATATCAACAGGTAAATCAACCATAGGCACTAAAATTGGCTGAACACCTTGTTGCTGCTCGTCAGCTGTAAATGTATAGAAACCTTGGTAAAGAGAACCTAGCTTATCATTGACTGGAGAGCGCTCACCGACACCGCGAGCATAAGATCGCATTTCTAAGGTAATTTGATGAGAGCCCGGCTCAAGGGTTAATGTGCCTTGATACGGAGATGCTGGCTCACCATTTACTTTTAAACCAAATGCTGAGCTACCCATAAAGCCGAAGATACCATCATGGTTTGCGGCATCGCCAAACGAGGCAAGATTAAAGTAAAGAACATTGGTATCGCGGCTAATAATCGCTGAGCCACTGCTGCCTAAGCTACCAGCACGTGGACCTTTAAACCAAGTAGTGCTTTGCTCAGCACCTTCAGTCATTGCGCGTGGACCATCAAAATAAGCGCCTCCACTTTGAATTTTATAGTTTGGCATAACGACATTCGTCCATGCATTTTTTGCACTTGCTGTGTAATATTCATCACGTTGATGAGGCAACATAATTAACTGTGAGCTACCTGTTGAGTAGAACTCCCCGGTACTGTTGGTCATTGCCATAACATCAGTCCATGCAGGGCGCTCATCATTTTGCGAGTGATAAGACGCACTTATTTTATGCATTTTATGTTCAGCAATATTGATTTGCCCAGGTTGAATTCGGCCATCAGTAATATGGTTTATTGAATAAGCATAAGGTGAGCGTTCAGCCGCAATACCAGACCAGCTAACGATATTGTTGCCAGCCTCGATTTCTGCCATTAAGGCTTCACCTTGTTCGGTACTAATACCAATCACGGGGACTTTTGGTGTGCCTGTGATTGCCCCTTTATATCGACCGCCACGACCAGGACGATAAAAGATCACACCACTAGCGCCATGTTTCATCGCGTTACCGACCATGTACGACGTGAGGTAATTAGGGTTAGCAATAAGCGCAATTTTGCCGTCTAACTCAAATTGATTCCAATCAGTGCTGTAACCAGCATCACCTACAGGCACTACTTCTGCAGAGCCTTCACCATGAAAAGACAGTGCTAAACCTTGTTTGATGTAATCAAGTTCAACCCCGTTTTGCATAGTGACGGTTGTTTCTGGAGCTACAGCGCGGGTGGTGATAAATGAGCGAAAGCGATCGTCATGACCTTGTGACCATGCATACATATCATTTACGTAATCAGGAGCCATTTCGATAGCTGCAAGCTTCGCAACTTCTTGATCGTCAATCGCGTAAGTAAAGCCAAATGAATAACCTTGTGGATCAAGAGGCTGGTCAGCTTTAAAGGTGACAGGTTGAGCGTTACGTGCATCAAAGTTAATCTCTGTTTTGCCATCAATCTTACGATTTAATACAGCCATTTGTGCCGCTGATTCTACTAAACCAGAGCTGGTTTGCGGATTATCGTAAGTCATAATGTTAGCAATCAACGTATAGTAACCAGCAGGTACATCGATATTGGCTTTACCGCCAGTGAGCCTAACAAGACTGCCCCAATCATCTTCTTCATTTATTAAGTAAAGCTTAGATGGCGAGCCTGCTTGATTACCCCAGCGATCAGTCAGGTTTACCGTTAAATTAACGTGAGGTTGGTCAACCCAAAATGATACTGGCACAGTCACTTGTTGGTCGGTATTGCCAACGGTTGTACCTGTGATACGACCTGTAATTGCACCATAAGCACTGTTATTAAGTGCCACACTAGGGTCAATCCACATAGGGACTTGAGCAACACCTTTGGCTGGGATTGTCACAGATTTAATATCTAATCCTGCAAGGGTCGCCGGTAATTGTGTTTTGCCATCTTCACCGATTAAATCTAATTTCAATTTTAATTTAATACTTTCATCAGACGTGTTTGTTAGCGTGATCTGTGTTTCTGTAAATGCGCTATTGGCATTATCAAAGTAGCCAAGTTCACGGTTTGCAGGGGCCACAATAGCTTGGTCAATGGCACGGTCGATATTCATGGCACCGGCACCTTGCTCCAGTACGTGAGAATCACCACTAAATACAGATGATGTAAGCACGTCTTTAATTTCTTTTGGCGTAAGGTCTTGGCGAGCTTGCATAACAATTGCAGCACCACCGGCAACATGAGGGGCTGCCATCGAAGTACCTGAATACACGCGGTAAGCCGTATCACCTAAGCCACCAGATGCTGCGGCAACCACAGAGACACCTTGCGAGGCAATATCTGGTTTTGCTGAGTGGCCATCTGGCGATGGACCGCGCGAAGAGAACGACGCCGTATTGCCGTCACGGTCAATGGCACCCACGGTTAATGCACTTGGTGCACAGCCCGGTGAACCAATCGTTTCGCGGGTAAAGCTATTGCCCGCAGAGATAACAAATAAAGCCTTATCACTCAGCGCTTCAACCATCTCAACCAATGGGCCACTACAGGTTGTTGCTGTGCCACCCAATGACATATTTACAATGTCAGCGCGCTCTGAAAGCACCGCCCATTGCATGCCATTTAAAATACCGTAGGTTGATCCTCCTCCTGTATTACCAAGTACTTTACCGATAATTAAATCGGCGGCTGGTGCCACACCGACCCATTTACCTTCTGACTCCTGACCATTGCCTGCAACGGTTGAGGCTGTATGAGTTCCATGACCATTTAAGTCATCTACACCGTTGCTCGAATACGTAAAATCACGGGATGCAATGACACGACCTAGTAAGTCTGGGTGCTCGGTATCGTAGCCTGTATCAAGCACGGCAACTTTAATACCTGCGCCATTATAGTTAATTGCTGACTCACCATATGCGCCGGTTAGTGGGACTGTTGGAGTCAGTGTTTCTGACTGGGTAACCTTGTGAGCATGAACGACAGCATCAAGCCAAAGACCTTCAACGTCAGCTTGTGCAACCAGGGTTTGCCAAGTTTGCGCTGCTTTGTCTTTGCTGATTGCAAATGCAGCGCTGTCGATTAGCTCAATTTCACCGGTTAATGACATACCAGCAAGAGTTGCTGGGACTGCAGGTCCTGCAAGGGTGCCGTCGCGGTATTCAACAATGATGGGGAGCGCGTCGGTTGATGCATCATCGTAACCCGATTCATATAACTTATTAATGTTAAATAACTCTAAATCGATCGCATTTGAATCAACTAAGGCTTGAGCATGGTTTGGAACAACATAGGTGTTGTTACCACGTTTAAAGATACTGGTAAATGTATCTGAGCCGTCTGCATTGACTAATCGAATGCCGCCTAGCTTGCCGTCTTTATTGACAACAGCCGATACTTTGTCCCCAGTGATCAAAGTGAATGTAAGGGCATCCGCTTTACTTTGTTGTGTAACAAATGATTCTTCTGCGGTTGCTGGCTGGGCAATCGATAAGCCGAGCATGGCTAAGTAGGTCGCCTTTAAGCGACCAAGCCTTGGAAAAGGTTTCATCTTTTCATCCTGTATTTTGATTTAATTAGTTTGGAAGAAAGGAGTTATTGCTAGGTGTCAAAACAACAAATATGACAAGAGCAATAACTCAACCAGACCAATCTATCGATCAAGCAGATGAAAACCTACAAAACAAAGGTAGCAAATTGTATTAACTTATTTGCAACAAAATAAACGCTGCTTTAACTTTGTGCGGTTGTTCAGTTGTGCTTCATTTAAAGCGCAAAATGAAAGGTTATTTTACCGATAGATCGTACTTTGCCACTACGTCATCAATATAACGATGGCGTAAGGTGTTTTTACCTTCGTTGCCCGTACCATGACTTAACGCGCGGTTCATTAATTTGAGCGCCTTATGCAAGCTTTGGCGCTCTTCTACGCTTAAACCTGATTTAGTACGCAATTCAGTAATGTCATCAATCAATAACTTAGCTACGTCGAGCTGCACGGCTTCTTCAACTAAGCCATTTTGTGTCAGCACACCGTATTTACTGCAAAGAAATTGTTGCCAAACTTGCTGTAAGTGCTCGTCAATTTCACTGCCAAATAATTCTTCATCGATAGCAAAGCCTTGCTCGGCAAGCTTACTGAGTTGATTTGAATATTGCTGAGCAAAATAATTAAATGCTTGGCAGGATGAGCTTATGTCATGTTTGATAATTAGTAGCCCCCAACTAGCGGCACCACGAGGGTAATAGTCTTGATATTCTTCGCATTGATAAATGCCCGAATACGAACTGCATTCTAATTGACTCTGCAAACAGTAACTTGGCTTTGGAAATAAACTACTTTGTTGCCATGCTGATAGCGTTTCCTCATCAATTGAGAGGGTATGGCACAGCTCTTCGGTGGTATAAAAGTAGGTTGCCAAAAATTTTGAAAGTTGCATTATCAAATACTCACAATAAACACTGTTAATTTATACAGTGTTTGATTTTGGCTTAACTTTGATTTTTTCTCAAGTATTTTTATTTATTGCAGCACACTACTCGGAAAATGCCTGTGTTTGTGATACAAATAGCGCAAATTTTCCAAACATTAAAAAAGTTATGCGCAACCTAGAAACAATTAAACAAGCAAGTTTGATCACCGCTATAAAAACACCTTATTTAACCAATGGTGAAATTGATCTTGCATGTTATGACGACCTTGTTGAACAGCAAATTGCAGCTGGTGTTGATGGCATTATTGTCGGTGGTACCACAGGTGAAGGGCAATTAATGAATTGGGAAGAACACTTAATGCTAATTGCTCACAGTGTTAGTAAATTCTCTGACCGTTTATTAATTGTCGGTAATACAGGTAGCAACAATACACGCGAAGCGATTAAAGCAACCGAGTATGGTTTTGCCACCGGTATGGATGCAGCGCTACAAATTAACCCTTATTACGGACGTACGTCGCTGGCGGGTGTGAAAGAACACTTTAACCGTTTACTTGATATTGGTCCTGCGTTTATCTACAACGTAGCAGGTCGTACAGGCCAAGACTTAACACCAGATATCATTGAGCCACTCGCTAAGCACGAAAACTTTATCGGTGTAAAAGAGTGCGGTGGCAATGAGCGTATTGCTCATTATGAACAGCAAGGTATTGCTTGTTGGTCAGGTAATGACGATGAAGCGCATGATGCAAGACACATTCATAAAGCCCACGGTGTTATCTCGGTTGCATCTAATATTATTCCAGGCTTATTCCGTCAGTTAATGGATGAGCAAAATGATGCACTTAATGCAAAACTACAGCCACTTATGGGCTGGTTATTCTGCGAGCCTAATCCAATTGCAATTAATACGGCACTTATGATGACAGGCGCGGTAAATCCTGTGTTCCGTCTTCCTTATGTGCCACTAACAAGTGCTCAGCAAGAAATTGGTTTAGGTTACATTAACGAACTTGATGTTGCTGATATAGTAGGCGAAAAAGCACAACTTTTAACCGAAAAAGACGTTATTTTGCGATAAAAATGAATGAGTGCTTAATTGCGGCTGTAATTAAGCACCATTGTTTTACTTTTTTGTAGCTAATAGGTAAAATTAGCAATCGTTTGGCGTTATAAGAATAATATTTGTGAAATTTGTTGTTGAGAATTTGTGTTTATGGGTTGCACCCGAGCAACAAATAGCAGAATTAAGCCATCTCAATCTTCTTGACCTCGATTTAAGCTGGGTTGCACCGATGCAGCGCCGCCGCCTAAGCCCGTTTATGAAAATGGCTCTTCATACTATGCATCAAGCGCAAGGTGAGTATCAGCAGCTAGCTGTTAATTTTTCATCGCGTCATGGTGACTTACCAAAAACATCGCAACTATTGCATTCACTTGTTGAACAAGAGCCACTTTCTCCGACTGCATTTGGTTTGAGTGTACATAATGCTGCAACCGGATTGTTCTCGATTATTGCAAAAAATAAAGCCCCGATGAATGCTATTGCTGGTGACCAAGGCAGCATTATTTCTGCCATGATTGATGGTTTTGCGCGTGTTTATAGTGGGGGTGAGCAACAAATTTTGATTGCTCATGCCGAAAGTGTATTACCAGATGAGTACTTACCATTTAGCGACGAGCAACAAATTGCTCATAGTGTATCGTTCGTATTATCAACTGCGCAGACCGGTAAGCCGTATTTTGAATTAACAAAACTTCCTGAATCAGAACATACTCAAAGTGACTCGTGTTTACCACTGAGTTTGCAATTAGCAGCTGCTTTAACAAGCAAAGGATCACAATCGCTGCTTTCACATCAACAATCAGCTTGGATGCTACAGTACCATGGCGACTAACGTTTACATTAAGTTGAATAAAATTTGGCGGGTACTGGCAACCGGGTTTTGTTTTTCTGTATTTGGTTTTGGCGGTATTGTACTCACCTTGTTGGTTTTGCCTTTACAACGTTTATTTGAACCTTGCCAAGCGAAACGTAAGCAAAAAGCCCGTTTAACGGTTCACTATAGTTTTAAATTCTTTGTTGCCTTAATGCATTACACTGGTGCTATCCATTTTTCTGTGCAAGATAAACAGAAATTTCATGACCTGAAAGGGCAATTAGTGCTTGCCAATCACCCTTCATTAATTGATGTTGTGGTGCTGATATCTGTGATTAAAAATGCTGACTGCGTGGTCAAAGCACACCTATTTAAAAATCCATTTATGCGCGGTGTAATTAAAGGCACAGGTTATATTAGTAATGAAGACCCGCAAGAGTTACTTAATGATTGTGAAGCATCACTCGCTGCTGGAAATAACCTGATTATCTTTCCTGAAGGCACCCGCACAACCCCAGGTGAACAGTTAAAATTTAAGCGTGGCGCTGCGAATATTGCTGCGCGCTGTAAAGCCCCAATTACCTCAGTGCTAATTAGTATGAAACCCAGCACTTTGACCAAAGGCACACCATGGTACTGCGTTGGTGCAACAAAAGCGCATTTTGAGATGCGCTTTGCCACTGAGCCATTTACGTTTAACGACACTTTTAATAATGAACAACCCGCCATGCAAGCACGACAATTAACCCGTGATTTGCAACATTACTTTTCAGAGGAACTCAGGCACCTATGACTGAACTAAAGAACAAAATAAAACAATTAATCATTAGCAGCTTAGATCTTGAAGATATTACCGTGGATGATATTGAAAATGACCAACCTTTGTTTGTTGATGGTTTAGGCCTAGATAGTATCGATGCGCTTGAGCTTGGCTTAGCCATTAAAAAAGAGTTTAACGTTAAGATTGACGCTAACTCAGAACAAACAAAAGCCCATTTTGCATCGGTAGATGCACTGGCAGAATTTATTAACCAACACCAATCATAATACAGACTTAGAAGTAGGAATAAGCATGAAAACCGCTGCTGACATTTACAACGTTTTACAGGGCATTTTAGTAGATGAATTTGAGATCGATGCTGATGATATCAGCCTAGATGCGCACCTGTATCAAGACCTAGATCTTGATAGCATTGATGCTGTTGACTTAGTTGTAAAACTACGCGAAATCACTGGCAAGAAAATTGAGCCAGATGCATTTAAGCAAGTGCGTACTGTGCAAGATGTTGTAAACGAAGTAGAAAAACTCGTTTCATAAACATTACTATGCTCAAAGCGATAACCACAACACTGGTCTTAGTATGCTTATCTTTATACCCATTTATTGTGTATTTTGGATTGCAGCATATCTCATTAAGGCAAGTGAGCTTGGTACTGATGGTATTGTTAGGCTTAAGGCTTTTGCTGAGCAAAAAGCTGCTCACATCTATGCCATGGATAAAGCCAGCCTCTATTTTGGCTATTATCGCTTTAGCAACAACGCAGTTTTTTAACAGTGATCTGGGCTTAAAGCTTTACCCAGTCATTATAAATACAGTAATGGCCATAACCTTTGCTTATTCGTTGAAAAGTGGCCCAACAGTCATTGAGAGTTTTGCTCGAATTAAAGAGCCTGATCTTGATGAAAAAGGGGTTAATTACACGCGCCAAGTTACTAAAGTATGGTGCGCGTTTTTTATTATTAATGGCAGTATTGCGTTATACACAAGCCTATTTACTTCGTTACAGACATGGACTCTGTACAACGGATTAATAGCCTATATTCTGATAGCTCTCTTAGGCCTTGTGGAATGGCTTATAAGACAAAAGGTTAAAAGTAATGGTAGCGAGTAACCTGAAATTTCACCCAGACGCTGCATTTGTTGTTGCAGGGCAGCCAATAACACAAACACAGTTTTTTGCTGATATTGCGGCTTATCAAAGTAAGCTCACAGCGCTTAAAGCTGGCAGCCATGTGGTGTTATTCCATCCTGATACCTACCAATTTGCAGTGCGCTTATTTGCCTTAGCGTGTAGTGGTTATAATGTTATTTTGCCACCTAATGGTCAGCACGAAACCTTAAGTTTATTGCTAGCACAGTCTGCTTTTTTTGCCGGCGATGCGACCAATATCAATGATGATGTGCTTTTTACTAACCTTGAGCAAAGTCTTGGTCACACGCCTTTACAAACTAACCGTTTACAATGGCCAACAAACACAGCGGTTATATTTTATACTTCAGGCTCATCAGGACAGTCTAAACCGATTGTGAAACCTTGGCGGGTATTAAATCGAGAGCTTGCAGTACTTTCAATGTCATTTGACTTACCCAGCCAATTTACGTTTTTAGCAACTGTTTCGCATCAGCATATTTACGGCTTATTATTTCGTTTACTTTGGCCGTTGGCGAAAGGCCATATAATTGATAGTGAACAAATTCAGTACCCTGAACATATTGCGCAAAGGTTAAAAAATATTCGTTATGCAGCGCTCGTTTCAAGCCCTGCGCAACTTGGCCGTTTATGCGCTGATAATGTGTTAGTTCCTGAGCGCGACAAAATTAAGTGGTTATTTTCCTCTGGCGGACCACTCAACAACGAACATGCCGAAACTTTATTTAACCAGTTAGCTCGCCCAGCAACACAAGTGTTTGGTAGTACAGAGACTGGCGGTATTGCTTATCGACAAGTTACACAGGCAGCGGTTGATGTACCATGGCAGCCGTTTAATGGTAATTTTTTATCGCTGAATCAGGAAGGGCGCTTGATGCTAGATTCTGCGATTTTAGAGCAATCGAACTTCCCTTTAGATGATAGAGCGCTTATTCATAAAAATGGTCAATTTAAACTGTTGGGCCGTATAGACAGAACGATAAAAATTGAAGAAAAGCGTTTAAACCTAGATGAGCTTGAGAGTTATCTGCAAAGCCATGACTGGATAAAAGAAGCAAAAGTGGTTGTTATTCCAGCCAAGCGCGTGCAAATTGGTGCGGTGGTTGTACTCAGTGATGAGGCAAATAAAGAGCTTGAATTGCAGGGTAAATTGGCAATTAACCGCGCTTTACAAGCACACCTCTCAAACCGCTTTGAACGAATTTGCTTACCACGTAAATGGCGCTACATCGATGCACTTCCTTTTAACAGCCAAGCTAAATTAAGTTTAAAAACATTGGAGCAGTATTTTGCCAAGCCTGAATAACGTGACCCCAGAGGTGGCCGTTTTATCACAAACAGAAACTAGCGTGAGTTTAGCGTTAACCATTGCGGCTGATTTAGATTATTTTCGCGGCCACTTTCCAGGTGCGCCAATTTTAGCAGGCGTAGTACAGCTGGATTGGGCAGTAAAATATGCTCAGCAATATTTGGGTTTTGGCAAACTAGTACAAGATTTAGAAGTGTTAAAGTTTCAGGTAGTAACAACCCCTGATATGACGGTAAACCTCACCCTTGAGCGCAATGCAAAAGGCAAATGCTTGTTTAGCTATCAATCAGAAAAAGGCCAGCATGCGTCTGGTCGAATTGTATTTTGTGATTAAGCCATGAACCAGTTTTGTATTGTTATTCCTAATTACAATCACACCCATGCTATCGCTGCAGTACTCAATGAGCTAAAAGAGCTACAGCTGCCGATAATCATGGTTGATGATGGCAGTGACGATGATGCCAAACAAGTATTTGCAGAGCTTGACGCAAAGTACGATTTTTTAACCTTGATAAGCCACGCTCAAAATCAAGGTAAGGGTGGGGCAGTTCAAACTGGGTTGATGGCTGCTTACCAGCAAGGGTTCAGCCATGCCATTCAGGTTGATGCTGACGGCCAGCATTCGTTAGCAGATATTAGTAAGTTGATTGAACTAAGTAATGCATCACCTAACAAGGTGATCAGTGGTTGCCCAATTTATGACAGCTCCGTGCCTAAGCACCGTTATTTAAGTCGTTACATCACCCATTTTTGGGTATGGGTAGAAACACTAAGCTTTGATATTGTTGATTCAATGTGTGGTTTTCGGGTTTACCCCTTAGCAGCCGTTGAACAATTAATGGCTAAGCAAACGCTTGGCAAGCGCATGGACTTTGATATTGAAATTTTAGTCAGGCTTTATTGGCAAGGTGTTAAAGTCACGTTTTTGCCAACCCAGGTTATTTACCCTGAAAATGGTGTATCTCATTTTCGAGCCTTACACGATAACGTGGGAATTTCTTGGCTGCACACGCGCTTATTCTTTGGCATGTTGCTACGCTCACCTAAGCTACTTTGGCGTAAGGTGGCAGGCTAATGGCTGTAAAGCACTGGTCAAAAATGCAAGAACGTGGCAATCGCTTAGGCATGCAAATATTGCTCGTGTGTTATCGCGTATTTGGTCGAAAAGGCTTGTGGTTGGTGTTGTTTCCGGTGGTGTTTTATTTGTTTTTAACAGGCAAAACTGCCCGCCAAGCGTCACATGCATTCTTAACCCAAGCGCGTAAAGTGAATGGCAATAGTAAAGCAGTTACTTGGCGCGATAGCTTTCGTCATTTTCGCTGCTTCGCTGACAGCGCCTTTGACAAAATAGATGCATGGCTTGGACGAATTCAGCAACATAATATTCTTTACACCAACGAAGCGCTTTTCAAACAACTTGATGAGCAACAGCAAGGGGCTATTTTTATTGGTTCACACCTTGGCAATTTAGAGGTATGTAGAGCTCTTAGCCAACACCGAAATAGTAAAAGAATCAATGTGTTGGTGTTTACGCATCATGCCGTTGAGTTTAATAAATTACTGAAAAGTATTAATCCGGATGTTGCAGTAAACCTTATTCAAGTAACCGATCTTGGCCCAGATATGGCAATTATGCTCAAAGAAAAAGTCGAGCAGGGTGAAATTGTGGTGATAGTCGGTGATAGAACCAGTACCACCACTGCAGGAAGAGTTATCGAAGCTGACTTTTTAGGTAAGCCAGCCCCTTTTTCACAAGGGCCATTTATTTTAGCTGCTCTGTTAGATTGCCCGGTGTTTCATCTTTTTTGTTTAAAAGATAAAAAGCCCAATGGCGAAACATTTTACCGCGTGATTTTTGAAAAATACGCCGACAAACTCGTTTTACCGCGTAAAACGAGGCAACAAACATTACAACAAATTGTTAGCGATTATGCGCAAAGGCTCAGTTTTTATGCTGCGGCCTATCCGTATCAATGGTTTAATTTTTATGATTTTTGGCAAAATGACGAGCAAGTGTCTCGTAGTCAAAACAAGGAGAACTAAGGTGTCAGAGCACTCGACTACCGTTTTTGGCCAACAGCGTTTATCAATCGAAGATATTGTTCATATTGCATTAGAGCAAGGTGCTGTAGCGTTAACATCAGACCGTCAATTTGCTAATAAAATAGACAGCGCCGTGGCGTTTTTAGATAAGTTGCTTGAAGACGATGGCGTGATTTATGGCGTAACCACAGGTTATGGCGACTCGGTAACCGTAAAAGTGCCACTTGATTTAGTTAATGAGTTACCACTGCATCTTACTCGTTTTCATGGTTGTGGCCTTGGTGATGTTTTTAATCAAGTCCAAGGGCGCGCTATTTTAGCGACTCGTTTAACCTCGCTTTCACAAGGGTATTCTGGCGTTAGCTGGGAGATGTTGAATTTATTGCGTGACTTTTTAAATCACAATATCGTACCGGTGATCCCACAAGAAGGGTCTGTAGGAGCCAGTGGTGATTTAACGCCGCTTTCGTATGTAGCCGGTGCTATGGTTGGTGAGCGTGATGTGTATTACAAAGGCGAAATTAAAAACAGTCTAGAGGTGATGCAAGAACTAGGCTTACAGCCATTAAAGCTACGCCCAAAAGAAGGGCTGGCAGTCATGAATGGCACTGCCGTGATGACAGCTTTGGCATGCCTTGCTTATGATAGAGCAGATTACTTAGCCAAACTGACCAGCCGTATAACAGCCCTTGCAAGCCTTGCATTAAAAGGTAACAGTCATCACTTTGATGATATTTTGTTTTCAGTGAAGCCACATCTAGGGCAACAGCAAGTAGCTGCATGGATCCGTGGTGATCTAAACCATGTAGAACACCCTCGTAATGCTGACCGCTTACAAGATAGGTATTCAATTCGCTGTGCTCCACATGTGATTGGTGTGCTGCAAGATAGTTTGCCGTGGTTTAGGCAAATGATTGAAAATGAACTAAATTCGGCAAATGATAATCCAATCATCGATGGTGAAGGTGAACACGTACTGCATGGTGGTCACTTCTATGGCGGTCATATTGCAATGGTAATGGATAGCATGAAAACTGCTGTTGCTAATTTAGCCGACTTAGCCGATAGACAAATCGCATCCTTAGTTGATACGCGCTATAACAATGGTTTACCTTCTAACCTTTCGGCGAGTAATGATGAACGTCGTTACATTAACCATGGTTTTAAAGCGGTCCAAATTGGCGCCAGTGCATACACGGCCGAAGCATTAAAACTGACCATGCCAGCAAGTGTATTTTCTCGTTCAACCGAGTGTCACAACCAAGATAAAGTGAGCATGGGAACCATCGCTGCGCGAGATTGTTTGCGTATCTTACAGCTAACCGAACAAGTGGTTGCAAGTACCTTGCTTGCGAGTATTCAAGGTCTACGTTTACGTATTAATAGCGGTGAGCTTGAATTTGCTAGTTTAACTAGTGATTTACAAAGTATGTATCAAGACATTAGCGAGTTTTTCCCGCTGCTTGATGAAGACCGTCCTCTAGAGGCTGTTCTTCGCTTTACGGTTGACGCTATTCAAACAAAACGTTGGAGTTTATATGCATAGTAGAGGCTCGTTGCTGAGCACTCATGTTGAGATTGAAATTCCTTTTCATGATTGCGATCCAATGAATGTGGTATGGCATGGTAATTACCCGCGTTATTTAGAAGTCGCGCGCTGCGAATTACTGCGTTTGTTTGATTATGATTATGTGCAAATGCAAGAGTCTGGCTATGCATGGCCGATTATTGACATGCATATTAAGTACGTCGGCTCTGCATTGTTTACACAAAAAATCCGAGTTGATGCCTACTTAAAAGAATATGAAACACGATTACGTATTGATTACGTAATCACTGATTGCGCTACAGGTAAAAAGTTAACCAAAGCAACGACTATCCAAGTTGCGGTTGATATAGAGAAAAAAGAAATGCAGTTTGTTTCGCCGCCTGTACTACATGAAAAACTTCAAAAGGTGATTTAATGCGATTAAGCGTGTTGTTACTCAGTGTTATTGTCTTTTTCCCTGTGTTTGCATCAAGCGCGGTGACAGAGCAAGGCACATTTAGCCAAGAGAAGCACTTTAAAGGATTTAGTAAACCTTTTATTTCAACAGGTTCGTTTGAACTTGCTGAAGATGGCCTCACTTGGCAGGTTGAATCTCCGGTTAAAAGCACGCTATTAATCAAGCAAGGGCAAGTATATACCCTTAACGATCAAGGTGAGCCGCAGCTACAAAAAGGTGCAGAACCTTACGTTAATTTACTGCAAGCAATTTTAAAGCATGATGAAGTAGCACTTGCAGAGCAGTTTACGATGACAGAGCATGCAGAGCCCGGTTGTCAGACTTTATTGCCTAAAGATGACTTGCTAAAGCAGCTATTTAGTCAGTTCGAATTATGTGTAGCAGCAGAGCAAGTGAGCCGTGTGCGTCTTCAAGAAGCAAATGGTAACTTTACTGTGCTACGCTTTGCTTATCCTAATAAAGAGCAAAAACAGTGAAAGCATGGGGCCTAACGCTCGCTTGGCTGAGCTTTTTAGTTAGCGCCTTAGTGGTTGTTTTTATTCTAAAACAGCCGACGTTGAATAATGATATTTTGGCTTTGCTGCCAAAGTCAGAACCGCGTTTACAGCAAGTCGAAGAACACTTTTTTTCAGCTAATAAGCAGCAGTTAAGCTTTTCTTTTCGGGGTGAGAATGCAGTAAAAGCTTATGATGATTTACATCAGTGGCTGGCGAGTAAAAACATTGAGCCTCGTTTTAAGTTACCCGAAATCTCCCAATTAGCAGCATTTTATGGTCAGTACGCCGGGCATTTAATCTCTGAGGAATATAAACAAGCGATTGGCGATGCTAATCGCTTTCAACAGTATTACTTTAGTCAGTTGAGTAAAGTCGCTGATCCTTTTGTTTCAAGTACTATCAACCAAGACCCAACACTTGCTACAGCAGGGTTCTTATCTGAGGCAATGACACACATGCAGCAATTTGAGCTGCAAGATGGCCGAATTAACATTAACTATCAAGGTGATGAGTATTTAATGTTATTTGTGCAAAGTGCTGACAATGCCTTTTCAATCAATCAATCAATAGCTTTAAGCAATGAGATAGTTGCCTATATCGCTGAGCTTGAAGGCCGCTATCCCGATACACAAATTCGCTATGCCGGTGCGTTATTTCACACCGCAGCAAATGCGCAGCAAGCCAAATTTGAAATGACCTTGTTTGGTTCGGTGAGCTTGCTGGCTCTTATTGTGATGGTGGTGTGGGTGTTTCGCACGATAAATGCATTGTGGTTGGCCTCTGTAACCGTGATAAGCGCCGCTATTGGCGGCACCATTGCGCTGATCAGTATTTTTAGTCAGGTGCATGTATTAACCATGGTGTTTGCCGTGACGCTGATTGGTATTGCCATTGATTATGCATTTCATGGCATGCTTGATTTAACCGAGCAGCCGCAAGGTTTTAGTCAAGGGCTTAAACTGGCACTATTGTTGTCGTTACTAACCACTACACTCGGTTACGCGAGTTTGTTTTTCTCACCGGTGCAGTTACTCAGTCAAGTGGGCGTATTTGTTGTTGCAGGGCTAGTTACAGCTTGGCTCTGCACACGAATCTTATTGCCTTATTGGCAAACAGGTTTAACCATTAACACTGCTGCGCATCAGTTAGCAAACATGTTAAGTGGTTATTTAAAACGATTAACGCATTACCGCGTCGCACTCAGTAAGCTGATGCTAGTGTTTCTGAGTGCTTTTGCTTTACTAAAACCCCCTGTGATTAATGATGATGTAAAGCTGTTAAATGCAAGTCCTGCTGATTTAATGCAAAACGAAGCGCTGCATATGTCTTTATTAGGTAAAGATAATGGCCAAATCATGATTTTATTTGCCGATAATGCGCAGCAGTTATTAGTACAACAAGAAGCATTAAAAGCAACTATTCTCGGCCTTAATGGCCATGTTCTGATGCTTAGTGACTTAGTGCCTAGTAAACAATTACAACAGCAAAACTATGAGCAGTTGCATTTGGCCCAGCAAGCCATGAGTGTAGTTAGCCAAATGACAGGGACGCCTGTTGAGCTCTCAACATCAATGCTTGATTTAAACGCGGCACTTAATTCACCGTTAGCGCCGTTAATCGCTAACCAAGTGATCTCAAACAAAACACTGACCGCAAGCTGGTTTATGGTAACCGGTGTAAATAAATCAGAGCTGATGGATTTAGCCAACGCTTACCCAGATTTAATTGTTTACGATAAAGTCGCGATGATAAGCGAAGGTTTAAGTCATTACTCAAATTCGTTACTGATAACATTGGCCATTGCGATTACCTTTGCGTTACTACTTTTTAGCGTCAAATTTGGTTTTAAAACGGCGTGTAAACAAACGTTAGTGCTTGTACTAACAACCTCGGCTGTACTGCTACTATGCAGTGCGCTGCAATCTCAGCTGTCGATTTTTAATTTATTAGGCTGTCTATTGATATTAGCGTTGGCAATCGATTACTTGGTGTTTTATCAGGTCAATAATTTAAGCTCGAGCAATGTACTCGCAATTAGTTTGTCAGCGGCATCATCGATGTGGGTATTTGGCATGTTGGCCGTTTCGAAAACGCCGGCCATTTTCAGTTTCGGATTAACGGTATTAGTGGGGCTATTTTGTATCTATATCCTGGCGCCGCTCAGTATTGCATTACCTAAAAATAAGGAAAAATAATAGGTGAATAATCAAGTTCAACAGGCTGATGTTGTTATTATTGGTGCTGGCCCTTCAGGTGCCGTGGCTGCCAGTTTACTGGTGAAAAAAGGTTGGCATGTGGTGGTGTTAGAGCAGCAAACCTTTCCTCGTTTTTCGATTGGTGAAAGCTTATTACCCCAGTGCATGAGCTTTTTAGCAGAAGCAGGCCTTGAACAAGCGGTACAAGCACAGGCACAATCACTTGGGTTTCAGTTTAAAAATGGTGCGGCGTTTCAGCGTCGGGGCGACCAAACAACAATCGATTTTACCGAGAAATTTAGCGAAGGCCCTGGCACGACTTTTCAAGTAAAACGCGCTGACTTTGATAAATGCTTAGCCGATGGTGCCATGCAGCAAGGGGCTGAAACTCGATACCAACATAGCGTGTTAGCGTTTACCAATTGTGAGGATGGCGCTTTACTTGATGTTACGGATGAAAACCAGCAACGCTATCAAATTAAAGGGCGTTTTGTACTTGATGCTAGTGGTTTTGGCAGAGTATTACCTCGCTTACTTGATTTAGAGTCAGCATCAAATTTCCCTGTACGTTGGGCTTTTTTCAGCCATTTTAAAGATAATATTAGCGATCCCCAGTTTGACCGTGAAAAAATCTTAATTAATGTTCATCCAGAGCATAAAGATATTTGGTATTGGCTGATCCCATTTAGTGATGGTACGGCAAGCATTGGTGTAGTTGGTAAACCAGAGCAACTTGAGGATAAACAACCACTCGCTGGCTTAAATGAATTTATCGAACAAGATAGCTATTTAAGTGGGTTATTAGTCAATCGAGAAGCTATTGGTGAAGCGCGCGCTATCAAAGGCTATTCGGCTAATGTGTCTAGTTTGTATGGTGAGCATTTTGCACTACTTGGTAATGCTGGTGAGTTTTTAGATCCAGTGTTTTCATCTGGGGTGACGATTGCATTAAAATCAGCTTCATTGGTTGCTCCTTTAGTTGATAGCTACTTACGTGGTGAGCAAGTTGATTTCAAAAACGATTACAGTGAGCCTTTGCAACAAGGGGTTAATTGCTTTAGAACCTACGTCAGTGCTTGGTATGATGGCTCATTTCAGGACGTGATTTTTTACAGTGAGAAAAACCAACAAGTACGCGAGATGATCAGTGCTATTCTTGCTGGTTATGCATGGGATTTACAAAACCCATTTGTAAAACAAAGCAACAAACGCTTAAATACACTGGTTGAATTATGTCGCGATTAACACGCTCTTTGCTTTTATCTTTGAGCATATTAGTGGCGAGTTGTGCCAGTGAATTTGCAGTAAAAACGGGCGTTGATTTAGCGCCAAATGCAGGAATTTATTTGCTTGATCCACCGCCATCATTAGTTGCTGATAATTGGCAGCAAGTACTTGAAGTACGCTATGGCGATGAGCAGCATACACTACTAGCGCAACTGAGTTTAAACAGTGAAACGGGTATTAACTTGGCTGTTATGACGGCTCAAGGTATGCCGATATTTCAGTTAGAAAAAGCGCCACTAGGGCCGATTAAAAGCGAAAAAATGCTCCCTATCAACGCGGTTGATCCTCGCTATATTCTTGCTGATATCATGCTAGTACACTGGCCGGTTTCTCTGCTGAACTCGCAACTTTATGGTTTGAACTTGGTTGAACAAGGCTCGACACGGCGTTTATATCAAGGTGAACAGTTAATTAGTGAAATTCGCTATTTAGACGGTGCAACAGAACTTGTAAACTTTCAGCGAGATTACAAAATTAAATTTCAAAGGGTTAATTGATTATGCCATTTTGGCTTAACGACTTAGGTATTGTTAGTGCATTGGGGGTTGGTCATCAACAAACAATGCAAAGTATCAGCTTACAACCTAAACAAACACTCACAGAGGTGACGTCGCTTGCATTTGAGCAGCGCCCAACTTTTGTGGGGTTGGTTAATGAACTGCCATTAACAGCATCAATGCGATTTTATCAGCTAATCGATTTAGCGCTGGGGCAAATTGCTGACACATTAGCAAACATAGACATTCCGAGCAGCCGTATTGCTGTGGTTATTGGTACCAGTACTGCTGCAATTCAAGAAGGTGAAAGAGGTCGAATTGCTCATGCAGCTAAGGGAAAGTGGCCACAGGAGTTTGATTATTACGACCAAGCGCTCGTCGCACCCGCCAATTATATTGCCAAGAAACTCGCTGCAAAGGGGCCAAGTTACAGTATTTCAACTGCGTGTAGTTCAAGTGCCAAGGCGCTTATTAGTGCGCGTGCCTTACTCAGTGCCGATTTAGCCGATGTGGTAATTTGTGGTGGGGTAGATAGCTTGTGCCAACTCACTATCAATGGCTTTGATTCGTTATCTTCTATTAGCGATGAAATTTGTAAGCCGTTTAGTGGCGACAGAGCTGGCATTAATATTGGTGAAGCCGCAGCGTTATTTGTTATGAGTAAAGAGCAGCATACAAAACAAAGTATTGCCTTTTTAGGTGGTGGTGAAAGCTCCGACGCCCACCATATTTCAGCACCGATTGCAGACGGTTCTGGCGCAATTGCTGCTATGACAACGGCGTTGCAAGACGCGAATTTAACGCCTTCAGATATCGACTACATTAATGCCCATGGAACAGCCACACCGCAAAATGATGCCATGGAATCTCTGGCAATCAGTGAGGTATTTGGCAAAGATACCAAGGTCAGTTCTTCTAAACATTTGACTGGCCACACCTTAGGCGCTGCAGGAGCCTTAGAAGCGGGCTTATGTTGGCTCTATTTGGCTTACCCAGAGTTTAATCAATTAGTATGCAATCAGGTTATAAAAGACGAATCATTGGCTGAAATTGGTTTAATAACTCAACCAGAAACGGCAGAAATTAACACTTGTTTATCAAATTCGTTTGCCTTTGGTGGCAATAATGTCAGTGTAGTACTAGGACATCTAAATGAATCACTATAAAATTGAGCAAGTAGTCCCTCATAGCGAACCAATGATATTGCTCAATCGCCTATCCAATTACAGCGAAGAGTCAGGTTGTTGTGAAGTGGATATAAGTTCACACAGCCCATTTTATGACGAGAGCTTAAATGGCGTTGCCAGTTATATTGGCTGTGAATATATGGCGCAAACTATCGCAGCGTATGCTGGTGCGCTGGCAAAAGACAAAGGAAATGAAGTACAAATCGGTTTTTTAATTGGTACGCGCAAATATAAAACCTATGCACCGGTATTTAAAAACGAGCAAACGCTTAAAGTCTCGGTGACAAAATTATATCAAGAAGAATCAGGGTTAAGTGTATTTGAGTGTCAAATACATAGCGATGAAACATGCTTAGCAGAAGCAAAAATTAATGTGTTTCAACCACAAGACCCAATGCAGTTTATAAGAGAAAATCAATGACAAAACGTATTTTAGTCACCGGCTCAAGCCGTGGTATTGGCAAAGCAATCGCACTTAGATTAGCTAACGATGGCTTTGATATTGCTGTTCATTGTCGCAGTGGTGTGGCTGAAGCAGAGCAAACCTGTGAAGAAATCAGTGCGCTTGGTCGTCATGCTAGCTTATTGCAATTTGATGTTTGCGATAGAGAGCTTGCAAAACAACAAATTGAAGCTGATATTGCCGATCACGGTGCGTATTATGGGGTGATCTGTAATGCAGGTATCACGAATGATATGGCGTTCCCAGCGATGCAAGGTGATGATTGGGATAAAGTGATCCGTACTGGCCTTGACGGTTTTTATAATGTGGTTCATCCAACGGTGATGCCAATGGTGCAAGGTCGTAAAGGTGGCCGTATTGTCACTATGGCGTCAGTGTCAGGGATTGCCGGTAATCGCGGGCAAGTTAACTACAGTGCCGCTAAAGCGGGCATTATTGGTGCGACCAAAGCGCTTTCGCTTGAGCTTGCAAAACGTAAGATCACCGTTAACTGCGTAGCTCCAGGGTTAATCGAAACCGAAATGACAGACGATTTACCGGTTGATGAAATGCTAAAAATGATCCCATTAAAACGTATGGGGTCGGTTAGTGAAGTCGCGGGTACTGTGTCGTTTTTATGTTCAGATGACGCCGCGTATATTACCCGCCAAGTTATTTCTGTGAATGGTGGTATGGTGTAATGAAGCGCGTTGTTGTTACAGGCATGTCTGCCATTACTGCATTAGGTGATACCTGGGGCGAATTTAAAACCGCTTTGCAAAAAGGTGAAAATGCCGTTCAGTACATGACTGACTGGGATGTTGCGCCAGAACTAAACACTCGACTAGCAGCACCTGTTACTCATTTTAGTAAACCAAGCCACTATAAGCGTAAACAAGTTCGCTCAATGGGGCGTGTTGCTATGATGTCGACCCGTACTACAGAGCTTGCTTTAGAAGAAGCCGGGCTATTAGAGCACTCAAGTCTAACCGACGGCTCTACAGGCATTGCTTTTGGCTCATCTACGGGGTCAACGCCACCATTATTGGCTTTTGCAAAAATGATGGAAACCGGCGAAATGACAGGCGTAACGGCCACCAGTTACATCCAGATGATGGCGCATACAGCGCCTGTGAATGTGGGTGTCTTTTTTGGCTTAAAAGGTCGGGTGATCACTACCAGCTCTGCCTGTACATCGGGCTCGCAAGGTATTGGTTATGCTTACGAAGCGATTAAGTATGGCCGTCAAAAAGCTATGGTGGCTGGTGGCGCAGAAGAGTTATGCATCACAGAAGCTGCGGTATTTGACACCTTATATGCGACGAGCACAAAAAATGATGCTGCGAAAAGCTCGCCACGACCATTTGATCAAAATCGTGATGGTCTGGTTATTGGTGAAGGTGCAGGCACACTCATTTTAGAAGAGTATGAGCATGCCTTAGCCCGTGGAGCGACCATTTATGCGGAGCTCGTCGGTTTTGGGTGTAACTCAGATGGTCAACATGTGACGCAACCTACCGCAGAAACTATGCAAGTGGCTATCGAAATGGCCCTCAATGATGCACAGCTTACTGCCGACCAAATTGGCTATGTGAATGCTCATGGTACGTCAACAGATCGGGGTGATATTGCGGAGTCACTGGCGACTTTCAATGCCCTTGGCAAGAAACCTATTAGCTCATTAAAGAGTTATTTAGGTCATACCTTAGGAGCGTGTGGCGCCATTGAGGCATGGGCAAGTATCAATATGATGAATGATGGTTGGTTTGCACCTACTATCAATTTAACGGATGTCGATCCTGAGTGTGCTGATTTAGATTATATCAAGGGCAATGGCCGTGAAATGCAAACAGATTACATTATGAGTAATAACTTTGCGTTTGGTGGCATCAATACCTCGTTAATTTTTAAAAAATGGCAAGCATGATTAAGCGCTGCATCATAAGTATTTTATTTATTCTAACTTTTAATGCTTATGCTGCAGAAGACAGTGTAGAAAAGGGCACTGCAAAAATGGAGTTCGGTGCAGGCCTTTTTTATGCAGATATCCCGCATTATTTAGGTTCAGATGAAAGTGAGCAATACCTATTGCCTGTGCCTTATTTTCGTTATCAAAGCGATAAAATGGCCATCGACCGTAATAACTTCACTGGCTTTTTGTGGCAACAAGAAAATCTCCATTTAGATTTATCTGCCAACGTTGGTCTTGCAGTTGACAGTGAAGACAACAAAGCCCGAGAAGGTATGGATGATCTAGATTGGGTGTTTGAATTAGGGCCTTCACTTAATTACTACCTAATAGGTGAACCAAACGCTAAACAGCATTTGTATTTAAGCCTGTTTGCACGCAAAGCCATTGCGACAGATTTCTCAGGTATTGATGATATTGGCTGGCGTTATGGGCCAAGTGTGTATTATCGAGTGCCGATCATCGAAAAGTCGGATTCACAATTTTCATTAGCGTTTCGTGGCAATATCAACTTTGCTAGCGATAAATACCTTGATTACTACTATGGAGTGAGTGACTTACATAGCAATGAAACTCGCCAAGCATACTCAAGCCGTTCAGGTTTTTCTGGCGCTGATGTATCAATTGGGGTACATTTTGACACACCAAAGTATTGGTTAGGTGGTTTTGTTAAATACCATCACCTTGCTAACAGTCAACAAGATGCAAGCCCACTCGTTAAGCAAGATTATAATGTTTCGGTTGGTTTTGGTGTTGCATGGAAATTTTATAGAAGGAATTTTTAAATGAAGTTATTGACCCTTGCATGTGTTTTAGCAGCTTGTTTGTTTTCAACAAACAGTTTTGCACGTGATGATTTACAAACGCTACCTGTACAAGCATTACTTGAAACTACCAAAGCGAAACAAGCGCTGTTAGATATTCCGCTGTATTTTGCTGATCAAAGTCATAGCAGCATTAAAACCAATTATGGTGAAGTGATCACCAACAAGAAAACCAACGCATTTAATAAAACTGACCGAGAAGCGTGTGAGTGGGTAATGCTGAGTGCTTTAAAAGCATTACAAGAGCGTGCTGTTCGTGAAGGCATGAATGCAGTTGTAAATATTCAGTCGTACTACAAAAAACGTGAGTTCGTTAGTCAAACCGAATATCAATGTGGTGCGGGCACATTTGTTGCTGGCGTGGCATTAAAAGGCACTTTAGTTAAGTTATAACTAACTAAAGTCATTTTTTTTCTGTATAATTTGCGACCCTTGATATGATGGCCGCAGGTTATACAGCATGAATTTTAAATCATTTAGTTTTTCTTCTGAGCTTTTACAGGCATTAGAAGAGCTTAATTTCGAAACGCTTACTCCCGTTCAACGTAGTGCAATTCCTGCGGTAAGAAAAGGCAAAGACGTACTTGTCAGTGCGCAAACAGGCACGGGTAAAACCGCTGCATTTGCTTTACCACTTATCCAAAAATTATCAGAATCAGCGGTTAGTGAAAATAATGCGCCAAGTGCTTTAGTGCTTGCACCTACCCGCGAGTTAGCTGAGCAAATCGCCAATAATTTTAAAGCGTTTGCAAAATACACAGAACTCAAAACAGTGTGTTTGTTTGGTGGTATCAATCTAGCGGGTCAAGCTAACGATTTGAAAGCAGGTGTCGATATCGTGGTTGCAACACCAGGGCGCTTACTTGACCATCTGCGTTTAGGTAACATCAGCTTAGCTAATGTTAAGCATTTAGTGCTTGATGAAGCTGACCGTATGCTAGACATGGGCTTTATCAGCGATATGCAAACGGTTATTAATGGTAGTGATGAAACGCGTCAAATCTTGTTGTTCTCTGCCACTTTCCCGGCGGCAATTAAACAATTTGCGAGTAAAGTACTAAAGCAGCCTGAAATTATTCGTGTAGATCAAACCAACAGTACCGCAGAGACAGTGCAACACGTTGTTTATCCTGTTGAAGAGCGCCGTAAGCAAGAGCTTTTATCTGAATTGATAGGTAAGAAAAACTGGCAGCAAGTACTTGTTTTCGTAAACATGAAAGAAACCGCTGATGAGCTTGTAAAAGAGCTTAACCTTGATGGTATTCCTGCTGTTGTTTGTCATGGAGATAAAACCCAAGGTAACCGCCGCCGCGCTTTACGCGAGTTTAAAGAAGGTAAAGTTCGTGTACTAGTCGCAACCGAAGTGGCTGCCCGTGGTATTGATATTGAAGGGTTACCACGTGTGATTAACATCGACCTACCTTGGCTTGCAGAAGACTACGTTCATCGTATCGGTCGTACAGGTCGTGCTGGTAAGCCGGGCCAAGCAATTTCGTTTGTGAGCCGTGAGGAAGAAAACACCTTATTCGATATTGAAAAGTTAATCGGACAGCGCATCAAGCGCATTGTTTTACCTGGTTACGAGGTAAGCAGCCGTGAAGTACTGATTGATAAAATTGGTAAAAAGCCGTCACATTTACGTCGCAGCCGTACAAATAAAGCTTCAGGTCAGGCAACGGGTGAAGCGCGTGCAAAGAATCGTTCACGTATCGCAAATGTTCGCAAATCTTTGAAAGGCAATAAATTAAGCCTTAAAAAGTAATAAATTCCGATAATAAACGTATAAAAAAGCCCCATTGCTGTTTGGCAATGGGGCTTTTTTTGGCTCTGTTAGTAGTACAAATGGAGTATTTTGTTAAATTTTATGACATAAAACCGAGAATTAGATTAACAAATGTACCTTGCTGAATTACAATCGCTTTGAAATCAGTCAAGTAGCGCTTCTTGCGCGTCAGTGTCTAAATGGATGTTTATGCAGTACTTAAAAAGAATAATAAATAAAATAATCGCCCCTACTTTTTTACTTAGTGTTGTTTGTGTGCCTTTTGCTGCCAATGCATTTGATAAAGCAGAGTTCTCCCTTGCCCATATTAAAGAGTCTATTAGCGTTGATGGTGTGATGGATGAGTCGCACTGGCAATACGCCACAAAAGTGCCATTAAAATATCAGAATGAACCAACCGAAAAAGGCACGCCGCTCGTGCAAACCGATGCCTACATGTATGAAGATGGTAAATACTTGTATGTTGGTTTTATTGCAAAAGATAATGACCCTTCGCAAATTCGTGCAGCCCTTCGAGATCGTGACACACTTTGGCAAGACGACAATGTTGCCTTAATGATTGATACCTTTAATGATGAACGAACCGGCTATGAGTTTTATGTAAACCCTCTGGGTGCGCAAGGCGATATGCGCATGACGGATATTGATGATTGGGTGGAAGATCCATCATGGGATGCCATTTGGGACAGTGCAGGGCAAATTACCGACGACGGCTATGTGGTTGAAATGCGTATTCCATTCACTGCACTTCGCTTTCCAAAAGATCAAGCCGAGTTAACCTGGAGTTTTGCTGTATGGCGTAATTACCCGCGTGATGTGTATTATCAAATGTCGAATGTTGGTTTTGACCGAGATGTGAAATGTAGCTTTTGCCAGTTTGATAAACTAACAGGCTTTGCCAACATGACAGAAAGCCAAAACATTCAGCTTACGCCAACTTTAACTGCGCTTCGCCATGATACCAAAGATACAGTGCCGGGTGATTGGCAAAATGGTGATATTGATACTGAAGCGGGCTTGGACTTACGTTGGGGGGTGACGCAAGATGCGGTTATTAATGCCACCATTAATCCTGACTTTTCGCAGGTCGAGGCAGATTCACTTGAACTTGATGTAAATACTACTTACTCAATTTATTATGCTGAAAAGCGTCCATTCTTTTTAGATGGCGCCTCTTATTTTGATACCAGCCAACTAGAGCTTTTATACACGCGAATGATTGCTGAACCTGATGTGGGTTTAAAATTAACAGGTAAAACCGGCGCGCACAGCTATGGCTTTATGTACGCTGACGATCAGAATACCAGTGTCTTACTTCCGACAAATCAAGGTTCGGGCTTTGCTAATCTGGCAGATAAAACGCAAGCAGTAGCGGGGCGTTATCAGTTTGATATTGGCCAAAAAGGCACAATTGGTGTGATGAGCACTCACCGTGAAAATGATGATTATCATAATACGGTGTTATCTTTAGATGGCAGCTACTGGTTTAATCAATCAGATAGTTTGCAATATCAAGTAGCAAACACAGATACCACTAACTCAGAATTTTTAGTTGATTATTATGGCGTTGATAAAAATCAATCAGATCAAGCTTATGCTATTGAATTTACTAGAACTAAGCGTGATTACGAAGTTTATGCTAATTACGAAAATATAGGTAAAGAATACCGCTCAGACTTAGGTTACCAAGCTAAAGTTGATTACGAGCAAGTACAATTAGGTGGTGGGCAAACATGGTATCGCGATGCTGATGATGCAATCACAGAGTACAGCTACAATGTTGAGTGGGATAAAACATGGGCGCAAAATGGCGACCTACTCGAAGAAGAATATGATGGCTTTTTTACGTTTAAAGGTAAGATGCAGTCGCAAACAGAAATTGGCTTTATTCATCGTAATGAGTTTTATGCCGGCGAGTTTTTTAATCAAAACATAGGTTATATCTACGGCGGTTTTAGACCCATTCGTGACATTAGCTTTTTATTGTATGCTCAATATGGCAGTAAAATTGATTACAGTAATGCAGCTTTAGGTACTATGGTTCGCATTGAACCTGAGATGACATGGGATATAAACGATCATTGGCAGATGCAACTAGAGCACAGCTACAGCTACCTAGATAACGAGCAAAATGAGCGTGTTTATACTGCTAACTTAACGGATCTACGCGTTTATTATAAATTTAATATGCGTTCAATGCTGAAACTCGTTTTACAGTTTGAAGATGTAGATCGGAACAACGAAGCTTATCGATTTGATGTAAGCCAAACTAACCGCGATTATGGTAGTCAGCTGGTGTACTCGTACAAGATTAACTCACAGACACTGTTTTATTTAGGTTATTCTGATAAAGGCTATCAAGATGATTCGTTGAAGAATCTTGAGCGTGATCAGCGTACCTTCTTCACTAAGCTAAGCTATGCATGGCAGCTTTAAAAATTATAAAAAAGGAAAATCATAATGAATATTGCAAAAATATCAGCTGTTGCAGTTGCAGCTACCGTACTTGCGGGTTGTGCAGCGAAACAAGATGTAAGTCGTTTTGAAGCGGAAAAACCAAAAACCGTGTGTATTGCAGAGCATCAAGCGGTAAAAGAAGGTGCTGTAACATCACTACAATCAGGCTTTGCAAAACATAACGTGAAAACGCGTGTGATCCCAGCCAACTATGTTATGAAACATCAAGCGTATCAAACAGACATCTCAACTGCTAACACAGATGGTTGTGATGCTGTTGCGTTTTATGTTGCTAACTGGCGTTGGGATTTAGCCCTTTATATGGCATATGCCAATATTTGGGTCACTAATGTTGACCAAACTGAAACAATTGCTCAGGCAAGCTATCGCACGGGTGGTGGTTTAGATAAGTTTATTGATGCGAACGAAAAAATCATTGAGCTCGTTGATTCGATGTTTCAGCAAGTTGAAGCTAAGAAACAACAAGAAAGTCAGAAAAAGGCAATATAAAGCAGCATGTTGGTCAGCTTATAGCTGACCAACTTCTTCGTTTACTTTACTTCTTACCACTCCTTCAAGGCTTTTTAAGCCCCATTGCTTACCAATCTCAACAGCTTCATCAACTGGCTTTTTTAAGGTTATGGCATTGTATAGCGCTACAAGAGCACCGACACGGTTGCTGCTAGCACAGTGCAGTAAGGTGGTTTGCTGTTGGTGCTCATTGAGCAAAGCCTGAAGTTTCGTAGCATTTTCAATGGTAATATCAGCCTTAGATTGCACAGGAATATGGTAATAGTTCATACCAAGCTCAGTGACTAACTCTTGCTCAGACCAATTCGTTTCGTTATCACCGCGAAGGTTGATGATGTTCTCAACACCAAGTTGTTTTAATTTCGCAAAATCAGTTTGACTTGGCTGCCCTGAAGTTAGCACATGCTCAGACTGCGCCTTAAGATTTAAAATATCCAGTTGCGTAGCAGCTGTTTGTGCTGCTAATGCTGAAAATGACAGCAGCGCAGCACATGCCAATTGTATAAACTTATTCATGTTACTCCTTAAAGTGTGTTTAATACCAATCCGCAATAATACTTAATCATTTTGAGGGATTAAACCTGTCGCTACCTGCGTTAAAAACTTCTCTTTTAGAACAACTAAATAACGAAATTTTTGCCTTGCTATCAACAAGGTTTTCTTGCCTCAAAATAGACTACTTAATTAAGCGAATTGGTATAATTTTTGCTGTAGACGGTTTCACCACGGCTAATGGTTTCTAGCACTTGCAAGTTATGTAGCTCTGTAGGCTTTATTTTCAACGGGTTGTTATCAAGGATAATTAAATCTGCTTGCATCCCTTGTTTTAATTGCCCTTTTGAGCTTTCTTCAAAGTGTTGATACGCAGGCCATATGGTCATTGCTTGTAGTGCAGTATACACAGAAACGCGTTGATCTGGGCCTAATACTTGGTCTGTACGAGTCGTACGGTTAACCGTTGCATCTAATACACGCAGTGCATTGGGCAGAGCTACAGGTGCATCATGATGGGTGCTAAACATTAATCCTTGTTTGCGAACCGCATGGGTGGGTGAAATAAAATCTGCACGGGGGTGACCAAGCACCGAATTTACATGCCAGTCGCCCCAATAAAAGGTATGCATTGGGAAGAGCGATGGAAATATGCCTAATTCTTTAAGACGGTTTACCTGATCTTGACGAATAGTTTGCCCATGAATAAGTACAGGGCGGCGGTCTTTTTTACCAAGCTTGTTATTAGCATTTTCAACAGCATTTAAAAATTGCTCAATAGCGGCATCACCATTTGCATGAGTCATCACTTGCCAGTCATTGGCAAAGGCAGTTTCAATATACTGATAGGCTTGTTCATCATTAAAAGTAGGGTAGCCTGCATAGCCTTGCTCTTGGCCTTCAGGTGCTTTTAAGTATGGGTGAGATAACCAAGCGGTTTTTCCTTGTGGTGAGCCATCAAAGTTAAGTTTTACACCACCAATACGAAAATGATTTGTGTAGTTTTTACTGTTATAGGGTGAGTCCATAAAACTGCTGCTGGTGGCCATATCGGCATAGGCTACCACATCAATGACAAACTTATCCGCTTTGGATGCTCTTACCATCGAATCATAAGCTTCTTGAGTTGCTCGGCCTTCTTGTGCTGTGGTGTAGCCGTATTTTGTGTAGAGTTTTTGCACTTCTTGCAGCATTAAATCTTGTAAGTCTGGATCAAACGACTGCATGAGTTTAAACAGTAAACCAAAGTGCGCGTTTTCTTCGAGCACCCCATTGGGTTCTTGTGAGTTGGCCATACGACGAATTAGCCCACCGTCAGGATTGTCTGTGTTTTCGTCGATGCCGGCCATGGCTAAGGCTTTACTGTTTGCAACACTTAAGTGCCCTGAGGTATGAATGATGATGACAGGCTTTTCTGTACTAACGCGGTCTAAATCCATTTTAGTTGGGTATCTATCAAGCTCAGCATCATCGTAACCAAAGCCTAAAATAGCACCCGTTTTTTTAATAAATGTGGTGTAGTCAGGGTTATTTTGTGCGGCTGTGAGAATATTAACGATTTGCTCAACACTATTGGCATCACCATCTGGACTAGGTAATACATTGGCTACCAAGGCTTGCAAACCAACACCATAGACATGGCTATGGCCATCAACAAAGCCTGGCATTAAGGTTTTGCCTTGCAAATCAATCATTTTTGTTTTGCCAAACTTATGCTCAAGCGCTTTGTTTTTATCACCCACAAAAATGATTTTTTCACCTTGGGTAGCGATTGCCTGTGCATACTCGGGTTTGTCGCCAGTCATTGTAAGAATATCACCACCAAAATAAATGGTATCTGCTGCACTTACTTGCAGTGGTAGCGTTTTAGTTGTTTGTTCTGGGGTTTTATCACAAGCCGTTAAGGCAAGTAATGAACAAGCGATTGCAAGGTGATGTTTCATATAAATCTTCCATGAATTTCAATTATGTCTAAGAATATAGTCTGTTTTAAAATTTTGTCTTTAAAAAATGGACTTAAATTTCGTTAAAGTACAAGACAATAGCTGCACCATCGAGGCTACTACCGTTGTGAATATTGATGCCGATACCAAAGTTGTCAAACCACGAGGTCCATTTCCTACTGTCCCATAAAAAGCCGATACCGTATTCATAAAAATGATCGGTCCCAAAAGCTACGCGACTATCGCCGCCTAAATCGATTCGCTGGCCTTTGATGTAAAAAGCTTGCTCAAAAAGCCCAATTTTGAACATGTTAAATTTAGCTTTTATACCATTAAGTGTGCGCCATGTTTCGGGTGCTGCATTACTTATCCCATCAGGGTGAGAGAGTGCCCATCCATAGTAATAATTAAAGTTAAGTTTGTATTCGTAATAGCCCCAATGCCTAGGTAAGCGATAGATCATGGTCGCATTTGGGTTTAACACCAGTGCATTACTATTGAGGTTGGTGTAAAGATTTTCAGCTAAAGGCTTAAAATTACGTCTAGACTCGGGAGAGTTATACTCATAGTCATTGTTGTAATGTAAGTAGTGAGTGTTAAAGCCAAATTGATATGACCATTTAGAGCCTAGTGCTTTTTCGGCATTAAAACCGATCATGCCGTTATATACAGTTTCTGAAATATAGTCGTCAGCCACATTATCAAATAGCGAAATGAAATCTGATTGATTCAAATAGCTTACCCTGCTGGTCAAACTTAGTTTGTGTTGATAAATAGGCTCATCAAGCTGCCAAGTATAAGGAATACTGTAGAGTCTGAGCTTTTTTCTAAGCGCGATACTGTCTTCATCTTTACTGCTATGCTGTGGGTCAAACAGTGTTTGTGGGTCAAAATCACCTATACCTAAGGTAATACTGTCCCCATCCGTTAAAACCAACGATGTTGCAAATGCGGTTTCAAGTTGCTTAGTTGGATTGGCATATAAATTAGATACACTTAATGCGTGCAATAGAAACCACAGCTTAAATAGCTTTTTCATATAAAATAACAATAAAAATTAATGTCTTAATAATAGTCATAAAGTTAGCTTTCAACAATCTCAGGTACAAAAAAGCCAAGCTAATGCTTGGCTTTTTACCTCTCTAAGAAGATTAAGGCTGATAGTAAATCGGTGATTCAGGGCCAACTGGGAAGCCCAGAACAAATACCCATAAATAGAATAACGCAACCCAACCAACAAAGAAGATCATGCTGTAAGGAAGCATGGTCGCAACCAATGTACCAATACCCATGTCTTTCTTATACTTAGTGGCAACAGCCAGTATCAAGCCAAAGTAACTCATCATTGGGGTGATAAGGTTAGTAACCGAGTCACCAATTCGATACGCCGCTTGAATGGTTTCTGGTGCGTAGCCTATTAGCATTAACATTGGCACGAAGATTGGTGCTGTGACAGCCCACTGTGCAGATGAAGAACCTAAGCTTAGGTTCACTAATGCACACATTAAAATGAATAGTACGAATACTTCTGGGCCAGTTAGGTTTAAAGCTTGTAACAGAGCGGCGCCGTTAATGGCTAAAATCGTACCTAGGTTGGTCCATTTAAAGAAGGCAACGAACTGTGCAGCAAAGAAAACCAGCACAATATACATACCCATCGAGCTCATGCTTTTACTCATGGCATCGATGACATCTTTATCGTTTTTCATGGTGCCTACGACACGGCCGTAAACAAAGCCTGGAATACCGAAAGTTACAAAGATAAATACCACAATGCCTTTTAAAAATGGCGAGTGTGCAACAAGGCCTGTTTCTGGATTACGCAAAATGCCATCTTCAGGAACAATTGTCCAAGCAAGTAATAATGAAACCACTAACAGTGAAACGCCTGCCCATTTAAGGCCTGACTTTTCTTTATCGGTTAAACCAGTAATGTCATTTTTTGGTAAATCATTGCTTGCTTCATCTGGATTGTACTTGCCAAGACGAGGCTCAACGATTTTCTCTGTAACTAACGTACCTAGAGTCGCGATTAGAAATACTGAAATCATCATGAAATACCAGTTTGCTTCAGCGCCAACTTGGTAATTTGGATCAATCATTTGTGCTGCAGGTGTGGTGATACCTGCAAGTAGCGGGTCAATGGTGCCGAGCAATAAATTTGCACTGTAACCACCTGAAACGCCGGCAAATGCCGCAGCAAGACCGGCAAGAGGGTGACGACCAAGACTGTGGAATATCATTGCTGCTAATGGGATTAGTACGACGTAGCCAAGTTCTGATGCCGTATTTGATAAAATCGCAGCAAACACCACCATAAAAGTAACTAAACGCTTTGATGCGCCCATTACCATGCCGCGCATAGCAGCAGAGAGTAAACCTGAGTGCTCTGCAACACTCACACCTAATAAAGCAACCAGTACCGTCCCAAGTGGTGCAAAGCTCGTGAAGTTTGTAACAAGGCCTGTAACGATGCGCTGAAGGCCTTCGGCACTAAGTAGGCTGACAACTTCAATAACACCATCAGGGTCTCGACCTGCAGCGCCTTCTGGGCGTGGGTCAATAGCACTTAAACCATACCAATCGGCAATGCCGCTAAAAACTATAATGGCAACGCAGAACATTGCAAATAAAGTGATAGGGTGGGGTAGCATATTACCCAAAAATTCAACAGTGGCTAAAAATCGGTTAAACAACCCATTATTGCCACCCTCATGGGTGTTGTGAGAGTTTATAGTTTTTGACATGTCCAGTTCTCATTATTTCAAAATGGCGCTAACCTAGCATTTTTTACCGAACAGATCATGTTTTAGCGGTGGGATATCTAATAGGTACGTTCCAATACACCCTTATATAGCAAGGGGTAGCGGCGCAAACGTTTACCAATGTAATCATCGGCTAAAATTTGCGCACAGATTTGCTCTACATCGTTACTTGCTTCAAATACCCAATCAAAGCGCTCAATAGCAAGCAAAAAGCCACGCTTGAGGAACTGTTGTTCGCGATAGTAGCTAAGGTTTTCGCGAATGATATCTAACTTATCTGGGTTAGATTTTAGCTCAATAATAACTTGGTTGATAAATGCCTGCTGTTGCTTTGACTCAGCTTTTACCCGTCGTTTCATTACTTCTTTACAGTTCCTGTTCTGCGATATAAAGCACTTTCTTTAAAAAGTCTTCTTTGTTCTTTTCATGTTGATAGTCAAGGTGATAAGTATTATGAAAGCCAAAGCGCAGTAACACGCCACTGCCTTTTAGATATACCGTATAACCATCGATATCCGAAAAAGCACAAATACCCTCATAAAGCTTTCCATCTTCATGATCTTCACCGTGTTGAATGATTTTTTCATACACAGATAGAATTAATTTACCGTCTAGCTCATTTTTCATGATGACTCCTTTTTGAAGTAATACGTTTCAGATCTATAAAAAGTTTAGTGCTATTTTATGCAGGTATTAAACGTGCTGTGTGTTTTTAAAACCTTACTTTGCGATAAATCACTAAAATCATATTTAGATAGCAGATGTCGAAAATTTACAATATTTTCTCTTACCTTAAATCTAAGATAGATTTTATTTGAGGGACACACAATGAAATATAAGTTTATACCCCTGATACTACTAACAGGTTTGTTGCTTGTAAGCCAAAGCACATCGGCGAATACAGCCCCTTTGGTGCTAGAGAATGAAGCAGGACAAATAGTCAAACTTGGCAGCTACTTAGGCAAAAAACCAGTTTACTTAAAGTTTTGGGCTACTTGGTGCAAGCCATGTATGGAGCAAATGCCGCATTTTCAGCATGCTTATGAGCAATATGGCGATAAAATTCAATTTGTGGCTATTAATATTGACCTAAATGATGACGCACACGCTGTTGCTAAGGTTAAAGAGCGCTTTTCACTCACTATGCCACTATTTACTGATCACACAGCCCAAGTTGCTAAACATTATGAATTTATGGGCACCCCGTTTCATGTGTTAATTGATAGCGATGAAAAGGTGATTTTTCAAGGCCATGAAGCTGATAAGCCGCTTGATAACACATTACGTTTGTTATCACACAATGGCAAAGTTGATAAAGCGCGTTTGCTAGGCGAAAAGCACGGTCAAGCGACTCCTTTGGTTATTCCGAAACAAGGCAAAAAAGCCGTGCTGTTCACCGCCACGTGGTGTGACTGGTACTTAGCCGATACTCGCCCTGCAATGGCAAAACAGTGTGTATTAGCGCAACAACACGTTAATACGCTGGCAGAGCAAGGAGTTGATGTCGAGGTTAAAGTGAGTCAGTTATGGACTGACCAAAGTGCAGTGCAAGAATATGTTGATAAATTCACTGCAACCATGCCGGTTTCTATCGATTATGGTAATGATTTATTTATCGAAAATGGCATTAATTCGGTTCCCAGTTTACTTCTCTACAACGATGGGAAATTAGTTTCTAAGCAAGCTAAATTTTAGCTCAAAACCGCTTAATTTTGCTTTGTTATTATGCAAATTTAGCCTATGCTCAAGGCTCATTTTACAGTGAGCCTATAGCATGATAGATAAGGCATTATTAGCAAAAACACGCGAGTTATCTGACCGATTAATCGCATTGCAAACACCCATTCGTATTCTTGATGCGATCAACTGGGATAAACAAATCAAAGAAGAGTTTTTTAAGCATAAATGCCAGAAAAACCCAACGGTTGATCAAGCCTATTACCAACAGCGTGATCTTGGTTTTGTACCAAGCGAGTTGCGCCGCGCGTTTTCTGATTTAAATCGCGATATCATCAGCCAGTTAGGCCAGCTAAATCCTATTGCCCAATATATGAGCAAGATGTGCACTGAATATAAAACAGTACTCAGTATGATTGAGTATCGTGGTACCCCAGAATTTCATGATCTGTCTGTTGAACTGTTCGGTCATCCCAAGGATTTATTCCATGCAGGAGAGCCTTCACTTTCTGAGCTTGCCACCATGCTTGAGCAGCCACTAAAGAGTATGCTTGATGCGGATATTTTACCGGATGATCCAAAAAACATAGATGCGCAAGATGCAGTGAAAATTTTAGCATCACAAGTGGCTCAAACGATGCCGGGTATCGATGTTGAGGTTATTCTGAGCGATGGTATTGTCAGTGATGCTGCGGCAGGTGCAAATAATATTAAACTTAATCAAGATGTTAAATTCTCTCAAAGAGAGCTAGATATTCTTGAGGTGCATGAAGGCTGGATCCATGTCGGAACCACGCAAAACGGTCTTGCTCAGCCATATTTAACTTGTTTAAGTAAAGGCACACCGAGCTCTACGGTCACCCAAGAAGGCCTTGCTGTCTTGACCGAAATTATTACCTTAAAGTCGACGCCACGACGATTAGCAAAATTAGTGAACCGTATTCAAGGTATTACTAAGGTTATTGATGGCGCGGAGTTCGTTGATATTTATCGTGATTATGTAGCGCAAGGTTTGAGTAAAGACGACAGTTATACACTTACTCAACGGGTGTTTAGAGGCAGCACAGCAACAGGCTTACCATTTACTAAAGATATCGCCTACATCAAAGGTTTTGTGCTGGTGTATAACCTTATTCGGGTTGCCATTCAGTTAGGTCGAATTGATCAATTGCACTTATTATTGGTCGGTAAAATCTCAATTGATGATTTTAGACTGATATCGCAATTACATGATTTAGGTGTAATTGAAGACCCTAAATTTATTCCACCACACTTTAAAGACTTACGAGGCCTAGCAACCTGGCTAAGCTTTGGCCGCTTTATTGGTAACTTGTCGTTTGAACAATTAGAAAACGATTACAAACCACTGTTTCTTTAAACAAAGAAATAAAAAAATGCAGCTGGAATGAGCAGCTGCATTTTAAGAGTTAAAGCATGTTGCCTTACATGCTTTTAGTCGAGGAATCGATTAACCGGCGAGTGCGTCAACCTGCACTGCATCATTCAGAACAATAACTTCTGCACGTTTAAAGAAGTTAAAATCTGTTGCTGTTGCTAATGTGTAAGCGCCCATCATACGGCTGATGATTAAATCACCATTGTTTAATTTTGGTAGCATGATTGACTCACTTACTACGTCGATGCTATCGCAAGTTGGGCCTGCTAATACTGACTCAAAGCGTTCGTTTGATTGCTTTAACGAGTCGATAGGGTATGAAGCTTCATCAAACATTAGACCACTGAATGAGCCGTAAATTCCATCATCTAAGTAGTACCATGGCTTGCCATCACGTACCGCTTGACCCATTACCGATGCAACACTGGTTACAGCACTAGCAACAATGAAGCGACCTGGTTCAGCAATTACGCGAACTGTCTCTGGTAACTGTGATAAGGCATCATTGATCGGCGCACAAAACTGATCAATTGGCAGCACATCTTTGTTGTAAGGCACTGGGAAACCACCGCCGATATCAAGCGTACTAAGCGCAGGTAACCCTAATGCGGCTACGTCGTTAATCACTTGGTTACATGCAGCAATAGCAGTGACATACTTAGCTGGGCTCGCTGTTTGCGAACCAACATGGAACGACAACCCTTTGATACGAATACCTAATTGTTGCGCGTAGCGAATGATTTCAATGGCCATTGCTGGGCTGCAACCAAATTTTTTCGATAAATCTGCGAATGCCTCCGCATTACGGAAACTTAAGCGAACAAGCAACTCAACCTGGTCTTTGTATGCAATGAACTTTTCTAATTCATTGATGTTATCAACCACAAACACATTACAACCGTATTCAAGTGCATCACGGATATCACGATCACGTTTGATAGGGTGCGTGTGAATTGTACGATCACTAGGAACGCCTTGGCTGGCGACTAAGTCAACTTCGCCGCTGGTTGCTAAATCAAAGCTGGCACCTTCTTCTAAAAGCGTACGAACAACCGCAGGATGAGGAAGTGGCTTTAATGCAAAGTGTAAAACAACGCCAGGTAAAGCATGGCTTAATGCACGGTATTGGTGACGAACAGATTCACAATCTAGCACCATTAATGGCGCGCCATTTTGTGCAACAAGTTGCTCAATAAATTGGTTTGATGGTTGTGCGACTGGTTCGTTTGCAGCAACCGACGCTGCAGGTACTTTGATTGTTAAGTCTTGTGTAAGTGTTGAAATAGCCATTTTACTCTCCGGCAATTAAGCAACTGCTCGGAAAAAAATGGAAGTCCGAGTCAGTTGAGTGTTATTAAGCGCACAGTATGTTCTGTGCAATCAAATACACTCTTGGATAGTTGCTCTATCGCCTTGCTACAAACAGGGTTTGTAATGTACTCGGATTGGCTATCATCAAGAAGCGGCGAGATAATAGATCTGCTTTTTTATTTGCGCAAGTATTTTTTAAATATTTTTTGAATTAATTTTATACAGTAATTAATAGTCACTTAGTTACTGTTTTCAAAGCGTATTCCGTAGCTTTTTGAATAAATATCAAGCATAGCTTTTGCGTCATCGGGGTGATTACTTTGGCTGTGTAATTGCTGAATATAGGCTGCCATTTCCGCACTTTTCATATAATTATTAAAAAGTTTAATGGCACGATAACCCGCCGCGGTTTTACTGCAGGTAAAAAAGCCATTAATAAATTGAGGGTATTCTTTTATCGTTCGTGAGCTGATCAATTTTAATTGCTTCGCGTCTAGGTGCGAATATAAAGACTCTCGATACGCAACGATATAATCAATACGACGATTTAGTAGTAGCTTACTTAATTGTAGAAACGGGTTTTCACCATAAATGTGAGCTATTTTCGTATTATGCTTTTCAAAAACAGGGTCCAGTTGTTGGTAGCTTGTAGAGCCTATAACACCAAAAATTTGTTTATTTGCTAAAAGGCTTTCAACGGATGCAGAAGATGGAAGGTTGTCGATATTCGGCTTTAAAGCGAACAGTTGTCTTTGCATGTGCATATAAGTAGGCACGTTTGAAAACAACATGTTTTTAGCTCGTTCGGGTGTCTTAATCGCATTGTAAGTACAACTCGTTTTTTCGCTTGCTAGGCGTTTCATTAACCGAGCGTGATTAGTGAATTGGACACTTAGCTGAAATTCATCACTTAACGCAGGTTCAATCACTTTATAAAAGTGTTGATTTATGTTCTTTTCGTCATACTCATTCGCAAAATAGGAAGGAGTTAGAATAGTTAAAGAACTCTTTTCATTGGCTTTAACAGTTATACTAATAAAGGTTACAACAATTACTAAAGGAAGGTTAAATACCCAAGCCATTTGATAAAAAAAACGATTTTTTTGATAGTTAAACGCTAGTTTTTTCATAATGACCTGAGTATTAAAATATAACTTACTTATCGAGCATTGGTGCTCTCAAAAATTTTGTCAGCTGATGCTGCTACAAAACCTGTGTATAGCTCACCATCTGGTTTTGCATAACGCAGAGCAAACTCATAAAAACAACTCGGTACGGCAACAACACCATCGCTAAATTCAACTTCGCTGTCATCAGCAAGAGTCGAAGATTGCTCAAGTAAAACCTCTGGTGAACCTTTGATTTCGCCGCCAGATGTATTTAGCGCAAAACCCGCGTCTTTAAGTGCTTGGTTTACACTTTCGATATCATCGAATTTAGCTAATTCATTGATGCTCACGGTAAAGTGATTAGCACGGTAACCCCATGCTGACATCCATGCAGCGTATTCGCTTTCTGCTAGCAACTTTTTGTAGGTGTCTGAGCTTACTTGCCAGTGCGTACCTGAATATAGGAAATTATCCGCTGTTACAGCGTTTTCGTCAATCTGATCAACCATGTCGTTAACGATAGCTTGTAATTCTTCTGAGCATTGCTCAACAAGTAATTCAGAAATGAAAACTTTAGGTTGCTTAGGATCTGAATGTTCGAAGTGCTTTGCGTATAGTTTTTTCGCTTCGAAGTGGTACTCGCCGCATTCTTTGTAGCCAACAGCTAAAAAGTGCGCAGCTAGTTTTTCTAAACCGATTTTTTCATGGTTAAAAGTACGTAGTGCGATGTGATCGTTAATCACGTCATCTTTTTGTGTAGAGCCAAGTAACTCATGTACTTTTACCGCCGATGGCGTAACTGATAAATAGTTGTCCCATAGGTTTTCAAATAGGGCGTTTACATCTGTGTGCATGTTTAATTCCTTCAATTAAGGCGGCGAGGCCGCCAAACAATTATTCAATAATTAAGCCCGGCGCAAGGGTCTGTGGTAAGTTAACTTTTTCGGCTTCAACAGAAGCAACAGGGTATGCACAGTAGTCAGCAGCGTAATAGGCACTTGCTCTGTGGTTACCACTGGCACCAATACCACCAAATGGTGCAGCGCTTGATGCGCCTGTAATTGGTCGGTTCCAGTTAACGATACCGGCACGAATACGTTTTAAGAAATGCTGGTAGTCATCGCTATCATCACTTAATAAACCAGCAGATAAACCAAATGAGGTGTTATTTGCTTCATTAATCGCGCTATCGAAATCTGTGTAGCGATAAACCTTGATAAGAGGACCAAAGTGTTCTTCATCAGGCATATCTTTAACAGCCGTTACATCAATAATACCAGGGCTTACAAAACCAGTACCCGGTTCAAGATGCTTAAGTTCGACAAGAGAGGTTGCTCCCATATCAAGTAACTGCTGCTGAGCTGCAACCATACCTAAAGCTGCTTTTTCGCTGATCATTGCACCCATGAACGGTTGATCTTCGCTGAAGCTGTCGGCTACTTTGATATTTTTTGTTGCAGCAATTAATTTTTCTAAAATTGCATCGCCATTTGCCGAGTTCTCAATGAATAAACGACGAGAACAGGTACAACGTTGGCCAGAAGTAATGAAACCAGACTGAACAATATCGTGAACAGCCGCACTTACATCTGCGACATCTTTTACGATCAGTGGGTTATTACCACCCATTTCCAGCGCTAAAATCTTACCTGGGTGACCTGCAAATTGCTTATGTAATAGGTGACCTGTATTTGAGCTACCCGTAAAGAATAAGCCATCAATATCTTGGTGAGATGCCAAAGCAATACCTGTGTCTACTTCACCTTGAACAAGGTTGATGACACCGGCTGGTAAGCCTGCTTTTAGCCAAAGTTTTAAGGTGAACTCAGCAACATGAGGCGTTAGTTCTGATGGCTTAAATACAACTGTATTACCCGCTAAAATAGCTGGCACAATATGGCCATTTGGTAAGTGACCAGGGAAGTTATAAGGACCAAACACCGCAACAACACCATGTGGCTTATGACGAATAAACGCTTTAGCGCCAGGCATTGGGTTTTCTGTGGTACCTGTACGTTCGTTGTAGGCTCTGATTGAAATGGCGATTTTACCCGTCATTGCACCTACTTCAGTACGTGTTTCCCAAAGCGGTTTACCTGTTTCACGGGCGATGATCGTTGCAAACTCTTCGCTGTGCTCTTTAAGCTCTGCAGCAAAGTTTTCAAGAATAACGATACGCTCTTCAAGAGTCATATCAGCCCAGCCTAGCTGCGCACTACGAGCTGCTTTTATTGCATCAGCGACTTGTTCAGCCGTGGCTGTTTTACCTTGCCAAACAACCTCGCCATTACTTGGGTTGATTGAACTAAAATCATGACCAAGGCCAGCTTGCCATTGGTTATCGATAAGTTGAGTTGTGACACTCATTTTAAACTCCTTAAGTGGTTACAAACGGAAGAACCGTGCTGCATCCCCTTGTTTTAATTTAAGTGCATCTGCCACTTCTTGGCTGATGATTAAGGTGTGCTTGGCGTGGTTATAATGAGCATGCTTGGTAAATGTGGCTCTAAAGTCATTCACACCATGGTTGCAGATAGCTAATGTATCTGAGCTTTGCTCATTGATATGCGCAAGCTCACCAATAGTGATAGGGCACACTTGTGACTCACGAACACTGCGAATATTGCCAAGTTTTGCTTCAACAGTTGGCCCTGCATCGAATAGGTCAACATAACCACGGTGCTCAAACCCTTCTTTTTCTAGAAGTTTAAGCGCAGGCTTGGTTTTTTCATGAACCTTACCAATCACAGCTTGTGCTTTTTTACTCAGTAAGTTGGCATAGATAGGGTACTTAGGCATTAACTCGCTAATAAAGACTTTATCGCCTAAACCTACTAAGTGATCAGCTTGCGGGAACTCAATGCTAAAAAAGTGTTCTTGTAACCACTGCCAAAAAGGTGAATGACCGTCTTCATCACTTACACCGCGCATTTCTGCAATAATGGTGTCAGCAAAACGTTCGCTGTGCTGGGCCATAAATAAAAAGCGAGAACGTGATAAAAAGCGACCCGTTAAGCCTTTGCGGTTTTGCTCACGTAAGAACAAGGTACAAATTTCAGAGCAACCCGTATAATCATTACACATACTCAGAATATCAACTGTGTTATATACGTTAAGAGTAGGTGAATGGTGAACAGTTTTACCTTGGTGGTAATGATACAAAGGAACCGACATTCCTACAGCAGCTTCGATAGCCGTTGTGCCGATAACGTCACCCGTTTCACTGTCTTCTAATACAAATAAATAGGTTTCGTCTTGTGGTTTATTAATATCTTTTGCAAAACTGCGTTCAGCGCGTTCAATTTTTTCTTGTAGTAAATTGTCGTCAACCGGTAAAGAGGTAAAACCATGACCAGATTCAACAGCAATTTGTTTTAACGCAGCAAAATCATTTGCTGTTATAGGACGTAATACTTGCATTAAGTGCACTCCAATGGCGCATGCTAAAGCATGCGCCAACTAGGATTAACCGTTTACAACGTCTGCAACCGCTTTTTCAAAGCGAGCTAAACCTTCTTTGATATCCTCTAATGGAATCACTAAAGATGGCGTAAAGCGCACAACGTTTGTACCAGCAACAAGGCTCATTAAACCGTGTTTAGTGCTTGCTACTAGGAAATCCCGTGCACGGCCTTCAAATTTGCTGTTAAGAACTGCACCTAATAATAGACCTTTACCACGTACTTCACTAAATACGTCGTATTTTTCGTTGATTGCTGCAAAGCCATCGCGTAAAAGCTGTTCACGCTCTTTAACACCTGCAAGTACTTCTTCACTATTAACAGTATCAAAAGCCGCTTCTGCTACAGCACATGCAAGTGGGTTACCGCCGTAAGTAGAACCATGTGTGCCTACTTTTAAATGCTCTGCAATGCTAGCTGTTGTGATCATCGCGCCAATTGGGAAACCACCGCCTAACGCTTTTGCTGTTGTTAGGATATCTGGCGTTACATCTAAGCCTTGGTATGCGTATAAATCACCTGTACGGCCAACACCTGTTTGTACTTCATCAAAAATAAGTAAAGCATTGTGTTTATCACATAATGCGCGAACACCTTTGATAAAATCGCTCGTTGGCGAAATGATACCGCCTTCACCTTGTAGTGGTTCCATCATTACGGCACATGTGTTGTCACTGATAAGCGCTTCAAAAGCAGCTAAGTCGTTATAATCACAGTGATCAACAGCAGCAGGCTTAGGGCCGAAACCATCTGAGTAAGCAGCTTGACCACCTACAGTAACAGTGAAGAATGTACGACCGTGGAAACCTTTGTTAAACGCGATGATTTGGTTCTTTTGCTCGCCGTGTACATCTAAAGCCCAACGACGCGCTAATTTTAATGCCGCTTCGTTAGCTTCTGCACCTGAGTTTGCAAAATATACTTTATCTGCAAATGTAGCGTCAGTTAACTTTTTAGCTAAGCGAAGTGCAGGCTCGTTTGTCATTACGTTTGATAAGTGCCAAATTTTTTCGCCTTGCTCTTTTAGGGCATTGACAAGAGCTGGGTGACAATGCCCTAAACAATTAACGGCAATACCACCTGCAAAATCGATAAATTCTTTACCGTTTTGATCCCAAACACGTGAGCCTTCACCGCGAACAGGAATCACCTCTGATGGGTTGTAGTTTGGTACCATTACGTCGTTAAAAAGTTCTCTTGTTACTTGCATTTGTTGCACCTAAATCTGGCTTAGTATGAAAAAAGTTAAATTGCAAAAAGTAGGTCAGTTAAGCCGTTCCTGCCTAATTAAGCACGATGAGATTATTTTTCTTATCTATTTTTCTTATTATCTGGGTTAGGGACTTAAATTTGCAGTGCTATTTTGTGAAAAATGACTAAAATAAAAAGCAAATTAACGAAAAGAGTAGTCAAAGTGATAACTTCACAAGATGAAAAACTATTAGCTATCTTAAGAACCAACGCGCGTGCGAGTATTTCTGACCTAGCGAGAGCGCTTAATTTATCGCGCTCAACAGTTCAAAGCAGAATGTTGAAATTAGAAGAAACAGGGGTGATCAAAGGCTATAGCGTAGACTATGGTGATGCCTATTTGAGCCAAATGGTATCGGCGCATGTGTCGATTAAAGTGAAACAAAAACTGACTACCAAAACGAATCTTGAACTAAAGCAGATTGATGCTATTTCACAGCTCTACGCAATTAGCGGTGAATTTGATTTGATTGCCGTTGTGCAAGCGCAAAACCTTGAAAAGTTAAGCCACCTATTAGATGACATTGGTAACTTAGATGGTGTTGAGCGAACAACGTCGTCAGTGATTTTAGAGACGAAGTTTAAGCGTTAACCCTTTATCGGGTAAAACTGACTCTATTGTCTATAATGACTTTAGTTTGTTAGTTATTTAGGCTTATGTAGATGCTTGCTTCATTATTGCTTTCACTCACTGTGGCTCAGCCTTTTCAGTTAGGTACTAATCTGCCAATTAACGCACCACACAACGCAATTACGCATGTTGAATGTATTTTCAAGCAAATCAATGTGCCATTTCACTTGCAGAAGTTACCTTGGTTAAGGGCCAAAAGGGAAGTGCAGCTAAATCGGCTCGATGGTTACTTTACCGCAAACCTGTTATCGCAAATGCAAGAGTATGGTGAGCTTTCTGCCCCGATGTTTTTAGAAAACTGGTACTGGTTTACCCATGCAGATTCAGCTTCAATAGCTGAACACGAACTTCGTTATGGCGTCGTAAGAGGGAGTCATCAGGCTGATTGGTATCAATTAACAAATCGGAAAATTGAAGTCGAAGTTAACACCACGCAAGAGCTTATAAAAGTATTTAAAAAGCAGCGGGTAGATAGAATACTGCTTGATTTAGAAGAGTTTGAATTCAATGCGGTGCAGTTACAAATAAAGCCAGATGAATACACGCAAACATTCTATCGTTATGTACCTTTGGGATTATTTGCTGCAAATAAAACACTTGAGGAGTTTCCTGACTTTTTAAATGCCTTTAACAGCCACATAAGTAGCTGCTCACAAAGTCCTTTTGTGTTGTCAAAAATTGAAAAACTTACCTTAGTGCAAGAGCTTTTAGAAAAAATACAGCAATTAGCTAATTCAGAACAAGTGCAACAAGCAGTTATTAAAAGTAATCAGCAACCACTCGCACAGCAAGACCTCGAACAGCTTGATCATCAATGGGCAAAACAAGTTCGTGACAATACACCTATACTTGCAGAGCGCTACTTAAAACTTGAAGGTTCACAATTCTTACAAGTATGGCAAAAGCAGATGCTAGGTGTTATTACAGAAATAATTGTCAGCGATAAACAAGGTAAAAATGTCATTATTAGTGAAGTCACAACTGACTATTGGCAGGGTGATGAAGCCAAATTTTTAAATATGTATCAGCAAGATGATGATTACTACATTGATACTGTGGAATTTGATGAATCTACCAAACACTTTCAGGTACAGTTTAGTGTGCCCATATTTGATAAGGAAAATCAGCACATGGGAGTGCTGATATTAGGTGTAGATATCGAAAAAGCGCTCTCTAAATAACGCACTTAGTCATTGATTGGTTTTGGGCGCTTTGCGAATGACTTTCTTTTCGACTTCATCGAGCTTTATCACATAGGCATTACCGCCAATGCCTTTAAACTCTTCGTCTGTAAAAACAATTGTGTTGTCATCGTAAAAAGTGATTGCTTCTTTTTGCGTAACAATGCCTAAGTCAATGCGCGATACATCCCCTGAAAAAAACTTATCGCCTTGATAATTTTCAAATAACCAAATGCTAGTTGAATCAAGTAGAACTAACTTGGTTCTATCAGGGCTCAGAGCCGCAGAAGTGATCCAACAAAGTTTTTCCATTGTGGTGCAAGTTTGAAACGAATCTATTAATTGTGCATCAAAGTTAGCCGCATGATCGCCAACTTTATACACTTTTGTAATACCATCAAATGGCTCAGTGCGATTCTTAGTAAATAAGTAGAGGTGTCGGCCAAGGGCTACAAAGGCTTCTAAATCAAAATTACGTTGATCGGGCTCAATAGGGCTGCCATCCATTTCAGGGTAAGTAAACTTGATTATCTCTGCTTCTGTAGTGTTACTTTTAATATCGATTGGGTTTTCTATTTTATAAATGGTTAACCATTTTCTGTCGTTTTTGTTATTGCCAAAGTCCCCTAAAAAGAAGTGACCAAATTTGTTTTGTGTCATATCTTCCCAGTCAATGTTTTTAGCATTGGTTACCAAAATTTCTTTTGCTATAGAGCCATCTTCATTAAGACGGTATAGTTTTGGCTGGTCACCGCTGTCATTAATGGCCCAAAGTCGATTGAACTTATCAAATTCAATACCAGAGATTTCTCTCAGTTTTGGGTCCACAGTTAAACGTTTTTTGCTGTAAAGGGTATAAATAGAAGAGCCAACCAGTATTCCAATAATGGTGACTGACAAGATAAAAACTGTAAGTAAGCTTTTTTTTAACATTAACAAGGGAGTGGCTTTGAATAATGTGTTTAGTATAACTTACTAAAGCGGCTGCTGTATATTCCAAACCCCTGTTCCAGTAACAGACATAAAGTTAATGTTATCTTGCAATACTTTATGGCCAACATTGACAGACGACTCAGGGTGGCTCACTAGGTAGCCTTGAACACTGTTTATACCCATCGATTTAACTAATTCAAATTGAGCGAGTTCTTCAACTCCTTCGGCGACAACTTTAAGGCCGAGTTTTCGGCCAAGCTCGCTGACAGAGTGCATGATTTCATTATATTTATGGTTATCGTTAGCTTGCGCAACAAACAGTTTATCGAGTTTGATCACATCGATAGGTAAATCTGCAAGGGTACTTAACGAGCTAAAACCAGTACCAAAATCATCAATCGCAATGGTGATCCCTTCGCTTCTGAGTTTTTCTAACGATTGAATAATCTTGTTGCTTGCTTTGATTAAGGTTGATTCGGTTATTTCTAGCATCAGCGCTTTTGCAGGCAGCCCTGTTTTGGCAAGTTTCTCCATGACCCACTCATAAATATCGTAGTGCTTTAATTGCACGCCAGATATATTCACAGAAATAGACACTTTCTTCATCCCCGCATTATACCAAGCAGACATTTGCCTACATGATTCCAGCATGATCCAATCACCAAGTTCTAGTATCAGATTAGACTCTTCAGCAATGGGGATAAACTCGTCAGGCGTGATTGAGCCTTCAACAGGGTGATCCCAGCGAACTAATGCTTCAAAGTAGTCAATGGCACAATCATCTACATGTACAATAGGTTGAAAAGACAAATGAAAACTGCTGCTAGCAATAGCAAGACGCATTTCTTCTAGCAAGTAATGATAGCGTCTAATCTTTTTACCCATTTCAGGAGAATAGACTTTAAAAATTCCACGACCATCTGTTTTGGCTCGATACATGGCAACATCAGCCATTTGCAGTAATGCTTGTGGGGTGGATGCACTATCTGGGTAAACCGCAATACCTATACTAGCGCTAATTTTGATTAGCTTGTTACCTAAAACAAAATCACGTTCGATTTCGTGCAGTACATTTTGTGCAACCTCTAGTGCTTTGTCTTTATCATCTTTTAAGTTAATGAAAATAGAGAACTCATCACCACCAAGGCGTGCTAAGTTTTGTTCTAGTTGACTAATTGGGGAAATATTACTTATTTTATGGTGGCGTAAAACACTGCTCAAGCGTGTTGCTACTTGAATTAACACATCGTCACCAAAACTGTGACCAAAAGAGTCATTCACCTGTTTGAACCCATCTAAATCTATAAATAGTAAAGCACAGCTGAATTTATCCATCTCAGCAAGTCTCAATTGCTTGGCAAGGTGTTCTATATAGGCATGTCGGTCAATAAGGTGGGTTAACTTATCTTGATAAATACTGACTTCAGATTCACGTGTGTAATTAGTTATATGGGTTGTAAGTGTTTGAAAATTTACTTGTAACTGTTCAAGTTGTGTATGCTTGTTTAGACCTGATTCACTGGCTAAGTTTAGACTATTGAGTAATTCAATTGCTTTAGTATTGAGCATCTTGAGAGCGTATTTCTCATGATTATTTTGAAATCTTAAGTTAACTAACCAACTGATGGCTAATGCTAACAAGATTAAAATGATAATGTTTACCGGTGAGAATAATGTAGTGAGTATAAGATCCGAAGTCATCGCGGTTACGACTGACTTATTTGTTGTATTAATAACAATATAAGAAATATTATTATCGTAAACTAAATGCTGGCCACTTAACACGAGGTTATACCAAGGAGCTGTTACCACTGTAACATCTGTACCTTGGAAAGTATGTAGTTCTAAGCCTTTTGGCGCGTACATCAAATCATTGACCTGTTTAGTCAAGAAGATATTTAAGCCATATATAAAAGCTATTAAAGTTATAATACTTATTGATAAAGTTCGAAGAGCATTGGCCATACATTACTACCATTGTGGTGTCTTTGTTTTACAATAAAACCTCACCAGTTAATACATCGAGTATATTGTTTGTATCTAGATTAGACAAAACCTTTCTCATACTTTGGGGCATGGATGAGTATAGAATGTGAAAATTCATAGTCATTAGTGCTAATGCTCTAAAGTGTTTTTCCTATGCTAATTAATTGAAGTCTTACTTTTATACTGCATTATTGCTATTCATCGAGCAAACTTTAGCACTGTTTCCGAGAAAAATGCTTAGATACTTTCATACTAATAGTGTTTATGGTTATTGTTTAGCTAAACAATAAGTCACTACTTTGTATTTATTTTATTATCTCTGATGGCTATGTGTGGAATTTATTATTTTTTTCGCTAATTGTTAATTTTTAAATGTTATATACCAACTTTTGCTGTGGCCTGCTAGTTTTATCCGAATCAGGTTTTAAGCTAGCTATTCTTGTGGTCAGAAAAAGTGGTTATAACATTACTGAAAAGCAGCACTGTTAATGCTTTCAGGGATTGGTAGTTCGTTCGAATTTACGCTTTTCTACTTATTGTGTTTGTATATGCACTGAGATAATTTTTAAAAACGTTAATTGGGTAGTGCGGGATTAGCGTCTGGTTTATAAAATTAAATTTGCGTTGCGTTTTATAAGTTTTCCTGTGATAAAAAATTAATAATCAGTCAAAAAATAAAGATTTTATTACCATCTTGTTTGTTAATTTATTTAACGAGGCTGTACGATGTAAATCTGTTTTGTCTTGTTTTTATAAATTGTTGGTAGTGTATTTTTGACGAAAGAAGTAGTGTTTATTTTAGTATGATTGCTCTAACTTTCCACTTCAATTTTATTCACTTTACCCAATCTAAATTGTTATCTACTTTTTTATAAGTTGCGAATGAGGTTGATAAAAAAGGTACTGAAAATAAAGTATATTTTATTATCAACTTGGTTCAGTTATTGCTCGTAATAATACAGCAATATGATTGTTGTAGTTTTTGTGTGTTTTATGCACTATGGTGGTGCGAAAAATATACAGATGCACTGTCATAATGCGTAAATATAGGTTTGGTTTACTAGATACAAACTTGATGTTTTAGTAAGCAAGTTAATAAACCTGAAACGCACAGCTTCCGCTGAATGAGTCGTTGAATGCGGTACTGTGGCAAGGATTAATTTACCAATTGGTTGAATTGGAGCCCACTATGCTAAGTAAACGTTTTTTTAAAACTAAAGACGAAACAGAAGTTACCTTTGAATTTCAACACCCTGATGCTGATGATGTGCAATTAGTTGCAGAGTTCACAGATTGGCAGCCAGTGCCAATGAAGTTTAATAAAAAAGAACAAGTATTCAAATGCAAGCAGCGCTTACCGCTTGATCAAGAATTTCACTTCCGTTACTTAATCAATGGCGAAACATGGGACAACGATCACCAAGCAGATGGTTATATTCCTAACGGTTTTGGTACTGATAACAGCATTGTTAATACCCAACGCGCTTAGGTGTTTTGATGCAGTCACTTTCGCAGTTATATTACCTGCATGGCATAGGCTATGAATATACTAAATACACTGGTGAGCATGTTATTTTCGATGAAAGTACACGCATGCAGGCACTTAGTTGTTGTGGTGTAGATACTCAGGATACTGATGCAATTAACCAACTTAATTTTGCATTAGATGCAGGTACATGGCTGAATTTGTTGCCTCATACAAGCATTATTGAGGCACACCACCCAATTTTGAAAGTACGCGTTGATGAGCGTTTATTATCACGCTCATGTACTTTAAGCGTGCCTTCGCTTGATATTCATTTTACTTGTGAAAACTTACAAGGTTTAGCTGTTCTTGGTGACTATGGTCTAAACGGTATTCGTTATCTTGAGCTTGCATTGCCAGTTCCTGAAATGCCAATTGGTTATCATGATGCCCTCATTACTGTGGCTGATCAGCAATCTCACAGTCAGCTATGGATCACACCTAAAGAAAGCTTCTCTATTGATGACAAAAAGCGTTTGGGCTTATCCATTCAGCTTTATAGCTTATGCAATGAAGAGGGGTTAGGAATTGGTGACTTCGCTGACTTAACAAAGCTTATTAAAGCAGCCGCGACAAAAAACATGGATTATGTGTTGCTTAATCCGCTGCATTTACTGTTTGAACACAGCCCAGAGAGGGCGAGTCCCTATAGTCCAAATAGCCGAGCGTTATTGAACCCGCTGTATATTGCAGTGTCATTATGCGAAGACGCCAAAAATAATAATGCACTTATTAAATTGTTAGCGGATAAACCGCAAACCGATGCGACTTACATTGATTATACATCAGTTAGTGACTTTAAATATCAAGTGTTTAGCTGTTTATATCAACACTTTTGTGAGTTTGGCTCAGCAGAGCGAAAACAGCAGTTCACTCGTTTTTGTGAAACCCATAAACACAGCCTGTCGACCATGTTGGTTGGAGACCGTGATTATGCTAGCTATTTACAATGGCAAGCTCACCTTCAATTAAATATCTGCCAGCAAGCTGCCCGTGACAATGGTATGGCTATTGGCCTTATTAATGACTTAGCCGTTGGCTGTGCAGGTGATGGCAGTGAGTTCAAGAGCCAAAATGAATTATTTGCCGAAAATGCACATGTTGGAGCTCCGCCAGACCCTTGGGCTGAACATGGTCAGAATTGGGGCTTACCGGCACTTAATCCACAAAAGTTAAGTAAAGACAATTTTGCTTTTTATCGCTCACTTATCCGCGCCAATATGGAAGATGTTGGTGGCCTTAGAATTGACCACGTTATGGCGATACGCCGACTTTGGTGGTGTTTTGAAAATAACTCCCAGCAAGATGGTTGTTATGTCTATTATCCCTTTGAACAATTATTAGCAATTCTAAAGATTGAATCTCACCTCAATCAATGTGTGGTGATTGGCGAAGATTTAGGTGTTGTACCTAATGAAGTGCGTGAAGCACTAAAAGCAAGTGCAATCTATTCAAACGGGTTGTTCTACTTTGAAAAAGATCACCAAGGTGAGTTTTTAGCGGCTGAGCATTTTGCTCCTCATAGTCTTTTAATGATAGCCAACCATGACGTACCACCATTCAAAGGCTGGTGGATTGGCCATGATATTACGATTAAACAACAATATGGTTTGCTTGATGATGAGCAAACTCGGGCTCAATTCGATGCGAGAAACATTGAAAAGCATCGTATGCTTAATTTTATAGCACGAGAGTCAAATCAGCATTTATCGTTAGAAACAGATGCCTTTACGGTTTATGAAGCGTTGGCATCCTCATTAGCGGCAGCACCAGCAAAGCTATTTACTATTCAAATAGATGACTTAGATCAGCAAATACTGCCTGTAAATATCCCCGGTACTGATAAAGAGTACCCAAATTGGCGGCGTTTATTGTCGCGTCCAGCGGCGCAGATTATCGAAGCGCAACAGTCATTCTTAGCCAATTTAATTTCGATAAGGAATCAATAATGCGAAGTCGTGTTCGTCAAGAGCAAAGTGCACAACCTGTTATTTATCAAAAACAAATCGATGCATTAGCCAGTGGTTGTTTTAGAGATCCTTTCAGCTTTCTTGGGGCGCATAAAAGTGGCCCTACAAGCTATGAAATTCGTTGCTTTTTGCCTGGCGCAAGCAGTGTTTCGATTCTGCTTGGCACAGAAAAAGTCGTTGCGCAGCAACAAGGTGATAGTCATTTATTTATCGCAAATATCAAATCAAAAACTAAGCCTGACTACCAGCTAGATGTTAGTTATAGCAATGAGTTTGCTCATCAACAATATGATGAGTACAGCTTTGAAAGCAGCTTAGATGAACAGGCAATGTATCTGTTTAATGAAGGCAGTTTAGAGCATGCGTATCAACATTTTGGTGCACATTTTGTGACTCAACAAGGCGTTGATGGTGTTCGTTTTACAGTGTGGGCACCAAATGCTAGCAGTGTATCGGTTATTGGTGAATTTAACTATTGGCAGCGTAATCGCCATTTTATGCGTTTTCATCCTGCCAGTGGGGTATGGGAGTTATTTATTCCTGGGCTTAAAGAGCATCAATGCTATAAATTTGCTATCACCACTCTAACAGGAGAAGTGCTTGATAAAGCCGATCCATTTGCGTTTAAGATGCAACAAGCACCGGGTACGGCGTCAGTACTACAAAAGCTAAAAACAGGTATTCAGCTTTCTGAAAAGGCGTTAGCAAATCGTGCAAAACGAAACAGTATTGATGCGCCTGTTAGTATTTATGAAGTGCATGCGGGTTCTTGGCAAAGACGAGATGATGGCGAGCGCTACCTCACATGGCGTGAACTTGCTGATAATCTTATTCCTTACACAAAAGAGCTCGGTTTTACGCATCTACAATTAATGCCAATCAGCGAGTACCCATTTGATGGTTCTTGGGGTTATCAACCTGTTGGATTGTTTGCCCCGACCAGTCGCTATGGCAGCTTTGAAGATTTTGTTTACTTCGTCGTGCAATGTCACGAAGCCGATATTGGCCTTATTCTTGACTGGGTACCAGGTCATTTCCCAAGTGATCCTCATGGTTTACATCGTTTTGATGGCACCCATCTATACGAACATGCTGATATTAGGCAAGGTTTTCACCCTGATTGGAATACCTATATCTACAATTATGATCGCGCAGAGGTTCGTAGCTTCCTAATTGCGAATGCAATGTATTGGCTGCATGAATTTGGCATTGATGGTTTACGCGTTGATGCGGTTGCCTCAATGCTTTATCTAGACTATAGCCGTGAAGAAGGGCAGTGGGTTGCCAATCAATACGGTGGCAGAGAAAACTTAGGCGCCATTGAGTGCTTAAAACAAGTCAATATGCGCTGCTATGCAAAAAATCCGGGCATTATGATGGTGGCTGAAGAGTCAACAGCATGGCCGGGTGTTACGCGCCAAGTTGACCATGATGGTTTAGGTTTTGGTTATAAGTGGAACATGGGCTGGATGAACGACAGTTTGCATTATATGCAGCGCGATTCCATTTACCGTTCGCATCACCACCATGAAATGACGTTTTCGATGGTTTACGCCTACAGTGAGAATTACATTCTACCGCTTAGCCACGATGAAGTGGTGCATGGTAAAGGCTCATTAATTGAAAAAATGCCAGGGGACGACTGGCAAAAGTTTGCAAATTTACGTGCATACTATGCCTTTATGTGGGCGCATCCAGGTAAAAAATTATTGTTTATGGGTGCAGAAATCGCCCAGCGAAAAGAGTGGAATCACGACCAATCGCTTGATTGGCATTTACTTGAACATATTAGCCACAGAGGCATGCAGCAAACGATTAAAGATTTAAATGCTGTATACACTAGCACGCCAGCTTTATACGAGCAGGATACAAGCCCTGCGGGTTTTGCGTGGCTTGATAGCAATAATGCTGAGCAAAGTATGTTTAGCTTTATTCGCTATGCAAAAAAAGCTGAAGATTTTGTGGTGGTGATCTGTAATTTAACGCCGCAGGTGTATCACGACTACGTGATTGGTGTGCCAAAAGCTGGTACCTATCAAGTTATTTTGAATACCGACAAAGAGGATTATTTTGGTTCCGGCGTTGAAGCAACTAATCATGCAGAGCAAATAATTGTAAGCCAAGCGAAAGAAAGTCATGGCTTTAATCAAAGTATTAGTGTTTCTTTGCCTGGCCTTGCGACAATTTACCTTAAGAAGGTGAGCGATGAGTCATAGTGTCGAACTAGAAGTCGGTGTGAGCTCGCCTTTAGGGGCGTCTGTTGTTGGTGAGGGCGTAAACTTTGCAGTGTACGCACCACAAGCACAACATATGTCTCTGTGCTTATTTGATAGCAGCGGTCATTCAGAAATTCTTACCCTTGCGATGCATATGAACGAAGGTGGTATCTGGACACTAAAAGTGAGCCCTTTGAAAAGTGGCGCCTTGTATGGCTTTCGCGCTGATGGTGAGTACGCTCCCGAAAAAGGACTATTTTTTAATAATCACAAATTGCTGTTAGACCCGTATGCCCGAGATTTATATGGTGAGTTTACCTGGAGTGAACGTCACTATGGGCAAATGCCTGTTGGAAAGTTAAGTCAGGTTAATAATGCCATTGATATGCCGAAATCACGAGTCCGTGAACTGGCACCTTACACAGGTAAAAAACCCAATCATTGCTGGGGAAAAACGGTTATTTATGAGTGTCATGTGGTTGGTGCAACCTGCCGCCACCCTGAGATCCCAAAACCGTTACAAGGTAAATTTTTAGGTTTAAGCCACCCTAGTTTTATAGAACATTTACGTACTATTGGTGTGACTTGCTTAGAGTTATTACCCGTTCATGCTTTTATCAGTGAGCAGTTTTTAACAGCCAAAGGCTTACAAAACTACTGGGGCTACAACACCCTTAATTTCTTTACACCGCATAAAGAGTATCTGGTTAATGATGATATTAGCGAGTTTCAAGAAATGGTGGCGGCGCTTCACAAAGCAGATATCGAAGTAATACTCGATGTGGTTTATAACCACACTGCAGAGGCGGGCACAGATGGACCTATCTTGTCGCTACGTGGCTTAGACAATCTAGGTTACTACCGCACCGTTGCTGATAAACCCCAGCATTATATTAATGATACCGGCTGTGGTAACACCGTAAATATTGATTCGCCTCGCTCTTTACAGTTGGTACTTGATAGCTTGCGTTATTGGGTTGAAGTGATGGGGGTCGATGGCTTTCGTTTTGACTTAGCAACCATTTTAGCGCGTAACCCGAATGGTTTTAATCAGGCGCATGCGTTTTTCCAAGCGATTAATCAAGACCCAGTACTAAGCCAAGTTAAACTGATTGCAGAGCCGTGGGATATTGGCCCAGGTGGATACCAATTAGGGGCTTTTCCTGCGCCTTGGCGTGAATGGAATGATAAGTATCGCGATACGATAAGACGCTTTTGGAAACAAGAGCAGGGCGTAATTGGCGAGCTTGCAAAACGTTTACATGGTTCGTTTGACTTGTTTGAGCATAACCTACGTGGGCCACTTAACAGTATTAACTTTATCACCAGCCATGATGGCTTCACGCTTGCTGATTTAGTCAGCTACGAGCATAAACACAACGAAGCCAATGGTGAGCAAAATCGTGATGGCCACAGTGGCAATCACTCATTCAATTGTGGTGTCGAAGGGTTTACCAACGATCCACAAGTGAGCAAATTACGCTTACAGCAACAAAAAAATATGCTGTTAACTTTGTTACTTTCTAAAGGCGTGCCTATGCTTTCATTAGGAAGCGAAATGGCACACTCACAAGGCGGTAACAACAACGCCTATTGTCAAAACAATCGTACAAGCTGGCTTGCATGGAAAGACTCTCAATTCAGTCATCCCCTAACTCGATTTATTGACGATGTACTGCGCATTCGTAAGCAGTTCAGCATTTTTAAACACCGCTTTTTTGTTCACGATAATGACCCACGTTATGAAGTCGCGTGGTTCACCGAATCAGGCTCCAATATGCAACAAGACGATTGGCATCAAGGTGATCGCCAAGTTTTGATATACAGCCTGACCGACAAGCATACAAATCAAGCTTTATTGATCATATTAAATGCAGGATCAGAGCCGGTAACTTGCCAACTTCCTAGTTTAGATAAAGGAAAGTGGCAGTTAGCACTGACCAGCATTCATCCTATGTCAGCACAATTTGTTGATAAGGAACACCAGATTGCTGCAATGAGCAGCTGGGTTTTTACCGCCAATTCAGAGGATCTAAATCATGGCTAAAAATGCCGATCAAGTATGTATTGTAAAGGGCTGGCAGGATGCGCCTACAGTTGATGAAAGTACACTAGATGATGACTTATCACGCCATTTTTATTACACCCTTGGGCGTGACAAAGTAGGTAAATCACAGCTGTATTTATACCATGCATTAGCATTAACTATTCGTGACCGATTAGTTGCTCGTTGCCGTGTGACCAAACAGCAAATCCATGAACAAAAACGCCGTAAAACAGCTTACTTATCACTCGAGTTTTTAATGGGGCGTGCTCTTGGTAATGCGATTTTGAACTTAGACTTAGATGAGCAAGTCGCTAAAGCGTTACAAGAATACTGCACAGAGCTTGAGCAAGTTGCTGAGGCTGAGCATGATGCAGGCCTTGGTAATGGTGGCTTAGGACGCTTAGCTGCATGTTTCTTAGATAGCTGTGCAAGCCTTGCATTGCCAGTGGTAGGCTATGGTATTCGTTATGAATACGGCATGTTTAATCAAGCTATTGAAAATGGTAATCAGATTGAACAACCAGATAACTGGTTACGTGAAGGACACCCGTGGGAACTAAGTGCACCTGAGCAATCAAAGCGCGTAAAATTCTTTGGTCATGTTGAAAGTTATACTGATAAATATGGTCGTGAGCACCGTCAATGGCTAGATTCTCATGATGTTTTAGCTGTGCCTTATGATGTGCCAATTCCGGGTTACAAGAATGATATTGTAAATACCTTACGTTTATGGAAATCAGAAGCCACAGACGAATTTGATTTGAGCGAGTTCAATGCGGGTAGTTACTCAGAAGCAGTAGCGCGTAAAAACTTAGCTGAACAAATTACCATGGTTCTTTATCCGAATGACAGCAGTGAGAACGGTAAAGAACTGCGTTTACGTCAGCAGTACTTCTTATCATCAGCGAGCTTACAAGACATTATTGACACTTGGGTTAGCAATCATGGCGAAGACTTCTCTGATTTTGCTGATTACCAAGTTTTTCAATTAAACGATACACATCCAAGTATTGCTGTCGCTGAGCTTATGCGTATTTTGGTTGATGAGTATGAGCTAGATTGGCAAGAAGCTTGGTCTATCACGACTAAGACCATGGCCTATACAAACCACACTTTACTTCCTGAAGCATTAGAGAAGTGGTCAGTATCTTTATTTGCTCGATTATTACCGCGTATTTTAGAAATTATCTACGAAATCAATGCACGTTTCCTCGCTGAAGTGGCGTTAGCATGGCCAGGTGATGTTGAAAAACAACGTGCGCTGTCGCTTATCGAAGAAGGCCCTGAGCCACAAATTCGCATGGCATATTTAGCGATTGTTGGTAGCTATTCGGTGAATGGTGTGGCTGCACTTCACACTGAGCTACTTAAAGCTGGTCTATTCAATGAGTTTTATCAGCTATGGCCAGAGAAGTTTAACAACAAAACCAATGGTGTAACACCTCGTCGTTGGTTAGCACATTGTAATCCTGAGCTGGCTAAACTGCTTAATCAATATATTGGTGATGAGTGGGTTGCAGACTTTAGTAAAGTTAGTCAGGTACGTCGTTTATATGACGACCCTAAATTCCATAAACAATGGCAAGCTGTAAAACACAGCAATAAGCAACGCCTTGTTGAGTTAGTGAAAAACCGCTGTGGCGTAGAGTTTGATGCCGAAATGATGTTTGACGTGCAAGTGAAACGTATTCACGAATATAAGCGTCAGCTCTTAAACGTATTGCACGTTATTCACCTTTACGACCGTATTCGCCAAGGCGATACAGCAAACATTGTTCCTCGTTGTGTGCTATTGGGCGGCAAAGCTGCACCAGGTTACTACATGGCGAAGAAAATTATTAAATTAATTAATAACGTAGCAGAAGTGATCAACAAAGATCCGCTTGCTAAGCCGTATTTAAGAGTTGCTTTTTTACCTAATTACAACGTGACAGCAATGGAAACTATTTGCCCAGCGACGGATTTATCTGAACAAATTTCTACAGCAGGTAAAGAAGCATCAGGCACAGGTAACATGAAGTTCATGATGAACGGCGCATTGACTATAGGTACGTTAGATGGCGCTAACATCGAAATTCGTGATGCTGTGGGTGCTGACAACTTCTTCTTATTTGGTGCACGTGCAGAGCAAATTGATGATATCAAAGCGCACTATAATCCTGAGCAGATTATTCACCAAACTGACAGCCTCTATAAAGTAATGCAATTACTCGAGAGCGGTCACTTCAATTTGTTTGAGCCTAATTTATTTGACGACATTATTGCGGCGATTAAGAGCCCGCACGATCCATGGTTAGTCGCTCATGATTTTGCCAGCTTCGTCGAAGCGCAAGAGCAAGTTGAACAAGCCTACTTAGACACAGCTCACTGGACCAAAATGAGTATTTTGAATACTGCAGCCAGTGGCATGTTTTCGAGCGATAGAACCATTAGTCAATACAGTGAAGATATCTGGCATTTGGAGCCATTACTGGACACTAGTGCACAGCAAAACACACAGAAGAAAAGCAGCTAGCTTAAGACGGAGAGAGTTATGCCAAGTTATGCAAACCGATACATAAGTAGTTTAACCAGAGAAACGTATGCCCTAATTCTTGCCGGTGGACGTGGCTCACGTTTACATGAATTAACAGACTGGCGTGCTAAACCAGCAGTCTATTTTGGTGGTAAACACCGAATAATCGACTTTCCATTGTCGAATTGTATTAATTCAGGTATTCGTCGAGTTGGTATTGCTACTCAATATAAGTCGCACTCGTTAATTCGTCACGTAAACCGTGCATGGGGTCACTTTAAGAAAGAACTGGGTGAATCTGTAGAGATTTTACCTGCATCTCAGCGATATGGTGACGAGTGGTATTGCGGTACAGCTGATGCGGTATTCCAAAATATGGATATCATCCGTCATGAACTGCCTAAGTATGTCATGATCCTCTCTGGTGACCACGTATATTGTATGGACTACGGCGGTTTGTTGGCAAAACATGTTGAGACAGGTGCTGATATGACGGTTTGTTGTATTGAAGTACCTTGCGAAGAAGCTGCAGATACATTTGGTGTAATGACGGTTGATGAAAGCAATCGTGTCCGTCGTTTTGATGAAAAGCCTGCTGAGCCAACGTCTGTACCGGGTAAACCAGGAACCTGCTTAGCATCAATGGGTAACTATATTTTCAATACTGAGTTCTTATTTGAACAATTGAAAAAAGACGCAGAAACGGAAGGCTCAGGCCGTGATTTCGGTCACGATATCATCCCAGCTATCATCGAAGAGCATAACGTGTTTGCATATCCGTTTAGAGACTCTAACACAGATGGTCAACCATACTGGCGCGATGTGGGTACGCTTGATTCATTCTGGGAAGCTAACATGGAGCTGGTAATGCCAGAGCCTCAGCTTGACCTTTATGATCCAAAATGGCCAATCTGGACTTATCAGGAGCAGTTACCACCTGCTAAGTTTATTTTTGATGATGATGACAGACGTGGAATGGCTGTTGATTCAACAGTTTCGGGTGGCTGTATTATCTCTGGCTCTAAAGTTAAAAAGTCACTGCTGTTCTCGAATGTATATGTTCACTCATTCTGTGAAATTGAAGAGTCTGTGATTTTACCTGGTGCGAAAATACAGCGAAATTGCCGAATTAGGCGTGCTATTATTGACCGTAATTGTGAGATCCCAGCAGGCCTAGAAATTGGCTACGATCACAAAGCTGACAAAGAAAATGGTTTTAGAGTCTCGAAAAAAGGGATTGTGTTGGTAACTCGTGATATGTTGAATGAACTTGCAAAAAAGTTAAAACAACAAGAACAAGATAATAAACGACTTGCTTAAGCAATCGCGTTAAATGAAAAAGGGAGGGCATGTCCCTCCCTTATTTATATTTGAATAATACCAATTCGCTTAATTAAGTATTATTGCTGATTGGTATAACAGTTTTATGGAGTACTGCAAAGCATGCATGTATTGATGGTAGCTGCAGAGAATGATGCATTACCGAATGCAAAAGTCGGTGGTGTAGCGGATGTTGTTAGAGATTGTCCTAAAGCGTTAGTAGAAAAAGGCCTTACTGTTGATGTGGTGATCCCTGATTATGGCTTTGATTATTTAGAGCGTCATCACATAGGTGTAGTACATGTGCCATTTGCAGGTCAAATGCAAAAACTGGATGTGTGGAAGCTAGCTCAAAGTGATGAAGGTGTAACGCAACTGCTTATATCTCATTGGGAATTTAGTCGCCATAATGGTGCTGTTTATTGTAATGATGAACCAGGCCGCCCCTTTGCAACCGATGCAAGTAAGTTTGCTCTTTTTAATGCTGCCGTTTGCGAAGCTTTATTACAAGGGCTTATCCGCACGCCGGATGTTGTGCATTTACATGATTGGCACAGTGCTTGTGTTGCTCTATTACTTAAAACAGATAGTCGCTATAAAAATCTATCGCACTTATTTTTAGCTTACACAGTACATAACCTTGCCTTGCAAGGGATACGTCCTTTCAAAGGCGATAGTTCAAGCCTAGAAGCCTGGTTTCCTGGCTTAGGTTATAACGGCGAACGGTTATGTGATCCGCGTTATTTTGATTGTTTTAACCCAATGCGCAGCGCAATTAATCTGGTGGATAAAGTACATCTTGTTTCGCCAACTTATTGCCAAGAAGTACTGCGCTCAAGTGATGCAGAAAAAGGCTTCTTTGGTGGTGAGGGGCTTGAAGCTGACTTGCAAGCTGCTTATGAACAAGGCCGCGTAGTTGGCATTCTTAATGGTTGCGAATACCCTGGAATGAAGCTTGAGGACATTAGCTTAGCGAGTCTTTATCAACATGCCGAAAATGCATTATTTCAATGGATGGCAAAAAGTCCGGTTTTAGATTCAAGCTATTACATAGCGCATCAACGCTTACTTAAATTTAAAACTCAGCCGTTTTCTGGGCCACTAGTAACCAGTGTGGGTCGTTTAACGGACCAAAAAGCACTATTACTTCGCCAGCCTTATGATAAAGGACTGGTGTTAGATGAGCTGTGTCAGCGCTTAAAACAATATAACGGTTATATGATTATTTTAGGCTCAGGAGATGCTGAACTTGAGCAAATTATGACATCGGTTATGGCTCGCCAAGAAAACCTGCTATTTTTAAAAGGATACGCACATTTTGTTGGCGAATACATGTATCACTTAGGCGATTTATTTTTAATGCCAAGTTCATTTGAGCCATGTGGTATCAGCCAGATGTTAGCCATGCGAGCAGGACAGCCGTGTTTAGTCCATGGTGTTGGCGGTTTGCGTGATACGGTAGAACATCATGTGAGTGGTTTTAGTTTCCAAGGTGAGAGTTTAGCATCACAAAGCTACGAACTTGTTACTAGTTTTAGCGATGCGCTTGAGCTTAAAAAATCACAACCAGAACAATGGTGTGCAATATGTGAACAGGCTAAAAATGCCCGTTTTACGTGGCAATCCGTTGCAGAAGGCTATTTATCAGGCTTATATCAATAAAAAATGCGTGATTCATGGTAATTAAGTGACTTTTTTGTCAATTTCAGCTATTAATTACTTAGTGTGAGATAAAATATAAAAAGTAGGTAAAGTGGCTGTATTTGTTGCTAGGCAAGCGGTCTTTAATCGTCGTCAACAAGTTGTCGCCTATGAGCTACTATTTAGAGATAGTTTAAAAAATAGTTTTCCTGATGTGTCAGAGAGTACGGCAACGGCTCGGCTGATTATGGAAAACCAGCTCAATTTAGGTACCCGTCATATTACGTCGGGCAAAAAAGCATTAATTAATATAGGTCCAGAGTCTTTGAAGCTGGACCTTTGCGCGTTTTTGCCAACTCAAGATGTAGTGATTGAGTTACTCGAAACTATGGAACCTACCGACGAAAATTACGAATATTGTCGCGAGCTTTTTCACAACAACTATAAGTTGGCACTGGATGATTTTGTCTACCAACCTGAGTGGGATCGCTTTTTAAAACTTATTCGTCTTATCAAGTTTGATGTTCAGCAAACACCCTTTGAAGAAATTGCCCCTGTTGTAAATAAGCTTAAGAAACATAAAAAAATAAAGCTTTTGGCTGAAAAGCTTGAAACAGCCGATGATTACGACAAAGCCTATAAAATGGGCTTTGATTTCTTTCAAGGTTATTTCTTTGCTAAACCCAAAATGATTCAGCATCGCGATATTGATTACAACTACGCGCTGGTATTATCAATTTATGCTGAAGTCATGCGCCCAGATCCAAACATTAGCGAAATTGCAGGTTTGTTCTCGTTAGATACCGCACTTGCTTATAAATTGCTACGCTTAATCAATAGCGGCGTGTTTCCTATCAAAAGTAAAATTGGCTCTCTAAAACAAGCGCTTGTATATTTAGGACATGAACGACTGAAAAAGTTTGTAAGCCTAATTATTACTGCCCACAGTGCCCAGTCAAAACCAGCCGAGCTTACTCGGCTTTGTGTTGTTAGAGCGCGCTTTTGCGAATTAATAGCGCAGCGTGTTGCTAAGCAACAAACTGGTGAGGCATTTTTAACGGGACTGTTTTCGTTGCTCGATGCCATATTAGATCAGCCAATGGAAAAGCTATTGGATCGATTGCCGTTTCCTGACGAAATTCATGCCGCTCTCATGCAAGAAAAAAATATTCTCTACTACATACTAGAGACTGTCAAAGCGTACGAAACTGGCAGTTGGTGGGCGCTTGAACAGGCTGTTGCCTATTTAAGTATTGAAAGTGCTGACCTTCCCAAGATATACGAAAATGCAGTAAATTGGAGCGATAGCTGCAGGCAAAACCTATAAGGGATTTATGCGCAATATAAATATGGATGTTTTACGGGGTATTGCGGTACTCGGCTTGATGTTTATGAACATCTACACCTTTGCTGTGTTTGAGTACGATTATACCCCAAGTGCTACGCCACCATTTTCAGATTCACTCATTCACACCATAAATACTGTGTTTATTGATGGGCGTTTTAGAAGCCTTTTTTGCTTGTTATTTGGTGCGTCTTTAGTTATTCAATGGCAGCTTTGGCAAAGCGTCGAGAAGCAACATAAGCGACTAAAAGTTTTGGCTTGTATTGGCCTTGCCCATGGCTTTTTATTGTGGGCTGGCGATATTTTGTTTATTTATGCTTGTGCAGGCTGGTTAACCCTTAAATTTAGCCAGCAAGATAACGAAAAAATACTGCGTATGGGCATGTTGTTCTTAGTTCTCGGTGCCTTTATTTCATTTTTACTTGCCTTTGTAGAGCCAGAGTTTAGCCCTGTAACGAGAAGCTCTGAGAGTTTTTTAATGGCGTATGACGCGGCTTATTCTTCTTATTTTGCAGGATTCGTCAGTAACTTTCTGATTTTTATAATAATGCTTATTGCTGTGCCGCTTATCACTATGTGGATGGCTGCAGGGTTAATGCTGGTGGGCGTTTATTTATATAAACAAGGGGTATTTGTTAAAGGTTTAACACACTCTCAGCTTAAGTTGATTACTGTTGCAGCGATAAGTTTTACGGCTCTAAGGTTGATGATAGAGCCTGACCAAAGTGTATTCATGTACGCGATAGCTGAACCGATTAATTGGCTGGCTGCTTTAGCTATGGCCATTTGTTATTGCCACATCATTGTGAAAATAGTTAAAAATTCCCCCAGTAACTGGTTGCTGCTACAGCAAGCTGGTCGCATGTCATTAACGCTTTATCTAATGCAAACAGTGATTTTTATCCTGTTTTTTAAAGTCGTATACCCAAGCGCAGCACTTAATTTTGATCGCATAGATTATTGGTTGGTTATTGCTGTTGTGCTTGTTTTTCAATTGTTTTTTTGTAAAGTGTATAGTCAGTACTTTACACATGGTCCGTGTGAATTAATTTGGCGGAAATTGTCTAGATAATTCCTCGTATACTACAATCAAAGAAAAACAAAGCGGAGTGGTAATGCGAGTTTGCTTGTTGGTTTTTACATTGCTTTGCTGTTCACCACTTTATGCTGGCGAGCAACTCTCTGTGCTGTTAGTTAATCCCTCAGTTAAAAGCGATGTATTTTGGCAAAAAGTGACTGATGTGATGCAGGTTGCTGCCAAGCAAAATAATGTTTCCCTCACAACAATTTATGGTGGTGGAAATCGCCACATTCAATTAGCCGAGCTAAAACAATACCTGCAATATAACCCTAAACCTGATTACGCAATTTTAATCAATTACCCAGGCGGCGCAGAGCAGTCAATGAGCTTGCTTGAACAACACAAAGTGAATTTTATCACTCTCGAAGAAACGATTGTTGGCGTAGAGAGAGATGAAGTGGGTAAACCCCGTCAGCGCTTTAAGTATTGGTTAGGTGAAGTATTTCACGATAACTTCAAAGCGGGTGAACAACTTGGTAAAGCCTTACTTGATGAGGCAATAAATACAAAGCAAACGCCTCACTTCGTTGCGATTAATGGTCATTATGGCACTGAATCTGACACCCGTAGTGACGGCCTTGTTCATTATTTACGAAAACAAGATGTTGAGCTTGAGCAAGTTGTGTATGCAAATTGGAGTAAGCAGGAGGCCGCGAATAAAGTGAGCCGATTATTACAACGACACCCAGATACAAATGTGATTTGGTGCGCCTCTGATTTAATGGCACAAGGTGCCCTTGAAGCAGTAAAAGGTGAAACAGATAGAGCCTATTTTATTGGTGGCATTGATTGGCTTGATGATAATTTAGATTTAATAGAACAGCAAAAACTTACGGCCAGTGTTGGCGGGCATTTTATGATGGGAGCGTGGGCACTAATTAGCGTGGTCGATCATCATAATGGTAACCCTTATTGGCATAATCACGATGCGATTAAATTTCAGCTTGGGGTGATCACACAGCACAATATTCAAAGTTACAGCTGGCTAAGAAACATCGAAGATTGGTCGGTTATCCCTTTTGAAACCTTCTTACTGCAAAACAGCAAAAGCACTGAATACGCATTCGATTTTGATACACTACATAGTTTATTGAGCGAAAAGCCCAAAAACGCAGCACTACACTAAAAGTGTAGTCAAAGAGCCTAGATTCTACCTAGCTTGGTAAAGGCTTCTGGTATAAACTAGCGGCTTTAAAATCCAGACAGAAGTGTGCCATGACAGAGTTAAAGCGATTAAATAAATTTATCAGTGAAACAGGTTTTTGTTCACGCCGTGAGGCAGATAAATATATTGAAGAAGGTCGTGTTACTGTTAACGGCAACTTGCCTGAAATGGGGGTAAAAGTTAGTGACGCCGATGATGTACTTATAGATGGCAAACCTTTAAAAGCAAAGCCTAAGCTGGTTTATATTGCCTATAACAAACCTGTTGGTATTACTTGTACGACTGAGCGAAAAATCAAAAGCAATATTGTTAAAGCAGTTAATTACCCAGAGCGTATTTTCCCAATCGGACGCTTAGATAGACCTTCAGAAGGCTTAATTTTCTTAACTAACGAAGGCGACATCGTTAATAAAATTCTTCGCGCTGGTAATAATCATGAAAAAGAATACGTAGTGACCGTTGATAAACCGCTTAATCGTCAGTTCGTGAATAAGATGGCAAACGGTATTCCTATCCTCGATACCGTTACTAAAAAGTGTAAGGTCAAGCAAACTGGCCCACAGCAATTTACCATTGTGCTAACACAAGGCTTAAACCGCCAAATACGTCGTATGTGTGAATATTTAGGTTATGAAGTGGTGACACTAAAGCGCACACGAATTATGAACGTGACCCTAAAGGGTTTAAAGGTAGGGCAGTGGCGTCACTTAACCGAACAAGAAATGGCTGAGATCAATAACTCAATTGCCGACTCAGGTAAAACGGAAGAGCGCTCAATTGATGAAAACAAACAGCCAACGCAAGCTCGTGCTAAGCAAAAGCCACGCAATGAAGAAGAAAAAAAGCGCGACTTTTCTAAATACGTGAAAAAAGCACGCAGTGATGCCAAACAAGGTCAATCAAGATCAAAGGCTGGCAATTCACACTCATCAAAACCAAATCAAACGAAGCGTAGCAGTACTAAACGTACAGGTACATTAAGCTTGAAAAAGTAAGCTCAGCGCATTAGAGCTCTGGCTAGTATTTATTTTAATTAGTTACCTTCAGGGTTCTAAATGATACTGATTTCAACCCTAGCCTTCATTAGGGTTAATGGCATCAGCTTTAAGACGGACTATTTTCTGTTGAAACTCTTTTTTAGTGAGTTTTTTCGCGATAATGTCGTTAAGTTGATGTTTGTTTACAATGAAAAGCTCTTTCGTATTGTCATCTTCAAATAGTAATTGTGCTACTTCATTATTTTTAACGCTTGCTTCAATCAATTTGAATCCATTCACAATCAAGTTAGGTCTAAAATACAGAGCAATCTGACTGTTTTGTGGAAAGTCGTAATGAGATTCAACAGTCGTGGTTGAAACAGAATCACACCCGAGCTCTAAATCGGGTGATTGTTGCCCTTCACAAATATCTGCGATTGGTGTGCCTATTTCCCCAAAAATCCATCTTGAGTTAAATATCAATCCATTTTGTCCTTCAATTGCTAAAACAGCATCAGATAAACTTTCAACGGCAACGTGAAAAGCTACATTAGACTCATGCTGATAGTATGTATTTTCATTGGCGCTTAAAGTACCACTGAATATTGTAATCAATAAGTAAAGTACTTTTCTAAACATCTTAATCCTTCAAGTATTAAATCAGCAGCAATAGGTTAGCACACAAGCTGATAGGTTAATCATTAAACAGACACCCACTTTAAACAAACCTTTTGGCAGCTAAGAGCATACTTGCTAAGGTACTCTCACTGATAGGTTAACTTATTTAATAAAGCTGGTGCTAATTCTAGGTAGTTAGTGTTGATATTTGGAGAGGCTGAACTGGTTTTATTTGTATAGCATTTTTTAAAAGGTTGTTGATGGTTTGAATCAGGTGAAAAAATAAATGTTATTTACTTTTCTTGTAATCTCATTTTTGGGATTTATATATTTTAAGTTATTTGCGAGGAAAAGAAGTGGGCTTGCGATTTGGCTATTTTATATTTCTACCGTCATTTTTGGCGTCTTTTCGATGAATGCTTTCATGGAGAGTGAAGAAATGTTTTACCTTGGAGTTTTCTCTTTTTTTATCTTCGTAATTACTATTTATTTGATGAGTGTGAGAATAAAAAATAAGTAGAAGCGCGTCTTTCCATTTCCCATTTGTTACCTTTAAAAAGCTATCAAGCACAGTTAACCTCAGTAGAACTGATGAGCACTTGCTGACATTTGCAGTACAATCAGTGCCATTAAGTTAAATAGACACCCACTTTATTCACAACCATAACTAGACCACCATAAATGGACATCCACTTTAAAAGTAACTAGACACCCACCTTAATAACAAAATACTTATGCTAGACACAGGCGAGCTCTCGGCATTCGACTTTACCGAGAATAATAAATAAGTTAATAATTGATAGCTGACCAATTTTCACGACTAATAAACAGGGTTATCAATGGCTAGCTTTCAGAATGTATTTATCTTTATTGCATCTCTATTGTTTGTTGGTTATGGGGTGTTGGGATTACTAACGAATAAAATACGTGTAGGTAGCAGAAGTTATACAGGGAGCATTAGCACCATCCATAAGCACCAAGAACCAGTGCGCTTTTATTTTTGGTGTTGTTTATTTTTATTTGCTGGCTGTGGCGGATTTTATTACCTTTTTGCTTATTAAAATAAAAGGTAATAAAGAAAAGCCCTAACAGTTTGCTGATAGGGCTTTTGGTTGAGAGTCAATCTGTATTAATTAGCGTGACGCTGCTTTGGTACTTTGATCTTAAACAGCATGGTATAGAGCACAGGCACAACAATTAGTGTCAGCACTGTCGCAAAACCAAGGCCAAACATAATGGTTACCGCCATTGACTGGAAGAACACGTCAAATAGCAGTGGGATCATGCCTAAGATGGTGGTAATTGCAGCCATCGCTACAGGGCGAACACGGCTTACACCAGAGTCAAACACTGCTTTGTAAGGGTCTTTGCCGCTATCGAGTTCAAGGTTAATTTGATCGACTAATACAATGCCGTTTTTAATGAGCATACCGCTTAAGCTCAGTAAGCCAAGCAATGCCATAAAGCTAAATGCTGCATTCATTAGTAATAAACCAGCTGATACACCTACAATGGCTAGTGGCACTGTTGCCCAAATCACTAAAGGCTTTTTAACTGAATTGAACAGCAATACAGTTATAGCGAACATAGCTAAGTAACCAAGAGGTAATGAGCCGAAAATAGCTTTTTGCGCATCTGTTGATGACTCATATTCGCCGCCCCATTGCAATTCATAGCCACGAGGTAGTTCAATAGCTTCTATGTCTTTGCGAACACGTGCAAACAGCTTCGCTGGAGTTTCATCACCAATAACATCGTGGTCGGCCATTACAGTGATGGTGCGCTTACGGTCACGTCGCATGATCAAGCTGTCTTCCCACTCAACAACAAAATCATCAACCACTTGTGTCACCGGTACAAATACACCTAACACTGGGCTGTAAATTTGTAAGTCGCGCAAGCTTTCAACGTTTAAGCGCTCTTCAGCAGGTGAGCGAGCAATAATAGGCAGCATTTGCGTGCCGTCTTTATAAACGCCCACTTGTTTACCCGATAAGCTAGTTAACAGCAGTTGATCAAGGTCAGATTTAGCAACCCCTAAACGACGGGCTTTTTGCTCGTTAAATTGCGGACGAATTAACTTCGAGCGAGCACGCCAATCGTCACGAATATTAAATGCCCCCGCATCTTGATGCAGAATGTCTTTTGCCTCTTTTGCTAATTGGCGAAGTACCACAGGATCAGCACCAGAAAAACGCGCTTCAATTTTTGCATCTGTTGATGGGCCAATTTCCATACGTTTAACTTTAAGCTGAGCATCAAGTACATGTTCGTGTTGGTAATCGCGTACTTTTTTGATCATGGTTGTAACAGCTTCGCGGTCTTTTACTCGAATAATCAATTGCCCATAGGCTGGGTATGATTTTTCAGGTGCGTAAGTCAGCATAAAACGCGGTGCACCTTGACCAACCGTTGTGGTTATTTCTTCAACCAGTGGGTCGGCTTGTAAAAATTTTTCAAGCTTAGCAACACCATCCATAGTGGTATGAATATCAGCGCCTTGCGTATGCCAATAATCAACATAAAACATAGGGGTATTCGATGCTGGGAAGAACGACTGCTTGATAAATTTAAAGCCATAAACTGAGCTAACAAGCAGGACCACCATCAGCAGTAACGTAGTTTTACGGTACCGCATTGCTGTATGCAACACGCCTTTATAAACATTGAAAATAACACCTTGATAAGGGTCATCATCGTGATGCGGCTGTTTTTCAGTGGCTTGTTTAAACATTAAATCAGCGAAGAAAGGCGTTAAAGTAATGGCTGTGATCCAGCTTAGTAACAATGAAATAAACAACACCCAGAATAAGCTGCCAGCAAACTCACCACTGGCATCTGAACTCAAGCCAATCGGCGCAAAGGCAGTGATAGCAATAACCGTAGCCCCCAGTAATGGCCACTTGGTTTGATTTACAATGTTAGTCGCCGCTTGCAGTTTTGTTTGTCCGCGTTTTAGGTTAATCAATATGCCTTCGGTAACCACAATGGCATTATCAACCAGCATCCCTAAGGCTATGATTAAAGCACCTAATGAGATCCGCTGTAAATCAATGGCAAATAACTTCATGAAAATGAAGGTACCTAGTACGGTCAGTAGGAGTATTACACCGATCAATACACCGCTCTTAAAGCCCATGAAGACTAAAAGCACGATAATAACAATAGCAACGGCTTCAAGTAGGCTGATAATAAAGCCACTTACTGACTTTTCTACTTCAGCAGGTTGGTTATAAACGCTGTTTATTTCCATACCATGTGGTCGTTGATATTCTAGTGACGCTAAATGGGCATCAATATTTGCACCTACATCAACAACGTTAACGCCTGTGCTAAACGATACGCCTACCAGTAATGCTTGCTGCTGGTTATAGCGAATAATATTGTTAGGGACTTCTGCATACTCACGAAAAACGGTAGCAACATCACCTAAGTAAATAAGCTCATTTTCACCTGGTTTTGAAATTAGTAGGTTTTCGAGCTCTTTTACGTCTTTAAATTCACCGGTTGGGTGTAAGCGAATTGATTCGTCGCCAACGCGGACTTTACCCGCGTTAGACACGCTATTTTGAGTTTGTAAAAGCTGATAAATTCGATTAGGCGAAATACCTAATTGGGCAAGTTTGCGGGTTGAAATTTCAACCATGACTTGTGCTTGTTGCTCGCCACCCACGGTTACTTTACTAACGCCATCAACCAAAACAAGCTCACGTTTTAAATAATCAACGTAATCTTTAAGCTCATCGTAAGAATAACCATCACCAGTGACTGCATACATCACTCCGTATACATCACCAAAGTCATCCATAATCTTGCTTGGATAAACACCAGAGGGCATCGACGATGCTTGATCATTGATTTTACGACGCAACTCATCCCATATTTGGCGTAAGTCTTGTTTACGATAATTGCTTTTCATCTCGACGGTAATTTGCGACTTACCTGGTGATGAAATACTGGTTACGTAATCAACATACGGTAGCTGTTGAATTGCATTTTCAATAGGGAAGGTGACTTCTTCTTCAACCTGCTGTGGTGACGCGCCCGGATAAAGGGTGATCACCATGGCTTTTTTTAGGGTGAATTCAGGATCTTCTAGTTGTCCTAAGCCAAAGTAAGCGACGGTTCCACCAATCAGTAAAAACAGCGCGAACATCCAGCTAATGACTTTTCTTTCAATAGCGAGTGCAGCAAAGCTCATTATAAGCCTCGCTCTTTTTGCCATGGACGCACTTTCATGCCTTCTTCTAAAAAGTGCACACCAGCAGCCACAACGATTTGGCCTTCTTTAATACCTGAGAGTACTTCAATGCCATCACGGTGTAATTGGCCAACTTCAACAGCTTGCTTGTGCACTAAACCCGTGTTTTCGTCATAAAGCCACACATAGCTGTTGTCGTTTTCAGACTCGGTAGGTTCTGAGAATACCGCCTCAACAGGCAGTAATGTATAAGGAGATTGTGAACTGGTGATTTTGCTTAAGTCTATATCAACGCGGCCAGTCATACCGGCAAGTAGATTAAAATCTTCTGGCACAGGTAATGAAAACACAACTTTATACGTTAAAGTAATTGGGTCGGCTTGGGTATCAAACTCTTTAACTGTTAATTGATATGACTTGTTTGGGTAACCATCAAATACAACTTCAGGTTGGTAATGTACGTCTTTATCGATACGTGCAATGAGCTTTTCAGGCACTTGAATAACCACGTCCATTAGATCGCGAGTTTCAAGGCGAAGGATGTTTTGTTTTGCTTGAATGTTTTCAAAGTTTTTTACAAACACCTTTGCCACAGTACCTGCGAATGGCGCGCGTAATTCACTATTATCTAGGTTGGTTTTGGCAATTTTTAGCGCTGACTCAGCAACCTGTTTATTGGCAAGGGCTTGGTCTAACTCAGATTGACTAGCAATAGAGCGGTTAAAAAGCTTTTGCACACGCTCAAGTTGAGACGCTGCAAGTTCAAAACGTGCTTTACGCTCTTCATACTGCAGTTGAAAATCTTCAGGATCCAGTTTTGCTAAAAGCTCTCCTTTTTCAACGTGTTGGCCCGCAAGAGCAGGGAACTCAAGTAACTCACCATTTACTCTAAAAGCGAGATAAGAACCTTGGTTAGCAACAACTTCAGCAGGAAAGCTGCGAATGCTTTGCTCTGAATTATTACCAATATTAAAAAGTTTAACAGGACGTACTACCGGCTCTGCTTCATCTTGCTGTGCTTGCTCTGAACATGCCGCAAGAAGCAAAAACATGCTGCTCATTAACGTGGCGGTTGCCAATCTCATTGTCTTCTCCATAGATAAGAAAGCATAAATTTGCTGCAGGATACGCTGCAAAGATATAAAATAAAAATTATTAAATTTTAGAAACAGCATAAATTTTATTTATATAGTTTGCCATTAATGAATTTAAATCAATTAATCATTCTAGATGCTATTGTGCAAAGCTCTAGTTTGAGCCAAGCCGCACTTAAATTGCATAAGACTCAACCAGCGCTCACGTTAGCTATTAAGAAGCTAGAATCAGAGCTAGGGTTTGAGTTACTAGACCGAAGCCAATACAGGTTACATTTAACTGAGAAGGGCCGTATTTTTTATCGTGAGGCCAAGCAATTACTTAATGCAAACAGTGAGTTAAGCTCACTTGCTAAAGAGCTGGCACTAGGTAATGAAGCCAATTATAAAATTTGTTACGAGCAACTTTGCCATCAAAACAGTTATAACCAAGTGATCAGCCAAACCTTTAAACGTTTTGCTAGTACTGAGTTTAGTATTTCTTCAGGTAAGCGCTTTGTATCTCTAGAGCAGGTTAATAGTCATCAGGCTGATTTAGGAATTGGCCCTTGGTTTGATTTGTTTCATGCAACAGGGGATCTCGAAAGTTTACCGATTGGTAAATTTGATATAGGTATTGTTAGCGCGCCTGATGTAGTGCCAAGTGAAATCAGCTTTGCTGATATTCAAAATTACCCGTGTTTGGCCATGTTTGAAAGCGACTTAAGTTTTGACAGTGATAGGCTTTCTTATACCCTAGGCTCTGCATTAATGAAAATTGACGATATAACCAGTGTTAAGTCGTTTTTGCTCTCTGGTGCGGGCTGGGCAATGATCAGTTTGCAGCATTGCCAAGCGGAAATCGATGCTGGTTTATTACAACAAATTAAAATTATCGATCGTGAACACCAGTTTGGCGCAGAAATTCGTGTATTTAGACAGCACTCAGTTCATCATGGCCCTGTTGCAAGAGCTATTTGGCAGGATTTTAGCGAGGTTAGTAAACAGTATTTGGAGTCGAGTCGTGCAGCAGGCAACTAAAGAAGATTTAATTTATACCATTATTTGTGCCATTCCTGAGGGGAAAGTTGCCAGTTATGGGCAAGTCGCAAAGCTTGCTGGATACCCTAATAACTCAAGGTTGGTGGGGCGGTTATTAAAAGTGATGCCCGAAGGCTCAAGCATTCCATGGCATCGGGTGGTTAATAGCCAAGGTAAAATATCGTTTCCAGAAGGTAGTAATAAACACCTTGAGCAACGACAAAAACTACTCAGTGAAGGTGTTACTTTTAATAAGGCTAAAATTAATATGCGCCTGCATCAATGGGACTAATAAACATACAAGCTAATTGATAAGTAGTGACAAACACAGCCAACTAGCACAAACACATGCCAAATTGCATGGCTGTAATGGCGGGTTTTAGCGCTGTAAAACACAGTGCCTAAACTGTAGGCAATCCCGCCAGCTAGCAGCCACCATAAAGCGCTTAAATCGAGATTCAAATAAAGTGGGTAAACAAGTGCTAATGCAAACCAACCCATTAATAAATAGGTAGCGAGAGAGACCTTTTTATTCGTGTTTTTGACCAGTAATTTATATGCAACACCACCAAGCGCTAAAGTCCAAATAAACACCAAAGCAGCAATTGCCCAAGCCCCAGATAACGAAATAACCAAATAAGGCGTATAGGTACCGGCAATAAGCAAGTAAATTGCACAGTGGTCACATTTTTTATAAATGGCTCGTATACGCTCTCTGGTACTGGCGTGATATAAGGTCGAGGCTAAAAATAATACCAGTAGGCTTGAGCCGTACACGATGGCACTTACCGTAGCTGACACAACTTTAGATTGTGAAATTAAGTCCCACAGTACATATACCGCAAATAGGACTCCCATGCCGTGAGTAAGCACGTTAAGTTGTTCTTCTTGGCGTGAATAAGGGAGTTGTTCTGTCATATCTATCTACTAAAAATGAGTGAATAAAACAGTTTCAGTGTACAAGTGTGCGCTGAAGTTGGCAATGCTTATTTTTTCGCTAAATATTGGTCAAAACATTTAAATTGGTTGGTTTTATTAACCAATGCTGAATAAGCTTAAAAAATAAATTAATTTTTAATCCATTAAAAATCAATGATTTAAAATTTATTTTCAGGGTGGCACAACCTTTGATTAAGTAATTACGACTAATTACTTAAAGAGACAAGGAATACCACTATGAATAACTCACTTAAATTAACTACTGCTGCGTTACTTGTATTAGGGTCAACTCAAGCAAGTGCTACTGACTTTGAATTAGATATCAGCAATACAATTACACAATCTGTTAAAAGCTATGTTCAACAAGCAAGTAACGAGTTGAAGGAAAGCGTAATGAACAGCATTGAGTTTGATGCTCAAAAGTTACTAGATACTTACATGAGTGAAGATGCAATTGCTTCGAAAGAAGAAGAGTTAAAAGTTGCTCAAGCTCCTAAAGCAACAAACAAGCAGTAAGGAAACAAGACAATGAGTAGTGAAATCAGCTTATTTTTACTTATGGTTGCACCGGTTTTGAGTTTACTCAGTGCATATGCATCAATCGAATTATTTCGTAACGTTGCACAATGGTTCAACTTCTAAGGAACAAAGTAGATATTAAGATTTCATGAAATATTGATCGGCGGATTAAAAGCGCACGTAATTAAAGGCATGTGGTTTTAGAATAGTAGACTTTATGAAGCGTGCGATTTTTCCTTTACCGGTTTTTATTTTACCTGAAGGGTTCACCAAGCTAAGAATTTTTGAACAGCGTTACTTAACGATGGTCAAAGAAGCTGTACAAGATAACACTGGTTTTGTGCTGTGCACTTACCAACACGATACAGATCTTAACTTGCCCGAGATTGGTTGTTTAGTGCAAATAACCGACTTCAATCAAGATGATAATGGTCAATTGTTAATTGATGTTTATGCTGAGTATGCAGTGTCTATGCATAACGCTTTTCAGGATAAGCAGCAACTTCGACATGCTGACATCGAAATAATTACGTCACCTTCATGGTACGTAAGCACGCCAATTAATGACGAAAACACTTTATTGAGTGACACACTTCGTGCTGTATTTGCAAATCAGCCGGATTTAGCAGGCCTATATAAAGCCCCACAATTCGATAACCTTGCTTGGGTTGTTGCCCGCTGGCTTGAAATTTTGCCTATATCGTTACTTAAAAAACAACAACTTGCTTATAAATCTAACTTTGAAAACTTGCTAAGTTTCCTCCATACTCTAATCAACAACGAATTTACTGATTAATGTGATCTAACATCAACTTTTTGCCGTATTACTTTAAACGACAATAATTGGATGACATAAAGATGGTAAGTCAACAACTTCAAACAGGTTGTAAACCTAACACAGGTCAATACTCTGCCATGCCAGATACTCCAAGCAAAGAGCTTGCTGATGCTTTATTTGCTGTTGCTGAGCACCGTGATAAACGTGCGTTTGCAATACTTTTCCAATATTTCTCACCAAAAATTAAACGTTTTGGAATAAAGCAGTTCGGTTCTGAAGCACAAGCGATGGAATTAGTTCAAGAAACACTAACCTCAGTTTGGCGTAAAGCACACCTTTACCATAAAGAAAAAGGTGCAGCGACAACTTGGGTATACACAGTAATGCGTAATGCCTCTTTCGATATGCTAAGAAAAATGAAGAGCAGCAAAGAAGAATGTATTAGTGAAGATATTTGGCCATTGATTGATGAAGCCGAGCCGGGCCAGCACGAATTTAGTGACCACTTAGAAGATAAACAGATTAAACAATACCTTGATAAATTACCCCTTGCGCAACGTGAAGTTGTGCGCGGGGTGTACTTTCAAGATATGTCGCAAGAGCAGCTTGCTGAGCATTTAAATATTCCCGTAGGCACAGTGAAATCTCGTCTTCGCTTAGCCTTGCAGAAGTTACGCAATGAAATGGGAGATCACCATGATTAAGCACCATCCTAGCAACGAATTACTTGCCAAGTTCTGTGAAGGTAATCTACCTGCCACTTTGAGTGTTGCAGTCGCTATTCATGTTGAAATGTGCCCTGTGTGTCAAAAAGAACTCGCTGCGCTTGAAGCCAAAAACGCTGACAATGTATTTACTGAATCAGCTACAGACTTTGATGATATGTTCGATAAAACACTTTTTGATGCCATCACCGCTGATGAATCAATTGATGAAGTGTACGAGCAAGAACAGGTGTCGGTTGATGTTAAAGATAAAACCTACACTTTACCTAGAGCACTTACACGCATTGGCCACAGCAATTTTATGCAAATAGGTAAACTCGCCCGCTCTCGTATTGATTTAGAGGATGGCCCATTACGAGCAAGCCTGCTTCATATCGATGCGGGTGGTGAAATACCTGAGCACACACATACTGGATTTGAGCTCACTTTATTATTAGATGGGGAGTTTAGTGATGAAGACGGACACTATGTACCAGGTGACTTTATGATGTTAGATGGTCGTCACAATCACACACCAAAAACGATTGAAGGGTGCTTGTGCTTTACAGTTGTCAGTAGTGCCCTACACTTCAATAAAGGTATTAGTAAATTACTGAACCCAATTGGAAATCTTATCTATTAGTAGAGTTTATATGCAGCAATCGACAATTAAAATTGGTTTAAGCGCCTGCTTAGCAGGCGACAAGGTACGCTTTGACAGCGGCCACAAAAAATCTAATTTTTGCATGGATGAGTTGGCTAACCATGTTGAATATAAAAAGTTTTGTCCTGAAGTAGCAGTAGGGCTACCAATCCCTCGACCAACTATTCGTCAAGTACGTGTTGGCGATACTATTAAAGTGTGCCGCCCAGATGGCACTGGCGATGTTGGCCCTAAATTAACAGAATACGGTAAACGTGTTGCGACAGAACAAACTGCAGAATTAAGCGGCTTTGTGTTTTGTGCAAAAAGCCCTAGTTGCGGTATGGAACGTATTAAAATCTACAACGAAGCGGGTACTGGTAATACCTCAGAAGGCGTGGGTTTTTTTGCTGAGCAAATTATGGCACATAACCCATTGCTACCATGCGAAGAAAACGGTCGTTTAAATGATATGCACCTTCGCGAAAATTTTGTAATGCGTGTTTATACCTACAAGCACTGGCAAACATTAAGCGAACAACCACTCACAGTACATAGATTGACTCAGTTTCATGCCCAATATAAGTACTTATTGATGGCTCATAATTACGAAGCTTACCGTAGCTTAGGAAATCTACTTGGCACTTTTGATGGCGAAGATATCCAAACTTTGGCTGATGAATATATTTTAGGGTTAATGACTGCCCTTAAAAAACCAGCTTCACGTAAAAATAACGCTAATACATTAATGCACTTGCAAGGTTATTTTAAAAAATCACTTTCTAAAGTTGAAAAGCAAGAACTGCGTGATGCCATTGATGAATATCGCCAAGGGTTAGTGCCACTTTACGTACCACTTACGTTAATTAAGCATCATCTAAAAGTGCACCCAAACGAGTATCTTGCTAAACAAGTGTATCTTGACCCCTATCCGAACGAATTAAAACTACGCTACGGAATTTAATGAATACATTATTTTGGTTTAGGCGCGATCTGCGCCTTTTTAATAACGACGCCTTGTATCAGGCAATCGAAAATGGCTGCCAACATGCGGTATTTTTTATTACTGAAAAGCAATGGCAAAAGCATGATGTGGCTGCTATTCAGCTAGATTTATTAAAGCGTAGGCTTAGCTTCTTGGGGGAGCTTTTAGCTAGCAAAGGTATTGAATTACATATTATTGATGCAGCTGATTACGCCGGTTGTGTTGAAAAGTTAGCGTCATTTTGCGAGCAACATCAAGTAAAAAATGTATACGCCAACAACGAATATGAGCTTAATGAAGTAAACCGAGATAAAGCCTTTTTACAGCACGCTGATAGTCAAGGAATTGCTTTTTACGCATACGACGGCGATGTAATTGCGCCACCGGGAAGCATCAAAAATCAAAGCGGCGAAATGTTTAAAGTATTCACGCCATTTAAAAATGCATGGCTAAAAGTTTATCAAGACACCCACTTTTATTTTGCTGAGCCGCCACAGATGTTCGAACCCATTGAGTGGCAGCCAAGTGAGTTATTAGCCTCAGACGGCAACTCAGAAAAGTGGCCTGTCGATGATGAAACGCTCAGCCACGTTTGCGCGCGCTTTATTGAAGAGAAGCTAGCAACATATCAAGACCAGCGTGATATCCCAAGCATTAAAGGCACCTCAGGTTTAAGCCCTTACTTAGCACTTGGCATTATCAGCGTTCATCAATTATTGGCACTGATCCAACAGCGCCACCCAGATGTACTACGCAGCAGTAAAAGTAACTTATTTTGTTGGGTTAATGAGTTGATTTGGCGTGAATTTTACCGCCATCTTATCGCGATTTATCCAAACCTAAATAAATACGATAACTTTAATGAGAAATACAACGCCGTGAAGTGGCGTGATGATGACAGCGACTTTAAAGCATGGTGCGAAGGTAAAACAGGCTACCCGTTAGTTGATGCTGCAATGAGGCAGCTACTGCAAACTGGCTGGATGCATAACCGTTTACGCATGGTGGTCGCGAGCTTTTTAACCAAGCACTTATTAATTGATTGGCGTAAAGGCGAACGCTTTTTTATGCAGCATCTTATAGACGGCGACCTTGCATCTAACAACGGTGGCTGGCAATGGGCTGCAAGTACGGGGTGTGATGCTCAACCATATTTTCGAATTTTTAATCCTATCACCCAAAGCGAGCGATTTGATCCAGATGGTGAATTTATCCGTAAATATTTACCAGAGCTGGAAAAAATACCTGCTAAACAAATCCATTTTCCGCATGATTACTTAGAGAAACAGGGTAGGTCTAGCAGTTATTGGCCAGCAATTGTTGATCATAAAGCCGCGCGAGAGCGAGCGCTAAACGCATTTAAGGTGTGACATGGACAAGGCGATCCTTGATAGGTTTATTGATGTTTATCAATCACTCAATAAAGACAATTTACAGTTACTGGATGAAATTTATCACCCAGATATTCAGTTTGCAGATCCCTTGCATGCGGTAAATGGTCTTGGGGAGCTGCGTGACTATTTTAAAAACCTCTATGCCAATGTGGTTTCTTGTGAATTTGCTATCGAAGACAGCTATGTGACTGAAAATATTCAGAGCAAAGACGACATCGCGTTTATTTATTGGACCATGCATTACCGCCATCCAAAGCTTAATAAAGGCCAAGCAATTTCGGTTGCGGGTCATAGCCGTTTAAAATTTACTGGCGATAAGATAATTAATCATCGCGATTATTTTGATGTAGGTGCTATGCTCTACAGGCATATTCCAGTGCTTGGCTCGGCTGTGAAATACATCGATAAAAGAGCGAGTGCATAATGACGACATTAATTACAGGTGCTACCTCAGGTATTGGCGAGTCGTTGGCAACGCTTTATGCAGACAATAATGAACAGGTCATTGTATGCGGTAGAAATACAGAAAAGCTGGCTAAATTGAACCAGCATCAAAATATAGAGTCTTGCCAGTTTGACGCAACCGATCTTAAAGATATTCGTTCGAGCACAGTGGCTTTTACACAATTTGACCGGGTTATTCTAAATGCTGGCAATTGTGAATACATTGATGATGCTCGCAATTTTGACAGCAGTTTGTTTGAGCGGGTGATCACGACCAACTTGCTCAGTATGGGCTATTGCCTTGAGGCGTTATTACCAAAAATAAAGCCCGGTGGTCAGCTTGTGATCGTAAGCTCTAGTGTGACTTATCTACCCTTACCGCGCAGCCAAGCTTATGGTGCGTCTAAAGCGGGTGTAAGTTATTTAGCCAATAGCTTAGCGGTTGATTTAAAAGATATCGATGTCACTTTAGTTCACCCAGGTTTTGTTAAAACGCCGCTTACAGACAGAAATGACTTCCCGATGCCAATGGCGGTGAGTGCAGACAAAGCGGCAAATTATATTTATAAAGGGGTCGCGAAAAGGCGCAAAGAAGTGCACTTTCCGCACCGTTTTACCTTCATTTTAAAATTTTTAAGAATGCTTCCTACGCCACTTTGGCTGAAGCTTGCAAAAGGATTATCACGTTGAAAAAAGTGGCTGTTATTGGATCTGGCATAGCGGGTTTAAGCTGTGCGCACCTATTGCATAAACACTACGATGTAACCGTATTTGAGAAAAACGACTACATAGGTGGCCATACTGCAACCATAGACGTAAAAGTTGATGGCGTTGAGTACGCTGTTGATACAGGCTTTATTGTCTTTAACGACCGAACTTACCCATATTTTGAAAAACTACTTAAGCGCTTGGGCGTTGAGCGTCAGAAAACGCAAATGAGCTTTAGTGTGCATAACGAACAAACCGGCTTTGAATATAACGGCCATACTTTTTGGAGTTTGTTCGCACAAAAGCGCAATATCTTTCGCCCTAAATTCTGGAAACTTTTAAAAGACATTGTGCGCTTTAATGATGTGTGTAAATCATTACATGCTGAAAAAAATTATAAAGCAAATCAAACTCTAGGCGAGTTTTTAGACGAGCATGAATTTAACGAGTTCTTTCGTTTTCATTATATCTTGCCGATGGGCGCTGCTATTTGGTCAACAAGCATTAAAGAAATGGCGCAAGTTGGCGTAGAGTTTTTTGTTAAGTTTTTTTATAACCACGGTTTGTTGGATATCACTAATCGCCCGCAGTGGTATGTTATTCCGGGTGGCTCTCGCGAATACATTAAACCTATGATCCAAGGTTTTGCTGATAAAATTCGTTTAAATAGTAATATTAGCTCGGTATCTCGAAAAGACGATAGTGTGCATGTCCATTTTGATGATGGCCATAGTGAAACATTCGACAAAGTTGTGTTTGCTTGCCACTCAGATCAAGCTTTAAAGCTGTTATTAGACCCTAGCGAAGACGAAAAAAGCGTTCTCTCAGCGATACCTTATACGGCTAATTCAGTGGTACTACACACTGATACTACACTGCTACCAAAACGCAAAGCAGCATGGGCGAGCTGGAATTATCTGTTAAATAACAACACAGACAAAGCTGCTGTTGTGACTTATCAAATGAATATTTTGCAAGGCATTAAGAGCGACACGCAATTTTGTGTCACGCTTAACCACCTTGATGGCATTAATAAAGATAAAATTTTACGCGAGTTTACCTATCATCATCCGGTATTTAATAAACAGTCGATTGCCGCACAGCAGCAAAAGTCTCTTATTGACGGTAAAAATAATAGCTATTTTTGCGGTGCTTATTGGTACAACGGCTTCCACGAAGACGGTGTAAGAAGTGCTGTAAATGTGGCAAAGCAACTCGGAGTCGAGTTTGAATAGCGCCATTTATGTAGGAGATGTTCGCCATAGGCGCTTTGCCGTGAAAGAGCATCACTTTAAATACCCGCTTTATATGATGTGGGTCGATTTAGCTAAGCCTGATGAACTTAATGGTGTTCATCCTTGGCTTGGCTTAAGTGGTTTTAAGGCGCTTAAATTTAATCAGAGCGACTATTTTAATTATCAAACCGATATGCAGCTGCCACTCAAGCTGCGTGCACTTAATAAAATTAAAGAGCTTGGCATTGACGATGAATTTACCCATGTTTTTATGCTCGGACAGGTGCGCTGCTTAGGAATTTATTTTAGCCCGGTTAATTTTTTCTTCTTTCAAACTGGTAATGGCGAGTTCACTCACATGCTTGCTGAAGTGAGCAATACGCCTTGGAATGAGCGTCATTATTATGTCGTACCCCTTGAAAAAAAAGTGAACTTTAAAAAGGTTTTCTCCGTATCACCTTTCATGAACTTAGATATGAACTATCATTGGCATATTAGAATGAATTCTGATAACACCATGATTCATATTGAAAATAAAAAAGACGACACTCTTTTGTTTGATGCAACCCTGCGTTTGCAAAAGCACCCTCTCACGAAAGAGCAGGTTAGTACTGTGCTTAAACAGTTTCCGGCTATGACGCTAAGTATTTTTAAGGGTATTTACCTTCATGCTTTGAAGTTGTTTTGCAAACGGGTGCCATTTATTGGCCACTCGGGCAAACAAGAGAATTCAACTAGGTGATGTGATGGAAAAAGTATCAAATTTAACACAAGCCCAAACGACTGGCTGGATGACAAAGCTTTATAAAAAACTGGTAATAGGTGCATTCAACAGTATCAATGTCGGTTGCATTACCCTCAAAGAGGGTAACCAAAAAGAGCAATTCGGTGACATAACCAGTGATTTACACGCTACGGTCACGGTAAACGATGCTGCTATGTATAAGTCATTTGCTTTGTCTGGCAGTGTGGGGGCTGGTGAGGCATATATTCTTGGCTATTGGGATTGTGACAACCTCACTAAACTTATTGAAATATTTGCCCTTAACCAAGATCAGCTAGATGCATTCGAGAAAAAATTCGCCTTTTTAAGTGGTATTGCGCACCGAGTTAATCACATTAAAAATAAAAACTCAGCAAGCGGTTCAAAAAAGAACATTGCGGCGCACTATGATTTAGGTAACGACTTATACAGTGCATTTTTAAGTGACGAAATGTTGTATTCATGTGCTGTTTACCCTTCAAAACAAGCTAGCCTTGAACAGGCCCAAGAGCACAAACTAGCATTGATTTGTGAGCAGGTTGATTTACAACCAGGTGATTCGGTGATTGAGATTGGCACAGGGTGGGGCGCCTTTGCGATTTATGCAGCAACACATTTTGATTGCCATGTAACGACGACCACCATTTCTGATGAGCAACATGCCTATGTTGAACAAAAGGTTAAAGAGCTTAACCTTGAGCATAAAATTACTTTATTAAAGCAGGATTACCGCCTCTTAGAGGGCAAGTACGATAAGCTTGTATCAATCGAAATGATTGAAGCTGTCGGTCATGAATATTTGCCTGGCTTTTTTGCAAAATGTCAGTCTTTATTAAAAGACAGTGGTGCAATGCTTATTCAAGCAATCACCATAGCTGATCAGCGTTACAGCCATTACCTTAAAAATTCCGATTTCATCCAGCAGTACATCTTCCCAGGTGGTTGTTTGCCTTGCTTAGACGAAATGAATAAGCAAATAAAACAGCAAACAGACATGGTTGTGCATAGTGTAAAAGATATTGGTGTTCACTATGCAAGAACACTGGCTGATTGGCGCGAGCGCTTTGTCGCTAGCTGGCCTGAAATAGATAAAGTGAAATTTGACCAGCGATTCTATCGTTTGTGGTTATTTTATTTAGCTTACTGTGAAGGTGCTTTTAGAACCCGTGCTATCAGTACAGTTCATTTAGTTGCACGTAAACCTCGTTTTGGCCATTCTGGCGATGATATCGCGCTCGATTATTAATTTTGCTTTGTTTCAAGGGGTATGGTTTATGGCCTTACTCCTTGAGCATAATTCTCTGATACCCGCTTTAGTTGTTGTCGCTTTGATGATTTATCTATCAAAGCAACGCGAGCAAGATAGTTGGCTACTCTTATGTGGCTTGCCTCTCGCACTGGGCTATGAATGGCTTGCCAGCAGCTTAAACTTACTTGCCTTTAAAGTAACCCCTTTTCCTTTATGGCTTGCTGTACTTTGGGCTGCACTGCTTTTAACCATTAATACTTCGATGCAGTTCCTACAAAAGCTGCCTTGGTATATTGCCTGGGGTGTTTGCGCGTTATTTGCTCCTGCTAGTTACTACGCTGGAATGCGCTTTGAAGTGCTTAATACTGAGCTCGTTGTTTGGCAATTTTGGCTGGTTTATGGTTTGGGGTGGGCAAGTATGTTTATGGCGATAATCGCTATTAATAAGCGATTTTTAGCGGCTAAATGATCAGTTTTAGGTGGTTTTTCGTAGTGTTTGATAACACAACTTTAAGGATTATTTGATGAAACAGTCACTTAATTTAAGTTTATTTGCTGCGTTACTGTTCTGTGCGGGCGTATATGCAAATGGCTTTAAAACGGTGGGCCAAGCGAAAATGGAGTATCTGTTTTGGGATGTTTATAACGCTAAATTAGAGACCCCATCGGGTTCGTATCAGTTTGGCCAACACCCCAGCAAACTTACACTCACCTATTTGCGGGATTTCGATGCGAAAGATATCGTCAAAGCAACCAACGAGCAATGGCAACATTTAAAGCTCAATGACATGGTAGGTGTTTACGATAAACAATTATTAGCCCTTTGGCCTGATATCAAAAAAAACGATTCGTTGTCGTTTCAAACCAACGAGCAAGGGATCGGTACTTTTTACTTTAATGACAAAGAGCTAGGTCAGATCGATGATAATAAATTCGCTGACAACTTCTTAGCAATTTGGTTAAGCGCCGACACGTCTGAACCATCACTTCGTAAACAGCTTATTGGAGGGAAACATGATTAAGCTCAAAGCACTCTTTATTTTCGCTATGGTACTGTTAATTACCAGCTGCTCTGCGCCAGATGTTGATTATTATCAAGGAACAGAGCCTAAGTTTGACTTTAAGCAGTTTTTTAGTGGTGAGCTCAAAGCCTACGGCGTTGTGCAAGACCACAAGGGCGAGTTAACACGTAAGCTGGTAGTTGACATGCAAGCATCTTGGAACGGCAATCAGGGAGTGATTGACGAGCAATTTGTTTATGATGATGGCGAAACGCAAACCCGTGTTTGGTACATTACCATTAATGATGATGGCAGTATCACAGGGACAGCATCAGATGTGATTGGCGAAGCAAAGGGTGAGAGCAATGGAAGCGTGTTCCATTGGACATATTCTGTCGAGCTTCCATATGATGGTAGTACTTTAGTGGTAAATTTCGATGATTGGATGTACTTGGTAACACAATCACGCTTGATAAACCGTACCGCTATTGATAAGTTTGGCTTTGAGGTCGGGGAAGTTACCTTGGTTATCGAGAAAATTGAATGATGGTTTAGCTATCATAAAATTTTGTGATGGAAGTTAAATTAAGTCTTTATTAATACTGATGTCACTAACCTTGTGATTGATAGTTAAATAGTAGTCATTTTTGAATAAATTACGTAAAAATAGCAATTTGCTGTTGCTAACTTCTCAAAAATGCATAAAGATAGGTTTTGCGAAGGCAAAATAATAACGAATAGGAATCTAACAATGAATAAAGCTCAATTAGTTGAAAAAATTGCTACTGATGCAGAAATCTCAAAAGCGGCAGCAACTCGTGCACTAGATGCATTCACTGGCGCAGTTACTAGCTCTCTTAAAGAAGGTAACTCAGTAGCATTAGTTGGTTTCGGTACTTTCTCAGTAAAAGAGCGTGCAGCGCGTACTGGCCGTAACCCACAAACTGGTGCAGAAATCCAAATCGCAGCAGCAACTATCCCAAGCTTTAAAGCGGGTAAAGGTCTTAAAGACCAAGTTAATCCTTAATAGGATAACTTACAAATTTTTGAAAAAAGGGCTTATAGCCCTTTTTTTGTATCTGGAGTTTTGTCGCGCTAGCGAAAAAGGCTTATGCCTTTAACGCTTTATCACCACGACCAATGCCAACCGCACCTGAACGTACAACCTCAATAATGTCTGATTCATGGCGCAGGGTATCAAGGAAAGATTCTATCTTTTCTGTGCTCGCTACAAGCTGCAGTGTGTAGCTGTGGCGCCCCATATCTAAAATAGCGCCTTGGAATACATCAGCAACACGCGTTACTGCTGCTCTGGTGGTTTCATCTTGGGCGAAAACTTTCACTAATAGTAGCTCACGCTCGATATGTGCCATTTCGGTTAAGTCAATAATCTTAAGAACATCTACTAGCTTGTTCACTTGTTTAGTGATTTGCTCAACGATGCGATCATCACCCATGGTTGTAATGGTAATACGCGAAAGAGAATGATCGTCAGTCGTGCCAACAGTAAGGCTATCGATGTTGTAAGCGCGCTGTGAAAATAAGCCTACAATGCGCGATAACGAGCCAGGTTCGTTTTCTAATAAGATTGATAAAATACGGCGCATTATGCTTTTACTCCTTTACGTAACCACATATCATCGACTGCCCCTAGCTTGATTTGCATAGGGTATACATGTTCTTTTTCATCTACACAGATATCTAAAAATACCAGTCTGTCGTTTATAGACATGGCTTTTTCAATAGCAGGCTGAAGCTCATCAATATGATCAACGCGAATACCTACGTGGCCATAGCTTTCAACTAATTTTACGAAATCAGGAAGTGACTCCATGTAAGAAGATGAGTGACGACCTGAATACATCATATCTTGCCATTGACGTACCATGCCCAGTGAGCGGTTATTCAATGACACTACTTTTACAGCTAAATTGTATTGTAAACAAGTTGATAGCTCTTGAATGTTCATTTGGATTGAACCATCACCCGTCACACAGATAGATTCTTTTTCAGGGAAGGCAAGCTTAACGCCCATTGCCGCAGGTAAACCAAAGCCCATGGTGCCTAAGCCACCAGAATTAATCCATTGGCGAGGGTGTTTAAACGGATAATACTGAGCTGCAAACATTTGATGCTGACCTACATCAGAGCTAATGTAAGCATCCCCATTAGTTGCTTTGTAAATTGCCTCGATAACGGCTTGTGGTTTGATTTTATCGCCATCAGTGCTGTAGTTTAGGCATTTTTGTTCACGCCAGCTAATAATTTGACGCCACCAGTCTTCTTGTGCCGAACGATCAATTGAAATAGGGCTCTTATCAATCGCCGTTTGTAACTGCTCAAGCACTGTTTTCAAGCAGCCAACAACCGGGATGTGCGCTTTAATTGTTTTAGAAATAGAGGTTGGGTCAACATCAACATGAACGATAGTGGCATTAGGGCAGAACTTTTTAACGTTATTTGTTACCCGATCATCGAATCGAGCGCCTAAAGCTAAAATAACATCAGCATTTGCCATGGCTTTATTTGCCTCAAGGCTACCATGCATACCTAACATACCAATAAAGTTAGGGTGAGTACCACTGATACCACCTAGGCCCATTAAGGTGTTAGTGATTGGCGCATTTAATGATTCAACCAAGTGAGTTAGTTGCTCAGAGGTATTTGATAGAATAATGCCGCCACCAGAGTAAATAACCAGTTTTTTAGCTTCTAAAATTGCGCTAACTGCTTTGCGAATTTGTTTTGAGTGACCTTTAGTATTCGGGTTATAAGTTCGAAGCTCAGTTGTTTTTGGAAATTCGAATGGGAACTTTAGCTCTGGATTAAGCATATCTTTTGGTAATTCAACCACAACCGGGCCCGGGCGGCCTGTGCTGGCTAAGTAGAATGCTTTAGCTAAGATTGTTGGAATATCTTTTGCGCTACGACAGTTATAGCTGTGCTTTACGATAGGGCGAGAACAACCAACAATATCAGTTTCTTGGAATGCATCATCACCAATTAAACCAGTAGGAACTTGGCCAGATAACACCACCATTGGGATAGAATCCATGTATGCTGTCGCGATACCTGTAACACAGTTTGTAGCGCCAGGGCCTGAAGTTGCTAGTACCACACCAACTTCACCGGTAGCACGGGCATAACCATCAGCCATATGAGTTGCGGCTTGTTCGTGACGTACTAAGATATGTTCAATATCTTCTTGTTGAAATAACGCGTCATATAAATCAAGAACAGACCCGCCAGGGTAGCCAAAAATATACTTAACATTCAATTCTTTAAGTGCCCGAACAACTAGTTCGGATCCATTATATTCAGTTGTACTCATCCTCATTCCTCTGTGTGTGCAAGCATAAATGCATAAAAAAACCCCCGCATATGGCGGGGGTTTTTTAAAAAGCATGCTTTCACCTTTTAATAGCCTCCCGCTGGGCTTGTAACTAAGACCAGTACGAGAACGTTGACGACTAAAAGGTGACGGCGAATATTCATTATTTTTTAATTTTCTTCTAAAAAATGCACAGCCGACTAGATGGCTGCTGTTTAAAAAATGTTAGGAGTATTTTTAAGCGTTTTGGAAACTGATGTCAACCGCAAATGTGGCTTTTTGCATTAATTTTTCTGTATTTAAGTTTTTAGATATTTTTGTTGCACCTAAATGCTTAATTGTTATTGTTTTTGGGTGGAACTATGCATTGAATTGTTCGTGTGGCAAATTGCTAACTATACCAATAGATAATGCATTTACGTTACTGCCTTGCATAACTTAGCTACTATCAGAATAGGTTTTATTTTTATAATTAGACACCCACTTTAATACCTCGCTACCATAAGGTTTGGTTAATTTTTAAAAAGATAGCCAATTTAAATATTTAACCAGACACCTAATTTTATTTTACTAAGAATCAGCTTAAGAAAGGTTTGAATTATTCAGAACAATTGGAATTGCTGGGGAAGTAGTGATTTTTTTATTGTCATTAATTAAATTTCAGCCTTATGTGCTGAGTTATTTTTTAGTTTTACACACTAGTCAGCGATAGTTGCAAAAGTTGTTATGCCTCTAGAATTTAAAGGGTTGGATTTGTAAAATTGACTTCTAGTGTCGAATGCGTAACTAAGTAAATAAGGCTAAGCTATTAGCTATAGAGCTTCTTCGTTTTCGCTTCATGTGATTTGTATAAGCTGTGATTGCTTGTTCCTTACCTGCAGTATTTTTAAAAGAGCGTGTAAAGGACGTGGTGAGTGTGAGCCAGTTTTCTGTACAGATGTTTAACCTTTCAAGTATTGGTAATGCCTCTTTTGGGATTTTCCCTAGCTTATCTTCTCGGATTGAGCGGCCAGTCCAATCAACAAGTTGCAGGTATGTTTTGAGTTCAAATGGTAGTCCTTTAGGCATATGTTTACGAGGTTTACCTGCAAAGCGCATAAGTGATTTCGGTTGCTTATTATTTTGAGCTGCATTAATTCTAGATTTAATACTGGT
>NZ_JALNTM010000065.1:0-622 GCF_023161845.1 Pseudoalteromonas sp. 2CM39R
CTCTTTCTAACTTTACTCTTTCTAACTTTACTCTTTCTAACTTTACTCTTTCTAACTTTACTCTTTCTAACTTTACTTTTTCTAACTTTACTCTTTCTAACTACTACCTTTGATTCGCATTATTAATTGCTCTGATTAAGCCCGCTAACATCATTGATAATTCTTGCGTTTCTATTATCCATTTATTTGCCAGCTCTGTACTAACTTCACCGACCTGAAGCGATATATAGAGCTGTGATCTTAGCTCACCACAACTTCCTTTTGCATAGTAAAGAAAACGCACACAATCCTTTGAAGACATCCGCTCATAGCCTTCTGCTATATTCGATGAAATAGACAAGCTAGAGCGCTTAATTTGCTCTTTCAAGCAAACCTCACGACTCGATTTAAAGTGTTGAAAAATTGCAATTGCTAGCGTAGCAGAGCGCTTCCAAACATCTAGGTTTTCAAATTTCATTTTAAATATCCTTATTTAAAACATATCTCTACTTATAGCCTAGCAGCTCCCATATTCCAACTTTCCCCTTTCCAACTTTCCCCTTTCCAACTTTCCCCTTTCTAACTTTCCCCTTTCTAACTTTCCCCTTTCTAACTTTCCCCTTTCTAACTTTCCCCTTTCTAA
>NZ_JALNTM010000020.1:0-119987 GCF_023161845.1 Pseudoalteromonas sp. 2CM39R
ATTTCAGATTTCAGATTTCAGATTTCAGATTTCAGATTTCAGATTTCAGATTTCAGATTTCAGATTTCAGATTTCAGATTTCAGGTTTCAGGTTTCAGTAACTTTATGCAATACCTCCTTATAAACAATAATCATTATATATTTGTTGCAGCCATCAAGATACCAAGCCCACTCGGGCCACTGATATCTAACTTCTGACAACTAACCACTTCTTCTGACCACTAACCCCTTCTTCTGACCACTAGCCCCTTCTTCTGAAATTAAATCAACAACAAAATCAAAACTGTACAAAAAACAAACTAATTTATTCGAGTTTATTGTTTACTTTACGCTAGAAATCGCTAGAATACGCCGGCTTAAATATATTCGTTCTTTTACAACCCAAAGGTAATGCTATGCATCCAATGTTAAACATTGCGGTTCGCGCTGCGCGTAACGCAGGCAAAATTTTACTTCGCGCAAGTGAAGATTTATCAAAAGTTGATGTACAACAAAAAGGCACTAACGACTTAGTGACTAACATCGACAAAGAAGCTGAAGCCGCAATTCGTGATACCATTTTAAAATCTTACCCAGATCACACTATCGTAGGTGAAGAGCTAGGTGAGCATAAAGGCAAAGATGCAGATTACCAATGGATTGTAGACCCTCTTGATGGCACAACTAACTTCATCAAGGGTATCCCTCATTTCGCAGTATCTATTGCACTTAAAGTTAAAGGTCGTTTAGACCAAGCTGTTATCTATGATCCAATCCGTGGTGAATTATTCACTGCTTCTCGTGGTCAAGGCGCACAGCTTAACAGCAAGCGTTTACGCGTAACTAAAACTAACGAGTTAGCAGGTTCTGTACTTGCAACTGGTTTCCCATTCAAACAAAAGCACCACTTAGACGCATACTCTGAAGCGTTTAAAGCACTTTTCGTGCACACTGCTGATATCCGCCGTGCAGGTTCTGCTGCATTAGATATGGCTTATGTTGCAGCGGGTCGTGTTGATGGTTTCTTTGAAATTGGCCTTAAGCCATGGGACACAGCCGCAGGCGAGCTTTTAGTTAAAGAAGCTGGCGGTATGGTTGTTGATTTCGCAGGTGGTATTAACTACAACCAAAGCGGCAACATCATTTGTGGTGCACCTAAGTTAACTCAAGCGATCATTCGTGAAATTCGCCCAGTGTTAACTGAGTCACTACTTCGCTAATAGCGGGTTGTAATGTAAAAATGCAAAAAAGGAGCTAAGGCTCCTTTTTTTGTGGCTGAAAATAATCGTTGTCGAGTTTTACCTCTATGACTTCACCTTCTTTAAATGGCAACTTAGCCAAGTCTTCAGCAAAGTAACTGGCAAATAACTGTTCAAACTCGCCCGTGCTTTTCATCACCTTGAGTCCTTTTAACAGGGCTTCTGCCAATTCAGGCTTGTGGTTACTGACAAAAAAGTAAAATGCCGTTGGATAGCTAATATAAAGGTCAGGCACTATAGCCAGATCGTCACTTTTGATTTGTTCCATTTCAGAAATAACCTCAATGAACGAACGCGGAAAATAATCAACTCGCCCTCTGATCACTAAGCTAAACATTGCCTGGTAATTTGCCAGCGGTCTGACTGTTAAGCCGTTTTGAGCAAGGATTTTAGTATCGGGCCAATCATGACCTTGAATAGCGTTAAAAGGGGCTAAATCTTGTTTTGTTTTTATACTTTTAAATCGCGGTAAAAACGCTCGCTTGGTTAGTAGTGCTCGTTTACCAATATAACCCTTAAATAAAGGTACTGGCACAGCAATAGCAAGATGCTCACGCTCAGGGCTTGTCATGCTCCAAAACACATCGGCCTGCTTCGCATCAAGCATAAGCAATGTACGTTGTTGATGAGGGTGAACCAGCACTTCGTTGATTTCTGCTTGGTAATTACCAGCACGCAAGGCTGCTGCCAGCAATTCATGAAGATAGTAATCGCGCTTATACAGTGGGCGTTGCTCAACCGCTAAATTGACCACATTGTTAGCTTCTGTGGTAAGGCTGTATCCTAGGCTTAGCAATACTAGGATTGCACTACATAGTCGCTTCATTGTTATTTTTGTTTATTGTGTTTTTTTTAAGCTACACCCAGTTAAACAGGGACACAAGTAAAATTAAGCGAACTTAAAATTTCTTCATGAGCTAATAGATATCACTTCATCTTTTTGGCTGCTTAAACGCACCACTGCGGGGGCTGGTCGGCTACGTTTACATACAAACAAGTGGCTACTCTGATAACGCTTGGCCTCTTTTTTCGCATCTGTTGCCAGCGCTGCGACTTGGTGGCTGTTAATACATAGTTCTAAATCAGGCTTAACTAAACCGATTGATAATGTAAGTAGTGGCACAAACTGCTTTTTACCTTCACGATTGCTTGCCCAATAACCCCCTTGCTCAATATGTTCTGGGGTGAAAAAGGCCCGAGACTGCAGCTCAAACTTACTAATGATGTCATGGCAAACTTGCTCTGCATCATTTTTATCAAACACCACCATAAAGTCATCACCGCCAATGTGCCCGACAAACCCTTTGCTAATACTACAGGCCTCTACGATGACTTCAGCAAGTAATTTTATAACGCTGTCACCACTGGCATAACCGTACAGGTCATTGAATTGTTTAAAGTGGTTTAAATCAACGTATGCGAGTGAGAACGGATAATTATTACGAAGCCTCAGCTCAATTGCTTCGTTAATTGCGACATTCCCCGGCAGCATAGTAAGCGGGTTAGCATGTTGTGCATGGCGGATTTTTTCTTCGGTAATGTGTTTTAAGATATTACGCAATGGCGCCAACCCTAAGTATTCACCACTTCGGGTGATCACAATGTGGCGTCGAATATCAAACTCAAATTCGGTAATTTGCTGACTCACCGTATCAAGTAACTCGTTTTCGTCTACTACTAACGGCTGTTTATCCATTAAAGAAGTAACTGGCTGCTTATCATAAAGTGCATGGCCATAAGGAGCGGCAAACACTTCAGTAAGTTGATCTCGGTGTAATAAACCAACAGGAATATTGTGTTCAAGTACTGCCAAGCTCGTTAAGCTTTTATCTTGCTCAAAGATACTGTGAGCGTCTTTACAGCGGGTTGTTGCTTCAATGCTGGCGTGCTCGACTGCCAACCAGCCAATCGCCATAGACTGCTCAAATGCATTGCTATTATCTGATGACTCTAAGTGCTTTAAGCAGTGGATATTAATTTCGTAACTTGGCTGTAAGCTCGGCCTTTCGAGTAAAAAGCCTTGCGCATGTTGTACGCCTAAACTTTCGAGTAAACGAAGCTCCTCTGCCCGTTCTATGCCCTCTGCGATAACTTGCGTATTGGTGGCTTTTGCAAGCTCTATAATTGACTTTAAAAACTCTTTTTTAACCACACTCTGGTCGCAGTGGTCGATAAAGTAGCGGTCTATTTTTACAAACTCAGGACATAACTCAGACCACTGCTTTAAACCCGAATAGCCAGCCCCTAAGTCATCAATGGCAATCGAAAAGCCTAACTCACGATAATGAGCAATGGTCTTTAACAATAAAAAGCCATCATCGACTTTTTCTTGTTCTGTAACTTCAATTACTACCCGATTAGTTGCTAGGCCAAAGTGTTCAACTAGGTGTAATGTTTCACCTTTAGGATGGCAAGGGTCAAGTAAGGTTTTAGGGCTTACATTTAAAAATAGCTTGCCTTCTAGATTGAGCTTAACAAAGTTCTCAATTGCTCTACTGCGGCAAAGTAGCTCTAATTCAGAGATCTTATGACAAGCAATAGCTGCACTGAATAATGCACTCGGCATTTCTAACTCAGACTCTTTCGGGCCGCGGCTTAATGCCTCATAACCCAAAATATGTTGATTAGAAATATCAAAGATAGGTTGAAACAAGGTCTCAATTGCACTGTTATCTAAGATCTGCTGTAGTTGTGCGTTCACCTTACACCTAGCGTTAGTAATACAAATAGGTGGGTAAATTATCAACCTTGTATGACAATTTTATGGCAAGGCTATGACGAGTGCAGATTACTCAATAGCGGTGATCAGCTCAAGTTGCTTAATGCGGGCAAAACTATCAGTCATTTTTAATTTAGCGTTTTGGTAATCACTCTGTGCTAAATCAGCTTGTTGCGCAAATTTATAAACTGCGAGCGGATTAAGTAATAACTTTTGTGCGTGATAACAGCTTGGCGCAGCAAAATCAGGTAGTTCAGGCTCTACATTAATTGTTATTACATTCTTCAACGCCTCTGTATCATCACTTTGTTGTTGCTGAAACTCTGTAGCGTCTGCCATCGCTTGCAAGCTTGCCTCACACTCTGGCAACTGTGCCTTTAGATTCAAAAATAAGCCTGTTGATGAAGTAATTAGCTTAAGCGTCAAGTCTTGTAATTGCTGAGCAGTTGATTGGTTTTGTAGTGCTTCTACAACTTGCCAAGCCAACCCTTTATAGCTGTCGAACTGCTGCTGAAGTGTTACCTCAGGTATTTGCTGCACATCAGTCTGTTCTGGCTCAGGCTTATCGTCACAAGCACTAAGCATTAAAAGTATAAACACGCTAAACATCAGGTGTTTCATAATTTCTCCCATAAAAAAACCGCCCTAATTAGGGCGGTTTCTTTTTGTATCACTTATTAAGGCATAGGATCGAGATCCGCACCTTCTTTTTCAATTACTTCTGGAATTAAGTATTCTTTACTTACACCCATTGCAATTGCTACAGCTGAAGCAACATAAACAGATGAATAAGTACCGATGAACACACCAAATAGTAATGCAGTTGCGAAACCGTGGATCGTTTGACCACCCCAGCCAAATAACGCAATCAATACTAAGATAGTGGTGATTGATGTTACTAGGGTACGGTTTAACGTTTGCGTTAATGAAATATCGATAATTTCAATCGTGTCATCAATACGCACTTTACGGAAGTTTTCACGGATACGGTCAGATACAACGATAGTATCGTTCAGTGAGTAACCTATTACCGCCAAAATCGCCGCAAGGATCGTTAAGTCAAACTCTAGGCCAAGTACTGAGAATAAGCCTAATGTGATGATAACGTCGTGTAATAGTGCCGATACAGCACCGATCGCAAAACGCCATTCAAAACGAAACGCAACATAAATTAAGATACAGATAAGCGCAGTTAACATGGCAAGGCCACCCTGCTCTTTTAGATCTTCACCAACACTTGGGCCAACAAATTCGATACGACGCATTTCTACTGTCGACTCAACTTTTTGTAATGCCGTAATGATTTGGTTACCAATTACTTCTGCTTTTACGCCAGGACCTTGTGGAGCAAGACGCACTAAAATTTCTTTACTTGAGCCAAACAGTTGCACCGAGAAATCGTCAAAGCCACTTTCAGTAATTGCATCACGAACGTCTTTAAGATCAGGTGCTTGTGTAAAGCCTACCTCAACAGCGGTACCGCCAGTGAAGTCGAGACCAAAATTCAAGCCTTTAGTAAAAAACGAAACGAAAGAAGCCAATATCAACAAGGTTGATAGTGCCATGGCAAACTTTCTTAACTTCATAAACGGGAGTGTTTTACCACCGAGTTTTAAAATTTGCATGCTGACTCCTAAATCGACAACTTATCAATACGCTTACCGCCAATGAATAAGTTGATTACCGCACGGGTACCAACAATGGCTGTAAACATAGAGGTGATAATACCAATCGCCAGTGTTACTGCGAAACCAGCAATAGGACCAGTACCCACTGCAAATAGGATCACTGCTGCGATAAGTGTTGTGATGTTAGCATCTAAAATTGTGCTAAACGCGCTGTCGTAACCAAAGTGAACGGCTTGTTGTGGACTACGGCCATCAGCAAGTTCTTCACGAATACGCTCGAAGATAAGTACGTTGGCATCAACGGCCATACCTACGGTTAATACGATACCTGCAATACCCGGTAGCGTTAACGCAGCACCTGGAATAAGCGACATCACACCAACAATTAATACTAGGTTTGCGCCCAGTGCGATATTCGCCACCATGCCGAAACCTTTGTAGTAAACAAGCATAAATAAAAGTACAAACACAAAACCAAGCACAACCGCTGTCATACCTGCTTCAATGTTTTCTTGACCTAGACTTGGACCTACCGTGCGCTCTTCAACGATTTGAATTGGCGCTACAAGTGCACCGGCACGAAGTAATAGGCTTAGGTTATGCGCTTCAGCTGGGTTATCGATACCAGTAATACGGAATGAACGGTCAAGGCGCGCTTGAATCGTCGCTACGTTAATCACTTCTTCAACTTTAATTGGTGGAAGTGCTTTACCGTTTTCATCTGTTTTACCTGATGGCTTGTATTCAATGAATACCGTTGCCATGCGTTTACCGATAGCACGCTTAGTGAACGCATTCATTTTTGCGCCACCTTTGCTATCTAGCGTAATGCTAACTTGTGGACGTTGATACTCATCCATACCTGATTGCGCGCCAGTGATGTGGCTACCTTCAAGAATGATGCGTTGCTTAAGTACCACTGGGTAACCTTCACGTGCCATGATCATTTCTGTACCTGGCGGTAAACGGCCTTGCAGGGCTGCACTTGTATCTGCGTTTTCATCAACTTCGCGAAATTCTAGTGTTGCTGTTGCACCCAGAATCTCTTTAGCACGCGCTGTATCTTGTACACCCGGAAGTTGCACGATGATACGCTCAGCACCTTGGCGCTGTACGTTAGGCTCTGCAACACCGATTTGGTTAATACGGTTACGGATAATCGTTTCGTTTTGTTTGATAGCGTAGTCACGAATTTCTTTAAGCTTTTGCTCGCTCATGCTGGCATAAAAAGCATTGTCGCTGCTGCTATCATCAACGTAAACGTTTAATGGGTAACGTGTTGATAAGAAACGCTCTGCTGCGTCTTTATCTTCTTCGTTACGCATTTCTACACGTAATCGCTCGCTGTTCGCTACACGGCGAACGGTGCGATAACGCAGTTTTTCTTCACGTAAGTCACTTTTGAAATCTTGTTCCATTTGCTCAAGCTGAGTATCAACCGCCGTCGCCATGTCGATTTCCATAGTAAAGTGAACACCACCGCTTAAATCTAGCCCTAGTTTCATTGGGTTACCACCCAGTGACTTTAACCACTCTGGTTGAGCAGGCGCCATATTGATTGCAGAGATATAATCTTCACTAAGGGAATCACGCAGTAGATCTTGCGCTTTTAGTTGGTCTTCAACATTCTTAAAACGAACGAGGATTTGTCCGTCTTCAAGTTTGCTTGATTTAACAGTAACGTTATGTTCTTTAAGAGTCGCATTTACTTTATCGAGTACGCTGAGGTCAGCATCAGTACCTTTAGTGCCCGAAACTTGTATGGCCGGGTCTCGGCCATACAAGTTAGGTGAGGCATATAAAATACCAACGACTAACACTACAAGAACAAGTAAATACTTCCATAATGGAAACTTGTTTAACACGTGTGAGTCCTTATTATTGTTATAGCGACTTCATAGTGCCTTTTGGCAATACTGCAGAAACAGCTGATTTTTGTACTGTTACTTCTGCTTGGTCGTTTAATGAAATCACGATGAAGTCTTTGTCGTCAGCGATTTTAGCAATCTTACCCACTAAACCACCTTGCGTTAGTACTTCGTCGCCTTTCGCCATTGCGCTCATTAGGGCTTTATGCTCTTTTACACGCTTAGCTTGTGGACGGTAGATTAAGAAATAAAATACCAGACCGAAAATACCCAACATGATTAGCATTTCCATGCCACCACCTGCTGGTGCTGCACCTGCCGCACTTGCGTGGGCGTTTGAGATGAATAAACTCATTTCACTTCCTCTTTAATTTTTCTAAAATTTAATCTGATGTATCTGCAAGCTCTGGCACTTCTTGGCCACGGCGTGCATAAAAATCTGCAACAAATTCGTCTAGTTTGCCATTACTGATGGCATTACGTAAGCCTTCCATCACGCGTTGATAATAACGTAAGTTGTGAATCGTGTTTAGACGTGCGCCTAAGATTTCATTACATTTATCAAGATGATGCAAGTATGCACGCGAATAGTTTTTACACGTATGACAATCACACTCAGGATCCAGTGGACCGGTGTCTGTTTTATGTACTGCATTACGGATTTTAACAATGCCGCCAGTTACGAATAAATGACCGTTACGGGCATTACGCGTAGGCATTACACAGTCAAACATATCGATACCACGGCGAACCGCTTCAACTAAGTCTTCTGGTTTACCAACGCCCATTAAGTAACGAGGCTTGTCTTCAGGCATTTTGTAAGCACAGTGATCAAGAATATTGATCATCTCGTTTTTCGGCTCACCGACCGATAAACCACCTAATGCATAACCATCAAAGCCAATTTCTTCTAGGCCTTTTTGTGATTCTGCACGAAGTTCAGGGTACATACCACCTTGGATAATACCAAATAGTGCAGCTGGGTTATCGCCATGACCTTCTTTTGAGCGTTTAGCCCAACGAAGTGATAACTCCATAGAGTCTTTAGCTTCTTTTTCTGTCGCAGGATATGGCGTACATTCGTCAAAAATCATCACGATGTCAGAACCTAAATCACGCTGAACTTGCATCGCTTTTTCTGGCGAAAGCATGATTTTTTCACCGTTAACTGGTGAGCTGAACATTACGCCTTCTTCAGTGATTTTACGCATTGCGCCTAAGCTGAATACTTGGAAACCGCCGGAATCAGTTAGAATTGGACGATCCCAATTCATAAAGTCGTGTAAATCACCGTGCTGCTTAATGATTTCTGTGCCAGGACGCAACATTAAGTGGAATGTGTTACCAAGGCAGATTTGCGCGCCAGTACCTTTCACTTCGTCAGGCGTCATACCTTTAACAGTACCGTAAGTACCTACAGGCATAAATGCTGGTGTTTCTACAACACCACGTTCAAAAATCAAGCGGCCGCGGCGCGCTTTACCGTCAGTGCGGTCTAATTCAAATTTCATATTATCCTCAGTGTCGGAAAAACAGTCCAACAAGCTATAATTTAACCGCTCGATTCTACCCTGTTTGCGGGTTTATTACTATAAATTGGGCTAAATTCGAAAATAAAAAGCCCAGTTAAAAAACTGGGCTTTTTATTGGGTATAAACTATTTTTCGTTATTTGCGCGTTAAGAACATCGCATCACCATAACTAAAGAAGCGATACTGCTGCTCAATAGCCGTGTGGTAAGCACCCATTATGTTCTCTTGACCTGCAAAGGCACTCACTAACATGATTAACGTTGATTCAGGTAAGTGGAAATTTGTCACCATGGCATCAACCACATTGAACTGATAACCCGGGTAAATAAAAATATCGGTATCACCAAAGTAAGTGTCTAGTTTGCCGCCGTGCACTTTTGCAGCTGACTCCAGTGAGCGAACTGATGTAGTACCTACAGCAATGACACGACCACCTTTTGCTTTCGTTTCGGCTACCGCTTTAACCACTTCATCTGGTACTTCGATGTACTCTGAGTGCATAACATGCTCATCAACTGAGTCAACGCGAACAGGCTGGAAGGTACCTGCGCCCACGTGCAAGGTCACAAAAGCCATGTTAATGCCCTTGTCTTTTAAGGCTGCCATTAATTTATCATCAAAATGCAGGCCAGCTGTTGGCGCAGCAACTGCACCTGGTTTTTCACCGTATACAGTTTGATAGCGCTCACGATCTGACTCGTTATCAGGACGGTCAATATAAGGAGGTAATGGCATATGACCGATGTCGTTAAGGATATCGAGTACATTTTCGTCTTCGGCAAATTCAAGCTCAAAAAGCTCGCCATGACGCGCAACCATGATTGCTTCGGCTTTACCTTCTAGAATGATTTTTGAGCCTGGTTTTGGCGATTTACTAGCTCGCACATGCGCAAGCACACGGTGCTCGTCGAGTACGCGCTCAACTAACACTTCAAGCTTACCGCCTGACTCTTTTTGCCCGAACATGCGAGCTGGGATCACTTTGGTGTTATTGAAAATTAATAGGTCATTTTCATTAACGAGCGATAAAATATCACTAAATACTTTATGCTCGACTTGGCCTGATGGGCCATCAAGCGTCAGTAGACGACTGCTAGTTCGATCTGCTTTAGGAAAACGAGCAATTAATTCATCAGGAAGGTCAAAGCTAAAATCAGCTACGCGCATAGAGCATATCTCTCATTAATAAAAACGCGCCAAGTTTACTCTGATACGCCCACCACCTCAAGCAAAGCCCTGCGTCAACTTGGTACTAGCTTAAAGGATTACAAACTTAAGTACTTATTAACCGCTTTTGGGTAAAGTTTGCTTGTAGATTAGGCAAAATGTCATTATTCTAGCTTATTCACTAAACATGGGTTAAGTAAGAGGTAGTAGCGCCATGGCAAAGCAGTTAAAGCTGCTAATTTTGAACGCGAGCGTTGCTGAGCGTGAAACAATTAAGACCACATTAAACAAGCTTAATGTCTTCACGTTTATCGAAGCCAGTGACTCTCAAGATGCGCTTAAAATTCTTAAAAGCCACCCGGTGGATATTATCATTACAGGCCTTGAGGTCGGTAAGATTGATGGTTGGCGCTTTTCGCGCATGATCCGTTCAGGGTTATTAAAAACACCAAAAAACACACCAATATTACTTACTCCGCCAATCTATTGTGAACGTATAGCTGAAACCACAGCTCGCAGCTATGGCATCGATGCAGTATTGCCATTTGAACGCCAAGATATGCTGCCGCAAGTGCTTGCCAACGTGTTATCAACTCACCTTGAAAAAAGTAGTCGCCTTAATTTATTACTACTTGAAACCGATAACCGTAAAGCAGAAGATATCAGCGAACAGTTAAAACTTAGCTTCGCGATAACCCATACCACTTCAACAAAAGCGACTCTTGCGACCTATCTGCAGCAAAAATTTGCCATTGTATTGATTGACGCCACCGAATCTCATTCTGATACCGCAGCTGGGTTAATTAGCGAAATATTACAACACAACCCAAAGCAAGCGATTGTAACCATTATTGATAGCAATGATGCAGATTATGCAGAGCAGTTGTTGCTATCTGGCGTAACTGATTTTATTCGCGCCCCGTACGATCACTCGTTATTGAGTAAAGTGTGTGACCACGCTGCCCGCCGTGAAGATTTCATGGTGAGCTATGCAGAATTTGCGCAAAAAGTAGAACAACTAAGCCAAAGTCAAAGCCGTTATAAAGAGCTGTTTTCTGCCCACCAACGTATTTTATTACACCTAAATACTGTGGTACTTGAGTTTAACCAAGAGGGTAATATTCGCTTTATTAACCCTGCCTGGGAGCACCTAACAGGCTATGGCATTAAGTCTAGTTTAGCAAAGTCATTAACTGACTTTTGTTTACCTGAGTGTAAAACAAAGCTACAAGATACTATCCAGCGTATTTTGCATGGTGGTGAGCAACAGCAACAGGTAGAGATCCAACTAAAACATAAAAATGGCAATGCCATTTGGGTTGAATGTCGCTTACAGCTGATTAAAAACAGCCAAAACTCAGCGACTATTACCGCCACCATAGATAACATTCATGAGCGTAAGCAGGCAGAGTTACAACTTCGTCATTTAGCCTTGCACGATACGCTCACAGAGCTGCATAACCGTTACTACTTTGACCAACAATTACAACGTATTTGTAAAGCACAATACACCAGTAACGATACAGAGCACGCACTGATTTATATCGATTTAGATCACTTTAAAATCATCAACGATAGTAAAGGTCACCAACAAGGTGACATCGTTTTAAAAGAAGTTGCCCAGTTATTCACAGCGAATATTAGTGATGAGCACTTAGTGTGCCGCATTGGTGGTGATGAATTTGCTGTGATCTTAAAAAATACTAACTTACTCGATGCACACTTGGTTGCAGAAAGTATTTGTATGGCGATTGAAAAGCACCGCTTTCATTCAGAAGGTCAAGAGTACTCAATTAGCTGTTCAATTGGTTTAACACAAATCACCGAGCAAAATAACGACCCAAGTGAGTGTTTAAAACAAGCTGATATCGCCCTTTATGTAGCAAAAAGCTTAGGCCGTAACTTAGTACACTGTTATTCAAAAGAAGATAGTCATCACAATAGTTTACAAGCCGGTCTTGAATGGGGTCATAGTATTCGCCAAGCATTACAACATGATGCTATCGAACTGCACTATCAACCGATTTGGGACTTTAAACGCGGCCACGTCGCCTACTTTGAAGCACTATTACGCTTAAAGCTTGATGATGAGCTTATCTACCCTAATCAGTTTATTCCTGCTTTAGAGCTTCTAAACGATACTTTCTTGATGGACCAATGTGTTATTCGTAATGCTATTAAGAGCGTTGCCGAGTACCCAGAGCTTAACCAAGTCGCAATTAACTTATCAGCACAGTCGTTTTTAGATGAACGCTTACTGCCGCATATTGAGTCGAGCTTAAAAGAATACAATGTTGAACCAACACGTATTATTTTTGAGATCACCGAGTCTGCGAGTATTAATAACCTAGTTGCAACCCGTGCCATGATCGAGCGTTTGAACGGCTTAGGCTGTCACTTCTCTATTGATGACTTTGGTACCGGCTTTAGTACCTTTAATTACCTTAAACAGTTACCGGCTCAACACGTAAAAATTGATGGTTCATTTGTTCGCGATATGTTGAACGACCCAATCGATTTAGCGCTTGTAAAAGCGATTAATGATATTAGCCGCTCGCTTGATAAGCGCTCTGTTGCTGAATATGTTGAAAACAAAGAAATATTCTTAGCACTAAAAGAAATTGGTATCGACTATGGTCAAGGCTACTTTATTGCCCGCCCAGTACCGGTTGAAAAAATTAGCGATGAGCTGAAAAAAATATCTGAAAATAATCTTTTTAACTAACAAATATCTAGCCTTAAAAAGCCTAAATTCAATACATTTTTAAACATTTTTTCTTAGTTTTTAAACTTCCATACTGACAATACTCATCTATACTTAAATCCACAGCAAGATAAAATGTCGTGTTTTTATAGTGATTATCTATAATAAACATGACATTACTTATTACATTAAACATACTGAGTATGACTTAACATCGTTAAGTCCATCTATTAGCGGTATAAAGGAGAAAAGTGATGACACAACTAATCGTTTTGTTGCTGATTGTGAATCTAGGGATAGCGTATCAATGTTACCGTAATGCGACCTTTAAGGGGTATCCGGTAAAAACATTTACAGGGCTAGGTTTAGTACCTTACTTTAACTTAGTCGTGTGGGTTTACTTGTTGTTTTTACCCGACTTAAAACCATTTTCAATGAATGAAAAGCAGCCACTTTAGGCTGCTTTTTTAGTTGGGAGAATTTAAAAACTGTAACTTGATGCTTTTTCGAGTAATTGCGCGGCTTTTATATCGCCAACCACACACTTTTTAATGTCTGACTTTTTAAATACTTTTACTTGCTCGGTTTTACCTTCGCTAACACCACGGATGATAAAGCTCACATGTTCATCGTTAGGCAGATTTCTTAAACCGCTACCATAATCACACAAAGTCAGAGATAAACTCTTATCTACTTGCTTAGCTAAAGAAGCCAGCTGTTGCTTTTGCTCTTTTACACGAGCTTGTTTTTTCTCGGCTAACTCTTTGCGCATTTGTTGCTGCTTTTGTGATAACTTTTGCTGCTGCTTTTCAAGCTCTTTAATCGATGCTTGCAATGCTTGTTTACGTTTTTCGAGCTCTTGCTCTTTGGCATCTTTATCGTGACGACGGTCAAATTCAAGGTCGCGCTTTTCACGTTCAAGGTCTCGAATTTCACGGCTTACATCGCGCTCTTGCTCAGCCACTTCACGTACTCGCTCTGCGCTTTCACGCATCACTTCCATGGCTTGCTGATAGGCTTCTTGCGTTTTCACGACGACCGCATCGCTGATCACTTGCACATGTTCGCCTAACACTTCGATTTCAGTTAGTTCTTCAAAATCAATATCTGGCATAGGTGGCAGCGGCGCATCGGGTACAGAGGCAAACACTGTAGACCAGCGCGAACTGCCTCGTACATCAAAGCTAAACACCACACCTTGATGCTGCAAATAACTCGAAGACACATTTCTTACCTTGTTATCGGTATCTTGTTTTAACGCCGCTGAGAGGATTTTTTCCATGATCCCGACTTCACGCTGAATTTTATCTAATTCATCACTTGCTTGTGCCTGTAAGCTTACTGCTGTGCAAAGCAATAAGGCTGCCGTAGTTGATTTGTATTTTGACATCTTAATACTCCAAATTGTTGGCAACGGTTGGCAATGGTCCGCCGTCCACTTGCTCTGCTAAATCATTTAACTGCATACGTAAGTACGCTTGGTCTTGGGCACGCTGCGTTTTGATATAAGCCAGCACGCTGGCAATATCTTCTTGGCGCTCTACTCGACCGGTTTTAATCGCTTCTTTGGCCAGTTGGTACATTTGTTGTTGCTGCACTTCGTTTTGCGCAGTGATGATGTTTTGCAACTGATCAATTTGCTTTTGTTGTGACTCTAGTAAATTGGTTTGCTTGGCCATTTGCTCAAGTAACTTCTGGTTTCCTTGCTGTGGATTACTAACAAAAACCCATGCGCAAAATACTATTGAAGCAGCCACTGCCCACATTCCAGCACCAAAAAACAGACTTTGTTTTTGCACTTTCGGCATCGTAGACTCTCGATCCCAATTTGGTACGGGTACCGTTTCATAATGCTGACTTTGTTGTTGCCACTGCATTGCATTGTTCATCATTGATGCATACTCAGCATTGGCTTGTAGCAACGCAATTTGCTCATCAGTGAGGCTTTCGCCCTCTAACAATGCGGTAAATAATGAATCTAAATTAGCCATCTACGGCCTCCAAATGCACTTTTAACTTGCCTAGAGCACTGTATAGTCTTGATTTAGCTGTATTGGTCGAAATACCCAATTGCTCAGCGATTTCTTCAAATGTACAGTGCTGAAAAAACTTTAACTCCACCACCAAGCGTTGCTCCCAGGGTAAATTGTTCATCATTGCTTTGAGTTCATGATGCTGCTCAGATTGCAGTTGGTTGGTTTCTAACTCACTATGCTCACAGCTTTCTTCTGGTATATCGTCTAAACCTTGATGCAGCTTACGGCGGCGGTAATATTCAACACTACGCCGGTGCACAATTTGATAGAGCCAAGTATTAAAACTCGATTCACCACGAAAGCTCGGTAAGCTTTTATAAACAGAAATAAACACTTCTTGCATTAAATCCATTGCATCATCAGGGTGACTTAACATCCTTAGGCAATAGTTATATACCTGTGTTTCGTGCTGCTTGACTAATTTCAACCACGCCCGTTTATTGCCCTGTTTCGCTTTAGCAATTAGTGTCTCAAGTGATTGAAAAAACACGCTAGCCTCGTCATCTGATCTGCCTTTAATGGTTTTGTTATTATGTTAGTCGAGGGAAGGAAAAAAATAGTTTGCTTAAATAATAAAAAACCCCAAATATTTTTATTTGGGGTTCTTTATTATTAGTCACATTACTCGTCTAAGCTACACTGCTTATTGAGAAACAGCTCTAGTTGCTGACTAAACAGCCTAAAGTCTCTGATCCGGCCAGTGGTTTTACGCCACACAATGCCAATATCTCGGTATGCATCGCCTTGTGATGGCGTAGCAACCATATCTTTTTTATCTAAAATACCGGCATTGATAGCCATTTGCGGTAAGAAGGTAACACCAAGCTGGTGCTCAACCATACTTAATAAGGTATGTAAGCTTGCCGCTTCAAATGGGTTAATACAGCTTGAGCGATTCAAATGGCAGGCACTTAACGCGTGGCCTGTCATACAGTGCTCACGCTCTAGTAAGAACACACTCGCATCTGGTAATAGGTTAAAGTCTTCCACGCCATCTGCTGGTGTGTAATCTTTATGGTGCACTAGGCTGAACTGATCTTTAGCGAGTACTTGGGTATGAAACTTTTCAGTGTCATACGGTAAAGCAAGTAATGCCATATCAATTTGGCCATGCTCAAGTTTATCGAGTAGCTTGTCACTGGTGTCTTCAACCAAGACTAGCTCTAACTCGGTAAAGGTCTGTTTGCAGAAATGATATAAAGGCGCAGCAATAAAGCTGGCAATCGTCGGGATCACACCAAGCGTTAGTGTGCCACTTAAAGGCGTTAAAAAGCTTTTTGTCAGCTCTTTAAGGCTAAGGGTGTCGTCAATAATCTTACGTGCTTTTTCGACAACCTCTTCACCAATTGCGGTAAACATTAAGCTGCGGTTTTCACGCTCTATAAGCTGGCAACCTAAAGTTTCTTCTAAGTTTTGAATTGCACTACTTAAGGTTGATTGACCGATAAAACAAGCGCTTGCTGCGCGGCCAAAGTGTTGATGTTGGTGGACTGCTAATAAATACTGTAGTTGTTTAATACTTGGTAAGTTATTCATTCTCTACCTGCAAATAAAAAGACCCCAATACCTAAGGCATTGAGATCTTTTCAAGCTAAAAGTCTTTTAGTACTTTTTATACCCCGAAGGCAGTTCTCAGTACATAGAAAATAACAATAGCAAGGGCTGCGCCAACTGGCAATGTAATTACCCAAGAAACTACAATGTTTCTTACAACACCCATGTTAAGTGCCGCAATACCGCGTGCCATACCTACACCTAAAACCGCACCTACAAGTGTTTGCGTAGTAGAAATAGGTAAACCAGTACCTGATGCGATAACAACTGTAGAAGCAGCAGCAAGCTCAGCAGCAAAACCACGGCTAGGTGTTAAGTGCGTGATACCTTCACCGATTGTTTTAATTACTTTCTTACCTAAAATAGCAAGACCAGCAACAATACCTAAACCACCTAGAGGTAAAATCCACCATGCGATAGCCGCTTTCTTAGCGATTTCACCGTTGTGCTCAACAATGTTTACAACAGCAGCTAGTGGGCCGATTGCGTTAGCAACGTCGTTTGAACCGTGTGCGAAAGCCATACAACATGCCGTTAGTACCATAAGTACTGCGAACACTTTCTCAACGTTGTTGAACTGCATTGCTTTGTCAGCTTTAGGGTCAATTTTAAGGCGAGCAATCGCAATCTTACCGATGATACCTACTACAACAGCAATCGCGATAGAAAGCGCATAGCCTTCAACAGCACCTAAGTTAATACCAATGTGCTTTAAGCCTTTCTTGATTGTTACAAGCGACATGATGAAGCCCGCTAGACCCATATAGATAGGTACGAAACGCTTAGCATTTTTAAGTGGTGTCTCAGTGTCAAAAATAAGCTTTTGCGCACTCATGAAAATCAAGTAAGCAATAAAACCAGAGATCGCAGGGGTAACAATCCAGCTACCTACAATGCCCATTACCTTGCCCCACTGAATAGCTTCGCTACCAACAGCAACCAATGCGAAACCAATGATGGCACCGATGATTGAGTGAGTAGTAGATACTGGCCAGCCTAAGAAAGAGGCAATTAATAACCAGCTACCAGCTGCGAATAGCGCGGCAATCATACCAAGGATCATTAGTTCCGGTATGTCCATAAACGGCGTGGCATCGATAATCCCTTTACGAATTGTAGATGTAACCTCACCACCGGCAAGGTATGCGCCAGCGAATTCAAACACCATCGCGATGATGATTGCTTGTTTAATTGTAAGTGCTTTTGAGCCTACTGATGTACCCATCGCATTGGCAACGTCATTTGCACCAATACCATAAGCCATGAAGAAACCGACTGCGGCGGCAATTAAAACTAAAAATGTGCCGTAATTTGCAATGATATCCATTGTGTGAACCTTAAATTTTTTCGTGTTTGAACTGATTTTTAATTAACGAGCTAACATCAGCTCAAGACGAGAACCTACGCGCTCAGCAATATCTGCAAGCTCGCCTACCCACTCAATGATCTTGTATAAGAACATCACGTCGACAGGGTTAAGTTCATTTTCGATGGCGCGCAATTGACGGCGAATTTTGATCTGCATGTCATCCGTGTCTTGTTCAATAGCGTCCAATTCAACGAGCATTTTTTCAACTAAAGTCACTTCGCGACCTTTGAAGCCCGTTTCAAGAAGCTCATCAAGCTCATTAATTGCTTTTGATGCTTGTTTAGTCGCATCAACACAACGAGTCAAATAAGCAAGAAAATCTGTTTGGATTTCACTAGGAATAGTCATCTCACGACCAACTACACGACCTGCGATATCTTTTGCTTTGTTAGCAATTTTGTCTTGTTGAGTAACAAGCTCTAGCAAATCGGTACGCTCAACTGGCATAAATAAGCCACGAGGTAGTTGAAGGCGGATGTTACGTTTCATTTCATCAGCTTCACGCTCTAAATTACGAATGTTTAGACGGATTTCTTCCGCTTCTTGCCATTCTTCTTTAAACACGTGATTAAAGAAAGGGATCAATGCTTTACTTGCTTGATGTACTTTCTTAATGTGATCTTCCATAGGCTTAATAGGTGATTTAGCAAAAACCCCTAAAAATGCATTTGTAGGCATAACTGACCCTTTATAAATTAGTATGCTTTGGCAGCTGCGAATTTTACAGCATTGTGTTCGATTGTGAACGCTTTTTCTGCCTTACATCACCAAAAATAGACAAAGCGGCCAAAGGCCGCTCGGTTTAATAATGAAAAGTTGCAGTTAAATTTACAGCGACTTTTCGATATCTTCTTGAGATGTATGACGAATATCTTTGCCGTTAACAAAATAGATGATGTATTCAGCAATATTCTGGCAACGGTCGCCAATACGCTCTAATGAACGAACTGACCACACTAAATCCATAATTTTTGGGATTGAGCGTGGATCTTCCATCATATATGTCATAATTTGACGGGTAATTGCTTCGTATTCACGGTCAACTTTGGCGTCTTCTTTATGTACTTCAAACGCACATTGCACATCCATACGTGCAAATGCATCAAGTACATCATGAAGCATTTTTGATACTTGGCGACCCATGTTTTCAATGTTCACCAGTAGGTCTTGCTGATCTTTTGTGAATGAGTCCAGCGCAACTTTAGCAATACGCTCAGCTTCATCACCAATACGCTCTAAATCGGCAATTGTTTTTGCAATAGCAATTACAAGACGTAAGTCACTCGCTGCCGGCTGACGACGAGCGATAATGCGTGTACATTCTTCGTCGATGTTCACTTCCATTGCATTTACTTTATAGTCGTTTTCACGAACTTTTTGTGCAAGATCGGCATCACCATTACTAACAGCATCCAGTGCACTGTTTAGTTGTTGCTCAACTAAACCACCCATGTTTAATACATGGTTACGCACATTTTCAAGCTCTTCATTAAAGCGGCCCGAAATGTGTTTATTGATATTATGTTCCATTGTCTACCTCTATAAATTTCGTTTACGGTACCAAGTGACTTTATTGACTAACCGTAACGGCCTGTAATGTAGTCTTCTGTTTTCTTCTTGCTTGGTGTTGTAAATAACGTATTGGTATCTGAATACTCAATCAACTCACCCATGTACATAAACGCAGTTTGGTCTGATACACGAGCAGCCTGTTGCATGTTGTGAGTAACGATTACCACGGTAAACTTATTCTTTAAGTCGTTAATTAGCTCTTCGATAACTAAAGTAGAAATTGGATCTAGTGCCGATGTAGGCTCATCCAGAAGTAGTACTTCAGGCTCGATAGCAATTGAGCGAGCAATAACAAGACGCTGTTGCTGACCACCCGATAGGCCAAATGCACTATCGTGTAAACGGTCTTTAACTTCATCCCATAACGCCGCGCCACGTAAAGATTGTTCAACCACTTCGTCTAGTTTACGCTTTTCTTTAATACCTTGTAAGCGTAGGCCATAAACGACATTTTCGTAGATTGATTTTGGAAATGGATTAGGACGTTGGAATACCATCCCTACATTTCTTCGTAGTGCAGCAACATCTACATTCTTATCATAGATATTGTGACCATGAAGTAAGATCTCACCATCGATACGACAGCTATCAACAAGGTCGTTCATACGGTTGATACAACGTAAAAGTGTTGATTTACCACAACCCGATGGACCGATAAATGCTGTTACCTGGCCTTTCGGGATGTTCATATTTACGCCGCTAAGCGCTTGTTTATCACCGTAGTATAGATCTAAGTCTTTAATCTCTAACGCTGTTTGTTCTGCAGTTAGGTTATCTAAATCTAGCTTTGCCGCGCTTTTCGCTTGGTTTACTTGTGGTGCAACTGTAATCATCTCTGTCTACCTATAAAAATTCTGTATTAATGCTCAAGAGCTCTAAACTTTTCGCGTAAGTGGTTACGAATACCAATCGCGGTGATATTCAGGGCGATAATTACTGATACCAGTAAGAATGCCGTGGCATATACCAGCGGACGTGCCGCTTCTACGTTAGGGCTTTGGAAACCAACATCGTAAATGTGGAAACCTAAGTGCATAAATTTTCTATCTAAATGTATGTATGGGAAGTTACCGTCAAGTGGCAGTGTTGGCGCCATCTTAACAACACCAACAAGCATTAGTGGTGCTACTTCACCGGCTGCGCGTGCAACCGCTAAGATTAAACCTGTCATAATCGCTGGGCTTGCCATCGGAATGATGATGCGCCATAGCGTTTCTGCTTTTGTTGCGCCAAGTGCTAATGAACCATGACGAACAGTACTAGGAATACGTGATAAACCTTCTTCAGTCGAAACAATAACAACAGGAAGCGTTAAAATTGCTAGTGTTAAAGCAGACCAAATCACACCTGGCGTACCAAATACTGGGCTTGGCGACGACTCTGGGTAGAACAATTGGTCAATACTGCCACCTAGCATGTATACAAAGAAACCTAGACCAAATACACCGTATACAATCGAAGGTACACCCGCAAGGTTGATTACCGCGATACGGATCATCTTAGTCACGGCATTTTTTGCTGCGTATTCATGTAAGTAAATCGCTGCAACAACACCAAACGGCGTCACAATCACTGCCATTAGTAATACCATGAACACGGTACCGAAAATTGCCGGGAATACACCGCCTTCAGTGTTAGCTTCACGTGGGTCATCAGCTACAAACTTACCAAGTTGTACAAAGTAATGACCAAGCTTAGCAAAGAAGCCCATGTCATTAGGGAACCACACATCAAGAACTTGATACAGAGGTAAAGTAACCACTTCACCACGCATGTCTCTTACAGTTACTTGGTCACGCTTAGCTTGTTTACGAAGTGCGAATAACTGCTTTTCTAACACTGTGTACTCAGCACGTAGCTCAGCACGCGCTTGTGCAAGCTCAGCAACACGCTCATCGGTTAGTTCGTTATCAAGCTGGTATGCTTTTTCTCTTAAGCGTAAACGCTCAAGTTCATAGTTAATATGACCAATATCACCATTTTGTAAGTCTAACGCTTGGTCATTCAGGTCAACAGCACGGTCTACAAGATCATAAAGCACGTCGATTTTGTTATCTGTGATAACTTCACCGTCTTTAATAACCTGTTCTACATAACCGTAGAAGTTACCGTTTTTACTACGTTCGAATACAGCAAGCTCAGCTGGCGCAGTACGCGATGTGATGTCTGTCTCTAGTACCCAACGGAAATCTAGAGCTACGTACTCACGGTTACCTGTTTTAATCAATAAACGCTCTAGTTGCTCTTTGTCGTAATGAGATAAATCAACGCCCGTCGCCTCAATACGTGATTTTGCAACTAGTTCACGGTCATAAATTTCACCGATAACTGTTTGTTTTTCAACTGAGCCTTGCAGCTCAAATTGCACTACTTCTGATGGCCAGAAAAAGCTTAAACCTTTCCAAGCAATCATGGCTAGTAAGCCAAGAACCGAGATTAAACTGATGCTTACCGCACCGCCGGTCATCCAAATCCAAGGAGAACCAGACTTAAACCACTGCTTTACCATGTCGTGTCTCTCCACCTACATTGAACTGTATTTATCACGCAGTTGCTGACGAACAAACTCAGCCACTGTGTTGAAAATGAATGTGAATATGAATAATACAAATGCTGCTAAGAATAGAATGCGATAATGCGAGCTACCTACCTCAGACTCAGGCATTTCTACCGCGATATTCGCTGCAAGTGTTCTCATACCCTGGAAGATACTCCAGTCCATAATAGGTGTATTACCTGTTGCCATTAGTACAATCATTGTTTCACCTACAGCACGGCCTAGACCCATCATCACAGCTGAGAAGATACCAGGGCTTGCTGTTAGCAATACTACGCGAACCAATGTTTGCCATTGTGTTGCACCTAGTGCTAATGAACCGTTAGATAAGTGCTTAGGAACACTGAATACCGCATCTTCAGCAATTGAGAAGATAGTCGGGATAACAGCAAAGCCCATCGCAATACCAACAACTAACGAGTTACGTTGGTCAAACGTCATACCCAATTCATTGGTTAAGTACTGACGCACATTGCCGTCAAACATCCAAAGCTCAATTGAGTTACTCATCGCAAACGATAACCAACCAATAAAGATAACCACTGGAATAAGTAAAATTGAGTGCGAACCTTCAGGAATACGGTGACGAATTGACGCCGGTAGCTTGTTCCAACCAAAAGCCGTTAATAAAATAGCGATTGGTAGCAACACCAATAATCCGATAATCGCAGGTAAATGCTCTTCAATTAATGGTGCTAACCAAAGACCCGCTAAGAAACCTAGGATTACCGTTGGTAATGCTTCCATGATTTCTACAGTCGGCTTAACCACTTTACGTAATTCACTCGACATAAAGTACGCCGTGTAAATTGCCGCTGAAAGCGCAATTGGTACCGCAAATAACATTGCGTACATTGCCGCTTTAATTGTACCGAACGAAATTGGCACTAATGAGAACTTAGATTCAAAGTCATCACTTGCAGACGTTGACTGCCAGATATAACCCGGCTCTGGGTAACCTTCGTACCATACTTCTTGCCATAACGCAGACCAAGTTACTTCTGGGTGCTCGTTATGAATTTCTATTACTTTTAGCGCGTCATCAGCAAGAATAAGTGCCGCATTTGAACGTGGCGCAATTGCAAAGTTTTGAATTGGACCTTCGCTTACTTTACCTTGCCACAGTTTGGCATCACTGGTTGTGTAATAAATACCTAGCTCACCGTTAGCGCCCGCTGTGAAGAAGGTACGACGGTAGAACTCTGTAAAAATGTTTAGCTTCGATTGCTTGCTGGTTTCAAAAGCACGAATCTTTTGGAACTCACGGCCATTTTCAGTGTTTACTTCAAACCACTGTGAAACTTCGCCATTATCGTTAGCAAGCATCAGTGAGTTGGCACCGGCTAATAGCTGAGTTGAAACTAGATTCGCGTTTTCTTCGTTAGCTGCAAGCAGTTGGATTCGCTCAACCTCTGAAGGATAACGGGTATCGTATACGTAAATTTGATTTGCTGAACGCACGAATGTACGTGTTGTATCAGGTGAAATTAATAGCTCATCAACACGACCTTCGATATCAAGCTCAGTACGCTCAACAACCCACTCTACTTCGCCAGTGAACATGTTTTCTTCACCCACAAAGCTGCTAAATAAAACGCGCTTGTCAGCAGTTAAAGCAACAACAGCTGTTTTATCTTCGTAGTGGCTAAATGCAAATTTAGTGATTGCCGCACCTTGCTCATCAACTTCAAGCGCCATATCACCTAATGGGTAATCTAAGCGTGGTGTTAACTTGCGTTGGTTGTTCGGGAATGTAACCAAGAATTTTGGCGCAACCACAACCACAGAGCCATTTTCTAGGCCGTATGCGAATTGCCCCTGAAACGGTGCAGAGCTTGCAAAGCTGCTTACATCGCTTGGTAATTCAGTATTAAGAGTGGTGATCTTTTTACCAAATTGCTCTTTTTCAACATTGTAAAAGTCCACAGTACCTTTTTTACCGAGTAAAAAGGCAATTTCTGTTTGCTCTTCAATGCCAAGACCTACAACTTCTGACGCATTTTGTAGTTTTACACTGTTACGTGTATCTACTTTTGCTGACTCAAAAATAGGTTGAACAACATAAAGAAGGTAAAAGAATATGAGTAACAATGCTACGAGCACCATTACGCCACCTGCGGAAATACCCCACTTGGCAAACCTGTCTTTAAATAGACGGCTTCTATCCGTATGAAAGGTAGGTTTATTCGGATTGGAAGTCATCAAAACACCCTTAAATCTTAACGTTGCGCGCATTATATTTCACCAAGATGACAGTAATGTTACAAACGTCATAATTCAGTGTAATAAAGCGAGTATTTCAGGGACGTATTTTAAAGTTAAAAAATGACCAAATTGCGACATTACTCTGCGTATTTATAACGACCAAATTGACAAGCTAACAAACTGTTATAACTAATTTTTTATTACTATATGGAAAAAATTGGACAAACAATAAAACTGCATCAATACTCAAGATGACTTATTTTTTTCGACAATAAGAATCATTTTTAACCAACGCCTCCTTCCTTTTATTGCATTTTTCAGAGGCCTTTTTACAGAGATATAAGTATGAAGCAGTTAGTTATTACTATTTTGGGGCCAGACAAACCCGGCCTAGTTGAAGACCTTTCAGCCACAATTTTAAACCATCATGGTAACTGGTTAAGCAGTAATTTGAGCCACCTTGCAGGTCACTTTGCTGGGATCATTGAAGCAGCAGTGCCTGAAGAGCACCTGCAAGAGCTGCAAGACGCATTGCATAGTTTACCGTATTTAGAAATTAGAATTGAACGCGGCGCCGAAACACTTTCAGAAGAAAAATCTGAACAAATCAATTTTGTCATTACTGGCAACGACAGACCTGGCATTGTGCAAGAGCTTGCCAGCGTTATTCGTCACAAAGGGGCGAATATCACTCACCTAAATTCAAAACAACAAAGTGCACCTAACTGGGGTGTGCCAATTTTTAGTGCTGTTGCCACCGTTGCTTTGCCAATAGGCATGAACAAGGACGAAGTAATCACTGCACTCGAGTCTATCACCACAGACTTAATTGTTGATATTGAGGACGCATAACAGGCAAGTTTATAGGGATATTTAAACTTAAACTAAGCTTTAAAATTAACGACATACATGTCACAAAACTGACATGTATGTCATAAAAGTGATAAATACGTCATATAAACGTCATCTGCATCCTCTATATTCTAACTAGCTATAAACGTTGGAAAACCAGATGAACGCATCACATTCTTCTTCTCAAGCCGTTAACTACTTTGCCAAAGAGCTAAGTTGGCTGTCTTTTAATGAACGCGTGCTGCAAGAAGCTAAAGATAAATCGAACCCGATTATTGAGCGCATGCGCTTTTTAGGTATTTACTCAAACAACATGGATGAGTTTTTCCGTGTCCGTGTTGCCGATGTAAAACGCAGAATATTACTTAATAAAATTCCTGATGCGAACTTTGAAGAAGACGAAATATTGCTTCATCAGATCCAAAGTAAAGTGCTGCAGCTTGGTAAAAAGTTTAACCAAATCCATAAAAATATTTTAAATGACTTAAACGAGCACAATATTCACGTTGAGTTACCTGAGGAGCTATCTGAATTTCATTTGAGTTGGCTAAAAAAATTCTTCCACGACAATGTACTACAGCACATATTGCCGATTTTACTCTCTGAAAAGAAAGACTATTCAGATCAAATCAACGACACTATGACCTATTTGTTTGTCGAGATGACCAATCAAAAAAGTCATTATGCCATGATGGAAGTGCCAACCGACCGCGTATCTCGTTTTGTTATTTTGCCACCAGAGAAAACACGCCGCCACAAAACCATTGTGATGCTTGATGACATCATCGCCTACTTTATTCGCGATGTGTTTAGCAGCTTTTTTAGCTTTGATGATATTCAATGTTATGCCATCAAACTCACCCGTGATGCCGAGTACAACTTAGATGACGAGCTTGAAGAAGGCTTGCTCGATAAGATGTCAAAAGGTCTAAAACAACGTATCTATGCAGAGCCTGTGCGCCTTGTTTATGACGAGAGCATGCCAGCTGAAATGCTTAAGGTGATGAAAAAGCGCCTTAATATTAGCCAACATGATGCGCTGATCCCCGGTGGTCGTTATCGTAACTTCCGCGATTTTATTGCGTTTCCAAATGTTGGCCGTCAGTATTTAGAAAATAAACCACTGCCTGCATTACAAAGCACGGCTTTTAACAATCACTCAAGTGTGTTTGATGCCATTTCAGAACAAGATATTTTACTGTATTACCCCTATCACACCTTTAACCATTTACTTGAATTTGTACGCCAAGCAGCATTTGACCCAGATGTAACCCAAATTAAGGTCAATATTTACCGTGTTGCTAGTCAGTCTCGCCTAGTTTCTACGCTTATTAATGCAGCAAAAAATGGCAAACACGTAACCGTTATGGTTGAGCTGAAAGCGCGCTTTGATGAACAAAACAATATTGAATGGGCAAAAATCCTAAGCAATGCCGGTGTTAAAGTGATCTTTGGTATTCCTGCGCTGAAAGTACACAGTAAGTTATGCGTTATTCACCGTAAAGAAAAGAACAACATAGTGAAATATGCCCATATCGGCACGGGTAACTTCCACGAAAAAACCGCCAAAATCTACACTGACTTTAGCTTATTCACCAAGTTTGAAGGCATTAGTGAAGAGTGCGATAGCGTGTTTAAGTTTATCGAAAGCAGCTATAAACCATTTCAATTTGATCACTTGATGATTTCGCCAGTCAACGCACGACAAACTATTATGTCGCTAATTGATGCTGAAATAACTAATGTAGAACATGGTAAGGCTGGCCGAATTACGCTAAAAATAAACAACCTTGTTGATAAAGAGCTGGTTGATCACCTCTACTTTGCCGCTAGACGCGGTGTGAAGATTCGCATTATTGTGCGTGGCATGTGTTCGTTAGTGCCCTCTGCCGTTAACGAAAATATTCGTATTATTAGTATCGTTGACCGCTTTTTAGAGCACCCTCGGGTGATGGTGTTTCATAATAATGGCGACGAAAAAGTGTATATTTCATCGGCAGACTGGATGACCCGAAATCTTGATCACCGTGTTGAAGTAGCCGCACCGATTTATGATGAAAAATTAAAACAGCTTATTATTGATATTCTTGAGCTACAGTTTAAAGATAGAACAAAAGCACGCATAATCGATAGCGAACAAAAAAACAGCTATGTGCGCCGCGGCAATCGTAAGAAAATTCGCTCGCAAATTGCCATTTATGACCACCTTAAGAAATGGGAAAGTAACTATAATAATGAATGATTATCCCTCAATTGCTGCCGTTGATTTAGGCTCAAACAGTTTTCATTTAGTGGTGGCAAGAGAGGTCGATGGCTCTTTGCAAATCTTACATAAAGAGAAACAGCGCGTTTACTTAGCTGACGGTTTAGATGATAAAAATCATTTAAGCCAAGAAGCAATCGAACGCGCGCTGGCGATTCTTAAGCAGTTTGCTACTACCTTGCAGGACTTCCCTTTAAAGAACGTCAAAGTGGCGGCAACTTACACATTACGCCGCGCGAAAAATATTCATTCGTTCTTAACCCAAGCAAGTAAAGTGTTTCCTTACCCAATTGAAGTAATATCGGGGCAGGAGGAAGCGCGTTTAATATATCAAGGTGTTGCCCATTACATTCATCACGATGAAAACCGCTTAGTCATTGATATCGGCGGCGGCAGTACTGAACTCATCATTGGCAAACACTTTAAACATAAATTACTTACTAGCCGCAATATGGGCTGTGTTAGTTACACCAAGCAGTTTTTTGCAGATGGACAAATCACTGCTAAGCGCTTTGCCAAAGCTGAAGTTCGTGCAGAGCAAGAACTCGAAGTGATTTTTGCCAATTACTTATCGGCTGGCTGGCAATCTGTGGTGGGAACATCAGGCACTATTAAATCTATCCTTGCCATGATCAATGCTAACGATGCAGATCAAGAGCTGATTACATTAGAGCGATTATTAGAACTAAAAACTCAGTTTATTGCAGCTAAACAAATAAAAGCGCTACAAATTGAAGGTCTTACACCTGAGCGGCAAGTGAGTATTTGTGGTGGTTTAGCTATTTTAATTGCGATATTTAGGCTGTTTAAAATCGAAGCCTTGCAATACAGCGACTTTTCACTTCGTGAAGGCCTGCTACATGAAATGCAGCAAAAGCTCGCCCACAAAGATATTCGCACTAATACTATAGCGAACCTATCTGAGCGTAACGCCATAGATAAAGAGCATGCTAACCGCGTCTCGACAACTGCAAAGTGGCTGTTTGAACAAGTAAAAGAGGCATGGCAACTTACCGATCCTGACTATATCAACTTGCTGGATTGGGCCGCGCAGCTGCATGAAATTGGCTTAGGGGTTAACTCATCAGGGATACATAAGCACAGCGCGTATATCGTTGCGAATAGTCAGTTGCCTGGCTTTACGCAGCAACAACAAACCTTGCTCAGTTGCATGATCCGTTTTTATCGTAAAAAAATTCGTTTAGAAGAGTTTCCTGCACTGCATACCATGCAGCATTATGAAATATTGCAGCTTATTGTGATTTTACGCTTAGCGGTACTTCTGAACCAAAAGCGTATTACCGATCAAGGCTTTAGGCTTGAGGTAACAGCCAAGCAAAATAGTATGTTCTTAAAGTTTCACAATAAGTGGCTTAAAGAACATACCTTGCTTTTAGCTGACTTACAGCAAGAGCAAAAATACCTTAAAAAAGTCGGCTTCTTACTCGATTTTCATTAAGCTAATTAATAGATTAATCGATTACATATCCATATGACGGTTTGAGCTTTGCATCATTTGCTTAAGGCCTTGATGTTCAAGCTCAAGTAAACGTTCGAGCTTTTCTTTGCTTTGCTCTGTATCAGCTCGCGATACCAAGTACTCGTATAAGTCGATTACTTTTTGGTGTTGCGTGGTTAAGTAAACCTGAATCGCCTTTTCATCTATTTGCTGATCTGTACTGATATCGTTAAAAGTAATTAGCTCTGGGTTTTCAGCAAAGTACTCATAGCAATAGGTATCTAGCGTGTTTATTTCAGTAATGGCTTTAAAGCCAACGAGATCTTCTGCTAGTTTCTTCTCATATTGCAGGTAATAATCCACCAGCATTTGATTATGCTCGTCCAGTAAGTCTTTAACACTGTGGAAATTGGCTGCCATTTGAGTATGAAATAACACGGTCCAATCATAAACTTGTTGTATTGTTTTAACTTGCATGTGCATTCCTTATCAAAATCAATTTAATAATGAGTTTGCATAAATCACACCAGTAATAAAATCAATAATTTTCAATAACTTAAAAGTAAAGCGTGTAACTTGCAGCAAGTAAAAGCGTACAAGTTACACACTGACTGTAAAATTTATAGGTAACGTTTACGCCATATAAAATAAAGCGCAGGTAACACAAGTAGCGTTAAAACTATGGCACTGAGCATCCCGCCGACCATAGGCGCAGCTATTCGGCTCATCACCTCACTGCCCGTTCCAGTGCCATAAAGTACTGGCAGTAGACCAATGATAATAGTGGCAACTGTCATCATCACGGGTCTAACCCGAAGGCCTGCACCATTGATGATTGCTTGGCGCAGTTCTGTAACCGTGAACTGTGCTGATTGCGCTTTAGCATCTTGATAAGCTTGGTTGAGATAAACCAGCATGATCACGCCAATTTCCACAGCAACCCCAGCCAGGGCAATAAAACCAACCCCAACAGCAACCGAGAAGTTAAAGCCTTCAAGGTACATCAGCCAAATACCGCCTATCATCGCAAGCGGTAAGGTCAGCATGATCATTGCCACCTCAATAAAGCTTCTAAAATTAAGGTATAACAGCACCACAATAATTGCCAAGGTTAATGGCAATACGTAACTGAGTTTAGCTTTTGCGCGCTCCATATATTCATATTGCCCCGCCCACGTAATTGAGTAACCAGCAGGTAGCTCAAGTTGCTCATGCAGCGCTTGTTGCGCACGCTCAACATAACTGCCGATATCACTGCCTTCAATGTCGATTAAGCTCCAGCCATTAATGCGGGCATTTTCACTTTTAATACCCGGCGGACCATCTTCGATAAAGACATGAGCTACATCGGCCAATGCGATACGCTGTCCGTTTGGTGTCACTATCGGTAACAACTTAAGCTCTTCTGGCGAGTCGCGATAATCTTGTGGGTAACGCAAGTTAACCGGGTAACGCTCTTGCCCTTCAACAGTTTCGGTCACATTCATACCACCGATAGCAGTAGCAACAACCTGTTGTACATCAGCAATGTTTAAACCGTAACGCGCAGCCTTCTCACGGTTAATATCGACTTTGATGTAGCGACCACCAGCAACGCGCTCTGAGTAAACCGAAGCTGTACCCGGTAAATCTTTTAAGATGACTTCAATTTGCTCACCGATTTTTTGAATTTCACTCAGCTTTGGCCCTGCGACTTTGATCCCTACAGGTGTTTTAATACCAGTAGCAAGCATGTCGATTCGCGTTTTGATTGGCATAACCCACGCATTGGTAAGCCCTGGGAACTTAACCAGATTATCGAGCTCTTTTTTCAGTTTTTCTGTTGTCATACCCTCTCGCCACTGTGATTTTGGCTTTAACTGAATAAAGGTTTCGATCATGGTGAGCGGCGCAGGATCTGTGGCAGTGTCTGCACGACCTACCTTACCAAATACCGACTCAACTTCTGGAACACTGGCAATTAGCTTATCGGTCTGCTGTAAGATTTCACGGGCCTTACCAATTGAAATACCAGGGTAAGTCGTTGGCATATACATTAAGTCGCCCTCATCAAGGGGAGGAATAAACTCACTACCAATTTTATTAACCGGGTAAAAGCCAATAGCAGCCAACACTAATGCCAGTACCAGTGTTGTTTTCGGCGCTTTTAATACTGCATTTAACAAGGGTTTATAGGCTGCCACCAATAAGCGGTTTACAGGGTTTTTCTGCTCCGAAATAACCTTACCGCGAATAAAGTAGCCCATTAATACCGGCACCAGTGTAATCGCTAAACCAGCCGAAGCTGCCATCGCATAGGTTTTTGTATAAGCCAGTGGCGAGAACATACGCCCTTCTTGTGCTTCAAGAATAAACACCGGCATAAAGCTGACAGTGATGATCAATAAACTAAAGAATAACGCGGGCCCGACTTCTGCGGCTGAGTCCATCACTACTTGCCAGCGGTTCTCATCGGTAAGTGGAGTTTTTTCCATATGCTTATGCATATTTTCGATCATCACGATAGCACCATCGGTCATTGCACCAATGGCAATCGCTATCCCGCCAAGCGACATGATATTGGCGTTTATACCTTGCCAATACATCACCACAAAAGCCGTTAAAATGCCCATTGGCAGCGTGATAATGGCTACGACCGATGAGCGTATATGGAATAAAAACACCACACACACTAAGGCCACGACGATTAATTCTTCAATTAACTTTGAGCTTAAGTTATCAAGCGCTTGGGTAATAAGGTTAGAACGGTCGTACACAGGGATGATTTCAACCCCCTCAGGCAGGCCTTTTTTGAGCGACTCTAGTTTTTCTTTTACTAGTTTGATGGTTGCTTCGGCGTTTTCTCCAAAGCGCATCACAACTACACCACCAGTTACTTCACCCTCGCCGTTTAGTTCGGCAATACCACGGCGCATTTGCGGTCCAAGTTTTATATCAGCCACATCACGTAATTGTAGTGGCGTGCCATTGGCATTAGTACCCAGCGGAATGGCTTCTAAATCTGCGACACTTTTAATATAACCTGTGCTTGATACCATGTATTCGGCTTCAGCCATTTCGACCACAGAAGCACCACGCTCTTGGTTACCTTGCTTAATTGCTGTTTGAATTAAACTGAGCGGAATACCATAAGCACGTAATTTATCAGGGTCGACATTAACCTGATACTGCTTAACCATACCGCCAACAGACGCTACTTCTGATACGCCCGGCACAGTTTGCAGCTCAAACTTTAAAAACCAATCTTGCAGGCTGCGTAGCTGGCTAATATCGTGCATACCGGTTTTATCCACCAGCGCATACAAGTAAATCCAACCCACACCTGTTGCATCAGGGCCAAGTTCAGGCCTTGCTGAATCTGGTAAGCGAGCACTTACTTGACTCAAATACTCTTGCACCCGACTACGGGCCCAATAAAGGTCGGTGTCTTCGTTAAAAATAACGTATACATAAGAGTCACCAAAAAACGAAAAGCCCCTTACGGTTTCAGCTCCCGGCACCGACAACATCGCTGTAGTGATAGGAAACGTTACTTGGTCTTGCACCACTTGAGGCGCTTGTCCTGGGTAAGACGTTTTTACAATAACCTGTACATCAGATAAGTCAGGCAAGGCATCAACTGGGGTATTCTTTAAAGAAAAAATCCCAAAGCCCGCCAACATTAAAGACAGCAGTAATACAAAGAAGCGATTACCGACTGACCAACGGATCACGGCAGCTATCATTGCATTTCTCCTTGCATAGGGTGGCTCATGGTCATGATGTCAAAAATCACAAACTCACCGTCTACCAACTTAAAGGTAAAATGCACTTCATCATCGCTTTGCAAACTAGACATATCAATGCGCGGCGAAAAATTAAACTCCATAGTTGCAGCCTCGCGTCCCCACTTAGGGATAGCCTCACGACTGATCACAGCAGTGCGAGCTTCGCGGTCAATACTGTTGATCACGCCATTTACCATTGCGCTGTCACTATCAGGCTCTTGCATACGCATAAAGTCAGAACTCTTACTTGATTCGGAATCTATTAAGAACTGCGCTGAAACCACTACGTTATCGTCTTTCAATAAGCCTGATAATATTTCGACATCATGATTATCACTACGACCTAGCGTTACGGCCACTGATTTAAAGCGCCCTTCACCTAAATCAATCACGACACGGTCTTGGCTACCGGTGCGGATCACCGCTTCTTTTGCTATCACTAATTGCGGCTCAGTTGGCTTAGTAGTAATGCTGACTTCAGCAAACATATTCGGTTTGAGTAAGCCATCTTGGTTGGCAAAGCGTAAACGTACGCGAAGGGTACGGTTTTTCTCATCAAGGGTTGGGTAGATATAATCGACCTTGCCTTGCCAGCGTTTGCCCGGTAAATAGTCTAGGTTCATAGTAACTGGCAAGCCTTTATGGATAAGCCCTGCTTGGCGCTCAAAAACTTCAGCTTCAACCCACACTTCTTCTAGGTGGGCAATACTCATCATGGTTGTGCCCGGTTTCACAAAGAAGCCTTCGCGGATATTTAGCTCATCCAATACGCCACTTTGCTTGGCATAAAAGGTAATGTTTTGTCTGACCTTTTGGCTTTGCTCTAATCGGGCAATAAAATCGTCAGAAACATTCAGTGAGGCTAAGCGTGCTTTGGCCGCACGTATAAGCACTGCATTGTTACGTTTGAGGGCAAGCAGTAGCTCTTCTTGTGCATTCACTAGCTGTGGAGAATACAAGGTATAAAGTGGCTCGCCTTGCTTAACTTGGTCACCAGCAGCTTTTACATATAAGGTTTCTATCCAACCTTCGACACGAGGGTGAATATGCACGAGTTGGTCTTGGTCGTATTGCACATAGCCAACCGTATCAACGGTAGTTTGTAATGATTTAAAACGTACAGGCGCCGTTCTTACCCCTAAGTTATTAACGACTGCTGGTGAGATTCTCACAGTACCTGGGCTGTCTTCAGCGCTACTTTGCTCCTCATAAACGGGGACTAATTCCATACCCATTGGTGATAAACCCGGTTCATCACGGCGGTAATTACTGTCCATAGGCGCCACCCAATATAGCGGCTTTTTCTCAGCGCTTGGCATTTGTGCATGTTCTGACTCAGCTAGTTTATTTACAGCCGTTGCCAATGCCGCACCTACCGCCAAAGCGATAACTAATTTCACTGTGTTATTCATTGGTAGCTCCTTGGCTTTGTGCTGCATTTATTTGGTTATCTTTTGCTGCTGCGTAATAGTTAAGGCGAGCGAGGGTTATTTGTTTATCTATTTCGATGTTTAACGCATCAATTTTTGCGTTAAGTTCGCTGATACGAGCACGCATCACTTCTGAAAAGTCACCATCATCATTGGTGTAAGCATTTAATGTTGCTTCAGCTTGCTCTGCCATTTGCGGTAAAAGCTGCTGTTGATACAGCGCTTTGCGCTGAGCAAGTCGGCTCAACTGGCTAAGCTCTTTAAAATACTGACCTTGCAGTTTTTGTAGGGTAATAAGTTTGTTGGTTTTTACCGCCTCGGCATTAGCTATTGCCGCATTGACTTGCTGGTCTTGACGGTTATCAGTAAACAGCGGTAAATCAACACTCACCCCAATAGAGAGTAAATCAGCGCGAGAGTCTCCCATAGGGGTATCATCACGATAGCCATAGCCTAGGTTCATACCAAATTGCGGCTTATACGCTTCTTTCGCCACTTGCACTTGGGTGTTTTTAGCACGCATTGCATGATCAATAGCAATAATTGCCGGGTGACTCATCAGCACTTCTGTGACACCCGATGGTGCAAGCTCTTGATAAGACATTAGTGCAGCCACCTTGGTATTTTCATCGCTCACGGCACCATTTAGCATTTCAATAGGTAACCATTGTGCTAATCGTTTTTTGGCACTATCAAACTGTTGCTCTAACATCACCAGCTTATCTTCAAGACGAGTCAGCTCTAGCTGAGCGCGAATAATATCCTGCTGGCGAGTCGCTCCAAGTGTATTGGCATAGCTTGCTTCTGTAATATCAATAAGTTGATTAAATAAGGCTTTATCTTGGTTGATCAGTTGAATACTTTTTTGTGCACGATAGGCATTTAGCCATGCTTCGCTAACAATGGCTTTAACCTGTGCTTGGCGGTCAGCTCTAAGCCAAGGATATTGCTCAGCCGATTGTTTTAAAGCTTGTTGCTGTAAGGCAAGACTATCACCTCGGCTAAATTGTTGTGACAAGCCTACTTTGAATTGCGTCATACCCTCTTGGTCAAAGGCAAAGCCATCGGTTGGTAAGTTCATGAGTCCAACGGTTAATACTGGATCTGGCAAGGTACCGGCCGCAATGCTTTGCGCTTCTATCGCCTGTTGCTGGTATTTATTTGCCTGTAACCAAGGCTCGTGAGTCAATGCATAATCAATCACCTGATTGAGCGCCAACGGCTCTGCTTTCACTAAACTTGAGGTTATCAATACTGCGCCTAGAGAAAGCGCCTTAATCAATTTGCTGTGAATCATCACATGCTCCAAAAATCTTAAAAATGGTTAAAAAACAATAGATTTTGGGTGCAGAATAAGGAGTATTTCAGCGTTTTACTGAATTTTAGACAGACCTATCCTGCTTAAGCAGTAATAGGTGGGCGATATAAAGAACTTGCGTGGAAACTAAGCTGGCTTGCGCCTAACACGGTGACTTTTTCTGATTGCTTAATTGATTTAACAACTAAATCATTTAACGGCAAGAGTGAATGAGCTGTACAGGCATTGAACGGACACGCACAATCGCTGTTATCCATTACGTCTTCATGGCAACAATCCATATCACTCATGTCGCTGTCAGCACTCATATTAGCATGATGATCCATCTGCATACTGGCATGTGGCATATCACACACCATAGCAACAGACGCAACTGACTGACCCACAAAAGTGAGCAGCATCATAGCTATCAATAAGTAGCTTGAAAGTCGCGTCATCATCATACCTTAAAAATTAATTGCCCAAATTGTAGCCCGAAATTTACGCGCTCGACAAGGGTTTATCTATTTTTATGCTACTGCTGGCAGCAATAGCAAACAGGCAATAACCAGTAAAATACCAAAAACCATCGCCTAGTTCGGCATGCATTTTTATTAGCTCGCCCATTTGCCCATCGGCATTACCTGCTAAATAGGCCACGATCAATGCAATCACAAACACATCAACCATGCTCCATTTACTTAGGCCCTGTATGAGTTGACCGAGCAAATGCTTAAATCTATTCGCAGGTAAAAAACAATAAAGCAATTGCATCAGGAGTTTTAAAGTGGGAATAACAATCGAGAACACTGCAACAAGCGCGGCAACAAGATAGTTTTTGTTATTGGCAAGCTCATTCACAGTACCCCAAATGCTGCGTGTTTTTTTGTAGGCATCAATTTCACCTTCAAGCTTATCAAGCCCCAGCATGCTTGAAGCCATCATTAACACGCTACGGGTATTGCGATCGCCTTCATCGGCAATCATTTCAATACCTGTTTTGGCAAGCTTAGATTTATCAATTTTTCCTTCTAGGGTGAGCACAGGCTGGGTTACACCAGGAATTAGTAACGCCAAGGCAATTAAAATAGCCAGTACAGGAAAAACAACACGCATTAGTTACAAACCTTTTTAATACTCAGAGCCCGCATCATAACGAACTCTGCGCTTTTAGTCTGTAACCGATGATAAGCTTGCGAACACTTCATCGGCATAAGCACGGGCATCGTACATAGCTTGAAAAACCACATCCATCTTTGACGCAGGGCGGATCATCATTAGCAGTTCATGAGCAGTTTGCCATTGCTCTTCTTCCATCGCCTTTACAAGTTGTAAGCTCGCACCTTGCATGCCATTGAAGTTTAACAGTGCGCTCGAAAGCTCACTACCCAGTGAAAACTCTTTGGCAATGATATCAAGCTCCATATCTAAAATAGCATCAAGTACGGATAGTAAACCGACTAAATAACCCTGCTCAGCTAGGTGTTTACCACCGGGTTCAAGCATCAGCGCAATAAATTTAGCTCTTGTTAAGCCCAGTTTAGTTAGCTCTTGCGGTTTATCGTTGCCTAACTCGCTCAGCGCTAATACCCGTACAAATTGTCTAATCGCGTCTTCACCAAGGTAAATAACCGCTTGTGAAATCGAACGAATTGTTTGCTGACTATTGCTGATTCGCGCATTAACTAATTTTAAAATGCGTGCTGTAAGGCCTATATCTTTAGCAACACGTTGTTGAATTGCATCAAAATTTAAATCTGTTTGCGCAGTACAGTTAAGTAATTCAAGCACGGCAACTTTTGATGGTTCAACATTACCAAAACTTAAAAGCTCTGGCTTGGCAAAAAAGTAGCCTTGAAACAGGTCGCAACCAGCCGCTTTTAGTTGCTTAAAGTCTTCATACGTTTCAATGCGCTCCACTATGATAGTGGTTTCTGGGAAGCTGCGTTTGAGCTTTTTGATCATCATGTTGGTTTTGATAATCGGCTGCGTAACTTCAAGCTTAATAAAATCCATCAAAGGCAAAATATCTTGCCATTTCTCAGTGCCATCGTAATCATCAAGCGCGAACAAATAGCCTTCTTGTTTTAATTGCTTAACGCGGTTTACTACTTTTGGAATGCTAGTAGCCCGCTCTACTATTTCGATAACTGCACTGCGTGGTTGCAGCAACTTAGGGAAGTCATCCAAAATAGCGTCAGTCGATAGGTTGATAAACGCAGGTTGAAAACCCGTTAGCTTCTCGAGTCCCATCAACATTAACGCATTAAAAAACAGTCGACCTGTCGCTTGGCCATCACTCGTGCCTACTGGAAAGACATTATCGCTCGATTCTCTATACAATAATTCGTAAGCATACAAACTTCTGTCAGCATTAAATATCGGCTGCCGGGCTATATACTGAGTCATGCTCTGACTTTTGTTACCTTCCATACTTAATTCTGACATTCTACTTCTCACTTAGATGTGGCTAACTCCACATTACTATTGTTGTAAGTATAGTGAAAGATGTTTGCCTTGCTAAATCATTATATTCATACCCCTACAATGACTAAGGATATTCCGCTTTGGACCTGCTTTTGCTATAATGCGCGCTGTTTTTCTTACCTTGTTAACTAAAAAGAGCCTCCTATGAGCATTGAACAAGCCCTAATCGAACGCAGTAATAACCAATGTGAACTTTGTGCCGCTACAGATAACCTGTCTGTATACGAAGTGCCGCCTGTTACAGAGGCTCATTCTGATAAATGCATTTATGTTTGCCAAACTTGTAAAGATCAAATCGAAAACAATGCTGATTTGACTGCAAACCACTGGCACTGCTTGAATGACAGCATGTGGAGTCAAACTCCTGCTGTACAAGTTGTGGCTTATCGCATGTTAAAGCGTTTAGCTGCTGATAACGGCTGGGCACAAGATGCACTAGATATGATTTATCTTGAAGAAGACACGTTAAAATGGGCGCAAACAGCCTTAGCTGAAGATGACGATATTAAGCACATCGACAGTAATGGTGTTGTACTTCAAGCGGGTGACACTGTGACACTTATTAAAGATCTTGATGTGAAAGGCAGTAGCCTTGTTGCTAAGCGTGGCACAGCAGTAAGAAACATTGGCTTAACGAGCAACCCAGAACATATTGAAGGCCGTGTTGATGGTCAACGCATCGTTATTCTAACCAAATACGTGAAAAAATAACGAGCACTCAATTTGCTTTTTAAAGCGAATCCGTAATTAATAAAATGGGCCTAGTGCCCATTTTTTGTTAATTAAGCTATGATTAAGTCAGCGAACTTTATGCTTATTCAATTACAAAGACGCATAACCCTAAAACGCAAGGAAACAATCATGGCTTCGGATACCATCTCATCTTTCAAACGCGCTTCTCTATGCAGTTTAATGATCTTAGGGAGCAGCTTAGTATTAACAGGTTGTGGTGAAGACTCTGCCGCACCACAAGCTGAGCAATCAACAATGAAAACCCTCAATACTCAGGTTATTTATTTAGACCGCAGCATGCTGCCACCGGGTTCAGTATTAAAAGTACAACTTGCTGATGTATCAAAAATGGATGCCAAAGCAGAGGTTATTAGCGAACAAGAAATTGAGTTAAATGGCGCACCGCCATATAACGTGGCACTTGAGTATGATGAAAGCAAAATTGCTGATCGTCACCGCTACAGTGTGAGTGCACGCATTGAGAATCAAGGTAAATTACTTTACATCAGCACCACTCATAATAATCCATTTGCCGAAGATGCCTCTGGTGATGTGTACAAGGTGACTGTGACAAAAGTATCAGCGAAAAAGCCAGACGTAACATTGACCAATACGTATTGGAAAGCAGTTACAATCAGCGGTGAGGCTATCACCGTTGAAAATAAAGAACCTTTCGTACAGTTTAAAGACGATGGTTCAACCAATGGTCACTTAGGTTGTAATAACTTCTCAGGCAGTTACGAAGTTAACGAGCAGACGCTTACATTCAACCCATTAGCAAGCACCAAAAAAATGTGTGTATCACAAATGGATATTGAAGCGGCCATGTCTGCAGCACTTGCGGCAACAGCTAAGTACTCTATCAATGGTGAACAGTTAACCTTGTTAGATGATAGTGATGAGCCACTTGCGACCTTCGCAGCGACTTACATGAATTAACAACAGTTAAATAAAAAACGCCCAGCAATTGCTGGGCGTTTTTGTATTGAAGTAATTATTCTTCAACTAACTGCTCACTGCGATAAAAACCACTGCTATCGCTTAGTAATGAAACAAGCTCTGGTAATACCGCATCCATTGTTTGTTTTAGTTTCCATGGCGGGTTGATCACTATCATACCCGATGCTGTCATACCGTGAACGTCGGTGTCTGCCTCCGTTGCAAGCTCGAAAAGCTGAATGTTACGCATACCCGATGCGATTAAGCCCGCTTCCATTCTGTCAATTCGCTCACGATCTACAACCGGATACCAAATCATGTACGTTCCAGTTGCAAAGCGTTTATGCGCTTTCATAAAGGTATTAACAACCGTATCGTAGTCGTTTTTGATTTCGTAAGGAGGGTCAATAAGCACACAAGCTCGACGTGATGCTGGTGGTAATAAACCAATTAAGCCTTGAAAGCCGTTTTCACCACGTACGCGAATAGAACGCTTACCTTTCATATTGTCTTGCAGTAACTCTAAGTCACGTGGATGCAACTCAAAGAACCAACCGTTATCTTGGCGACGTAAAAAGTGCTCTGCAATTTTTGGCGAACCAGGGTAAAAATCTAAATTACCATTTGAGTTAAATGATTTAATCAGCTCAATGTACTCATTAAGTGCATTGTGTTCACTGTTATGCTGCCAAAGCTTAGCAATCCCATCTAAATACTCTTGTGTTTTTTGTGCATCACTGCCTGCAAGTTCAAAAAAGCCAGCACCTGAGTGGGTGTCCACATAATCAAGTGGTTTGTCTTTAATTGTTTGGTATTTAAGAACTTCAGCTAGAACAAGATGTTTTAGCACATCAGCAGGGTTGCCTGCATGAAAAGAGTGTCGATAACTAAGCATATTTATAAATCGCCAAATGCAAATCTGCATTAAAAATGAATAGCCATATTGTACATGATAAACAGAAAATGATCCTAGCATCTGGCGCTTTGGTGAATCATAAATGAATAAAAAAGCCGCTACGCTGAATTACACCTTAATAATAAATAAAAATCCTCTAAAACGGCCGTAAATGCTGGCATATCAAGACACTTTCCTTTACATTTGCATGACAATAATCACAGTTTTATGAGCGCATTTATGAATAACGAAACTCTTTCCCAACTCGAACAACTGATCGACAAGTTAATTCTTCGCAACAGTGAACTTGAAAGCGAAGTTAAAAGCTTACAAGAGCAAAACTCTAAGCTTTTAGATGAGAACGAAACTCTGCAACTAGAAGTACTAGAAAACGAAGAGAAACAAAAAGATACAAGCAGCACACTAACTGGCCTGCTTGAGAAATTACAAAGCGTTCAACAGGCTAGCTAATGAGCGGCCCACAAAGTCAGCGGGTCACCGTAGAGCTACTAGGTAAAGAACATGAGTTCTCTTGCCCACCTGGGCAAGAGCACGCCCTAGTTGCTGCTGCACAAAATTTGAATGACTTAGTGGAGCAAATGAAACAACGCTCATCGGTTCGCAATGACCAAAAAGCGTTGCTGATGGCAGCATTACATTTAAGTCATGAATTGCTTGAAGTTAAATCTCAACAAGCAGAACAAGAGCAACAACATGACAGCTTAATAGATAAGCTCAGCCAGCACCTTAGTATTTAGAAAAAAGCGCATCCTGCGCTTTTTTTGTTTACAATCAATTCTACTATCCACTATCAGAGCGAAACACTATGCGATTTTGTGCTTTTTTGATCTGTCTTTTCGTAAGCTATAGCGCCCAAGCAAGCGTTAGCTGGCATAGCATCACTCCCGAAATTCAATTTCTACAACAACAAAATAAACTGCGTTTTTACGATTCGAATCAAGTGCTGATTGAAGGTAAAGAATGCGCATTAATGTTTGATGCCAGTGGTAACTTTGCCGAAGTAGAAAAGCTCGCAGTGCAGTTAAAAAAACGCTTAAAAACACCATTATGTTATTTAGTAGCGAGCCATTATCATGATGATCATCTGCTAGGCTTAGCCGTTTTACAGGCTGAGTTCCCTGAAGCTAAGCTTATTGTGCATCAGCAAGTAGCGAATGAGTTTTCAGCAATGCAGCAAGCATTGACAGATAAATTAGATGGTTATGAAAAAAGTATTGAATTGAGCTATCAACGCCTTGCCAATCAACCTGAAGATCAACAAGCTATTTGGCGCGACAAACTAGAACTTGCTAAAAAACGCTTATTTCGCTGGCGAGAGCTCACCTTAAAGCCACCAGCGATTAGAATTACTGAACCAACACAGCTAGACATTGGTAATTACCCTATCGTTATTACACCGTATCAAGCACACACTAAGGGCGATCTCACTTTAAGTGCAGATCAAGGTCGCGTGCTGTTAGGTGGCGATATAGTCGACAGCTTACCCTATCCTGGGCATGGTACGTTTTCTAGCTGGATAACCACGCTGCAAGGTATCCAAAAAAATACCACACTGACAACAATTTTACCGGGTCACGGTAAGCCACTGACACCTGCTGAGCTTGCACTCCCTTTAAGGTTTTTAAAAACCATTCAAGAAATGACAAATTCCTCGCCAGATAAACCAGTGAGTGAATTAATTCCGCTTTTTCCTGCAGAGGTTAAACAGCAATACCAGCTTGATGAAGTGGGCGAAAGAGCGTTTTCTATGTTTCTAGAAGCTGGACTTAAACAAAGCAAATTGTCAAAATAGGGCTAAAATAGTAAAAGGATTTTATTATATGGCTCAAGTAAGTTTGAAATATTTACTTTTGCTGAGCTTGTTTATTGGCTTACAAGGATGCCAAGTAACTCAGCAAGAAACAGAACAACAACGGGCAAGGCCGGAGATTTTTAGCCATTACGAGCCCGATTTAACAACCCAACAAGCACCTAGTGAGTTTGTCGATTCAACAGCTGTTGAACCGCGTCCTGTTGCTGCGCCCATAGCAGTCAATAATACCCCGCTAGCAAAGCTTCGTTCGAAAGATCTATGGCAGCATATCGCCAACAATTTAACGCTGGTATTTCAAACCAATAAACATACATCTGCACGAGTAAAATGGTATTTAAAACAACCCAATTACCTGATTAAAGTAAATAAACGTGCGGCACCTTATTTGTATCATATCGTCACACGTATCGAGCAACAGAAGCTACCGATGGAGCTGGCCCTATTACCCTTTGTTGAAAGTGATTTTAGACCAACAATACGATCATCAGAGCAAGCTGTTGGTGTTTGGCAGTTAGTCGGCGCAACGGCTTATCATTTTGGTGTGCAAAACGACCAATGGTATGACGGCCGCCAAGACATACTCGCTTCAACCGATGCCGCTTTAGCTTATTTAAGTTACTTACATAAACGCTTTGATGGTGATTGGCTGCATGCCCTTGCTGCCTATAACAGTGGTGAAGGGCGCGTTAAAAAAGCTATCGAAAAAAATAAAAAGCTTGGGAAAAAAACTGACTATTGGTCATTATCACTACCAAAAGAAACCGCTGAATATATACCTAAACTTTTGGCACTTAGCTATTTACTAAAACATCCTGAACAAGGCTTAAAACGCCCTAAATTAGCGAATAAAGCACTCACTACAGAATTTGATGTTGGCCAGCAATTTGATTTTTCGGTGATCGCTAACTTATCTGGCGTGGGGCATAACCAGCTCCACAAATTAAACCCAGGATATTTAAAAAACCAAAGCTCGCCAAATGGTCCACATACTCTGCTTTTACCTATGGAGCGCCGCACCTTGTTGCAAAGTAAGCTGTTTCGCAACAACTTTGCCGGTGAGTATATAGTGCAAAAAGACGATACCCTTTATGGCATTGCCAAACGCTTTAATATGTCTGTAAAGGATCTGAAAGCGCTTAATAGCAAAACAAGTAACCTGATTAAGGTCGGTGAACAATTGCGCTTATCACAGCCCCAAACCATGCCGGAATCACTTATGGTTGATTACAATATCAGCCCTTACCTTGAACAGCATGAGGAAGTTATCGCAACCATTGCGGTTGATTACCTAGTCAAACCAGGTGATTCAATTTGGAGTATCAGTCAGCTATACGACGTGCCTCATAAAGACGTCGCAACATGGAATAAACTCAGTGCCACCAGCATTTTAAAACCAGGCACTATTTTAACATTGCACCTACCGCAAGCAAAACCCGCTGAGCCGCAAGTACCAGCCAGCGAAGCCATGTTGTCAGGCATCGAAAGCTCGTTGAAAAAGCCTTGATTGCTCACTCTTTGTGGTTAGCGTAAAATCAGCGCCTATATTTAAATTCTAAAGAGAAATAACATGCAGATCAGTAAAGACGCAGCGGTTGAGTTTCACTACACACTTAGTGAAGCAGGCGAGCAAATCGAATCAAGTAAAGATGGCGAGCCACTTTCATATATCCATGGCACTGAAGGCATGCTTCCTGGTCTTGAAAAAGCCCTTGAAGGTAAAGCAGCTGGCGATAATTTTAGCGTAACACTTGAGCCTAGCGAGTCTTACGGCGAACGCGTTGATAACCTTATTCAACGTATTCCACTTAAGCACTTACAAGGCAACACAAAAGTGTGGAAGCCAGGTATGACTGCAATCGTTCATTCAAACCAGGGTCGTCACCAAGTGACTATCGTTAAAGTAGGCCGTTTCAATGCCGATTGTGACTTAAACCACCCATTTGCTGGTAAAACACTAACGTTTGATGTTGAAGTGATTAATGTTCGCCAAGCAACAGCCGAAGAATTATCACACGGCCACGTGCACGGTGAAGGCGGTTGTGGCCACAGCCACTAAGGATTAATGATGACAAACGTTGCAATTGTCACTGGTGGTAGTAAAGGTATTGGCAAAGCTATTGTTGAGCGTTTAGAACGTGAAGACTACACAGTATATAACTTAGATATCACCCCGTCTGAGGGCAACTATCGCCACTGTGACGTTAGTGATATTCAGCAAGTGAAGTCGGTTATTGCCGAAATTATTGCCGAGACGGGTCGCGTTGATGCCTTAATTTCTAATGCGGGTCGTCATTTAAGTGCCAGCATCGAAAATACCGATGAAGCAACGTTTGATGCCCTGTTTGCGCTCAATGTGAAAGGTGCCTATGCAGCAATTCAAGCTGTATTACCTAGCATGAAAAGCCAGCAAGGCGGCAGTGTTGTATTGGTTGCCTCTGATCAGGCAATCATTGGCAAACCAAACTCGTTTGCTTATAACCTCACCAAACATGCGCTAGCTTCAATGGCAAAAACGACAGCACTCGATTATGCCGCGTTTAATATTCGTGCTAATGCGGTTTGTCCGGGTACGATAGAAACACCACTGTTTCATAATGCGATTGATGCATATTGCCAGCGCAGTGGTGCCGATAAAGCAGAAATTGTTGCTGAAGAAGCCGCACTGCAACCGCTAGGCCGTTTAGGGCAACCAGAAGAAATTGCTGCTTTGGTTAATTTTTTAATAAGTCCAGAAGCAAGCTTTATAACTGGTAGCTTACAAAGCATTGATGGTGGATACACCACGCAATGAGCGACAAAATTATTGACCCACATGTGCACTTTTTTAACCTCACTGAGGGTCAATACACTTGGCTACAAGGTAACAATCCCCCCGCTTGGCCAAATCTAGATAAAATAAAAAAACAAATTACTGCTTCAGAGCTTAAAGCCGCTTGCCCATTTCAACTAGAAGCGCTGGTACATATTGAAGCTGGCTTTGATAATCAAGCGCCAGTAAATGAGCTTAATTGGCTTGCAACGCATTTAAATGACATTCCCTATCGCGCAATCAGCTACAGCGCGATTGACGCATCTAGCAAACACTTTGAAGCGTCACTCAATGAGTTAAAGCACTCATCTTTGGTTGGTATTCGCGATATAACCGAAGGTGATGAAGCAAAGCGCTTATTAACTCCTCACTGCCAAGATAACCTAGCCATGCTCGCAAGCGAAAACTTACACTTTGAAGCACAGTTTGAAATTGAAAACATGCAGGTAACCGAGCAGATTATTAAATATTGCACCGCACTGCCCTCATTACGTGTGGTAATTAATCATTTAGGCTTTATTAGTAATGAGCAAAGATGGCTCGAAGCAATCATTAAACTCAGCCGCTGCGATAATATCGCGATAAAATTCTCAGGGTTAGAGTTCACGCAAATAGCAGTAAACAAACATCTTTGGCTGGTTAATAATTTAGTTAAGTACTTTGGTGAACATCGAGTGATGTTTGCCAGTAATTTCCCTGTTTGCCAAATAAATACCAGTTACACAAACTGCTGGCAGCACTATCACTCACTGTGCTCGCAGTCGAGTTTATGGCATAAACTAAGCTATAAAAACGCCCGCGAAATCTATCTAATTGCTTAAAAACTAGCTATATTCAGGTCAGTAAAGCTGTTTAGGTTGGTGTTATGTTTGTTCATTTTAAAAAGCCTTTAGCTGCTGTAGCAGTTACGTGTTCGCTTATCATTGCAGGCTGTGGTGGTTCTGGTAGCTCAGAGTCAGGGACTATCGATGCTGCTGATATCACATGGACTGAAGGTGTATTTGAGCCATCAAATAAGTTTGACCAACAATGCCAAGCACTTAATGAAAAGCACTGGCTACGCGCTTGGAGTTACGAAACCTACCTTTGGTATGACGAAATTGTTGATCGCGACCCTGCATTAACTGACGGTGTTTTAAATTACTTTGCCTTATTAAAAACCCAAAACACCACTGATTCAGGTGCAAATAAAGATAACTTTCATGCCAGCTTGCCAACTGACGAGTGGCAAGCTCAGAGCCAATCGGGGCAGTCTTTTGGTTATGGCTTTAAACTTAAGTTAATCAGTGCCAGCGCCCCTCGCCAAGGGATTATCAGCTACACAGAACCTAACTCACCGGCTGCAAACCTCAATCTGAGCCGAGGCTTAGAAGTCATTGAAGTGGATGGCGTTGACTTTGTAAATGCCAGCACCCAAGCTGAGGTTGATGTATTAAATGCAGGCCTCTTTCCATCAGAGTCTGGCAAGGTGACCTCTTTTGTATTCAAAGACATTAATACCAGCGAAATTCGCGAAGTCACTATGACTGCACAAACTATTACAGGCCAAGCAGTTAGCAACATAAAGACCTTCGCTAATGGTGAAGTAGGCTACTTTCAGTTTAATCGCCATAATGCTGTAGCAGAAAAACCCTTATACGATGCCTTTAATGATTTAGCTGCAAGTAACGTTAAAGATTTAATTATTGATATGCGCTATAACCCCGGTGGATTCCTGCAAATGGCCAGCCAAGTTGCTTACATGGTAGCTGGTGAAAGCAACACCACAGGTAAAATCTTCGAGCGCACTATTTTTAATGATCAGCATCCAACGTTTAACCCAATCACTGGCGATCGCTTAGAGCCTGTTTATTTTACTGATGAGTTTTTAGGCTTTGCCGAAAACCCAGCTGTCAGCCCAGGAACTCCATTGCCTTCGTTGAACCTAGAACGTGTTTTTGTGCTGACAACGGGTAACACCTGCTCAGCAAGTGAGGCAGTGATTAATGGCCTACGCGGTGCCGACATCGAGGTAATTCAAATAGGCGAAACAACCTGTGGCAAACCCTATGGTTACTACCCAACTGATAACTGTGATACTACGTATTTCAGTATTCAGTTTACGGGCGTCAATAATAAGGAATTTGGTGAATATGCAGATGGCTTTGCACCACAAAACAGCAACGATAGCGAGTTTCAACCTGTAATGCTCCCAGGCTGTGCTGTTGCTGACGACTTCACTCATCAATTAGGCGATGAAAGTGAAGCTATGCTAAGTACAGCGCTTAGCTATCGTGAGACTGGCCGCTGCCCTGCCGCCACTTCAACGATTAGTGAACAAGGGTTTGCACCGGCTATTTTTACAGACACACCGAAAGTCCTTGATACCCGTACTTCTACCTTGCTTCAGCAAAGTAAAATTTTAGAGCTGTAGGAACCTTAATGAGAGCCCAACTAACTAGTCTATTACTGTTATCGACACTGCTAGGCTGTAGTGCTCAAAGCCAAGAGCCAACACCGAAACTACAGCATGCGCGGTTAACTGAGCCACAAAGTGAGCTAATAGCAAAAGGGATAGCAAGACTAATGCATAGCAAGCCTATCGCTATAGCCGATGATGCGTTTATAAATAGCAGTGTATTAGTGACTGATAGTATGAATGTACTGGATGCGCAAGGTAACCCGATAATGGGTAAACAGCTAGCTATGCCTGAGCGTTTTGAATTATTAATCAAAAATAAAATGTGTTTTGTGCGCCATTTAGATAGTAAAGCGACCGAGCCACTGCCTTTGGTAAAATGTAAACCGATAAACTAACCTAAACTAAAAAGCAGATATAAAAAAAGCCCTTACGGGCTTTTTTTAAAATATATTAGTGAATGTTACTTAATCTCAACACGTTGTGAGCGCATAACGACTTCATCATTTAATTCAATACCGATACCTGGTTCTTCTGATACTTGGAAGAAACCATTTTTAGGTTGTGGATCTTGAATACATAACTCACGGTTCCATTTTTTAATCGCATAGGTGTGATGTTCGTGAATTAAGAAGTTAGGAATTGCGGTTTCTAAGTGTAACGAAGCTGCAGTTGCTACTGGGCCGCCACACACGTGAGCTTGAATACGCACATCAAAGATATCTGCATAATCACACACTTTTTTAGTTTCAGTGAAACCACCACACAGGCCTAAGTCTGGTTGTAATACATCAATACTTTGATCTTCTAAGTATGGACGCACACCCCAGCGGTTATACAAACGTTCACCACCTGCAATTGGCACCGCTACTTTATCAGCAACTTTTGCGTGTAATGAATGATTTAAGTAATTCACAGGCTCTTCGTAATACATACAATCGAACTCTTCAGCAATTTCACCAATTTGAATTGCTGATGTCGCACCAGGTAAGCTGTGACATTCAAAAATAATGTCAACTTCGTCACCGACTGCTTCACGAATAGCTTGCATACGCGCACGATATAATTTCATTTCTGCACGAGAAATAATGTTAGTGCGATCGTAGTAAGTATTGCCGTTTTTATCGTACTGGATAGGGTCAACTTTTACCGCATCATACCCTTCAGCCATCGCCTTTAATGCAGCTTCTGCGTATTCTTCTGGGTGAACAAGCGCTTTAAATTCGCTGTCCCAGTCAAACTGTAATTGTGATGCATAAGTACGCAGCTTATCGTTAACTTTACCACCTAATAGCTGGTAAACAGGCAAGCCTAATGCTTTACCTTTAATATCCCAAAGTGCAGTATCAATGGCGCTCATTGCTGCATATACAACAGGACCACCACCTAAACCCCAAAAGCTTTCGCGTAGCATTCGTGACCACAGTTTTTCTGTTTGAAATGGGTCATGACCAATTAAAAAGGCATCAGCCATTTCTTTGATCATTGCCGCAGCTGCGCTATGACCTAAATCATAAGCCAGACCCGCTTCACCCACACCGCTAATACCTTCATCGGTGTGAATACGCACAAAAACAGGTGTCCAAGCAGGTCTGTCTGGACAATGAATATCGAACACTTCGACGCGATTAACTTTCATGGTTACTCCTTACTGAGCAAAACTAGGATCAAGACGATAAGCTTTACGCAACATGGCTGGCCAAGCTAACTGGCCACCTGTGCTGCCACTATGCACGACATTCGCTTGATTATAAATATTATCGATAATAGGTTGTGGTACTGGAATTGCCGTTTGACCACTGGCTTGAATAGCCAATTGAATTTCACAGGCACGCTGCAAATCATAAAATCGCATAAAGGCATCTCCCACTGTTGGGCCAACAGTTAAGCCACCGTGGTTAACCAATAGCATGTGATTAGTAGTGCCTAAATCATCTTGCAAGCGCTTTTTCTCATCACTGTTTACCGCTAACCCTTCGTAGCCATGATAAGACAATGATGGCAATGAGAACATTGAGTATTGGCTAAGTGGTAACAGGCCTTTTTCTTGCGTTGCAACGGCGATGGTTTCTTTTGTGTGTAAATGAATAACACAGTGAGCGTCATCACGAACTTCATGAATAGCGCTGTGAATAGTGAAACCAGCCGGATTAATTTTAAATGGCGTGTCATCAAGAATATTGCCAGCTAAATCGACCTTCACAAGGTTTGATGCCGTCACTTCATCAAAACTAAGACCAAATGCATTAACTAAATAGTGATCTGTGCCCGGTAAACGTGCTGATAGGTGGGTATAAATTAAATCCCCCCATCTAAAGTGCTCAACTAAACGATAACATGCAGCTAAATCAACACGAAGCTGCCATTCTTGTTCAGATACTTTATTTTTTAAATCGAGTTTTGGTAAGTCAAACATGGAAAACCTTGTATATGTGACACTGCACAAATAGATGTATAGAAGTCTAAATCACTATTAATAGATGATCAATAGGTGATACAAAAAGGCCACATCAATTGATGTGGCCTTTTCACGCTAAAATGGTGTTTATTTTACTTGTGATAAGTAATCAGCAATTGCAGCCATTTCTTCTTCAGATACGTTTGCAACCATTGCTTTCATCGCAGCAGCCATACCGTTGCTACGCGCACCTGACTTAATGTCTTTCATTTGTGCTAGTAAGTACTCTTTATTTTGACCATTTAATTTAGGGTACTGAGCCATGATAGGCGCTTTACCTTCTGCACCGTGACAAGTTTGGCAAAGCTTAGCTGTGTATAGTGTTGCACCATCCGCAGCCATAGTGTTGAAAGATAGGCTTGCAGCCATTGCAATGCCAGCCCCACATAAAATTTTCGTGATCTTGCTCATTTGTATCTTCTCTTTTTTGACGGGTTATTAAACATTTTCTTTAGTGTAGACCATGATTTAACAATATTGCACCCGAAAATTGTAACGGCAATAGAAACAGTCACTACCAAATTAAATCATCAGGTACTTCAAAATCAGCATACGGATCATCTTCATCCTTTTGCTTATCTTCAGGCTCAACATGGAACACTATGTAGTCTTCGCTGACTTCAGCGACTTTTCGTGCTGGTTCGTCTTCCAGTACAAAAAATTGGCCTTCTAAAACACAAATTGCTAATCGGCCACCAGCTAGGGCCTTTTGTGTTTTTTCGTTTACTTCGAGTTCCTTCACTTTATTTTGATAAGTGAAGTTAAACGTACGGTCACCACGAATTTCATCTTGGTTGTGATGCTCTAAAATCTGCTTAACGCGAGCCACTTGCTCACGTTGTTTTTGCTCTTCTAAACGCGCTTTATTAAGCTCGTCGGCTTTTTTCTGCTGCTCAAGCTTAGTCTGCTCAATATGCTTTTGCAGATCGCTAGGATTACTCGTGGCGCCTTTCTTTTTCTTCTTTTGCTGTTTTCGCTTTTCAGATTTGGCTACTTTAGCTTTATGTGCCGTAGTAAGACCAGCCTTAAGTAATTGATCTTGTAATGAACCCATGACGAAATTCCAATTTATTAATGCGTATTAGGGTTATTTTAATCAGCTCTGCCAACAAATAACAGTACTGAGCCCACTTGATTCACAGCAATCGAGTATATTGATGTGAGATTAACACGCGATGAAATCATGACATATTGATTTAACGCAAGATTTATCATTTTAGTCGCCTTTGAACTTGTAAAAAAACCTGTACCCGATAAGCTAGGGCTTTTCCTCTTGGGAGCTAAAAATGCAGCTGCGACATTTGTTACTTTGCTCTGTGTTTATTTTCTTTGTTTTATACGCCCCACAACCCTTACTTGGATTATTTGCCAGTCATTTTTCTGTGTCACCTGCCACTGCTGGTAGCTTAATGACTGCTACTATGTTGCCACTAGCAATTGCTCCTTTTGTGTATGGCTTGTTTTTAGCTAAGCGAAACCCACTAACAATTCTAAAGATTGCCATGTTTGTGTTAGCAATCAGCTGTATCGCTTTTACTTTAGCACCAAGCTTTGAGTTGCTATTACTGGTTCGTTTTATACAAGGGATCACCCTACCCGCAGCGCTCACTGCCATGACCAGTTATATTGGTGTGACTTTTCAGGCTGACCAATTACAACGTAATATGACACTTTACATTGGCAGCACCATTGTTGGTGGCTACTTCGGACGTATGCTCGCCGCCTTGTTTACTGACTTTTTAAGCTGGCAAAGTTTTTATTATGTGATTGCGCTTGGGTTAGTACTATTTGCACTCGCCATTCCTAAATCAAACAAAGGTGCGAGTATTCATGCTGCAAAGTCGCCGCTGTTGTATCTAAAGCAATTAAAAGATCCGTTGGTATTAAAGCTCTACGGAGCGGTGTTTTGTATGTTCTTTTGTTTTGCGGCACTGTTAAATTATTTACCTTTCATTCTGCAAGACAGTTTTGCTATCACTAACACCCGAGACATCGGACTGGTTTACAGCGGCTACTTGTTAGGCGCGCTGGCTTCCATAGCCACACCTTGGCTGTTACGAAAGTCATCAACACCTTGGCGTTTACTAACCTGGGTTTTTGTATTTTATAGCCTGACAATGGTGCTATTGATGAGCCAACAGTTATTACTTTTTGTTATTGCTTTTACTGGCTTTTGTGGCGCAATGTTTGTTATCCACTCAAGTGCCGCTCCACTGGTAAATAAAATCAGCAGCGCACCTGCAAGTGTCACCAATGGCGGTTATGTATCGTTTTATTATAGCGGTGGGGCATTAGGTTCATTATTGCCAGGACTGGTATATCAGCAACACGGCCAAGTTGCCTTTATGACCGTGCTACTTTTAGTCTGCTTAGTGGGTTTAAGCTTAGTTTATTTGGCAGGTAGAAATACAATACGCGGTTGATGCCCGGTACTTTCAAAAAACAGCTCTAAGTCCTCTTTTTTCATCAACCAAGTGGCGGTATTTTCAAAAGGGTGACAATGAAAAAGCTCGTTAAACCAAATTTCTTGGTCTAGCCAAAGAGTGACATTATTTTGCTTATCGTTTAACAGTGCCAACATAGAAACACAGCCCGGTGGCACTTTAAGATAACGCGCTAATCGCTCATCAGATGCAAACCCTAAACGCGATAACCCCTGCTGCTGAGCAATGGCTTTTAAGTCGAGCTGCTTATCGTGAGCGGTGATCACTAAAAAGTGGCGCTTACCTTCGTTATCTCGTAAAAACAGGTTTTTTAAACGTGTGCCCGGTCTATCGAGCATATACTTATCGGCATCTAAGCTGCCGTGTAATGGTGGATGCTCAATCACATCATAATTAATATCTAATTGAGCTAGCGTAGCAGCTAACTTGCTTTTATCTGCATACATTTACAAACAACGTCCTCGTAATTGCACACTTAAATCACGCCACAATACTTCGTCAATAACGTGTTTATCGTCGCAGTATTGTCGTTCTTTAAGCTCTTCATTTAATAATTCAACCGCTTGGTCTTCGAGCATAAGTTTTAAGTTGCTCGACTCTTCAAATACTTCTTGCTCGGCAAAATCTTTAAACTGCCTGCGTGTCATTGGCTTATCGAGATTAATCGGGCGTCTGCCCTGTGCTTTAACTGACACCACATAGGCAAAAATTTTATTGCCTTGCTCATCATTTTTTTCGTAAAACTGCTTATTATTGATTTCAAAAGGAGGCGCTTCTTCTTGGCTTGCGCAACCGGCAAGTAAAACAACCAAAAGCCATGCTATTTTTTTCATTATTGGATAAGCCTTGAACAGTGAATGCGCTTTAGTCTACCAAAAATAAAACAACAGAGTAAAAAATCGAACATTTTAAAAAAAATACTTGACCACAAATGCAAAAATATTTAAAGTTCACCCCGCTTGAGACGCAAGACTTAAGCATCCTGTATTTAGGAATGTGGGGCTATAGCTCAGCTGGGAGAGCGCCTGCCTTGCACGCAGGAGGTCAGCAGTTCGATCCTGCTTAGCTCCACCACTTTCCTACCTTTCTTTAGGCAATCTGCCGAATACTTAATAAAAACCAATAAATTCTAAATTAAAGCGACTTTATTAGTCTTTCTGTCGTCTTCGTTTTATATCAGACACAAAAAAACCGAGCAAAGCCCGGCTTTTTAAACAATTATTCTTTAGTGATTATTCACGAATTTGACCTTCGCCATTCACTAAGTATTTTTCAGTTGTAAGTGACTCTAGACCCATTGGACCATAAGCATGTAGCTTAGTTGTCGCAATACCAATCTCGGCACCTAAACCTAATTGTGAACCATCAGAAAAACGCGATGACGCATTAACCATTACCACAGATGCATCCACACTGCGTTGGAATAACTCAGCTGCAGCTTGGTCTTTAGTACAAATCACTTCAGTGTGGTTTGAACCAAATTTAGCAATATGATCAATGGCACCAGCAAAGTCAGGTACAACTTTGATTGCGATTTCTAAATCTAAGTATTCTTCACCAAACTCGTCGTCAGCAAGTACTGTTGCATTATCAAAGTACTCGGCAGCTTTCGCATCTGCATTTACTTTTACGCCTTCTTGACGAAGAACAACTGCACACAGGTTTAAAAACTCATCAGCGACATCTTGGTGAACCACTAAACCTTCTAGAGCATTACACACACCAGTACGCTGAGTTTTACCATTTAATAGTAAATTGATTGCTACGTTCAAATCAGCGTCTTTATCAACATAAAGGTGGCATACACCTTTAAAGTGCTGAATCACAGGAATAGTACTGTTTTCTGTTACAAAATTAATTAAACCTTCACCACCACGCGGAATGATTAAATCAATTGTTTCACGCTGTTGCATCAGCTCCATCAGTAGACCACGGTCTGGATCTGGGATCACTGAAATCAACGCAGCTGGTAAACCATGCTTTTCAAGTACTTTATGCATTACACTCGCGATTGCTTGCGAGCTACGTAGTGCTTCTTTACCACCACGCAAAATAACACCATTACCCGATTTAAAGCATAGAGCGCCTGCATCAGCCGTCACATTTGGACGTGCTTCATAAATCATACACACAACACCCAATGGTACGCGCATCTTGCTGATCTTAATACCATTTGGACGCTCTGAAATTTCACGTAATTGACCAACAGGATCATCAAGGCTAACAATTACTTCGATGCCTTCAGCCATGGCTTCAATACGCTCATCGTTAAGCGTTAAACGGTCAATCATCGATGCAGCAAGGTTGTTATCACGTGCTGCCGCTAAATCGCTTTCGTTCTCTTTGATGATAAAAGCTTTGCTTTCACGTAGCGCCTCTGCCATCTCAGTTAAAACTTGATTCTTAGTAGCAGTATCAAGTAAAGCTAACTGGGTTGCAGCTTTTGCAGCTTGACTCGAAATATCCGTAATTAAACTCATGACTTCTCCAATAATGCGATATCTTTTTCTGAAACAACTGGGCCGATTGAATCTTGCATTTTTTCGCTAAATTCACTTTGCTCGTTGTCAGCAATAAAATTCAATAAACAGCTACTGTAATTCGCTGTGGCTTTTGCTAGACGCGTACCATCATCACTACGAACTAAAATGGTATCGCCTACGCCAAATTCTCCGTGTACTGCAACGATTTCATCGCTACGAATACAACCGTCTTCATCTTCTAATGATTCCTCAAATGAACCTTCAACGACAACCTCACCTTGCTCATTAGCTGTGTGAGTCATCCAATGCACAGCTTCTTGCATTGGTTTTTCATATGGTGTGAAGATAGTACCTGGGTTGTCACCCGCTAGCAGTCGGTTAAATGTCTCTTCTTTAAAACCATTTAAAATAAAGGTTGTAATACCATGTGAAGTGGCTTTTTCAGCCGCTTCGATTTTCGTTTTCATACCACCTGTACCAACGGCACTGGTTGCACAACCGGCCATGGCATAAATTGACTCATCAATACTTTCAATTTCAGGTAATAACACTGCATCTTCATGTAAATTCGGGTTTTTGTCATAAAGACCATCAACATCCGAAAAAATCATCAATGCATCTGCATCCGCAGCTGCAGCAACCATTGCCGACAAGTTATCATTGTCGCCAACTTTTAAATCGTCGGTTGTTACCGTGTCATTCTCATTGATGATAGGTAATACACCATGCTCAAGTAAGGTGAAAACGGTTTCACGAATGCTTGTGTAACGCTCACGGTCACGTAAGTCACCATGAGTTAATAAAATCTGTGCTGATGGGAAATCGAAGAAACGATCCCACATCGCCATCATTTCTGTCTGACCGGCAGCAGCCATTGCTTTTTTCATCGTCACTGAACGCTTTTCTTGTTCAGGGAATAAATGCGAACCAGCAGCTACCGAACCCGATGATACTAAAATAACTTCGATACCTTGCGCTCGACAGCGAACGATGAACTGTGCAATGGTCAGTAAATAACGAGAGCGACACCCGTCTTGTTCGGGTGCGATTAATGCGCTACCTACTTTTAGTACTATACGTCGCCAATTTAACTTTTGCATAACTGTTCAACTTTCCATTTTACTATCTGTTCAGTGCCAATTTGCCACTGATTAAAAGACTCGCGCTTAGCTTTACTAAACGCACTGACTATTATCACTTTGCCAAACCACTTATCTATGCACACGACTACGCCACGCAAGTACTGCGATTAGATATAGCACAACTTTTATTCAGTCAGTAGACCAAACGGTTATAAACCATAAGTTGATAAAAAAAGATAAGTGTTGTTTATGTATCGCTGTAAAAAGCTGTGTGCGGCTTTTATTAATAACAACATACATAGAGCCTATACAATCTGGTACACCAACAGATAGGGTGTAGATTGTATGACCGAGATTTAGCTGCCACGATGGGAGCTAAACATTGACCAGATAATGAACTTATATTCTATTCAACACGTAATAAATATGCACTGAACAACTTAGAGCTCATTTCTATTTAATTAGAAAACAAAGTGTATAAAACACTAATAATGTCGCAAACAAGTATCTTTTCAGAAAGCTAAGCTACAAAGAGTGTCTTTAAAGCTAATAACTATTTAGATATCAAATTGTTTGAACACGAACTATAATACGGGAAATCAGGGGCAAAGATCAAGTGCAAAAAGTAGTCATAACTTTTATACTTACCATAAACATAGAAAATATACATTTATTAACAGTACCTTAGGCGCGCAATTTTATTGTGTAATAATTTTTAACGAGCCTAGCAGGGTTTAATTTCATAAACACACCCAAAAAGTATTAATAACGACTAAAATCGTATTTGAAGCAACGAGTTTGCTTGTATCCATGACGGTGAGTAGGCTTTAATAGGCAAGCATTATATTTAAAAGGTCAGCAACCAATTACGCAATTATCTAAGGTGTTGGTATTTTAAAGTGAAGTAACTAAAGGATAATTCATTCTATGTCAGCAATTTTTATAGCAGGGATCGCCTTGTGCTCAGTATTAGCACAATGGGTAGCTTGGGCGTTTCGTGTACCGGCTATTTTATTTTTACTACTAACAGGTTTAATTCTCGGGCCTTTTAGTGGCGTATTAGAACCAGATGCATTGTTGGGAGATTTATTATTCCCAGTGGTTTCTTTAAGTGTGGCAGTGATTTTATTCGAAGGTTCACTCACTCTGCATTTTCGAGAACTAAAAGGGATTGGCAAGGTAGTTCGTAACCTCTGCTCAATCGGGATGATCACAACTTGCCTAGTGGTAAGCCTGAGCGCCTATTGGATATTAGAACTTAATTGGCGTGTTGCCGCGGTTCTAGGAGCCGTGTTAGTTGTTACAGGCCCTACTGTAATTGCCCCCCTACTAAACTCCATGAGACCAAACCAAGACATAGACCGAATTTTGCGCTGGGAAGGTATAGTAATAGATCCTATTGGAGCCTTGTTTGCTGTATTAGTGTTTGAAGCGGTCATGCTGGTAGGCCAAGGCGAAGTATTTAGCCATACCATTATTGCGCTCTTTAAAACTCTTGGTGTAGGTTTAACCATTGGTGTGGTTGCAGGCTGGCTTACAACACTGCTTATTCGTCGAGAATGGTTACCGTTTGAGTTACACAAGTTTGGCATTCTAGCCTTAGTACTCATTAGTTTTACGGTTTCAAACCACCTAAGCCACGAATCTGGCTTACTAGCTGTCACCGTGTTTGGTATTTGGCTTGCTAACCAAGACGAGCTTGAAATTGACTCTGTGCTTGAGTTTAAAGAAGACCTTTCGATGATCTTGATTTCATCGTTATTCATTTTACTTGCAGCCCGCCTACAGTTATCAGATTTAATGATGTTACATAGCGATGTGTTTATTTTCTTAGCCATCGTGCTTTTTGTGGCTCGCCCAGCGTGTATTGCAATATCGACTTTTAAAACCGATTTACCTATCAAGTCTCGTTTAGTGCTGGCTTGGATTGCGCCGCGAGGTATTGTTGCGGCTGCGGTTGGTTCAGTATTCGCGCTAAGCATGGTTGAAGCTGGCATTGCTGATGCTGAAAAAATGGTACCACTCATATTCACAGTGATCATTGTCACTGTGGTGCTACAAAGCTTAACAGCAACGCCATTGGCAAAGCTGTTAAAAGTGCGCCAACCTGCACCAAATACAATTTTGATTATTGGTGCCAACCATGTAGCAAGAGCCATCGCACGCGGCTTAAAAGATCAAAACATTCCGGTGCACTTGTCTGATCCTGCATGGGAGAACTGCAAAATGGCACGCATGGATGGCTTACCTTGTTACTATGGTAATCCGCAGTCAGAGCATGCTGAGCGCTATTTACCGTTAACGACAATTCGTAGCGTACTCGCGCTTTCGCCTAACCGCCACCACAACGCATTAGGCGTGCAGTACTTCTCGCATTTCCTCGACGAGAAAGATGTGTTTTCACTGCGTTCTTCAACAAACCACGCTAAAGCAAATAAAGACAGTGCGACCTTCTTATCGCGACAAATTCTGTTTGGCGACAATGGCGCTTATGCGCGCTTAAGTAGCTTAATTGCCAAAGGCGGCAAGGTCAGTGCAACACGGATTTCTGACGAGTTTAGCTGGGAGCAATACAAAGACGTTAATAGCGAAGCTATCCCGCTGTTTATTTTAAATGGTGAGAAAAGTGATGATGACGATTCACCTATTAAAATTCGCCCGTTCACTACGAACATGGAAAAAACACCGCAAGTAGGTGAACGTATTGTGGCACTACAGCCACCTAAGTTGTCGGTACTAAAAGACCCAAATAACGGCAAACCAAAAGAAAATAAAGAAGAGAAATAACAGTAAGGCCAGCATTAGCTGGCCTTTTTATTTATATGTATTTGTATTTATCTACATAGGTAAACGAGCGCGGGCAACGACGCTGTCTGGCATTTTTTCGGCAAGCTTAGCGAGTAAATTTTCGACTTTCTTGTGAGTTGCTTTGTCGGCAACCATTGAATGAAATAACCAACGGTAGGCGTCTTCATAATCACGCGGACTGCCATAACCTTGATTAAATAGGTTAACCAGTCGCATTTGTGCCTTTAAGTTGCCTTGGGCTGATGCTTCTCGTAAATAGGTTACCGCCATCGCTTTATCTTGCTGCACTAACTGGCCAACATCGTAGTAGCGACCAAGTTGCTCTAATGCCGCGCCTAGCCCTTGTTGAGCAGCCTGACGCATGTAATAGACCCCTAACTCTACATTACGGTCTACACACACAGCATAAGCTAGCATATCGCCATACAAGAACTGATACGATGGCAGTGCCATTTTATTGGCTCGCGCTTCGATATCTTGCACTAACTGGCAATCATCTGCCTTTACACGTGCTAGGTGTGCATTTTTATTGATCAAGCCAATTAACTCGCTCTCTGTGTACAGAGGCACTGCTGTTATAGGCTCTTCAGCCATGCTTAGGCTTGAGAAGAGTAATGTTAAAGGCAATAAAACACGCATCAAAATCACTTAAATAAAGTCAGTCTTAGCAAATAATATACAATTATCATTCCAGAGTGAATTTCGGGCACAAAAAAAGCTGCCAAGGCAGCTTCTTTTTTCAGTCACTATGACGATTATGCAAACGGGCTGCGTAATACCATAGTTTCTACACGGTCTGGGCCAGTAGAGATGATATCAACTGGAACACCAGTGATTTCTTCAATACGTTTGATGTAATCAAGTGCCGCTTGCGGTAATTGATCAACTGACGTAGCACCTACTGTGTTTTCTGACCAGCCTGGCATCTCTTCGTATACTGGTGTTACTTTCTCGTAACCTTCAGCTGCTAATGGTGTAACGTTCGTTACTGTGCCATCTTCTAACTGGTAACCAGTACAGATTTTTAATGTTTCTAAACCGTCTAAAACGTCTAGTTTAGTTAAACAGAAACCTGAGATGCTGTTGATTTGCACTGCGCGGCGCATTGCCACTGCATCTAACCAACCTGTACGGCGTAAACGACCTGTCGTAGCACCGAACTCATGACCTTTGTCACCTAAGTGCTTACCAACTGGATCTTGTTTATCGATACCGTCGTAAAGCTCTGTAGGGAATGGACCAGAACCTACACGTGTAGTGTAAGCTTTAATAATACCTAGCACGTAATCAAGGTGTAATGGACCAAAACCAGCACCTGTTGCTACACCACCAGCCGTTGTGTTTGATGATGTTACGTACGGGTAAGTACCGTGGTCGATATCAAGTAATGTACCTTGCGCACCTTCAAATAAGATGTTGTCGCCCGCTAAACGCGTTTGATCAAGAAGCTCAGTAACATCAACAACCATTGCTTTTAAGATATCTGCGATAGCCATTGCATCGTCAAATGTCTTTTGGAAGTCAACTGGTTCAGCTTTGTAGTAATGCTCTAATGTGAAGTTATGGTATTCCAATACTTCTTTAAGCTTGCTAGCAAACTGTTCAGGGTTGAATAAGTCACCTACACGTAAACCACGACGTGCTACTTTATCTTCATAAGCTGGACCGATACCACGACCTGTAGTACCAATTGGCTTATCGCCACGTGCTTTTTCACGGGCTAAATCTAATGCAATGTGGAAAGGTAAAATTAATGGACATGCTTCGCTGATTAATAAGCGCTCACGTACTGGTACGCCACGCTCTTCTAGCATGCCGATTTCTTTCATTAATGCTTCTGGTGATAAAACAACACCGTTACCGATCACACACTTAACATTGTCACGTAATACACCCGATGGAATAAGGTGTAAAACCGTCTTTTCACCGTTGATTACCAGAGTATGGCCTGCGTTATGACCACCTTGATAACGAACTACTAAAGATGCTTTGTCTGTAAGGAGGTCAACTACCTTACCCTTACCTTCGTCACCCCATTGGGTGCCTAGTACAACAACGTTTTTACCCATTGCAAATTCACTTAGAAAAAATTAGGACGAGATTTTATCAGAAAACGAGGTGAAAGATCACCCCGTTTAGCTTATTTTTTCTGCGCCTGAATTTTTACCTTCTTAATTACTTAAACAACTACATGCAGAACAGGGGTTTATAAAATAGTTCAGGATAAAAATTAATCACGCGCAAAAACAAAAAAGCCCTACATAAAGCAGGGCTTTTCATCACACAAATATTAATTACTGTGCTTTTGTACCTTTCATATAATTAAAGAAGTCGCTATCAGGTGAAATCACCATCACGTCTTGCTTATTTTTAAAGGTGTTTTTGTAAGCTTCTAGGCTGCGCACAAAACCGAAGAACTCAGCGTCTTTGTTATAAGCGTTAGCATAGATAGCGGCTGCATCGGCATCACCTTGACCACGAACAGTACGCGCATTACGCTCAGCGTCTGCAAGCATTACTGTTACACGGCGGTCGACTTCTGCACGAATTGTTTCAGCTTTTTCTTGACCTTCAGAACGGTGCTCTTTTGCAACCGCAGTACGCTCAGCACGCATACGTTGGAAGATTGAACTACTCACTTCTTGTGGTAAGTTAATTTGCTTAACGCGTACATCAAGTACTTCAATACCTAGCTCTTGCGCACTTTCAGACGCTTGAACTAATGCTTCTTCCATCAGCTCGCTACGCTCACCAGAAACGATCTCTCTGATAGTACGAGAACCGAAGTTAGTACGCAGACCATTGTTTACCTTTTGCTTAAGTAGTGTTTCAGCGTATTGCTTATCACCACGGGCACGCAGGTAGAATGCACTAAAGTCATTAATTCGCCACTTAACGTAAGAATCAACGATTAAGTCTTTTTTCTCACTTGTTACGAAACGGTCAGGTGCACCATCTAGCGTTTGAATACGTGCATCTAAACGACGTACTTGGCTAAAGAAAGGCACTTTTAGGTGTAAACCAGGGCCGTATACTACAGCCTTGTCGTCGCTGTCTTTTTCAACTTTGCTGAATAACAGTACGATTGCCTTCTCGCCTTCTTGCACAACAAAAATCGCTGAGAAAGACAGCACAACTGCAAGGGCAAGTATTACTAAACTAAAATTTTTCATCTTGCTTATCTCCCCTCATTAAAACGGTCAGTTGCGAAACGGTCATTGCTTGAATTTACCGTGCTGTTACGCGACGTGTTTATTTTATTGCGAAGGTCTTTGATATCACTTGAGCTTGGTAATGCAACACGTGTTGCTGTACCTTGCTTTTCCATGATTTTATCAAGCGGTAAATACATCATGTTATTACCACCTTCAACATCAACTAACACTTTAGAGCTGTTACCTAGCACTTCTTCCATCGCATCGATGTAAAGACGCTTACGAGTTACCTCTTTAGCAGCTTGGTACTCAGGTAATAGCTTTTCAAAACGCGCTACCTCACCTTGTGCTTCTAATGTAATACGTTCACGGTACGCTTCTGCTTCTTGCGTCATACGAGTAACTTGACCACGGGCACGAGGTTCAATTTCGCGAGCATAGGCTTCTGCTTCACGGATGAAACGCTCTTCATCTTCTTGTGCAGCAATAGCGTCATCAAACGCGTCTTTTACTTCACCCGGCGGACGTGAATCTTTAAAGTTCACATCGCTTACAATAATACCTAGATTGTATGGCTCGATGATTTTGTTAAGCTCATCCCACGTTTGTTGACGCACTAACTCACGACCTGTTGTTAGTACTTGGTCCATTTTTACGTGGCCAATTACATAACGTAATGCACTATCAAGTGCTTGTTGTAAGCTGTGGTCAGCATCAGTAACGCTGAACTTGTAAAGATGTGGGTCGATAACACGGTACTGTACTTCAAATTCTACATTTACCACGTTTTCGTCTTCGGTAAGCATAAAGCCTTTAGCAGATAACGAGCGAACCGCTTCGATATCAACAGGGATCACGCGTTCAATGAAGGTCATTTTCCAACGTAAGCCAGGTTCTGCAATGCGATCGTATTGCCCAAATTGTAAAACAATACCGCGCTCAGCTTCTTTTACCGTGTAAATACCACTTAATGCCCATACAATGATGGCAATAATAAGGATGAAAGAAATGCCTGCGCCACCAAGTCCACCGCCGTTTTTACCTGGCTTATTACCACCAAATAAACCGCCAAACTTGTTGCCGAACTTACGCATTACCTCGTCTAAATCAGGTGGGCCTTGATCTTTTCCGCCTTTATTATTCCACGGATCTTTATCATTGCCATTATTACCCGGTTCATTCCAGGCCATAGCTATACTCCATTGTTATCTAAATGAATTAGGTTAAATCTATCAAATCTACAGCATTTCTCATACTAAAAAAGACAAATGCTGGTGATTTTTAATCAGTCACTACGAAAGAGTCTAGGTCTTGTCCCATCTCTTTTTTCAAGCGATTCCATTCTGCCATTGGCAAGCGTACCGATAATAACCAGTTTCCTTGCTCATCAAAACACTCTTGATGAACTGCATTTAAGTTGAATAATGCTGCGCGAATACGACCATGTTGTGGTGGTAATTTTAGCTCATCAGCAAACATCTTTTTGGCAAGTAACTCATTAATTGCCTCACTTAGCAGTTCACAACCAACGCCAGTGCGCGCCGACAACCAGACTCGTACCGGTTGACCTTCGTCGTTTCTATCTATACGTGGCACAACGTCATCTAGCGCATCAATTTTGTTATAAACCAATAATTGCGGCACTTCATCTGCTTCGATTTCTTTTAAAACAGACTGTACTTGCTCAATATTTTCTTTTCGACGAGGGTCTGCCACATCGATAACATGTAGCTGTAAATCAGCTTCACGGGTTTCTGTTAAGGTTGCTTTAAATGCTGCAACAAGGTCGTGTGGTAAGTGACGAATAAAACCTACCGTATCAGCTAAAATAATTGAACCTATATCGCCGATATCCAACTTACGTAAGGTTGGATCTAGGGTTGCGAATAGCTGGTCAGCAGCATACACATCTGAGTCTGTAATACGGTTAAATAACGTTGATTTACCCGCATTGGTATAACCTACCAGTGACACCGTTGGGATTTCATTTCGCGTACGCGCACGTCGTCCCTGCTCACGTTGAACAGCAACTTTATCTAAACGGGCACGAATGTTTTTAATTCTTGCGCGCAGTAATCGTCTATCGGTTTCGAGCTGGGTTTCACCTGGGCCACGTAAACCTATCCCGCCTTTTTGTCTTTCAAGGTGGGTCCAACCACGGATCAAGCGAGTAGAAATGTGGCGTAACTGAGCTAACTCAACCTGAAGTTTACCTTCGTGAGTACGCGCTCGCTGCGCAAAAATATCTAAGATCAAACTCGTACGATCAAGAACGCGGCACTGGCAAACGCTTTCTAAATTGCGTTCCTGTGACGGGCTAAGTTGATGGTTGAAAATGATGACATCTGCATTGTGGATTTTGACAGTTTCAGCGATTTCTTCTGCTTTTCCGGTCCCGACGAAAAGTTTCGGATGTGGTGCTTGACGACTGCCTTGCACAATCGCCAAACTACTAACACCAGCAGAAGATACCAACAACTCTAATTCGTGAAGATCTTCGCGATCTCCCTCTTTAGGTAAGTCGATATGAACTAAAACTGCCTGTTCGCCGGCTTCATAACGGTCAAACAAGCATTACGCTCCTAAGTTTAAAAATTTCCAGATTCTTGCTCTTCTGAATCATCACTTCCTTGAACGCCTTGGAAGTTAACAGAACGCGCTGGAACAACAGTTGAAATAGCGTGTTTATACACCATTTGATTAACGGTGTTTTCAAGTAAAATAACAAATTGGTCAAATGACTGGATTTTACCCTGCAATTTAATGCCATTAACCAAAAAGATTGATACTGGAATGCGCTCACGACGTAACGCATTTAAAAATGGGTCTTGTAACGACTGGCCTTTTGCCATGTTATTTTCCTTCGTTCTAGGTGTTATTATAATTAAGTAGCTGAACTAATTTAACAAAGCTAAAAAACTTCCAGCTACTACTAGCTTAGCGAACTTACTACACGTTGCAAGTTTTCTTCATCACCCGTGGTCAACCAAGTTACTTCAGGCCAACCTCTTAACCAAGTGAGTTGTCGCTTGGCTAACTGCCGTGTGGCTGCAATACCACGAAAGACCATTTCATCATAGTCAATTTCGCCAGCAATGTAATCCCACATTTGTCTATAACCCACACAACGAATCGAAGGCAGGTCTGGGTGTAAATCCTTACGTTTATATAGGGATGAAACTTCATTTTCAAACCCCTGATCGAGCATTATTTTAAACCTTTTCTCAATTCGCTGATGTAATTCACTGCGATCATCAGGTGCAATGGCAAATTGATGGAAAGTATAAGGAAGCTCAGGCTGCTTTTGTTTTTGCAGCTCAGTCATTGTTTTGCCTGTAATACGATACACTTCTAATGCACGATTAATTCTTTGCGAATCATTTTCGCTCATTTTTTTCGCTGCATCAGGATCGATTTTCACAAGCTCTTTATACAAATGTGGCCAGCCAAACTGCTTTGCTTCCTTTTCAAGTTCAGCACGTACTTCAGGTGATGCCTCTGGTAGCGGTGATAAGCCATCAATAAGCGATTTAAAATACATCATTGTACCGCCAACCAATACAGGTACTTTACCTTGCTGATGAAATAGATCAATCTTTTCAATTGCATCACGGCGAAAATCTGCCACTGAATAACTATCTGCTGGGTCGATAATGTCAATCAAGTGATGTGGCGCACGAGCAAGCTCTTCGGCATTTGGCTTTGCGGTGCCGATGTCCATATCTTTATAGACTAATGCTGAATCAACACTGATTATTTCTGTGTTTAAATGCTCACACAAAGAAATTGCTAAATCTGTTTTCCCTGCAGCGGTTGGTCCCATTAAAAAAATGACGGGTAAGTTATTCAAGCCTAAATACCTTGCTTAGTTTAAAAACTGAGATAGTTCTATTTTAACTGCTTTTTGACGTAAACGTTGCATAGTTTGTGGATTATTTTCTAACCGAGCCACTTGCTCCAAAAAGGCTTGGCTTGCGTAATAGCGTGCCGGGATTTGCTGAGCTAACCAAGCTAACCATTCATCGAGTGAACTTGGTGAGGCCTTACAGCCAGCAATAAGTCGCTCAATAGCATCACTTACATCAAGTAAATAGACACAAGGCGGAAGCTTTTTCACCATCACAAACTGTTTTTCAATGACTAAATCAAAACCAAGTAAGGTAAACCACGACTGCTGAACATTTAAAGCACTAATATCATCAGCACTTGCATTTACTCGCACAGGTAACAACAAGGCTTTTCCATCAAGGCTACCTGCTTGCTCTACGTGCGCTTGCCAGTCGAGTGCTAATGCATGCTTAAAGTGCGCAGCAAAGAGTTGGTTGTCTTCACTAAATACGCACTCGCCTTCTCGTACATGAATAAGCTTGGCAAGTTTTGCTTGCTCTACAACCGGTGCTGTAACACTTGGTTCAGGGCGTACTTGGTCAAAATGCGCAGCATGTTGCTCGCTGATCCCTTGATAAAATGCATTGACATCTTGGTGCGATGTTTTACTGCGACCTTGACTGTCGCTACTAAAACCACCGCCAGAGCGCCCTGCTCCTGTTGCCCCAGAATAACTCGCTGAACGTGTCGGCTGTAATTCAGATTTAGGGTAATCATACTGCTCTGCTGGCGCTGATTGAGTAAAACTTGGCTGTGTGCTGCTTGAGTGCGCCTCATCAAACGGAGCATGCTGAAAATCAGTGTCATTATGCTCTGTAAAACCAGCTTCGTGCTGAAGCGGCACCACCACTTGTTTTATTGCCTGCAGGATAAAGTCATGCACTAAACGGCCTTGATGAAAACGCACTTCATGTTTTGCTGGGTGCACGTTTACATCGACCTGACGTGGGTCAATATCAATATAAATGACAAAACCGGGTAGCTCTTCTGAGCCTGCGACTTCTTCAAAGGCTTGGCGGATTGCATGCAAAATAAGTTTATCGCGCATCATGCGATTATTCACATAGGTATATTGCGTGCTATTCGTTGAGCCCACGGGTAATACCCAACCGCGCAGCATCAAACCAGCTTCACCTGATTGAATATGCAGCCCCTGCTCACTAAACGCTTTGCCAGCAACTTGAGCAACACGCGCTATTGCTTGCTCAGGGTTTGGTTTAGCACGGTATTGGCGCACTACTTTACCGTTATGGGTCAGGGTAATAGAAACATCAAAACGACTCAGCGCAATACGCTTTATGAGCTCATCAATATGTGAAAACTCGGTTTTCTCGGTGCGAAGGAATTTACGGCGCGCAGGGGTATTAAAGAATAAGTCTTTCACCTCAATGGTGGTGCCATCAGGGTGTGCGGTTGGCTTAATCTGCACCGCCATATCGCGACCTTCAGCAAACGCTTGCCATGCAGCCTCTTGCTGCTTTGGCTTTGAGCTTAAGGTTAAGCGAGAAACAGAACTAATTGATGCTAACGCTTCACCACGAAAGCCAAGTGAACAGATGTTCTCTAGGTCATCGAGTGACTTAAGCTTACTAGTGGCATGGCGCGACAAGGCTAATGTTAGCTCATCTTTATTAATGCCAGAGCCATTATCGCGAATGCGAATAAGCTTATGACCACCACGCTCAATATCTATTTGAATGCGCGTTGCGCCAGCATCTAAACTATTTTCTACCAGCTCTTTAACAACGGATGCTGGGCGTTCAACCACTTCACCAGCAGCAATTTGGTTAGCCAATCGCGCGGGTAGTATTTCTATACTCATAGTGTTCCTAACACGAAAATTGACTAGCTTTGAGGAATATCAAGCTCTTGACCAATGAACAAGGTATTCGATTTTAAGTTGTTGGCCGTTTTTAGCTTACTCACAGAGGTGTTATATCTGCTTGCTAAAATACTTAACGACTCACCAGGACGAACTTTGTGTTTAGTCGGAAACTGCGACTTTAACTTAGCGAAAAGCGAGTCATCTGGCGGGTTTTGCATATAGTAATTTTTAATCGAGGTGAAAATTGCTTTAGCTAAGCGCTCCTGATGCTGCGCCGTTTTTAGCATTCGCTCTTCGCGTGGATTCGAAATAAACCCAGTTTCGACCAAAATAGAGGGTATATCTGGTGACTTTAATACTGCAAGGCTCGCCGCTTGTGGGCGTTTCTTATGCATTTTAGCCACTTTTCGTAATTCGCTAACCACTTCTTCTGCGACACTAAAGCCTGTTTTCATCGAGTGATCCATCGACATATCTAGCAGTGCTTGCGCTAAATATTTTTCGCTTGCAGTATCTTTTAATACCCCAGCTGCACCACCTAAAAGCTCCGAGTGTTTTTCTTTATCCTCAATCCATTTACCAATTTCTGAATTAGCACGGCGCAGTGATAGCACCCACACTGAGGCACCGTTTGGTTGTGGGCTGGTAAAGGCATCCGCATGAATCGACACAAAGAAGTCAGCTTTTTTCTTACGGGCAATACTGGTTCGAGTGTTTAGATTTACAAAGTAGTCACTGCGGCGCACCATACGCGAAATCATGCCTTTTTCAGCATCTATCATTCGCTCTAAGCGCTTCGCTATTTGTAGTGTAATGTCTTTTTCATAAGTGCCTGACGGACCAATTGAACCAGGGTCTTCACCACCATGACCTGCGTCAATGGCAATAACAATATCGCGCTCTTGATTGAGTTCGCGTTTTTTCACACTGGTATTGGTTACAGCAACAGGTTCTGCCTTCGGTGTTTTATCAACAAGGTCAACTACTAAACGATGCTTGTATGGGTCGGTAGGTAGTAAGGCAAATACCACTGGTTTGCTGGCACGGGCGAGCTCAAAAACAAAGCGCACACTTTTGCTATCTTTAGGTTTCGAGTAACGCAGTTTTGAAACAATCTGATGCTTTTTAGGAATAGCAGGCAAGCTATCTAGTTTGTCGGTATTTTTTAGGTCAATCACTAAACGAGCTGGATTTTTCAGCATGAAATAGCTGAAATCAGGTTTATCGTTTAAATCAAAGACCACACGAGTGCTGTCAGGTGAAGGCCACACACGTACGCTATTAATAGTATTTTGTGCAAGCGCAACCTGGCTCACAACCAATAACATCAAAGTAGTTAATAGTTTAAACGTACAACGACCCATTTTTACTAATACACCTTTATTTTTATATGTTTATTCTTGCGCGCTCTTAAGTTGCTGAACAATTGCCTGACCACGTTCGGTTAAGCTGTTAATTGCAATAGCACGCGCCTCACCTTCATAGCGTAGGGTGATATCAAGATCCGGTGTTGGAATAAATTCGCCGCCTTTTTCAGGCCATTCCACAACACAAATAGCCTGTGGTGAAAAATAGTCACGAATTCCCATATATTCAAGTTCTTCAGGATCACCTAAGCGATATAAATCAAAGTGATAGACATCAGCTTTAGCTAATTGGTAAGGTTCAACCAGTGTATAAGTTGGACTCTTAACCTTACCTTGATGACCGAAACCTTGCACGATACCACGGGTTAATGTCGTTTTACCGGCACCTAAATCACCATGTAAATAGATGACTGCCCCTTGCTCCATCAAGGTTGCAAGTTGCTTACCCATATTAACCGTTGCTGCTTCATCAGCGAGTGGAAAACCAACACTGTCGGTCATTATTACCTCATGAAAAACTAAAAACACATTACTTTGTTAATCATACCAGAATAATTTTGTAAGGCGAGAGCTGCTCTTATGCCTAGTTTGACAAAAAAAAGCCGGCAAAGTTGCCGGCTTTTTAGCTTAAACAGAATTTTGTTTACAGACCTAGTTTCTTCTCAAGGTAGTGGATGTTTGTACCACCGTTTTGGAAGTTTTCATCTGCCAAGATTTTCTTGTGCAGTGGTGTGTTGGTCTTGATGCCATCGATCACTAATTCGTTTAACGCATTGCGTGAACGAGCAATAGCTACATCACGGTTTTCACCGTAACAGATCATCTTACCAATCATTGAATCGTAATGAGGTGGTACTGTGTAATCTGCGTAGATGTGGCTGTCCCAACGAATACCTAAACCGCCAGCAGGGTGGAATCGCGTGATTTTACCTGGTGATGGAATAAAGGTGTCTGGGTCTTCCGCATTAATACGGCACTCAATTGCATGACCACGAATAACCACATCTTCTTGTGTGAATGATAGTGGCTGGCCAGCTGCAATTTTTAGCTGCTCTTTGATTAAGTCAACGCCAGTGACCATTTCTGTTACTGGGTGCTCAACCTGAATACGGGTATTCATTTCGATGAAATAGAACTCGCCGTTTTCGTATAAGAATTCGAACGTACCTGCACCGCGATAACCGATTTCGATACATGCACGAGTACAACGGTCACCGATAAACTTACGCATTTCAGCTGTGATACCTGGCGCTGGCGCTTCTTCAACAACTTTCTGGTGACGACGTTGCATTGAACAATCACGCTCACCTAAGTGAACTGCATTGCCTTGGCCATCAGCAAGTACTTGAACTTCGATGTGACGTGGGTTTTCAAGGAATTTTTCCATGTAAACCATACCATTACCGAAGAACTGCTTTGCTTCTTGTTGAGTAAGAGCGATTGAATCAATCAGTTCTTTTTCGCTGCGAACAACACGCATACCACGACCACCGCCGCCGCCTGCTGCTTTAATGATTACAGGGTAACCAATACGCTTAGCGATTTGAATGTTGCGCTCACTGTCTGCCGTTAATGGGCCATCAGAACCTGGTACACAAGGTACACCGGCTTTACGCATCGCTTCGATTGCAGAAACTTTGTCACCCATTAGACGAATCGTGTCGCCTTTAGGACCGATAAATACAAAGCCGCTTTGCTCAACTTGATCAGCAAAGTCTGCATTTTCAGAAAGGAAACCATAACCTGGGTGGATAGCAACTGCGTCTGTTACTTCTGCCGCTGCAATAATGCGCGGAATATCTAAGTAACTTTCAGTGGCTGCTGGTTTACCAATACAAATTGTTTCGTCTGCCAGTAACACGTGCTTAAGATCACGGTCTGCCGTTGAATGCACAGCAACAGTTTTGATCCCAAGCTCTTTGCAGGCGCGCAGCACGCGAAGTGCAATTTCACCTCGGTTTGCAATGACTACTTTATCTAACATAGAGTTGGCCTTTTGTTGCGCTATTATTCAATGATGAATAAAGGTTGATCGAATTCTACTGGCTCGCCATTTTCAACTAAGATAGCTTTTACTGTGCCTGCTTTATCAGATTCGATTTGGTTCATCATCTTCATTGCTTCAACGATACATAACGTATCACCAACATTTACTTTAGAACCTACTTCTACGTATGGTGCTGCTTCTGGAGAAGCCGCTGAGTAGAATGAACCTACCATAGGAGATTTAACTTGATGGCCTGTCGGTGCAGCTGGAGCAGCCGCTTCTGCTGCTGGTGCCTCTGCTACTGGAGCTGGTGCCGCTGCTGGCGCAGGTGCTGCAAACTGTTGTGGTGCATACTGCATAGCAGGTGCTGCAGACATGTTGTTACGATTGATGCGTACTGACTCTTCACCTTCAGTGATTTCTAATTCAGCAATACCAGATTCTTCTACTAATTCGATAAGTTTTTTGATCTTGCGAATATCCATTGAACGACCCGCCTGTTAGTTATTTAAAAATTAATGTGTGTTTTGCAATCGGCTAACAGCAGCTTCAAGTGCCACCTTATAACCCATTGCTCCTAATCCAATAATGACGCCTTGTGCCACATCCGAAAAATACGAATGATGACGGAATGCTTCTCGAGCATGCACATTAGTTAAATGCACCTCGTAAAAGGGAATGTTTACACTAAGTAATGCATCCCGTAAGGCTACGCTTGTATGCGTAAATGCAGCAGGGTTGATAATTATTGCATCAACCGTTTGCCATGCATCGTGAATGCGTTCTATTAATGCAGCTTCACTGTTACTTTGGAAATGCGTTAAATCAACATTGAGACCGGCAGCAACCTGACTAAGTTCAGCTATAATCTCATCAAGAGATTGAGTACCGTACTTTTCTGGTTCACGCTTGCCAAGCATGTTTAAATTTGGCCCATTTAGAACTAAAAGTTTGAATTTTGCAGCCATAATACGCGATATATCCTATAAGTAAGCAGTTTAACCATATTCATCATAAACCCACGCTTAACCTAAGCGTGCTGATGTAAAATAGCAACTATTTCTCACGTTAACCACCTATTATAGATATTTCGACGTAAATAGCAGCAAAATACTGGTCTAATCACTCCCTATTCGTGGCAAAGTCAAGCATAGCAAGGCACGCAACAGGGTCATTCTAAGTGTTTTCCTGCTGATTAATTGAGCTTCAATCAGTGAATTTGCCATTTTTCACTTAAAATAAGTATTTTTTACGACACATAAACAAAAACGCCACTCAGATGAGTGGCGTTTTGCTATTTTCTTGCACGTTTGCGTTTATTTAGCGCTATTTCGTACTTTTGCTAAATGTTCTGCAAAGTCTTTGGCATTTAAAAAGCCTGTTACACGTTGCTCTAAAAGCTCATTACCTTGGCTGTCAAAGAACAAAATGCTCGGCAACCCAAATACCGTGTATTCTTCCATTAGCTCTATGGTCTTTGCATCGCTTTGTGTTAAATCGATTTGAATTAATTCAAAGTGAGCAAATTGCTCTTGCACTTTAGCGTCAGGAAACGTGTAATGCTCAAACTCTTTACAGGCAACGCACCAGTCGGCATATAAGTCGACCATTACTAAGCGCCCTTCGCTACTTGCCTGTGCAATTTCTTCTTTTAACTCACTTAGATTAGCAACTTGTCTAAAACCATGTGTTTGTACAGCAGCTTCAGCAACCACTGCTTTACTAGGCCAAAAATAATTTTTCGTTAAACTCGCCCCTGTCACAACCAATAAGGTTGCTGCAAACCACAATGCTGTTTTTAGCTTGCCTTGTGATTGACCACTTTGCCAATGGTGTAAATAAAGCGCTGTAGCAAGTGCTAATAAACCCGCCATTAACCAAATGATTTCAATATCAACAATACGCTCAAGCAGAATAAGCGGCACGACCAGCATAATGAAACCAAATAGGGTTTTCACTTGCTCCATCCAACCACCGGCTTTTGGTAGTAATTTACCGCCAGAAGTCCCCAGTAATAATAACGGTAAGCCCATGCCTAAACTGAGCACATAAAGTGTTAAACCACCGACAAGGTAGTCACCACTTTGCGCCACATAAAGTAAAGCAGCAGACAATGGTGCTGTTGTACACGGTGAGGCAATCAAACCAGACAGTACACCCATCATAAATACGCCAACATAGTTGCCGCCTTTTTGCTGGTTACTAACCTGAGTGAGTTTATTCATCATACTGCTAGGTAATTTGATTTCGTACCAGCCAAACATCGACATTGCCAGCAATACAAATAAGATACTAAAGCTGATTAGTACAGTAGGATGCTGTAAATACCCTTGTACTTGCCCACCTAATGATGCAACCACTAAGCCCAGTGCTGCGTAGGTAACGGCCATACCTTGTACATATACAAACGACAGTGAGAACGCTTTTTTAGTCGATAAATTCTGCTGACCCGCTATAAGGCTCGACAAAATCGGAAACATTGGAAATACGCATGGCGTAAAGGCAAGACCAACACCCACTAAAAAGAAGATTACTAGGTTAGTTAGTAAACCTTGCGATGCCAACTTATCGGTATATGACTGCTCACCAGCTGGTTTTGATGCTGCTTGAGAAGGGGCTGATGACGCTTCATTAGTATCGGCTGCTTGTGTTAATGCAGCCAATGCGTTCCCCGCATCTGCAGCCTGTGATACTTGCTCACCTGCAATCACAGATAAAGGAATGGTTCTAACTTCTGGCGGATAACATAACCCCGCCTCGGCACAGCCTTGAAAACGCACTTTAACAACCGCACCTTCTGTGACGTTACTGAGCTTAGAAACCACACTTAACGAATCAAAGAATACCTCGGTCTTACCAAAAAACTCATCTTCAATAATCACACCCTTGCCAAGATCAGGAATTTCAATATCTGCGCCTTTGGCAATAATTTCGACTTTCTTTTTATAAAGGTAATAATCAGGCGCAATATCCCAGCCAATAAATAACGTTTTGCCTTGCTGGTCAAAATCGAAAACAAAAGCCTGATCAACTGGGAGAAATGTTTGCTCCGCAGGTTGTAGTAGATTTCCAAGTAAATTGTTATTACTTGCGCTTGCTGGCATTAGCCACAATGCACAAAGTAATAAAAGGAACGATCGCATTAATTAAGTACCTCATCCATCCAATTAAAATAGGCTAAATTGCCTGTAGCCACATCAACGACCTGAATTTCAGGCACCTCATAACTATGCAATTTCTTGATAGTTTGGATCACCTCATTCATTTTTTCTGACTTAGTTTTGATCAGTAACTTACTCTCAAGAGCTTGAGTCACCTCGCCTTCCCACATGTAAATAGATTCAATAGTAGGCAAAATGTTCACACAAGCAGCTAGCTTTTCTTTAACTAGATGTTGTGCCAACTGACGGGCTTCAGCCTCATTTGCACAAGTAGTAAAAATAAGTCGAAAATGCGTAGTCATAAGGAACCTTTATTTGATTACGTGAGTCGCACCATAGTAGCCGATAGTAACTATAATGTGTAGCGAGCAAGGTGATCCTAGGTTCCGTCTTGAAAAATGACCTGCTCACCCCAATTTATATTTCATTGACTCGAAAGAGAATGACATTTTTTAGAGAGCGTTATGTTTAGATTTTTGTTTTTGTTATTTATTTTAGTGCCGATTGTGGAGATCGCGTTACTCATCCAAGTGAGTGAAGTGATCGGCGGCTTTGCCACCATAGCGCTTGTAATTGTGACCGCGATTGTCGGTGCGAAATTAGTGAAGCAGCAAGGTATGGGCGCGATTCAAAACGTGCAATTGCAAATGGCACAAGGGCAAATGCCTGCAAAAGAATTATTTACTGGATTATGTGTCATTATCGCCGGTGTTTTATTAATGACACCAGGCATCATGACTGACTTTTTTGGCTTTTTACTACTCACGCCAGCAATCCGCAACAAACTGGCTGCAGGCCTTGCTAGTCAAGCAACCGTGCGCATGAGTTCGCAGGCAAATCAAGGCTCTGCACACTTCCAATACCATAGTAAAACAACCACTCATGAAGAGCCAAACCATCAACCTACAACTATTGATGGTGAATTTGAGCGAAAAGATTAAAATTTTTTAATTTTTGTACTTGGATTTTTTTAAGCCACCCCCATTAATGAATGCAATGAAACGCAACGGGTGGCTTAGCACTCCCCTGCAATAACACAAGATTTTTTCTGTACTGTTCAGAAACTGTTAGGAGAACTAAATAAATGAACATTCGTCCTTTACATGATCGCGTCATCGTTAAGCGTCTAGAAGAAGAAACTAAGTCTGCTGGCGGTATTGTATTAACTGGCTCTGCAGCTGAAAAATCAACTCGCGGAGAAGTTATCGCTGTTGGTAATGGCCGTGTTTTAGACAACGGTGAAGTAAGAGCATTAGAAGTTAAAGCCGGTGACACTGTGCTGTTCGGCTCTTATGTTGAGAAAGCTGAAAAGATCGAAGGTCAAGAGTACCTGATCATGCGTGAAGATAACATTCTAGGCATTGTAAGCTAATCCTACTTTTCGTTTAGCAACCCGTTTACAGAATTTAAGAGGAATTTAATCATGGCAGCAAAAGAAGTACTTTTTGCAGGTGACGCACGTGGCAAAATGCTAACTGGCGTAAACATTTTAGCAAACGCAGTAAAAGTAACTTTAGGTCCTAAAGGCCGTAACGTTGTATTAGACAAATCATTCGGCGCTCCAGTGATCACTAAAGATGGTGTATCTGTAGCAAAAGAGATCGAGCTTGAAGACAAGTTCGAAAACATGGGCGCACAAATGGTTAAAGAAGTAGCGTCTAAAGCGAATGACGCTGCAGGTGACGGTACAACAACTGCAACAGTATTAGCGCAAGCTATCGTAAACGAAGGCTTAAAAGCAGTTGCAGCGGGTATGAACCCAATGGACCTTAAGCGCGGTATCGACAAAGCAGTTACTGCAGCAGTTGAAGAGCTTAAAGCACTTTCTGTTCCATGTGCAGACACTAAAGCAATTGCACAAGTAGGTACTATTTCTGCTAACTCTGATAAAGAAATCGGTGACATCATTGCTGAAGCAATGGAAAAAGTAGGCCGTGATTCAGGCGTTATCACTGTTGAAGAAGGTCAGTCGTTAGAAAACGAACTAGACGTAGTTGAAGGTATGCAGTTTGACCGCGGTTACCTTTCTCCATACTTCATCAACAACGCTGAAAAAGGCGCTGTAGAGCTAGACAACCCATTCATTCTACTTGTAGACAAAAAAGTATCTAACATCCGTGAGCTACTACCTACATTAGAAGCTGTTGCAAAAGCTAGCAAGCCACTACTTATCATTGCTGAAGACCTTGAAGGTGAAGCACTTGCAACTCTTGTTGTGAACAACATGCGCGGCATCGTTAAAGTATCTGCGGTTAAAGCTCCTGGTTTTGGCGACCGTCGTAAAGCAATGCTACAAGACATCGCAGTGTTAACAGGTGGTACTGTTATTTCTGAAGAAATCGGTTTAGAGCTAGAGAAAGCGACAATCGAAGACCTAGGTACTGCGAAGCGCGTTGTGATCACTAAAGATGATACAACAATCATCGACGGTGCAGGCGAAGAAGACGGCATCAATGGTCGTGTTGCACAAATCAAAGCACAAATCGAAGAAGCGACGTCTGACTACGATAAAGAGAAACTACAAGAGCGTATGGCTAAACTAGCTGGCGGTGTTGCAGTAATCAAAGTTGGCGCAGCAACTGAAATCGAAATGAAAGAGAAGAAAGACCGCGTTGAAGATGCACTACACGCAACTCGCGCAGCGGTTGAAGAAGGTGTTGTACCAGGTGGTGGTGTTGCACTAGTTCGCGTAGCAAGCAAACTTGTTGAACTTGCTGGCGACAACGAAGACCAAAGCCACGGTATCAAAGTAGCACTACGTGCGATGGAAGCACCACTTCGTCAAATCGTAACTAACGCAGGTGACGAAGCATCTGTTGTTGTTAACTCAGTAAAAGGCGGTGAAGGTAACTACGGTTACAACGCAGCATCAGGCGAGTACAACGACATGATCGAAATGGGTATCTTAGACCCAACTAAAGTAACGCGTTCGGCACTACAGTACGCAGCTTCAATCGCGGGTCTTATGATCACAACTGAAGCTATGGTTGCTGAAATCCCGAAAGAAGATGCACCAGCTGCTCCAGATATGGGCGGCATGGGCGGCATGGGTGGTATGGGCGGCATGATGTAATCATCCCCAAGCACTTCGCTTAAAAAACCCAGCTCCGGCTGGGTTTTTTGCTTTCATTTACTTACTCTTTAAATAAACAAAGAACTTCTAACTAGACAAGTCATTTGAACCTTCGGTAAATAGTAGTTTTCATAATCCTACTTAATTTTATATTTTACATACTTGTACCTAAGTATATACTGGTGCGATTATAACTCGAATGCACCAAATACGTTCAGGATAACAATGGGTTCAGCTTTATCAAACGCCACCGAAATAGCTTGCGACAGCGATCAAAGTAATATTCATACTTTTATAAAAAATAGTACTGACCTCTTTCACTCTCGTGTAGAAAAACAACTAGGTGCTGTCTTGTTCGATAAAAATATGACCCAACAATCGTATTTAAAAATTTTAATCGCAATGCATAGTAGCTATTCTATTATGGAGGGTGCTATATCAACCTTTAGTACCACAAAACAACTGCTTGTTGGCCGCAGTAAGCTGAGCTGGTTAAATCAAGATATTGCTTACTTACAAGCATCTCAAGACGCCCCATCTGTTAATTTTTATAAACACGATGATCTAAAAAATATCTGCAATGTGTCCCATGCATTCGGAATGATGTATGTAATGGAGGGAGCCACCATGGGTGGAGGTCACATTTATAAAGCACTTAAAAAGCATAAATGGATAAATGAGCTTGAAGGGATCCATTTTTTTTATAGTTATGGTGAGCTTAGGGAGCAAAAGTGGGCTGAGTATATCCACGCACTAAAACAGTATCATAACCAATACCCAAACTCGACAGATGACATTTTATTAGGGGCAAATGAGGCATTTAGCTTAATCTCTCAAGCACTTGGAGATATAAATTGAGCAATACATTTAAAGTCTCATTAGACAATTGTCATAAAGAACCCATTCATATTCCAGGCTCCATCCAACCGCATGGGTTTTTGCTAGTTGTTGATCCTGAAACACTCAAAATATGTTATTTCAGCGAAAATATTTTATCGCTTTTAGATACACAAAAAGATCGCTTAGTAGGCTCACATATAACTAATTTCTTTGAAGCAAATACATCTAATATCATAGAGAAAAATAAAGCTGAAAAAGACTTTCATGCTATCAACCCACTCAAGATTGAGCTAAAAGGGAAGTCGTCTGAGACCTCTATTAAAGGCGCTATTTCTCGTAACGATAAATATTTACTCATTGAACTTGAGTTTGATACAAAGAAAGAGCACTCAAGTATTGACCCGATGAATTACTTGATGAAGCAATCTCTTCACCTAATAGCTGACAAAAAAGAGCTAAGCTCATCATTCGAAACGGCAGTAGAAGAAGTCCGTAGCTTAACCGGTTTTGATCGCGTTATGCTCTATCAGTTTGACCATGAATATAATGGCCAAGTCGTAGCAGAAGCCAAAAAAGATGAGTTAAACTCATTTCTACACCAACACTTTCCTGAGTCAGATATTCCAAAGCAAGCACGCGCTTTATATTTGCGTAATCCTATAAGGTTACTTGCAGATGTTGATGCTGAAGTATCACCAATCTACCCACATGACGAGCCGGTAGATTTAAGCACATGTATAATCAGAAGTGTATCCCCCATTCATTGTCAATATTTACGCAATATGGGTGTTAAAGCATCAATGTCTATCAGTATTATTATTGCTGGTAAATTATGGGGCTTAATTGCTTGTCACCACTATACAAGCCATGTCGTCCCATTTGAAGCACGACAAGTTGCACAATATATGGGATTGATGCTCTCATATATTATATCCCTTAAAACACAATCAATCGAAGCAATTCAAGAAGCTAAAGCCACCGCCATCAGTGCAGAAATAGCAGAGCATATGTCTGAAGAAGTCTTTTTTATTGATGGCTTACGTAAACAAGTTCCAGCTTTACTCAGCATGCTAAGTGCTGATGGTGTTGCATGGCGGCTAGAAAAAGATATTGAAAGCTTTGGCGATGTACCCGCAAATGATGATATTTACTATTTATTTGAATGGTTAAAAAGCAACCACTTAGAAGATGAGCTTCTATATCATAACCATCATTTATCTAATGAGAATGCTGAATTTAATAAGTTTGCTAATATTGCTAGCGGCGTGCTAGCTATGCCTGTTTCTACTAATGAAAACCTATTTATTATGTGGTTTCGTAAAGAGGTGATTGAAACAAAAAATTGGGGAGGAAAACCTGAAAAGATAATCGAATTCCTTGACGACGGTAGTCATCGCCTTATGCCTCGTAGTTCTTTTCGTTTATGGCAAGAAAATGTACGTAATAAATGCTCACCTTGGAAGGCAAACGAAATATCTTGCGCTATAAAGTTTCGCAATCACCTAGTTAATCATGTTATCGAAAAATCTGAGCGCCTTAAAAAGTTAAATGACTTACTAGAAACTAAAGTTAATGAGCGAACCGCCGCTTTAAAGTCGGAAATACTCACTCGACAACAGGCTGAACTAGACCTTGAAATCGCACTTAGAAAATCTGAAGAGTCTAACAAAGAGTTAGAACGTTTTGCTTTTGTTGCGTCTCATGATTTACAGGAGCCCTTACGAAAAATACAGATGTTCGGCGATCGCCTACAAAACTCTAAAGAACTAATTGGGGAAAGAAACGCTTCTTATATCTCACGTATGATGGACTCTGCTGAAAGAATGCAAAAACTTATCAAAGGAGTATTGAGCTTTTCTAGAATCAATCGAAAAGGCGAAGAGTTTCGTAGCTTTTCAGCACAAGATGTTTTTGATGATATTCTTGATGACCTTGAGCTAATTATAGCTGATAAGTCAGCGATGTTTCATATAGAAGATATCGGTGAAATCTATGGTGATAAACGACAAATCCAGCGTTTATTTCAAAACTTAATTCTTAATGCGCTTAAATTTAGTCACCCACATCAACCACCCATTATAGGGATTAAGTCAGTTGAGCGAACAGACGAGCATATTGTTATCGCTGTCATTGATAATGGAATAGGTTTTAATAACGAGTTTAAAGACAGAATCTTTAACCTTTTTGAACGGGTTCACTCTAAACAAGCATACGAAGGAACAGGGTTAGGCTTGGCTATTTGTAAGAAAATAGTAGAACGGCACCATGGAACAATTACAGCAGAAGCAAATATCAATGAAGGCTCTCAGTTTTACGTTAACTTACCACTAAGAGACATAAAACTAAGTCAGCTTTAGTTGTTACCGCTACGATTGTGGCGGTAACAGTCTACTAATATGCTCTTTAAGTTGTCTAATTTCATTTTCAATAGACTGGAAACGCTGACTTTGAATCTGTGAATCTTGATCTGTTATAGAGCTTATTTTTGCTTTTACACGCCAGATTTCTAGGATATCACTTCCCTGAATTGAATATGTTTTGTATTCAGGGTTATCACTCTTAAATAAGTAACTGATAGGGTCTGTGTCATGGCTAAAGAGACGTTTAGCTACAATGCCATCTTTAGTGACAACAACACACACTGAACCATTCTCTAACTGCTTAATATCCTTGATTTGCTCAGTGATCAGCGTTTCTCTAGGGCGGATAGTTGGCATCATGCTATCGCCTTCAACTTCGAATAGACGATAATTACCATTTTCAAACCCTGGGATTTTATAAACATCCAGAGTTTTAATATAGCCTTCATCACTACACTGTTCTATATATCCAGCGTGAGCTTCTTCATTAACAAGCGGGATAAATGAAGTCTCTAAGGCTTTTTGATAACTCTGAAAGTTCGATTCATCGTACCCCTCAATACCTAAAATAAGCCAGTTACAATCGACATTAAACACTTGGCTGATTTTAGTGATAGTACTGAGAGACAAGGTCGACTTGCCAGCCTCCAACTGTGATAAAGCCCCCTGTGTTATACCTATTTTATCGGCAAATTCTTGTTGAGAAAGGTTCAAATTTTCGCGTAGAGCTGTCACTCTGTTCGTACTAGTATGATTTAATGGCATTAGGTTATTAATAAACTTATGTTTGTATTATGGGTATAAGCAAGTTAATATAACACTTGCTTAACTAAAGTATATACTACTCAAGTAACTAATTATTTAATTTGTTGTTTTTATTAAAAAGTATCTACATGGAATAGATGAGCCACATTTGATGAAATCAGGAGCTGCCAATGTTTAACGACAAATTATTTACCAAAAAATTACGCTCTGTGAGCTATATTTTAGTTGCGGATGATGATCTCGATGATCAAGAGCTTATCCGAGATGCCCTTGTTGAAAACAATGTCGATGAAAATAAAATTCAATTTGTTGATGACGGCATGCAATTACTTGAGTCGCTCGATAAAAACAAAATTTTACCTAGCCTTATTCTGTTAGATCTAAACATGCCACGAAAGGGTGGAAAAGAAGCGCTAGTTGAACTAAAAAAATCGGAGCTTTACCGCCATATCCCCATCATTATTTTTACAACTTCTGATTCAGAAATTGACATTAAGCAATGTTATAGTTTAGGTACGAACGCCTTTATGACCAAGCCTTCTAGCTATTATGATTTAGTTGATTCAATGAAAATGCTCACTCAATACTGGCTTGTTCAAGCTAGGATAGTGTTAGACTAAGGCGAAACATTTCGCCTTACAGACCCTAATTAGTGCTACTTGCCAACTCTTTTATCAACCTCCTTACAACGATAAATAAATCACTCGGTAACATGCCTCTTTCGCCACCACGTTCAGCGGCAATATCACCGGCTTTTGCATGTAAGGTTACGCCTAAGCAAGCTGCTTGCTGAGGAGTAAGCCCCTGTGCGATCAATGCCGTTATAATACCTGTTAATACATCGCCACTGCCACCAACCGCAAGTGCAGGGTTACCGTCGGTACACACCCATGTTTGGTTATTCTCAGCAATTAAACTACCAGCGCCTTTGAGTACACAAGTAGTGGTATAGCTACGTGCGAGCTGCTTTACCGCATGAAAGCGATTTTCTTCAATATCGCTAGTGCGACAATTAAGTAACCTTGCTGCCTCACCAGGGTGTGGTGTGATAACGGTATTAGCTAATGGAAATGACGAAGCATGCTGAGCCATTAAATTAAGTGCATCAGCATCAATAACCAGTGGCTTGTTATTAGTAAAGCAATACTGCATTACTGCTTCAAAGGTTGTTTCTGACCAAGTGTCTTGACCAAGCCCTGGTCCAATAGCAACACAGGTTGCCCACTCTAGGGCGCTAATCAGATTTGTATCTGTCACCATCAGTTCTGGCCGGCCAATACTCACAGGTAAAATAGAGCTACTATGGGTATACACTTTGACCATACCCGCACCGGTGCGAAGCGCTGCCTCTGCAGTTAGACGAATAGCGCCTGCAGTACCGGCATTACCACCAACACACAGTAATTTACCATGGCTGGTTTTATGGCTGTTGTTATCGCGCTCAGGAAGCCTAGCTTGGTTTAGATAATTGATAATCTTAGCCGTGGGTAATGTCTGTTTTAAAAAGGCATCTTCAATACCTAAATCATTAAACTCTAGTGTCCCTGCATGTGCTCGACCTTGCCCTGTCACTAAACCTTGTTTAATCCCCACAAAAGTCACTGTAAGCGCGGCTTTTATTGCAACTCCTTGTACGACACCTGTGTCTGCATGAATGCCTGAGGGTAGGTCAATAGCAACTATCGGCACTTGGCTCTCGTTAGCAGCTTTAATCAGCTGTGAAAAAGGCTCGCGCACTTTGCTTTGGATGCCAGTACCAAGCAGGCCATCAATAATGATATCTGCACGCTCAATAGCACTGGCATCAGCGGTTATTTCCCCTCCTGCGTCGAGCCAAGCTTGCTGAGCACTGAGTGCATCACCTTTAAGAGGTTTATCAGATATTGCTGCAATAACCGTAACCTGTTTGCCCGCTTGTTTAGCTAAGCGAGCAACAACATAACCATCACCGGCATTGTTACCAACGCCCGCTAACACAACGAATGTATTTGCTTTAGGAAAATAGCTGATAGCTTGCTGATAAGTAGCCAGCCCTGCTCGCTCCATAAGCTCATACAAGGTAACGCCAGAGCGCTTAGCTGCTACTCCTTCATGGTCACGAACTTGCTCTGCTAAAAATACTGACTGCGAGAGAACAACTGACATATCTATCCTTAAATTGGCCTTTTAATCAGCATATAAGTACAGATGAGTGCAGTCAATGAGGCATAAAAAAACGGCGCGTAACTTACATTACGCGCCGTATCTTTAAAGCTATAGTGACTTACTCAGTGTCTGGTAAGTTGCGACCGTAGAAGATTTCTTGCATCTCGCGGGTCAGCTTAGAGTAGATGGCTTCTTCTTCTTCTTCCGAAAGATCTGCTGTAGAAACACCGAATAGGTAAGTATTCAAGTCAGTTTCTTTTAACATCATCTTAGTGTGGAATAAGTTCTCTTGATACACGTTCACGTCCATCATTTGGTACGCTTCTTTGGTATCTTCAGTCATGTAGTTCTGAATTGAGTTAATCGCGTGATCGATATAGTGTTTTACACCATCTACGTCACGAGTAAAACCACGTACGCGGTAGTCAATTGTTACAACATCAGACTCAAGGCTGTGAATTAAGAAGTTTAACGCTTTTAATGGCGAAATAATGCCACATGTTGATACTTCGATATCAGCACGGAACGTACAAATACCATCATCAGGGTGTGCTTCTGGGTAAGTGTGAACACAGATGTGACTCTTGTCTAAGTGCGCTACCACTGTTTCAGGAAGAGGGCCCGGCGCTTCATCAACGTCATACGTTGTTTGTTGCTCAATTGGCTCTTCAGAGATCAAGATTGTCACGCTGGCACCTTGCGGATCATAATCTTGGCGAGAAACATTTAGAATGTTTGCGCCAATAATATCCACAACTTCACCTAAAATATCGGTAAGGCGATCAGCACTGTACTGTTCGTCGATATATTCAATATATTCTTTACGCTGTTGTTCCGTCTTTGCGTAACAAATATCGTAAATACTAAAACTTAAGCTTTTAGTTAAGTTATTAAAGCCATGAAGCTTAATTTTATCGAAGGGTTTATTCATGCTAAACCAACCTTAAAACGAGTGAAACCTGCACCAGCAGAAATAAAAGTTCGCGGATTTTATACGAATTTCCTGCTCGGAAAAAGCGTTATTTTACCTGTTCTTGCACAACTTCATGACTATGCGTAATTTCTACTGTCTTATCAAGCATTAAGGCTACAGAACAATACTTTTCAGCAGATAATTGTACCGCTCTTGCAAGGTGCTTTTCAGAGACATTATCACCGGTAACCACAAAGTGTAGATTAATCTTGGTAAACACGCGAGGTGCTGACTCAGCACGCTCTGCAGATAGCTTAACTTGCACATCAGAAAATGACTGTTTTGCTTTTTTTAAAATACTAACAACATCAACAGATGAACAACAACCCGCTGACATTAAAACCATTTCCATTGGGCTTGGCGCAGCGCTATCGCTACCTGCATCAAAAACTACATTGTGACCTGAATTTGAAAGGCCAATAAACGTATCGCCTTCTACCCATTTTACATTCGCTTGCATGTGCTTTATCTCTTAAAGTTATTTTGCTTGATTGTAAGCAAGTCACACACAGATGCAAGGGATAAGAGGTGAGCTTTAAAGGAAAGCGAGTTGCTAACTTTGAGCTGCTCGCTTAAAGACTAGAAATTGTGTTGTGCTTTATAAATTAGGCACTTTCGACAACAGCACTATCGAATAAGTTTTTCACTAATCCAGCAAACTCATCAATAAACGCGTGTTGTTCAACGGTTACTGTGTGATTTGTAACGCTGCTTAGCACTTCTTGTAAGTCATATACGATACCGTCGACTTCGCGAACAATTTGGCTGCGTTGTTCAGTATTAAGCTCTGTGTGTTGCTCGCAAAGTAACATGACATTTTCTGCTATCACGTCTTCAATCAGCTCTAACACTGTTGGAGCTCCTGGTTTAATTTGACCCGGCTTCTCAAAAAGCGCTAAATTTTGAGTGAGATACATGACAAGATCATCATACCCTTGCCTATCTAAAACCATACGACTGCACACCTAATAAAAAACTATCTCTTTAGATTTAAGCAGAAAGCGCTTTTAATTGCTACCTTTGCCAAGCATCTCATACAAAAAAAGCAGCCGAAGCTGCTTTTTATAATGATTTACGATTATTAATCGATTTTTAAGCCTGGGCTTAATGTCGCTGGCATTGCTACTTTTTCAAGCTCTACCGAAGCGACTGGGTATGCACAATAGTCAGCAGCATAATATGCGCTTGCTCTGTGGTTACCTGATGCACCAATACCACCAAATGGTGCTGCACTTGATGCACCTGTGATAGGACGGTTCCAGTTTACGATACCTGCGCGAATACGACGAAGGAAATGGTCGTAATCTGCTGCGCTGTCGCTTAATAAACCAGCTGATAAACCAAAGCTTGTGTCATTCGCTTTATCAATAGCGGCATCAAAATCAGTGAAGCGGAATACTTTAAGCAATGGTCCAAAGTGCTCTTCGTCTGGGAAGTTAGCGACATTTGTACACTCTAAAATACCCGGTGTTACAAAGCCGGTATTTTCTTTGTGCGTTAGCTCAACTAACACTTCAGCGCCAAGCTCAACAAGTTGCTGTTGTGCTGTGACCATACCAGCTGCTGCCGCTGAAGAAATCATTGACCCGATGAAAGGTTGATCTTCTGCGTCGTAGTCACCGACTTTAATAGCTTTAGTTGCTTTAATAAGACCCGCTAAGATGGCATCACCTTGCTCGCCTGCAGGTAAGAATAACTTACGCGCACACGTACAACGTTGACCTGTAGAGATAAACGCTGATTGAATAATATCGTGGATAGCCGCTTTAGTGTCAGCAACATCAGTAACGATAAGCGGGTTATTACCACCCATTTCTAAGGCTAAGATTTTACCCGGTTGACCAGCAAACTGTTCATGTAAAATATGACCAGTGCGCGAAGAGCCTGTAAAGAATAAACCGTCGATCCCTTTATGAGATGCAAGCGCTTTACCCGTTTCTACTTCACCTTGCACAAGGTTGATAACACCTGCAGGCAGACCCGCTTTTTGCCATAACTTTAACGTTAACTCAGCAACTGCTGGCGTTAGCTCAGACGGTTTAAATACCACGGTATTGCCTGCTAATAGTGCAGGTACAATGTGACCATTTGGTAAGTGACCAGGGAAGTTATAAGGGCCAAACACAGCTACAACACCATGAGGCTTGTGGCGGATCATCGCGCGACCTTGTGGCATTGGGTTTTCAACATCGCCTGTACGCTCTAAAAATGCTTTTTCAGAGATAGCAATTTTACCCACCATCGCACCTGCTTCAGTGCGTGTTTCCCAAAGTGGTTTACCTGTTTCTTGTGCGATAGCAATCGCTAATTCTTCGCTGTGCTCTTTCAGTGTTTCTGCGAATGTTTTTACAATCGCTAAACGCTCTGCAAATGTTTTATCAGCCCAGCTGTAAAACGCTTCACGTGCAGCAGCGACTGCGCCGTCTACTTGTTCGGCTGTAGCAGTGTTTGCTTGCCAGATTACATCGTTATTTGCTGGGTTTACAGATTGAAAAGTATGACCAAGGCCTGCTTGCCATTGACCATTAATAAATTGCGCTGCATGAGTCATTAATATGTCTCCTGAATTCTATAGTTCTGCAAGTGATACTGAATCACCCGCTTCTAAGTGAAGTGCTTTTGCTAATTCACTTGAGATTGTGATGCTATCGGCATCGCATGATAGGCTAACTTGAGTCACGGTTGCTCTAAAATCAGCAATTTTATCATTTGCTAACAATACCGTGGTGTCGCCTTGGCTTTCACCAATTTCAACTTTAACTGTGTGGGCATTTCTGACTGTAGCAATGTTATCTACTTTTGCTTCAACAGTTGGGCCTGCATCAAAAATGTCTACATAACCATTAAAGGTAAAACCTTCGCTCTTTAATAGTTCAATCGCAGGGCGTGTGTTGTCATGTACTTGACCAATCACAGCTTGTGCATCTTTGCTCAGTAAGTTGACGTAAATTGGGTATTTAGGCATTAACTCAGCAATAAATACTTTCTGGCCAATACCCGTTAAGTAATCTGCCGTTGGAAAGTCCATTGAGAAAAAGTGCTCTTCTAGCCATTGCCAGAATGGGCTTTCGCCGCTTTCGTCTGACACACCTCGCATTTCAGCAATGACGGTGTCAGCAAAACGTTCTCTATGTTGATTAATAAACATAAAACGCGCTTTTGAAAGCAATTTACCGTTATTGTTTTTACGGTAGCCATCTTTTAAGAATAATGTACACAGCTCAGTTGCACCGGTGTAATCATTACACAGAGTTAAAATATCAACGGCTTTATACACGTCTAGCGTACGAGAAGAGTGAATTACTTTGCTTAAATGATAATGATAAAAAGCATCATCTAAACCAACAGCGGCTTCAATACCCGAAGTCCCTACAACTTCACCCGTTTCGCTATCTTCAAGAACAAACAAGTAACCTTCATCACCTGGCTGCTGTGCTGCTTTTGCAAATGAGCTGACAGAATGATCAATTTTCTTTTGTAATAACTCTTCATTATTAGGCAAAGACGTAAAGCCATGGCCTGACTCAACAGCAATCTTTACTAACGCTTGGTAATCGCTTTGCTGGATTGGGCGAAGGATCATCATAAGTCCGCTTGCTCCCTTATAAATAACGGTAAATTAAGAAATGTGGGCAAGCTTAACTTGCCCTGAAATGACAGTTTCGTTTAGCCGTTAACGACTTTTGCAACTGCTTTTTCGAAACGAGCCATACCTTCGCGGATATCAGCTTCTGGAATTACAAGTGACGGAGTGAAACGAACAACATCAGCGCCAGCAACTAAAGACATAACGCCTTCTGCAGTACCTGCTACTAAAAACTCTTTTGCACGACCTTTGAATTGCTCTGTTACTACAGCACCAATTAATAGACCTTCGCCACGGATTTCATTGAATACATTGTACTTTTCGTTGATCGCAGTTAGTAACTCGCGGAATAACGCTGACTTTTCTTTAACGCCGTTAAGTACATCAGGAGTATTTACTGTGTCGAATGCTGCTTCTGCTACTGCACACGCAAGTGGGTTACCACCGTAAGTAGAACCATGAGTACCTACTTTTAAGTGCTTAGCGATATCAGTTGTGGTGATCATCGCACCGATAGGGAAACCACCACCTAACGCTTTTGCAGTCGTTAAGATATCAGGAGTTACATTTAGACCTTGATAAGCATAAAGCTCGCCCGTACGACCAACACCTGTTTGTACTTCATCAAAGATAAGTAGTGCATTGTGCTTTGTACATAACTCACGAACACCTTCAACAAACTCAGCAGTTGGCGAAATGATACCGCCTTCACCTTGCAGAGGCTCCATCATTACTGCACACGTGCTGTCTGAGATAAGCGCTTCAAATGCTGCTAAATCGTTGTAGTCACAGTGAACGATATCACCAGGTTTTGGACCAAAACCATCAGAGTACGCAGCTTGACCGCCTACTGTTACTGTGAAGAAGGTACGGCCGTGGAAACCTTTGTTGAATGAGATAATTTGTGACTTTTGCTCACCAAAGTTATCAAGTGCAAAACGGCGTGCAAGTTTAAGTGCCGCTTCGTTAGCTTCTGCACCAGAGTTAGCAAAATATACTTTTTCAGCGAACGTTGCATCAGTTAGCTTTTTAGCTAAGCGAAGCGCTGGTTCATTAGTCATTACATTTGATAAGTGCCAAATTTTTTCGCCTTGCTCTTTTAATGCACTTACAAGAGCTGGGTGACAATGGCCAAGACAGTTAACAGCAATACCACCAGCAAAATCGATAAATTCGCGACCTTCTTGGTCCCATACGCGAGAGCCTTCGCCTCGAACTGGAATAACACTTGATGGTGCATAGTTAGGAACCATTACTTGATCAAATAATTCGCGATTGACTGTCATTTTATATCCTCATAATTGTAAGCACACTCAGAGTAAGGTGGCGCTCTAAAGCTAAACTAAGCCATTTTACTTAGCCGATTGAGCTTAGCGCAAAATCACCAAAATTACTCTTTGGTTCAATTTTCATTCATCCATTATTCCAGAAAATTTTCATCCTGTCTCTTAGAAAACTTTCATGTAACCCTTGAAAATAAAGGGCTTGAGATATTTTTTCATGGATAGTGAATAACTATTTGAAGGCTACTTTTTGTTCTAAATACTACAAAAAGGCGTACGGCTAGTGAGCCAAGCAGAGGCTAAAGAGAAAAAATTTGTCGCTGCGGATTGATAAACAATGAATGAATAGTCGCAAAAAAATTAACAATTTTTTTAATTAATTTGAATATGAAAGCGATCAAAATTGCATTTTGCTAGCTGATCAAGCTCTTCTTTAGTGAAATCGAAGTGTGCAAACCAACGTTCGGTTTCGTCATTTTCGACTAGTTGATGCTCATTTAAACTTAAATACTGAGCGTAACAACGTGCTTTTAAAATCACCTTGGTAAGCGGCAAATACTCATCGTTTTTAGCTAAAGGTGTAGTTAACTGCTGCATTACCGCATTAAATGGCAAATACCTAAAGGCCATTTTCTCAATTACGGTCGCTGTTACCTTCATCGACTGCTTGTTCAGCAAAGAGCTTAAAAATAAAGGATCGGGTTTTAACTCTAATAAAGCTGTGTGTAAGTCTTTCTTTTGCTCATCACGGGCTTTCTTTACTTGGCGTTGCCAAACTAACTCGAAAATACGAAGGTATATGCGCACTAGCGCTATCTTACCCACATCAAGTAGCATACCTAAGGTAAACGCGTGCACCTCATTTACACCATTTAATTTAGCAAGTTCTTGAGCAGCAATGGCACACGCCATTGAGTTATCACGAAGTCGACGCTTTAGTAGTGGAAATGGCTCTGTACTGTGTGGCATCCAATGGCGTACCGCAAAGGTTGGCACGACAAACTTTAAGTTATCTAAACCAATGTAGCGCAGCGCTAACAGTGGGTTATCGACCTGAACTGAAGTGTGTTTATTACGTTGTTTTCTATAAAAAGGTAAATTCACAAACGCAACGAGCTCACGACCTAACCAACTCAAATCTTTAACTAACGGCTCTAGTCGACCTACTGAGGCCGAGCGCACAGCTAAAATATCTAAAATAGCAGGTACGCTATCTTGAATCCCTATAGTTTCATGAATTACTGAATCAATGTCTTCAAGCTGCTTATGCATGGCAGCCTCAATCACTTGGTGTAATTGCTTGCTCGCCTGTGCACGGTATTTATGGTGAGCTGTGCTGCTCTTTTGACGTTTTTTCTCAGCAGCAACTTCTACTTCTAATAGAGTTCGCTGTTCCATTGATTCGCCATAATCAATTTCGAGAGTGTGAATATAGCCAATTTGACGCTGTGCAAAACTGTGACCAAGCAAAAGATCGTGCGCGCGCTCATTAAGCACCATCGCAGTCCTTTGTTGTCGGTTTTCTTCGGTCATTTGCACAGGCGTATTGTCGGTCATATTTGTTAATTCACTAGCCTAAGGTTAGAAGCGAGTTAAAAAGTTAGCAAGTAATTCAAGCCCTTGTTGGGTCAAAATTGCTTCGGGGTGAAATTGCACTCCTTCAAGTGCTAAATCATTATGCATGATCCCCATAATTTCATCAAAATCAGAATTTTGTTCTGTCCATGCGGTAATGCTGAAGTCACTAGGCAGACTTTGTTTATCCACCACTAAAGAATGGTAGCGGCATACCGTCAGCGGATTTGCCAAACCGTTAAACACACCTTGATTGGTATGCTTAACTAACGAGGTTTTACCATGCATCACTTGCTTTGCACGAATAACATCAGCACCTAGAGCCTGAGCAATAGTTTGGTGACCTAAGCAAATACCAAGAATTGGCAACTGGCCTTTTAGTTGTTCAACCACTTGCAAAGAAATACCCGCTTCGTTTGGTGAACATGGCCCAGGCGATAGTACGATGTGCTCTGGGTTAAGTTGTTTAATCTCAGCAATGCTGATCTCATCGTTTCGTTTAACTAATACATCTTGGTCTAAGCGCTGAAAATATTGCACTAGGTTGTATGTAAACGAATCATAATTGTCGATCATTAACAGCATTGCGTGTAACCCAAAATTACTCAGTCAAAATAATGAAGGCGCATTTTACCCCAAGCGTTCATAAATGTCGGCAAAAAATGGGGGATTACTCAGCGATTAAATGCGCTGTAAGCTCAGCCCTTTCTTGCTCATTAAGTTTTTGCGAACATTTATTTGCAAAGTCATAACGTACTAGTACGGTTTTACCAACGGCACAGCAGTTATCTTGCTGCCAAGCCTCTTGGCGCAGTACAAATGAACTAGAGCCTATGTGCTCAACACAGGTTTTCACTGTGACATCGTGACCATAAAACAACTCACCCACAAAGCTTACTTCAACCTTAGCAATGATCAGTTTCCACTCATAAGGGTTTAAATCGGGAGTAAAAAACCTGAAAATAGGCGCTCGGGCGGCTTCAAACCATACAGGGAGTACGGTATTGTTGATGTGCCCTAGCACATCTGTTTCGCTAAAGCGTGGTGTGATAGTTTCAGTAAACATAGTAACCCTATAAAAAATATAAACTAAAGGTAGCTCATGACGGACTTTATTCGCGTATACGAAAACGCCCTCAGCAAAGAATTTTGCGACAACTTTATCACGGTATTTGAACAAAGCCCGCATTTAAAACAAGGCATTACCTCAGGCGGAGTAGATTTAGCGAAAAAAGACAGCCGCGATTTATACCTTAATAACCACCCTGAATACGCTGAGCAACTAAAGCATATTCAACAAACGACTGCGGGTTACGTCTTCAAATACCTTGAAGAGCATATTTTTATGATGATTGGTGCCTTTGGTTTAAAGGTTTACCATCCGCAAACGGGCAAACCTGTTGACCTAACACAAGATAACTTTGAAGAAGTCGGCAAACCACAATTGCCATTACTTGTGCAGCAAATTTTCCGCATGGGTCCAATTCAAGCACAGAAATACGATATCAATAAAGGTGGCTACCCTTATTGGCATAGCGAGGTATACCCGCAAGCTGGCCACAACGAAGCTCTGCATCGTGTGCTGTTATTTATGTTCTATTTAAATGATGTAGAAGAAGGTGGTGAAACTGAGTTTTACTATCAACAACGAAAAATATCACCAAAACAAGGCTCTATGGTCGTAGCACCGGGCTATTTTACCCACACGCACCGTGGTAATAAGCCAATTTCAAATGATAAGTATATTTTAACCTCGTGGGTCTTATTCAACCGCGCGGAACAAATTTATGGACAACCACAGTCCTAGCGGTAAAAAGCAGCCCACTCGGGCTGCTTAAAACTTATAGCTTAAGGCTTGAAGCTTATAGCTTAATTAAAGCTCAGCTTTAATCTGCTAGTAATTGATCAAATAAATCAAAAACCTTATCAAGCTCTTCAATTGTGTTGTAATGCATACAACCAATGCGTACTACGCCCCCGGCTTCTAATACACCTAGTTGCTTACATAAGCCTTGAGCGTAGAAGTTACCATCCCACACACAAATATGTTGCTTACCTAAAAATTCAGACACAACACGTGGCTCGATGCCTTCAAAAGTTAAAGCAAAAGTCGGTGTGCGATAAGCTATACGCTCTAGATCATCAATACCAAATAACTTGATGCGTGGGTAATCAGCTAAACGCGTTAAGAAATGCTTACTTAATGCCATTTCGTGTTGTTTAGTAATAGCAAATGCAGCCGCGAGTTTTTCTCGGCGTGAATGGCTGTCATCAAGCTCACTAATTGCAGCAATGTAATCAACAGCAGCAATTAATCCAGCTAGCGCTTCAAAGCTTTGTGTACCCGTTTCCCAGCGACCTGGCGCAACATCTTTTGCAGGTTCAACTTTATATGGTGTGAAACTTTCAAGATGCTCACGTTTGCCATAGACAATACCAAGGTGAGGACCAAAGAACTTATATGCAGAGCAGGCTAAGAAGTCACAATCAAGTGCTTGTACATCAACCAATTCATGAGGTGCGTAATGTACGGCATCAACATAAACTAGCGCACCAACAGCATGTGCAAGCTCAACGATGCGTTTAATGTCATTAATTGAACCTGTGGTGTTTGATGCATACGTCACTGCAACAAGCTTTGTTTTGCTAGATAAAAGGCTTTCAAAGTGTGCCATATCTAGGCTGCAATCAGCTTCGTTGATAAGAGTAGTTTTAACTGACGCGCCTTTATCCTCAGCAGCTTGCTGCCAAGATGATACGTTTGAGAAGTGATCTGCATTGGTGACGATAATTTCATCATCAGCAGTCCAATCACGCGAGATAGCACGGCTAAAGCTAAACGTTAAACTTGTCATGTTTGCACCAAACACGATTTGCTCTTTAGATGGCGCATTTAATAAATCGGCTGCAGCTTGGCGAGCATTTGCCATTAACTCTACCGTTTTATCACTTGAGAAAAATGCACCGCCTAAGTTTGAGTTGTAGTAACCCAAATATGCACTCATAGCGCTTAGCACTGACTGTGGTACTTGCGAGCCACCTGGGCCATCAAGAAAAATCGGTGACTGACCTGCAACTTGTTGCATAAGTGCAGGGAACTGGCGACGTAATTGCGTTAAGTTCATGAGATACCCTTACGCGGTTAGTACGAAGCAATCAAGGTAACCTTCTTTGCTTGCATCTAATTTATTCATTGGTGTAGCGTTGTGCCATACTTCACGGTCATTAATCAGTGCGAACATGCCGTCTTTGATTTCCATTTTGAAACATGGCTCAGCTTGTTGGTGTTCATAAACAAGCAGCTCACCACCCTCTAGGTTTTCGTGTGATACACCACATACGCATACGTGATCAAAACCATCTTGGTGAACACCTTCTGGCGCAGCTGGTGTGTCACTGTCGATCGCAAGCATTCTGAATTGGTGAATTTCAATAACGCGATCATCGCTGATACCCGTCATATCACGGAACTGATTCACGATTTGCTTCATACCATCAGTCACTAATAAGCTATCTTCTAGATTTTCATAGGTACGCTCAACATTACCTTGGAAGGTATTGATTGAGTCATCTTGCACGAATGCTTTTGTTGGTTGTAGTTTTAATTCACCATCAACAACTTTAATTACTGAATAACGACGCTTACGAAATTCACCATCTGCGTATGGGTTAGCAGGTAGGTTAGCAAAAGAAGGCTTAACTGCGTCAATGTGCGCTTGGCTTACAAAACGAAGTTGTAGAAGGTTCTGGTTGTTTAATGTAGTCATTTCGATCTCGCCTTAATACGTTGAGAATGTTGGCGAGGATTTTAATTCAATTAGCAGGGAATATTTGCGTTTTTATGTAAACCAGCAAGGTATATTGGATAATTTTAAGATCGTTATAGACATTTTTTAGAATATTTAATCTAAAAAATAAAAACAGCCACAAATGTGGCTGTTTTAGGTTGCACAATTTACGACAAGTTTAATTGCTCATAGAAAGGGAAACTTGATCTTGTGACTGACAACTATTACCTGCTAAATACTTACAGAAAACGAGTTCGGTGCGATTGTTGCTTATAAGCTCAAGCAGCGTGTCTTGGCCATTTTCAATAAATGACAATTTACCATCAACCAACTGAGCACCTGTGATACTTTGCTCTCCAATCGTCAGGGAGTACTCATAAGACTGACTATCTTCATTATAGCCCTGCTCATTTAATGACCATTTCGTACCATCGCTTTCATATAAAGTGAAACTATATAAGTCGTAGTCGTAGAATTTATCAACTGCTGTTGAAGTAGCATAATCATGTACATATAGATGTGCAGATGATTTTTCTAGCACCCCAGTACCATTATCATCGAACGCCACAGTACGCTCGACAAAATAGCGGGCTCCATCAATAGCAATCAGCTTGTAAACGAACTCACCATAAATGTAACATGTATCCAAGCTAGTATCACAGAAGTCAGTTGTTTCCCAACCTCCTGAGCTAGTATCTACATAAAGCCTTCTAATATAGCGGTTATTAATAAAGCTTCCTTGATATGAACTTGTTCCAAAGGTAAAGAAGATTTCACCATCGTCATAAATTTGGATTTCAGCCCAATGCGAATCAATATCATGACCCTCTCTGAACTGATGACGACCAGAAAAATTACTTGCATTAATGGCTACTTCATTGCGTTTAACAAACATGCCTGCATCAACATAGTCCCCCTCGTTATCATTACCCTTATCTAAAAATTGGTAACCAACGTTGATGTTTTTAGTAAAATAGAGTGTATCTGTTGAATTATCACTGCTGTGATTAAGTACTAAATTGCTATCAATGATCTGCCAACTAAACGTATCTTGCTCATCACTCAAAATATCTATGTAAGAGCCTGTTCCATCAGCATTGATCTGCATATTTAATAGCACTCCTCCTTGTTCAGCGCTTACAGCCCATTGCCCTACGACATCATCACCTACAACGGCAATTTCATCGCCATCAGAAAATGCATAAACATTGGAACTTTCAGTGCTGGTATTCACTAAAACGTCATTCTCATAATAGCTATATTCAACTGTTAGCCAATGCCAATTAAGCCCTTTTTCTGCCATTGGCATTAATTCAGCGTAACTAATCTCCGTGCGATATTGAACCTCTGTCATGCCATCAGGGAAAGAGATATATTCTTCCACGACAATACTATCGATAGGTGATAACTCAATGTGATCATCAACTTCATACCAGTTGATATTTGAACTACCGTTGAGAGTTACAGCGCCAGTGTTATCTGCATTTAGTAATAAGCCCAAGGCTGGTGCATTATATAAATCACTATTATTTAAAATATACTCGCCAGCGGCTAATAATGCAGGTTTAAATGTTGCTGTAATTTCGCAATCAGCACCTGTGGTATAGACAAGGTAATAAGCTCCTTCGATATATCCTTCGCATCCTGTAATTTCGTCAACAACATACCCTTCATCTGGGCTAATTACGAAAGACGCGTATTGGTGCCAATACGAAGTTTGACTGCTAGGTGAGAGACTACCATTCTGAGATGGGTTTACTGTTAACGTTACTTTAGGGCGCTTAGGTAAGTAGCTAATCTGCGTATCAGCTGAACAACTGCTTCCTTGCTGATATCGGCAAATAGTAACAGCATTTTCATCCGCAGAAACCAGCTCAACAAACCACGTATTGCCATCAACTTGATAGCTTAATACGCCATCATTGAACGTTGCTATATGCTCAACAGCATCAAAACGGACAACATACTCTTCTTCACCTAAATCATTGTATTGAATGTAAATAGCATCTGTAGAGCTATCATCTTTGTAAAGAGAAATCGCACCATCTAATAGCTCTTCAGTAAAAGCTGAGTATGACAAGTCTTTACTATATTCATAAATGAATACCGATTTAACTTCATCATATGCCTCACCAGCCATAGTGTAATAAGTTAGCGTTCTAATTATGTAGTAGGTGCTACCAACGATATTAATGAATTCATGTTGCATTTCACTTTCAAGGTAACAGTCATCAGCAAAGCCATCACAACTTGAAACAAGACCATATGTTTCTGAATAAAAACGTTTTCTAGAGAAGTTGCCATCTTCAATATGACCTTGGAAACTTGAATTACCTAAACCAATAGCGACACTACCATCAGGATAAATATTCAAATCATAAGATTGAGACGTACCAACAAAACCATGCCAACGACCAATAATATCCTCATTGGTTGTTGTTACATTCGCTTTTTTAACCATTAAGCCTGTTAATGTATTACTTGGCTCATCAAAACTAGTGTCTAATGCAACCACTTGGTAGCCCGCAGAGAGAGCTTTTGTAAACCAAAACTCAATTAACCCAGTTTCACCGTTTTCATCATAACTAATAGATAACTTAGTATCATTGAGCTCCCAACTAAATACCTCAGTACTCTCACCCGTTACATCCCCTGTACCATCGGCATAAAAGCGCAAAGTTTCAGGTTCATCATCAGATGACGCAGAATCATAATCATTGTCTCTTAGGTCTAAAACCCATGTGTTTTCGGTTAACTCTGTAGTATTTAGTGCTATTGTTTTAGCTTTATCAATCAGGTTAGTTGTATAGGTTCGAGTAATTGAAGGTTCCACAACGGGTTCACTACCATTTTGGTAGTCCAATGTTCTTTGTGTGGTTTGAGTCACTTCAATCGTTCTGAAAACCTCATTTTCTGCTAAAACTTGAAAACTAAAATCTGTTAATTTTGTTTGCCCAATATAAGATTCATTGCCATCGTTATATTCATCAGTGTAAGTCACTACACTATTTGCTAGTGCTAAGGTATACACCCCTGATTCTTTACTCATTGTCAGTGTTGAGCTTGTATTTGCATTAAGTTCACCTGTACCGTCACTTGCCAGAACAAGGTGATATGCATCATTGTTATAATAACGAGGTGAGTTAACTATAAAATCACCGACAATAGGCTCATCGCTATCAGAAACTAAGTTTTCATCTTTTTTAATTTCTTCTTTCGTCTCTTCAATGAGATCTGGATCTTTCTCATTTACTTCATCTTCAAAGTTCTTAGCGATATCTTCGTCACTGACAAGATCGAGTGTGCTTTCGACGCCTTCAGGGAGAACATAATCTGCATTATCCACGATGATTTTGATGAGAGTTGCCAATAAGATCTTTTCGTCAGCATCAACATTTAGCAGTGCTGCGTTTAGCTCTTCGACTGATTGAGGTTCTTCATTATTACGTGTTAAAAGCGCATATTCTGCGGTCGTTACATTCGTAATGTTGACGCCAAAGTTGTCTTCACTATCAAGCGTATTATCCTCACCAGCCTGTTCCAATAACGCTTGAATTGAGCTTAGCTGTGAAACAAAAGCAACCCCAGGGTTGGTGCTATCAAGACCTTTTGCTTTGACCAGCACAAGCTTATCACTTGCAGATTCGTCCACAACAAGCTCTATCGTATAGCGACCGGTTTGATCTGCATTGACCGAAAAGACGTCACTACCGACATTAATCTCTAACTCTGCATTAGCAATTGGTTGATCCGTTACTATCCCGGTAATTGTCACTGTTGATACATTTCGTTTAAATATAACGCTATGCTTTGCTGAAGCTGTTGCTCCATCGTTGTCGGTTACAGTGACAGTGAAATTAACCGTTGTATCAGCGTCTATATCGGGTGTTTGAAAAGTAGCTTCAGCACTCGTTAATCCATCACTTTGTACAAAGTCAAAACTAGCATCAGATGTCCAACTGTAAGAGGCAATGCTACCGTCACTATCTGTGGCAGCGGCACTTAATTTAAAAGAAGTCTGCTCTGCACCTTCTGATTCGGCACTAATAGTAACTGTTGGACTTTGATTAACGGGGTCTACAGGATCTGGTTTAGTTTCAGAGTCACTACCTCCACCTCCCCCACACCCAACTAAAAATAAGGTACCAATAACTGCAGCCAACAGCCGCTTATGAATTAACATACATACTCCATTATATTCACTTATAGCAGGGAAATTCTTAGCCATGTAAACGCTAAATCCCTTAACGTTGATAAAAAGCCACAGCGAACTGTGGCTCTTGGTTTACTCAATTAATTGCTTTTCTTACTTGTTGAAGCTGCTCCTGAAAAGAGAGGCCTCTCAGATCACCCAAACCAGCAGCCATGGTCAATGCATAAATTTCACTTTCTAGACTCAGCATGTGCGCTTCAACAGTGTCTTTATCAATAGCCGATTTTTGGGCTAAGTACTCAGCATAGAGACTATTAATACGATCGATTTGTAATGACAATAAAGCAGCTTGTTGTTTAATTTGCTCGTACTCACGATAGTTAGCTTTACTAAATGTTTCACCTTGCTCTAATTGTTTTCGAACGTCCTGATAAACTGTCGGAAATATATCGACTTTTTTTGAGTTAGCTAGCCCATAAATTTTTTCGATATACTGAGAGAAATAAAACTGTACAACGGCGTCTTTTTCTAAATCAATGAGTTGCTCTAATAGCTTAGGTACATACTCAGCAACTTGCTGCTCTTGCCCGTCAATGAGCATTTCCTTTAATTGTTGATGTTGCTTATCTAGCTCTCGATAACGCTTTTCATAAGATGTTTCAGCATCCAATTGATCTAAAATGGCAAACTCATCTCTAATTGGCTGTAAAACCGATGTGATCCTTTGCTTGGCAAGCTGCGCTTCAGTAACCAAGGAAATGACCTCCTGACTTTGAGACATGACTTCATCTGCAACCGTGTCAGATGAGAACAGTGACGCACTTTTTAAAGCATGTTCAGGAGCTAAACGCAGTTCATTAAACTCAGGCTCAAGCACCGCCCAAACTTTACGAGCCTTAGCTACACGCTCCTCATCAAATTGCGCTAAGTTCTCCGTATCTATTTGGTTATAAGCTGTCAGTGCTTCTTGGAAAACACTTTGGGCTTTTTCATAGGCTGCCTGTATTTGTTCGGGGCTCGCCTGTTCTTCTCCTGTAATACTACTCGCAAGAGAACCTAAATCTTGCTGAACAGAATCAATGGTTTTACACCCTGATAAAGAGAATAAAAGTAATGAGCTAATTATGGCGAACTTGTTCATTAATAGCTCCACTGCAAACCAACTGCAAAAGACACATTACTATATTCGACTTCAGGTACGCGCAGACGTTGACCATTTTCAAGATTCTTAGTCACTATATCGCGAGATTTGTATTGCGCATCAATACCGCCCATTAACGCAATATGTGACATTATTTGATAACGTAGCCCGACTCGTCCTAACACACCCCAGCCATTAAAACTGTCGGTTAATGTAGTTGTTTCAAATTGAGTATTTTGAATTTCAGAGTACATGGGTGTACTCAATTCAGCTTCTGCATACCAGCTGTACTTATTAAAACTGTCTTTTAAACGACTATCGTAACGGGCACCTAAAGTAAGCAAGATACCCATTTGATCTTCTGACACAGAGACCACGGGGCGTAGCTGGGAGTTATAATCTTGTTGGTCGCCCACATTGTTCGCGTTATTCATACCCGGTAAGGTAAAACGAGCGGGGTTATCTGGATCATCTGAGATAGCAATCAGTGCCTCATCAAATGCAGCCGCACCAGGTTGCACAAAAGCAAAATTTGAGCGTGTAAAACTAGAAGTAAAAAACTTAGTGCCTAAAGTAAACTGTATGGCTTTTGAAAAATTATAAGCACCTTTAAAACCGATCTCATTCGCTTTTGTTTTAAATGCATTTTCTTGAATATCGCCAAACTCTGCCAAATGCCAAGTTTCAGTTTCAATTTCGGTAGAAATTGTTGCAGCACTTTCAATATAGAATCCCCAATCATCATCAATCCCTGTGTATGATATCTGTCGTATTGCGGGATTGGTCACATCAATTGACTGGCTCAACTTGCCAAACCCTGCTACATCATTGAGAGTCTCACTATAGCTAATCGTTTCAAAACCGAGTCGGACTTCACTAAAAGAGGGGTTAACAGCAAGAGCCGAACCACTAAGGGGGAGTAAAAGAAGAAGTGCTTTCATTGTTCAATTCCTTGATTTGCAAAATCTATGCAGCCAAGAAATGATGCCCGCCTTCCTTGGTTACAACATTAAACACAAAGTTACAACTGTTAACTTTTAACAATAATCAGTGTAGACAAATGTATTAATTTTACAAACCAAACTGAACAAAAACTTAATAAAAAAGCCCGCTAGGTGCGGGCTTTTATACTAGTAAATTTAATTATTACTAATTATACAGCTTGCTGAACGATCACTTGGTCTGCCTTTTTAGTGTATTGAGGCATACGGTGGAAGTTCAGGTAACGATAAGTATCAGCTGCAGTTGCATTGATCTTATCTGAATACTCTTGGTACTCAGCAGGTGTAGGTAATTTACCTAAGATTGCCGCTACTGCTGCAAGCTCTGCTGATGCTAAGAATACGTTAGCGCCAGTACCTAGACGGTTAGGGAAGTTACGCGTAGAGGTAGAAACAACAGTTGCTTTATCAGCAACACGTGCTTGGTTACCCATACATAGTGAACACCCTGGAGTTTCGATACGCGCACCTACGCGACCAAAGATACCGTAGTAACCTTCATCAGTAAGCTGGTCTTTATCCATCTTCGTTGGTGGTGCAACCCAAAGTTGAGTTGGGATACGGCCACTGAAACCATCTAGTAGTTTACCTGCAGCACGGAAGTGACCGATGTTAGTCATACAAGAACCGATGAATACTTCGTCGATTTTCTCGCCTGTTACGTCAGAAAGAAGACGTGCATCATCTGGGTCATTTGGAGCACAAAGGATTGGCTCTTTAATTTCTGCAAGATCGATTTCGATTACATGCTTGTACTCTGCATCAGCGTCAGCTTCCATAAGTTCAGGGTTAGCTAACCACTCTTGCATTGCATTGATACGACGCTCAATAGTACGAACATCACCGTAACCTTCAGAGATCATCCACTTAAGCATTACGATGTTTGACTCTAGGTATTCAGCGATAGACTCTTTAGAAAGTTTAACTGTACAACCTGCAGCTGAACGCTCAGCTGACGCATCAGAAAGCTCGAAAGCTTGCTCAACTGTTAGGTGCTCAACACCTTCGATTTCTAGTACGCGACCAGAGAATTCGTTGATCTTACCTTTCTTCTCAACTGTAAGAAGACCTTCTTTAATACCGTAGTAAGGGATAGCATGAACTAGGTCACGTAATGTGATACCTGGCTGCATTTCACCTTTGAAACGTACTAAGATTGACTCAGGCATATCAAGAGGCATTACACCAGTTGCTGCTGCGAATGCTACCGCACCTGAACCCGCTGGGAATGAAATACCTAGAGGGAAACGGGTATGCGAGTCACCACCAGTACCTACTGTATCTGGCAATAACATACGGTTTAACCATGAGTGGATTACACCGTCGCCTGGACGTAGTGATACACCGCCACGGTTCATGATGAAATCAGGAAGTGTGTGGTGAGTGTTTACGTCGATTGGCTTAGGATAAGCAGATGTATGACAGAAAGACTGCATTGTTAGATCTGCAGAGAAACCTAAACATGCTAGATCTTTAAGTTCGTCACGCGTCATAGGACCTGTTGTATCTTGCGAACCAACAGTTGTCATTTTCGGCTCACAGTATTGGCCAGGACGTACGCCAGGCATGTTACATGCTTTACCAACCATCTTCTGAGCTAATGTGAAGCCTTTACCAGAATCAGTTACAAGAGCAGGCTTGCGGAAGATATCTTCAGCTTCCATACCTAGTGATGCACGCGCTTTATCAGTTAAGCCACGACCGATGATTAGTGGAATACGACCACCAGCACGCACTTCATCAAGAATTACGTCTGATTTAAGAGAGAAAGTAGAGATTACTTCATCAGTACCGTGACGCTTAACAACACCTTCGTATGGGAAGATATCGATTTGGTCACCCATGTTTAGCTCATCAACAGGAAGTTCGATTGGTAATGCACCAGAGTCTTCCATTGTGTTGAAGAAGATAGGAGCGATTTTACCGCCTAAACATACACCACCAACGCGTTTGTTTGGTACGTGAGGAATATCATCACCCATGAACCAAAGTACTGAGTTAGTTGCAGATTTACGAGAAGAACCCGTACCAACTACATCACCAACGTATGCAAGAGGTAAACCTTTCGTTTTAAGCTCTTCTAGTTGTGAGATTGGACCAACTTCACCTGGTTTTTCAGGATTGATACCATCACGTTCGTTCTTCAGCATTGCTAAAGCGTGCAGTGGAATATCAGGGCGAGACCATGCATCTGGTGCAGGAGAAAGGTCATCTGTATTTGTTTCGCCAGTTACTTTGAATACGGTAACTGAGATTTTTTCAGCAACTGCAGGCTTGTTTACAAACCATTCTGCATTTGCCCACGATTCGATTACTTGCTTAGCAAATTCGTTACCTGCTTTCGCTTTTTCTTCTACATCATAGAAAGCATCGAACATTAATAATGTGTTTGATAAACCTTTAACAACGATCGGCGCTAACGCTTCGTCATCTAGAAGATCAATCATAGGTGCGATGTTGTAACCACCTAGCATAGTACCAAGTAGCTCAGCTGCTTTTTCTTTTGATACAAGTGGAGAGCTCGCTTCACCTTTTGCAACTGCAGCTAAGAAACCTGCTTTGATGTAAGCAGCATCATCAACACCTGGTGGTACACGGTTAACTAGAAGATCAACGATAAACTCTTCTTCGCCTGCCGGTGGGTTTTTGATTAATTCAATAAGATCAGCCGTTTGCTGAGCATCTAATGGCGCTGGTACGATACCTAACGCGGCACGTTCTTCTACGTGTTTACGATATTCTTGTAGCACAATATTGCCCTCTTGGTGACGTGAAAGTACTCGGTAGTATTAAGCTAAATACCAATTAAGACCCAGTACCTTTAGTATTCTGACAGTTAATTATAAAGCTTTTAAGTATAGATGAAAATCCATGCTGTAAGTAAGGAGTTTAATATTCACTATAAGTAGCATGAATAGTACTAGAAAAAAACTCTATTCAAATGAATATTTATTAAGAATCATTCCTATCTACTTACTTTATAGGTTATAAAAATGAAAAAACCCAGCACAAGGCTGGGTTTTCAAATTTGCGTAAAGGGTTAGATTAACGCTCTACTTTTACACGCTCAATTACAGTTACTTTCGCTTCAACACGACGGTTTTCAGCATGAGCTTCTGGCGTATTTGCTGGGTTTTTAAGGCGCTCTTCACCTAAACCAACAGTAGTAAGACGCATTGGGTCAATACCGTCTTCGATTAGTTTCTTAGCAACAGCATCAGCACGTTTCTTAGATAACCACTTGTTGTAGTCAGCTTTACCTACTGATGAAGTGTGACCTTCAAGTACTACGTCAGTACCTGGGTGCTCTTTTAAGAACTTAGCAGCGCGGTCAATATCATCTAAGTATTGTTGAGATACTTTAGAAGTGTTGTTAGGGAACGTGATTAGTAAGCTCTTAGTTACTTCACGATCTTCATATAATGTACAGCCAGTACCATCAACAGCGTCAGTCATTGGCGTGTTTGCACATTGGTCATCAGCATCAGGGATGTTATCGCCATCGCTATCAACTGGCTCAACCGCAACAGGAACAACTGTTGGAGCAGGTTCAACTGGCTCAGAAGCTGAGCTTTGCGCACCAAAGATATAGCTTAGGCCTAATTTAGCGCCAACATCTGTGTAACCACGGTCAAGACCTTGGTATAAAGATGTTTCAGCGTTAAACGCAAAGTTATCTGTGAAGTAGTGTTGGTAACCAGCACCTACGTTTGCGAACATTAGATCTTCGTCAACCGCATCAAGATTTTTAAGACCGAAAATACCGTAGAATGGACCACCGCCTAAGTGATATAAAGCGTCAATACCGTAACGTTTGCCACTTTCAGTACCGCTAACAGAAGTACCGTCGTTTAGATCAGCTTTCCAATCGAAGTCCATGTCAGCGTATTCTAAACGAGCGCTCCAGTAATCACTAAAACGGTAACCTAGCTCTAAACCCCAACCTGTAGAGTCATCAACATCAAGGCCACCTGGAGTGTAGTCGCGGACATTTTCCCAAGAATTATCATAGTAGTCGCCAAATGCGCCGATGTAGAAACCTTGCTTTTCGGCAGCGAAGCTTGAAGCACTAGTTGCAGCAAGTGCTAAAGCAATAGTAAGTGATTTTAATTTCATTGTTTCCTTCCCATTTTCACAATTAAAATTGTAGCTAAGTCAAACCAGCTCAATCAGTTTAAACAGAGTAGTCGACTAATAGTTAATCAAAACTTAACGAACTCGGTACAGAACAAAAATCTTGCCGAGTAATTTCAGTCAATTACCCAAATAATAGGTTATCTAAATAACTTTGCGTAACAATGCCTTTAGATCGCTTTGTTATGATTAGGTGAAAGTCGATTCAGCCTAATCTACTGACTTCAAAACCGATAAAAGTCCATTCCCAATTACATTATTATATTGGTTATTTTTAAATCAACAAGTTGAAAGCAACTTTATTTGTAAATTTTCGTTAAAAAGCAAAACTTTAGTGCTATTTTATTGATATAAATCATAACACTGGCAGCTAACTTGCTCAATCAACGAACACTCAGATTTAAAAAAATGAGCATTTACAATTGTTATCAACCATAAAGATTAACCCTTAAGTACCACAAAAAGTTTGGTAATTACAATCACCTTCCTTCGGAGGTTGATACCATGCCGCAAATTCTTCCTCATACTCATATGGTTTTTGAATAACTTTTAAAAACTCATTGATTGATGAACTAGATCCTGCCTTTTCATACTCAGCCAAGATCATTTCAATATTATGATTACGGGGAATGACTGCAGGATTAACAGCTCGCATTGTGCTGTAACTTTCAGCTGATGTTCTGAGCCTCCATTTTGAAACCCATTCTTTTAAATTAGAATCTATAACAAAGTCTTTCACTAAAGATTCAGTAAGTGCATTGAAAGTGTTGGTGTAGTCAAGTTGGTGTTGCTTCATTAACCCCAGTAACTCTGAAACTAAAGCATGATCGCCTTCTTGCTGACCAGCTAAGCCTAATTTCTGCAGCCACATAACATTAAATGCATCATTAAATTTAGCAGCAAAACCATTCACAACCGGTGAGAGTTGCTCAACGGCAGCATCTTGATCAGCAAATAAAGGGATTAAGCTTTCAGCTAAACGCGCAATATTCCAATTGGCAATGTTCGGCTGATTACCAAATGCATAGCGCCCTTGATGGTCAATCGAACTAAACACCGTGTCTAAGTCAAACTGATTCATCATCGCGCAGGGGCCATAGTCAATGGTTTCACCACTAATCAAGGTATTATCTGTATTCATAACGCCATGTATAAAGCCAATTCGCATCCAGCTGATAACGAGCTCTATTTGCTTATCTAACACGGCGGTTAAAAATTCAATATAACGCTGCTCACCATTACTGCTGATGTCAGGAAAGTGGCAATCAACTGCGTAATCAACGAGCTTTTCTAGCCCTTCTATATCACCTTGTGTAGCTAAGTATTGAAATGAGCCAACACGGATATGACTTTTAGCTAAACGAGTGACAACTGCACCCGGGCGAGGTGGCTGGCGATATACCGTTTCGCCAGTTGTAACTACAGCTAAACAACGCGTAGTCGCGATACCAAGCGCATGAAGTGCCTCACTCATGATGTACTCACGTACAGCCGGACCAATTGCACAGCGACCATCACCACCACGAGAGAATACAGTTGCTCCTGCGCCTTTTAGCTGTAAGTCCCACAGGGTGCCATTTTGATCTGCAATAGCACCAAGCAAATGCGCTCTGCCATCACCAAGGCGCGGTGAAAAATGACCAAATTGATGACCTGAGTAACCAAGTGCAACCGGTGCAACATCTTTATCTATTGTTGAACCAGATAGAAATTTAGCTAAAAATTCGCTGTCGTGGTTAATCGCAAAATTATCAGCGAGCTTGTCATTGAATAGCAGTAATTGCGGCTTAGCAACGGCGCTAGGCATATCTTTAATAGCAAGCAGCTCACTAATATCTGTGTATCGGGTTTGCAGTTTCATAACTGTCCTTAAGGTGTTGCAACACCTACGCGATTATCGCCTACACCATAGGCCACTAGTTGGCTTAATGCCTGCAAGCTGTAACCGCTTTGCTGTTGTAATTCATTGAAAAAATCTTGTGCTGCTTGTAATGACTTTTTAGTTTGTAAGCCGCCATCAATCAACTCATGGGCACGCAAGTAGGCTTCTACATCGCGAGAAAGCAAAAAGGTATCTTTACCAAGCGCTCGCAAAGCGTACGGGCCAGTATTTCCCCCTAAACGCGCACCATGCTTTTTAAGATAGGCCCACAAACCAATAATATTGTCAGTTGGCCAATCTGCAATAAATTGGCTAAAACTGCCATGTTTCTCGGCAACTTCGTGGATCATGTACGCATTTTCTGGGATCGTTTGTACTTTTTTAAAATTACGAACAATTCGCTCATCACTGGCTTTTTGCTCAAGCATATCTGGCGGCATCATCAACAATTTTTCTACGCTAAAATCCCAAAACACATCACGAAAACCAGCCCATTTATTATTGATAACAGACCAATAAAAACCGCTTTGAAAGACTTTACGCGTGAACTCTTCTAACCATAAATCGTCATGCATTTTGGCAATATCAGTATCATCGAGCGGGTTTGATAACAATGCATGCAGCATTTCTTCGCTGCCTTTTCGAGATACGGCTCGCTGATAAATATCGTTAAATTTTTCCATCATTTTTCCAATTTATTTGGTTAACGCTAAGTGTACGTAAAAACACGCTTATACGTAACCATGTTGCAAAATCGGTCACTAAAAAACAAATCCTTCGCCTTGACACCTAGATGGCTAAAATGCTTTAATCGCCGCCAATACCCTATTTAACTATGTTGGCTTTAACCTTTAAAGCGAGCATAAAGGGCTGGAAGAGGTGCGTTATTCAGGTAGCGTATGGGAAGAGCACAGACTCTGTTGATCATACGTAAGGGGAATTAACGCCGAGAAGTAACACCGTTTGTGAGGTGCTTATTTCGGGCGACTGGGCTGAATCCCAGCGACTGTCACCAACAATAGCAAAGCGCTATTGATTAGTTTGGTGGAGAGCTTCTGGTCTTAGTATAATGAGGCCGTCGCGTCTTTATTATTTTAAGCCCATTCGCTCTTCGAATTATACCTTGTTCGAACGACGACATGCGGCTCCATTCAAATGTTCCCGCATAAACTCTTCGAATACCTTATAAGTTCGTGAGAGATGATCAACAATTTTGATTTAAACGACTATCCATTATGGACAGCGCTTGTCACGCCATTTTCTGAATCTGGCGAGGTCGATTACACGACCCTTGAACAACTGGTTGCGGAGCAGCAAGATGCAAATAACGGCATTTTACTGCTTGGCAGTACCGGTGAAGGACTGGCGCTTTCACTCAAAGAGCAACAAGCCATTGTTGAGCATGTTTGCCAATTAGCACCGACTGTACCACTTATGGTTGCTGTGGGTGGCATGAACCTCAAACAACAAGTTGCTTGGGTTGAATACTGCAACCAACTACCTATTCATGGCTACCTGTTAGGTTCACCTCTGTATGCAAAACCTGGGGTTGTTGGCCAAACACATTGGTTTGAAAGCCTACTAGACGCAAGTAACCACCCTTGTATGTTGTATAACGTACCAGGACGCAGCGCAGTTGAGATTTCACCGCAGGTGATCAAAAACCTTGCTGAACACAAAAATCTTTGGGCTTTAAAAGAAGCCAGTGGCGACATTAGCAAATTTGAAGGCTTTAGAACGGCATCACCTACACTTGCCATATTTAGTGGCGATGATGCTCTTATGCCGTATTTTGCTCAAGCAGGAGCAAAAGGTTTAGTTTCGGTTGCCGCGAATGCTTGGCCGAGTCAAACCCATGAGTTTGTTAAACGCAGTTTAAGTGGTCAATACCCAAATCTATTCACCGATTGGTCGCAAGCAATCCAAAGTTTATTCGCTGTGGCAAACCCAATCCCCGTAAAAGTACTGATGCACCTGCAAGGTAAAATAAATACCCCGCATTTACGTCCACCGCTTACGCATTTAGAGCTTGAGCAAACAGACAGCATCACCCACGCAAACAACACAATTTTATCTTGGAACTAAAAACAGGTTTTATCATGAGCTGGTTAGAATTATTAAACAACTTAGAATCAGGCGCAGTTCGCGCAGCAACACAAGACGAGAACGGCAACTGGCACGCCAATGTTGAAGTTAAACAAGGCATTTTAGAAGCCTTTAAAAATGGCACAAATACCGAGTTCCCAGGTGGATTTGTTGATAAGCACAACTTAGCACCACAAGGCTTTGCAGCAGATGCTGGCGTGCGTATGGTACCTGGTGGTAGCAGTGTTCGCCGTGGCGCACATGTTGCCAAAGGCACGATTATCATGCCACCAGCGTATGTAAATATTGGCGCGTTCATCGACGAAGGCACTATGGTCGACAGCCACGCATTAGTGGGTTCATGCGCACAAGTGGGTAAAAATGTTCACCTCAGTGCAGCAGTACAATTAGGTGGTGTACTAGAGCCAATTGGTGCTAGCCCTGTGGTTATTGAAGACGACGCATTCATCGGCGCAGGCTGCGTTATTGTTGAAGGTGTGGTTGTGAAAAAAGGTGCTGTACTTGCGCCAGGTGTTCGTTTATCTGCAACTATTCCTGTCTACGATTGCGTTAACGAACGCCAGCTAGACAAAGGTGAAGCCATCCCAGAAAACGCGATTGTGATCCCAGGCTCTCGCCCTGCTTCAAATGCATGGGCTCGCGAGCAAGGTCTAAGCATGTCTTGTGCATTGATCGTGAAATACCGTGATGAACAAAGCGATGCATCATTACTGTTAGAAGAGGTTTTACGTTAATGAGCTTTTTGAGCACGCCCATCAAGCAAGCGGTTGAACAAGTTTCAACACATCTTGATACGCCATTTTTTATCTATGATTTAGATAAATTAACTGCACATTTAAATCAACTGACTGCGCAAACCGATGTGAAACTTTGGTATGCCGTTAAGGCCAACCCACTGTCTCGCATTATTCAATGTTTAGACAGCGCAGGGTTTAACTTTGATGTTGCAAGTAAAGGTGAACTTGAGCAAGTACTTGCTCAAGGCATCGATAGCGAGCGCGTGCTCAACACAGGGCCTGCAAAAAGCCCTAAACAAATTTCACATTTTATTGCTCGCGGCGTGCGTACCTTCGTGGCCGAGAGCATTAACCAAGTGCGCTGGTTAAACGAACAAGCAACAAAAGCAAATTGTCAGCTGCAAGTTCTATTGCGTGTTCAACTTCGTTGGCCAGACAGCGAAAAGAACCCTCTTGGTGGCGATAGCCTTACTCCTTTTGGTTTGGGCTGTGATGAGTGGCAAGCACTCACTGTAAGTGATTACCCAGCTCTTAACTTTGATGGCCTGCATATTTTCCAATGGGGCAATATGCTAAGTACTGACAAGCTCGCCGAGCTATGGCGTGCGATGATTGCACCATTACAACAGCTAGCAAGCTCAATAAATATTAACCTTAATATTCTCGATTTAGGGGGTGGCTTAGGCATTCCTTATACTCAAGATGCTAACCGACTCGATTGGTCTGCACTTATCGAGACTCTGGCGGGTATTAAAGCGGATGCTGGTGTCAAAGAGCTTTGGATGGAACTTGGCCGCTATGCGGTGGGCGAATGCGGCCATTACGCAACACCGGTTGTTGAGCGCAAAGAGAATTACAATCAACAACAGGTGATTTTATCAGGCGGCATTAACCATTTACTTCGCCCAGCTGTGACAAGCCAAGATTTTCCAGCGGCCTTACTACGCGAATCGACGGCTGAGCCTGCGGCAATGACTTTATACGGACCACTTTGCACCGCCCTTGATTGCTTAGGTGAGCACCAATTAGCGAGCGATTTAAATGAGCAAGACTGGTTGGTATTCAGCCAATGTGGCGCTTACGGCTTTACCGAAAGTATGCCGTACTTTTTATGTCACGAATTAGCGGCTGAATACATCCTTGAACAAGGCAATATTGAGTGCATTCGTAGCGCTGAAGATGCCAGCTATTATTTAAGGTAATTGCCATGAGTAAAGAGTTAATCAGCCAAGAGAATATTGTGGTTGGCGAGATTGCCAACGGCCTACCTCTAACAATCCCAGTGTATCGCTTAAAAGGCAATGGCACGGGACCAAACGTGTATATACAAGCAAATATGCACGGCGCTGAAGTACAAGGTAATGCAGTAATTTATCAATTGCTTGAGCAGCTAAAATCACTCAAGCTGCGTGGCGATATTACCCTAGTTCCTTATGCTAACCCTATTGGTTGCAACCAAAAATCAGGTGAGTTTACTTTAGGTCGCTTCGATCCAATCACGGGCACCAACTGGAACCGCATGTACCGCTTTAATAAAGCGTTACCGTCACAGATTGCTGAACAGCATAAAGACAGTGATGATGCGACCCTTAAAGCTGCGTTTAAACGGGCACTCGTTGCTGACATCGATAGTCAATTAACGGGTCCTGATTACAGCCTAACAACGGGTAAGCGTATTGCCCTTAACTTGCAAAAGCTTGCCCATCAGGCTGATATTGTTTTAGACCTTCACACTGGGCCTATCTCAAGTAAGCACTTATATTGCCCTGAATACGCCAAAGACAGCGCAAGTTACTTCAACATCGAGCATGTGTTATTGATCCCAAGTGATTTTGATGGCGCGATGGATGAAGCAAGTTTTTGTCCATGGTGGTCACTATCTGAAGAGCTTGGCAAACAAGGCCGAGAGTTTGCTGTTCAAGTAGAAGCATTCACCGTTGAGCTAGGTAGCCAAGAAAAAATCGATTTAAGTGCGGCTCTTGAAGATGCAAATAGCATTTTAAGTTACCTCAATCACAAAGAGGTATTAGTTGATGCAGCGTATCAACCAAAAGCGATGATACGCTATGCCTGCATGCTTGAAGATTATGTAGCTTACTATGCACCTATGGGTGGCATGGTTGAATACCTTGCCCCACTGGGCGGGCATATTAAAGCTGGCGAGCCCATTGCCCGTATTTTAAGAATGGAGCGCTACCTTTCTGAGCAACCGCTACAAACATTAAGCTTTGATAAAGACGCCATTGCTATTTTGCATTTTGCTTCAGCAAGCGTGAATCAAGGCACCGAACTTTATAAGTTTTTTACCAACGTATTTGAGCTATAAGCTCACACCTTCTCATTGCGTGAGAGTCAACGGCTTATGCCCTTAGGCCGTTACAGCAGGGCTCCAAGCTTAGCTTGGGGCTCTCTATTTACCTAAAATTTCAACAATTCAGTACAAGTTCACGGTTACTTATGTAAAAATCGTTATAATTATATCTACTTAAAAGTCTACTGAAAGGGAACTGCAATGGGATGGCGCATTTGGCTGGCAGCAGCTGGTTTATTTTCTGTACCTGTATTTGCTCAAACTGAACAACCACAAACTAACGAACAAGACGACGCGCTAGAACTCGTAAAGCAGTGTATTTTGAACGAAGCGATTGGCGGTGACGGTAAACAAACACTCGAAGAACTTCGTAAGAAATGCTCAGACTTAGACGAGAGTAAAAAGCTCACCGCTTTAGACAAGCGTAAAGCCCGCGAAGAAGTGAGCAAGAAAAACCGTAATGTGATCACCCCACATAAGCGTAACTACATATTACCGCTTTCATACGTATCTAACCCGAATGAGCGCCCTTTTGATGGTTTAAAAGATCTTGCTGAGCAAACTGATGGCGAACCACTTGATAATCTTGAAGTGAAATATCAACTTTCAATAAAAGTGCCTATCTTCGAAGGCTTTTCAGATGAAGATCAGGGCGTATTCTTTGCGTTTACCATGCAATCGTTTTGGCAGTTTTACAACAAAGATATTTCATCACCATTTCGTGAAACAAATTACGAACCAGAGATCTTCTGGGTGAACTACCTTGATCCTGAGCATGTGCTTTGGGGCGATGAAATGGCAATTGCAATTGGTGCCTCACATCAATCGAATGGCCGCAGCCAACCTAATTCACGTTCGTGGAACCGTATCTATGCCGATTTCCTATGGGAAAAAGATGGCTTTGTTTTTAGCTTTAAGCCTTGGTACCGCATTCCTGAAGATAAAAAAGACGATGAGCTAGAAGCCCGTGGCGATGATAATCCTGATATCTACAAATACATGGGTTACTTTGAGTTTTCAGGTGCATACCGTTACAACGAGCATGAATTTAGCTTTATGACCCGTAATAACTTAAATTCAGATAACCGTGGCGCAATCCAATTAGATTGGTCTTTCCCTCTTTGGGGCCGATTACGTGGCTACGCACAATATTTTAATGGTTATGGTGAGAGCTTGATTGATTACAACGCCGATATTGAACGTTTTGGTGTGGGTATTCTATTAACTGACTTACTTTAACTGCAGTATTAACTGACTTGCTTTAACTGTAATAAAGAGCGAGCTTTAGTTAGCTCGCTCTAAATAGTCGTTATTTTTTAACGATGAAGTGACCTTCGAATTCTGCTACTAACACATCACCATCGTATACATTTACTGGCACATGGTAGCTTGCTTTACCACTGTCTTCTAAATCAGCTAACTTGCCTTTACAACCAGCCAGCTCAACACTACCACGAGGGTCGTTATTGAGTGGTTTAAGGTATTTAATGTTCGCATCAGCTAACACGATATTTCCTTCAAGGCCTGCTTCTTTCAGCGCTAGGTAAGTTGCACCCCACCCTGTTAAGGTTGCTAAACTATAAATTGAACCCGCAAACATAGTGTTATGAAGGTTTAAGTTCGCATCTAAATCAGCGCGGGTAGTAAACTGCCAATCGGTATAGCTTTCAACTTTAATGCCCATCGCATCACTGATTGGGATCGACTCACGCCACGTGTTTTGCAGTACTTGTGTCCAATTTGGATGACGGAACCAACCCGGCTCAGATGGTTTTTGCTTTACCATTTTCCAATGCTGTACATCGTCATAAGCAAGGTGCGCTTTTTCTTTTAATTCGTAGCCATGACGCTTATAGAAATCAAGAGCTCGCTCACGAGCAAACAAAACCAGCTCGTCAGCATCTTGAGTCCATGCGATTTTTTCTAATTCATGTAATAAACGGCTACCAATATGCTGGTTACGATTACCTTCAGCGACCGCCATATAACGAACTTGCGCTTGCTGATGATTATTAAAATGCAGGCGAGCTACACCTAATACTTCGCCGTCATTATTTTTGATAAAGCGGTGCTCAGCGTCTTGCTCTAAGTCATCTTGCTCAGAACCACGCGGCTCGCCCCAAGGTGCTCTTAAAACCTGCCAACGTAATGAATAATACGCTTGCCAATCTTCGCTGCTTTGTGGGGTGGTCACTTTAAACATAAAAACTCCTGTGATAATTCAGCCACTGTCTGTTGTTTTTCTGTCATGGCCTTTGGAATGCGAATTACGATACGCGATCTTCTAACAAGTTGGAATAATACTTTGGTGACCCAGCCTAAATTATTATTCTTGGCTGTAAAAACTAATGCACAATTGCACTTTAAGCCTGCTGGTCTATGCTGAAATAATTGTATTATTTTAATAAATAAATAGCTAAAGGCCCGAAATATGGAACATTTTCTTGAACCCAGTGGCGCAGTAAAACATAGTTTTATTGAGGACTGCCACCGATTAGGGCAACTCATCTATTGGCATAAACAAGGCAATTACAGTATTCAAGTTAGGCAACTTAACCAATTACGCTGGTTACTGATCAACGAAACTCTGCAATCGGTCATTGAAAAACGCCGACCTGCCAGATTACTTTTCCCGCATTTACAATACCTTGCAAAGCTTTGGCAAGACTTAGAGGAACCTAAAAAGATTTTAGAACTAGGGCTAGGCGGTGGTGCTATTCGTAATTACTTACAGTACACCTACCCTGACAGCCAACTGACATCGGTTGATAAAAACCCCGACATAATTCACTGCTATAAACGCTATTTTGGTGGCGACCATGCCAATAACCTGCACTGTTTTGATGCGCAGCAAGTATTAGAGCAAAACAACGAATACAATTGGATTATCCTAGATTTATTCAGTGAGGTAGATGCGCCATTATTTTTATACAAGCACCAGTTTTACACCAAACTAAGAGCAGCGATGGCAAAAGATGGCTTGTTGTTCATTAATTTTTTATCTAATCACCCATCGCAACTAAAACAACTTGAGCACCTGCTAATCACCGAGTTTGGCAAGCGCCCAAGCATTGTAAAAATCCCCGACTACGTGAATCACATCGTGATGATCAAAAAATAAAAATACTTATACCAATCCGCTTAATTAAGCAGTCTATTTTGAGGCAATAAAACCTCGTTGATAACAAGGCAAAAATTTCGTTATTTAGTTGTTCTCGGCAATTGCTCCTGCATTGCTCTACCTCCTGCATCCATGCAGTCGTAAATGAGAGATTTTTAACGCAGTTAGCGACAGGTTTAATCCCTCAAAATGATTAAGTATTATTGCGGGTTGGTATTACACAGATAAATTAAAAGTAACGGGACCATCGTTACATAGGCTTACTTGCATATCAGCACCAAACTGACCTGTAGCCACTGTTAAGCCAGCTTTTTTAGCCTCAGCAATAAAATACTCATAGAGCGTATTGGCTTGTTCTGGCGTGCCAGCACTTGAAAAGCTCGGACGCATACCCTTTTTAGTGTCGGCTGCTAACGTAAACTGCGAAACCACTAAAAGCTCACCTTTGATATCATTCAAACTTAAGTTCATCTTTCCTTGTTCATCGGTAAAAATGCGGTAATTGCTGACTTTGTGTAAAAGCTTCTGGACGCTTTGCTCGGTGTCCTGTTTTTCAACACCTAATAGCAGCAAAATACCTTGTGAAATTTCACCAACTACTTCGCCTGCCACTTCTACTTTTGCTTGTTTTACTCTTTGAATTAAGCCTTGCATTGATCCCTCGATAACTTGATATACATTAAATCTGCGGCACGTCGCATTGCCGCCAAATATACCTGATTATCGCTGCTGTGCCCAATGCCATCTAAAATCAATAATTGTGCATTTAACTGTTCAGCAAGCAGCTGTACGGCACTATATCGACAGATCAAATCGGCGCGGCCATGAATAAACCAAATAGGTAAATGAGTCAGTAGATGTGTATTTTCTGCGATAAAGCCTTCTTCAATGAAACAGTGATGACGAAAATAATGCACCATTAACTTTGCTTGATTTAACCCGACATGGGGCTCCTGTAAACTCCAGTTTGTCAAAGGCTCACCATGACATAGCACCTGCTCCCAATGGCACCATAACTTGGCAAATTTACTGGCTTTAATTTGATCATCATTGTTTAGTTGCTGCTGATAAAAGTCGAGTAAGGCACGCCAATCAGTGTAATCATGTGCAAATTCATTAAAGCACTCAGGGTAAAAATGCGCGCCAGCTCCTTTTGTTGTGTAAAGCCACTCGAAGTCACTGTTACAAGCTAAAAAGCTAGCCCGTAAAATAAGCCCTGCAACATGCTCTTGGTGATGAATAGCATAGACAAGTGCCAAAGTGGCCCCCCATGACTCACCACACACCAGCCACTTTTCAATACCCAGTTGCTGGCGTAAATACTCGAGATCGGCAACTAATTCTGAGGTGGTATTGGTTGAACTATCATGGGGTGTTGACTGACCGCAACCGCGCTGACTGAACATGATCACTCGAAAACGTTCTAAGTCGAAAAAGCGGCAATTTTCAGGGCATAGACCCGCACCAGGCCCGCCATGGCATAACACCACAGCAATCCCTGTAGATGCACCATATTCTTGCACATGGATTTGATGACCATCACCAACACTCAAGTGATAATCACGGTTGGCAACATATTGTGGATGTAACTGCACCTCGCTCTCCTTAGGTGCAGTGAATTTAAACCTCTATATCAGGCGTATCCTCGATATTCTCAGGGCTGATACATACAGTAAATTCTGCACCGAGTAATACGACAATCCACGACAAATACACCCATACAAATAAAATAGGGATTGTCGCCAACGCCCCATAAATAACTTCGTATGATGGGAAGTGGCTGATGTACAAAGCAAAGCCTTTTTTTGTCAGCTCAAACAACATAGCTGCAAACAAAGCGCCCGGAATTGCCGCTCTAAATGGAACTCGTGTGTTAGGAACTAAAGTATAGAGCATTATGAAGCCAATCATTGAAATTATGTAAGGTAATAATTTCAATAAAAAGCCGCTAAAGCCGGGGATACCTTGATCGGCAAACGACACTAACGACACGATGTATGAAGTAACACCAATACTAGCCCCTAATAACACAGGGCCTAGGCTAAGCACCATCCAATAAACGGCAAACGAAATCATCATTGGACGCTTTTTCTTAATACGCCAAATTCGATTTAATGTAGCATCGACATTGCGAATAAGTAACAAAGATACCGCCGCTAAAAAACCCACACCAACGGCAGTCATTTTATTCGCATTACCGGCAAAAGCACTGATATGCTCTTTAATTACATCTGTAGAGGTCGGCACAAGATTAGTAAACAAGAAATTTTCTATAGTCACTAACGTGCTTTCGAATCCTGGGAAAGCAGAAAAAATAGCCACACCAACCGCCACTAAAGGCACGATTGATAATAGGGTTACATAAGCCAAGTACCCAGCATTAACAGTGATTTGATCGTCAATACAACGATTAAGATACTGCATCCACCAAGTAGGTTGTTGCTTTAAAAAAGTGCTTAATTGCAACTTATATCGACTGAGCTTCTCATCCATAGAATCTAATTTCTGCTAAAATGTTTTGATAATCATAGCAATCCACCACATAATTTGAAATGACAGGTACCTAAAAAGGATTCTCAATGAAAAAACTGACACTTTTAAGTGCACCACTATTTGCAGTAACAATGGCATTATCAGGCTGTCAGTCAGCTTACTACTCAGCCATGGAATCTGTAGGTGTGCATAAGCGCGATATTTTAGTAGACCGCGTAGAAGAAACTAAAGAAGCACAGCAAGAGTCGCAAGAAGAGTTTCAATCAGCATTAGACAGATTAACTACGCTTATCAATTTTGATGGTGGTGAACTACAAGATGCCTACAATCAACTGAATGATGATTACGAGTCGAGCTTAGCGGCAGCAAACGACGTAACAAGCAACATCAATAAAGTAGAAGATGTAGCTGAAGCGCTATTTGATGAATGGGCCGATGAGCTAGAGCAATACAAAAGCGCCTCTCTTAAACGTGAAAGCAGCAAAAAGCTCAATGCAACTAAGCGCCAATTTGATCAACTACTTCGTTCAATGCGCAGCGCAGAAAGCAAAATGGAGCCGGTATTATCATCACTTCATGATAATGTTTTGTACTTAAAACATAATCTAAACGCACAAGCTGTAACTGCAATCAAAGGTGAATTCACAAGCCTAAAACGCGATATAAAAGTGTTAATGGACGACATGAACAAATCAATTGAAGACTCTAATAAGTTCATTGAGCAAATGAACAAAGCGGGCTAATCAGCTCAAGCTATTAATAACAAAAGCCTACTTAAACGTAGGCTTTTTTATGTAACCTCTTGTTACTTTTTAATGATTTATCTTAAATTTTATTTTGCTAAACTCACTGCAAAGAATAAAAAGTAAGCATGGTATGCATTTAAAAACACTCTCAACACTTATTGCAGCAGCACTTTTAAGTGCATGCAGTAATTCGAACACTGTTAATGTTATTGCCGGTGAAGGCACTATCACTCCGTTAAAAACAGAGGGTGAGTACGAAGGTCGCTACCACAACCTTTACCCGGGTGATAAAGAATACCCAACTACCTGCACTGACAATTGTTATGAAGCGTCAGAACTCCTTGTGTGCGACGACAGCAGCTCACAATGCGAGTTTCACGCAGAACAACATGTGCCTGCAATCAACTCAGGCTTTACGGTGCGCTGGTTAGGTCATGCTGGGTTTTATATTCAATCACCAAATGGTGAGCAGCTGTTGTTTGACCCTGTTAAAGATCAGTTTGATTCACCGGTAGACTTTGCCTTTAAGCTTGCAGGGGGCATTTATCGCAAACCTGGTTTTTGGCCATCACAAGCTGAACTTAATGGCTTAGATGCAGTGATGTACTCACACATTCACTATGACCATTTTAACAAGGCGGATATAGAAGAGATTGGCAACACCCCCCGCTACTTAGTGCCATTAGGGTTTGCAAATAACTTCCCGACGGGTGGCTTTAATATTTCCGAGATGGCGTGGTACGCAAGTACACAAATTAATGATTTAACAATTCATGCACTGCCAGCTCATCATTTTAGCAGTCGTATAATGGTGCCTTTCATTTACGACGACCACAATAAAGATTTATGGAATGGTTGGTTACTTGAGCAAAATGGTAGAACCTTGTTTTTTGCTGGTGATACCGGTTACTCAAAACACTTCCAAGATATTAATCAAAAATACGGCGAGATTGATGTATGTTTAATGCCTATCGCTTCTTATTACCATGAAGAAAACGGTAAGTGGTATCGCTATGTTCATACAACGCCAGAAGACAGCTTAAACGCCGCAGAGGAGCTAAACTGTAAAGTGATGATCCCATGGGGTTATGGCAACTCAAGCTGGCAAATGGGCGACCATTCAAGCCACTCGGCATTATTAAGATTACTGCATATGCAAAAACAGATGAACAGCCAAGTTCCTCTTTACATATTGAATGAAGGTGAGCAAGTGTCACTGTAGTGACACTTACAAGCCCTACATAGTATGTTTAAGCAATGAGTCCCGTAAAGCCAACATAAGTTTATGGGCGCTTCCTGCCGACATGGCTAATGGATTAAATTCGCTGGTACCTGAGTACTTTAAGTTTAATGGAGTTGTCATTTTTGAATTAGGAATGTATCCCATCGACCAATTCTCAAATTCACGCTCTACTATTTCACAGTAATTCAGCATGATGATATTACGGTGTCGTTTGTCATTAAGAATTCGATGATAAGTATCATTAACTGCTTTTCGTGATCCCTCAAGGCATTGCATAAAGTGAGAGCTATTAAAACAAAGTAGCCCAGTTACATGACATTCTGCATTATTCTGCTTAGCTTTCTCGAGAATATCTTCGATGTCATTGGGCCCAAACCCATCGCTAATTTCACTTGTGTAAATCAGTCTAACTAAATACATCTTACTCTCCTGCAAGTTGGATTTAGAAAAGATAGTACAGATGGGGGAGTTAGTAAAAAGTTGCGAGTGGTTAGTGGTTAGTGGTTAGTGGTTAGTGGTTAGTGGTTAGTGGTTAGTGGTTAGTGGTTAGTGGTTAGTGGTT